>JBIIKZ010000113.1:0-4182 GCA_044232905.1 Crocinitomicaceae bacterium
GTTACTCATTTTGTTGCGGCGATGGGAACTACAGGTACTATTATTGGTACTTCTACCTATTTGAAAGAGAAAAATCCAGCCATACAAATCGTGGGAGCACAACCCAGTGATGGTTCCCAAATTCCGGGTATTAGGAAATGGCCACAGGAATATTTGCCTAAAATTTTTGATGCCTCAAAAGTGGATACTATCATAGAAGTCAGTGAGCAGGAAGCTCGTAAAATGACCAAACGATTGGCTAAAGAAGAAGGCGTTTTTGCAGGGATGAGTAGTGGAGGCTCTGTTTCAGTGGCACTAAAACTGGCAAGTCAAATGGAATCCGGAGTGATTGTCGCTATTATTTGCGACCGAGGAGATCGTTATTTATCCTCTGATTTGTTTGATTAAAGTTAGTTTTTAAATCTTATTTTTAGCTTTTTATGACAGAATATTTACAATCTCAAGACTGGCCATATTTAAATCGGTATCAAACTGAGAATGATAAACTAAGTCCGTTGAAACTTGGAGAAAAAAGAATAGTATTTATGGGGGATTCCATAACCGAGTTGTGGTCTGTTGTTTATCCTAGTTTTTTTCTGAAAAATCATATATTAACAGAGGTATAGGCGGACAAACTAGTCCACAAATGTTGGTTCGTTTTAGAGCAGATGTTATTGCCCTGAAGCCATCAGTTGTAGTGTTGTTGGCTGGTGCCAATGACATTGCACAAAACACGGGACCTTCAACACTTGAAATGATAGCCAACAATATTTTTTCGATGGTTGAATTAGCCAAGGCAAACAACATCAAAGTGATTCTATGTTCCGTACTTCCCGTTTTTGATTTTTATTGGAGACAAGGGCTTGAGCCTGCAGGAAAAATTGTGACACTTAATAAAATGATATCTGAGTATGCTTATACCAATGCTATTCCTTATGTAGATTATTATTCAGCAATGGTAGATGAGCAAAAAGGATTGAAATCCATTTTCTCTGAAGATGGTGTACATCCCAATAAAGCAGGATATGAAGTAATGATTACTCTTGCTCATGAAGCAATCCGATTGGCATTAAAATAAAAACCATGTATTTTTTATTTGCCTCACTCCTTTATTATAAAAATATTTTTGTGTCACTAGATTAAACTTTTTTGTAAATTGCTAGTCAAATAAACTATAAATATAAATTATGGCTTCATTAACCCCAAATAATAATGCCTTAGGAACTGTTTTTGCTAGGCATTTACTACGAAGAGCAAGTTTTGTATATTCTAAAACTGTGATCGATCAGTTTTCTGTTTTAACACCTTCGCAAGCCCTTGATTTGTTGCTCGTTAATGAAGCTTCAATATTGTCATTGCCTTATGATCCCTCACCAACTGATGCCCCCGATGGTTATTGGACAGAATCTACCATTACCCCATCAAGTTTTAATGCTCAAGCTAGAAAAAGATCCATTATTGCTGGTTGGTGGTGGTTTAATGCCATCAATAGCCCGACATTAAAATACAAATTATGTCATTTTCTTTCCACGAGATTTACAGTCGAGAAAAGCCTTTGTGGAGCTTCTACTTATTTTTATGACCACATCCGATTACTACAATTTTATGCTACTAATGGCAATTACAAATCTTTAGCAAAGAAAATGACTCTAGATAATGCGATGTTAATCTATTTGAACAACACCTCCAATACTAAATCGGCTCCAAATGAGAATTATGCTCGAGAATTTTTAGAATTATTTACTATAGGCAAAGGGCCTCAAATTGCTGCTGGAAATTATACGACTTATACCGAACAAGACGTTGTTCAGGCCGCAAGAATATTGACTGGATTTAAAACCAAAGGTGATAGAACAGTAATTGATACCACAACAGGAATCCCCAAAGGATACAATGTTTTTTCGTCACATGACACTACGATTACAGAACCTGACACTACGAGTAAAAAAGTTTTTAGTTCAGCTTTTGGCAATACATCGATTGCTTCGGCGACAGATGCCAACAGTATGGATACCGAATTGAATGCTTTTGTTGAGATGGTTTTTAATCAGCAAGCTACCGCTAAAAATATTTGTAGAAAAATGTACATTTATTTTGTCAAAAGCACCATTTCTGCTGAGGTAGAAACGGATATTATTTCCCCATTAGCAACTGATTTATATAATAATGGCTATAATATTTTACCTGTACTTAGAAGGTTATTAACAAGTCAACATTTTTATGATTTAGATGATTCAAATGCTACTGATGAAACTATTGGGGGTATTATAAAATCCCCTATTCAACAAATTTCAGAAATTGTAACGTATTTGAAAGCTACAATTCCAGATCCTACTACAAATTCATATGAGTTTTATATCAATTTCTGGGACAAATTTGTTCACGATACCTTTTTAACGGGTGCTAATATGACTTTATTTGATCCTGATAATGTTGCCGGTCATCCTGCTTATTATCAAGCTCCTGATTTTGATAAGACATGGATATCTTCTTCTACATTAATTGCCAAATACCGAGTCGGAGAATCCCTTTTAGATGGTTTTAACAGAATCAGTGGAAACGCTAATATTAAGACTAAAATCAATATTTCAGATGTAATTAAAAATGGCAATTTGATATCAGATGCCTCAGATGCTTATACACTTACATCAGAACTTTGTAATGCTTTGTTTGCCCAAGTTCCCGATTCGGACAGAATAAATTATTTTATGAATTCCTTTCTTTTGCAAGGATTGGCTCCTTTTTATTGGACAAACGCTTGGAATTTGTATTTGTCAGATGGCAAAAATTCAGTTGTTGAACCTAGATTAAAATTATTGGTAAGTAAAATTTTGAGTGCTCCAGAGTCCCAAATTTTTTAATCCATTTTCATAAATTAAAAATGTTTTTTTATTAAGTTAGAAAATATGAAAAGAAGAAACTTTATTAGATTAACATCCACAGCAAGCGCGTTAAGCCTTTTGCCTACCGATGTTTTTGCATTGTTCAAATCTGCAGGAATGGAGACTTGTCCTAACGTAAACGCAAAAAAAATAGTTCTTATTCAATTGGCTGGTGCTAATGATGGATTGAATACGGTAGTGCCTATAAATCAATATGATAAATACGCTTCGTTACGACCAAATATTAAATTAAGCAACGTAGGGGGAACTAATGGAATTATCAATTTAGATACTACTTTAAGCCTTTCGAATCAGGTAGGGTTACATCCTTCGCTAGTGGGTTTTAAAAGTTTATATGACAGTGGATTATTGCGGGTTATCCAAGGTGTTGGTTATCCAATCCAGGATAAGTCCCATTTCAAATCTACTGACCTTTGGCTTACAGGAGGTGATGGAACTCCGGCAAACAATACATCACAAAGCGGTTGGGTAGGGCGTTTTTTAGAAAATTATTATGCTGATTTTCTTAATGCCAATTTCCCATTGGGGATTCAATTAGGCAGTAGTGAAAATTCTTTGGGTTTCCATGGTGAAGTCGAACATGGAATGTCCTTGAATATTAACGGCCAAGATCCTTCTGGATTTTATTCGGTTATCAATGGATTGGGAGGGGCTGCGCCAACCAATATACCAAATTCGGAATACGGCAATTTATTGAAGTTTATTTTAGACAATGATACGTCTTCAAATACCTACGCTCAAACCATTTCTGCGGCTTTTAATAGCGGCAGTAATTCTTTAGCCTATCCAAGTACAAGTTTGGCAAACCAACTAAAAACAGTGGCTAAATTTATCTCTGGCGGTTTGCAAACCAAAGTATATTTGGTTAAAATAGGTGGTTTCGACACCCATGATTTGCAAGTGGCAGCCAATACTACATCACATTTAGGCAAGCATGCCGATTTGTTGACCCAAATTTCCGAATCTATAAAAACATTCATCACTGATTTGAATAATCAAAATATGGGAGAAGATGTCATTGCTGTTACGTTTTCAGAATTTGGAAGAAAAGCGGCTGAAAACGGAAACTTGGGAACCGATCATGGAGAAATTGCTCCAATGTTTGTTTTTGGAAGTTCCATTGCTCCGGGAGTTTCTGGAACCAACATCAATTTAAATGAAGCCGTTTTAGGAAATAATTATCAAGTTCAAACCGTACAACACGATTACCGACGCGTTTTTAGTACTGTTTTGCAAGATTGGTTTGGAACCAATGATACAACTTTAGATTTGACTTTTTATAACAATACTACAAATTCAG
>JBIIKZ010000122.1:0-3293 GCA_044232905.1 Crocinitomicaceae bacterium
TGTTTCATTAACAGCTACTATTGTTTTATCAGCTTCTAAACTTACCCAAGTGTCTAATTCATCTTTCTCACAAGAAGTGAAAGAAAACAAAAGGGATAAAAGCATTAAAATATATTTTGAATATTTGGTTTTCATACTATTTATTTATTTTTTAATTAATTGTATCCAGGATTATTAGGCCCTATGGAAGGATTTGCCAGTACCTCGGCATTCGGAATAGGGAATAACATGTGAAAGTCTTGGACATTGCCAGTAATTTTATCCCATTCGACAATTTGTCCACTACCTCCTGCCCAATAAGCTTTCCATCTAGTTGGTGTAGTTGCAGCGGGCTGAGTAACTCCTGGCAATGGAGGCCATTGAACTACAGGCGTTTCTAATGACTTCGCAGTCATTTTAGTAACCATACCACGCAAAGTAGATTTTAGAGTACCCCAACGCACCAAATCAAACCATCTTTTGCCTTCTTGACTTAATTCTCTACTTCGCTCATCGAAGATATATTCCCTAAGAGCATCTTTAAGAGTTAAAGCAAGAGGATACTTAAGAGTTAAATTCGCAGGAGTCAAATCAGCTAAGCCGGTAGATTTTTGAAGCATCAAGGAACGTGGTAAAACATCCCTGTGCACTCCTCCTATATTTACATTTCTAGCCCTGCTCCTAAGTTGGTTTAAAGCATCTATTGCGGCTTGTGTGGGCCCATTAGTTTCGTTTAAAGCCTCTGCATAGATCAACAATACTTCTGCATACCGAAAAACCGGCCAGTTTACATCGTAGTCGCCTTGGGCTTTTAGAGAGAATTCGGAATCATGCACAGGATAGCGTCTGAATTTTGCGGCAGCTACAGGTTCTTTATCGACGGCACTCAATCTTGTAAACTTACCGGTAGCGGCAACTATTTTAATTCTTGCATCCGTCCATTGCAAGCGAACACTATCTGCTGCTTCATAATAATATTGATGATACGGATTTGCTCTTATAGAACCTTGTGATCCACCGGCAAGTAAATTAGTTACCCCACTAGCATCGGAAGGCAGTCCCATATTAATGGCAATTGTATTGCCTACACCAAGTCCCGGAGATTTAAATTGTACATCAAAAATTATCTCATTATTATTTTTATTTTGCACAGTAAACGCATCCGGAAAATAATTACACAATGAATATCTATTGGAATCCATCACCTCTTTGGCATATTTTGCCGCCAACACAAAATCGGCAAGTCCAAAGTCTCCCGTAGCATCTCTCTTCGCCATACTCCCCCTTGTAAGATAGACGCTCGCCAATAAAGTTTTAGCGGCATCTTGGGTAGCATGTCCCGCTAAACCGGAAGCTTTTACTTTAAGATTCTCCACTCCATACTCCAGATCTTTAATTATATTTTCATAAATAACAGCCACAGGAGTTCTTGGAATATTCAAATTATTTAAGGAGGCAGTTTCCGTACTTTTGTATGGTACATCTCCATAGTATCGAATTAAATTAAAGTACAATAACGATTTGATAAATTTAGCTTCAGCCACTAAACTGTTTCTTTCTGTAATATCCATGTCAATATTTGGAATATTCGAAATCGCTAGGCTCGCTCGATTGATGCCCACATAATGATCTTTCCACATAGGCAAAACTACTTCTATGTTATCTGCGGTAAAAGCATATAAATTTACTCCCCCAACAGGCACTTTTGCACCCGCATTATTCTCGTCAGTGGATAAAAGCCCTTGGGATTTGCCATATACACCGGGAAGTTGCAACGAACTATAAACACCCACAATTGCCGCTTGGGCATTGGCTTCTGTTTGGAATGAATTTTCAGGGGATGCTTGAGACAAGGGAACTTCTTCTAATAGATTACTACAGGCCACAAAAACTGTAACAAGTGTAAAATAACCTAAATATTTGATTTTATTTTTCATATTTTTTTATATATACAATTAAAAATTAAGGGAAAGACCAAACGTAACAGTAGTGGTACGTGGATAACTACCCAAATCTACCCCGCCACCCACTTTACCTGCAGTACCGCCTATGGCATTTACTTCAGGATCAAACCAGGAATATCTTGAAAACATGAATGGATTATTAACTCTGGCAAACAATCTGAATTTCTTCACATTTAAACTTTCCACAACCGACTTAGGCATTGCGTATCCTAATGTGATGTAATCGCACTTTATAAAAGAGCCGTCTTCCACATAGGCACTACGAAATAGAGTAGAATATACTCCATCTCCGTCTTCACCATGAAAGGTTCCATTAGGATTAAAGGCCGCATTATAAGAATGATCAAACATGGCTTTTAAGGTATTCCAGTTTCCAATACCTACTTTATCAATATTTCCAATGTTTCCATTAATCACATCATTACCGTAAGAATAGCGTAAAAAGAAGCTGAAATCAAAACTTTTATAGGTGAATTCATTGTTCAATCCTCCTAAAAATTCCGGAGTTGTATTGGCTATCGGCACCTTGTCTGAGGAATTAATTAAGCCATCCCCATTGACGTCATAAATTTTAACTTGGCCATTTTTATAGTCTAAAACAGCTCCATCTTTTTTTGGACTATTTGCGACCTCTGTCTGATTGTTATAAACCTGATCTTCAATGTATCCATAATAAATCCCTGTGGACTCTCCTACACGAACCAATATTTCATTATTGAATTTACTAGGAAATATATTTGCATCAAAATAAAACTCCGGTTTGTCTCCTAAATTCAATACCTTATTTCTATTTAACGAAAAAGTAAAATCAGATCTCCATTTAAAATCACTTTTATCAATATTTACTGTATTAACTGTTAATTCAAACCCTTTATTGCTAAACGATCCGATATTTTTCAAAGCCGTTTCAAAACCAGAGGACAGAGGCAGTTGAACTTCTAACAACAAATCGGTTGTTTTTTTATAATAGACTTCGGCAGTAATGGTCAAACGATTATTAAAAAACCCTAAATCAACACCATAATTGAATTGCGCCGTAGTCTCCCATTTTAAGTCAGGATTGGCTACACTACTCGGTACTTTTCCAGAATAAAATGTATCATTAAATACATAATTTCCAGGCTCTAATAAACCTAACGCACTGTAGGCCGGTATTTGGTTATTACCAGTTACACCGTAGGACGCCCTTAACTTGAAGTTGTCAAAAATATTGGTGTTTTTGATAAAAGACACCTCCGATAGGGTCCATCCTAAAGCTAAAGAAGGAAAATAACCCCATTTATTATCTTTACCAAATTTTGACGAACCATCTGCTCTAAGGGATGCGGTCAAATTAAATCTCTTATCATA
>JBIIKZ010000059.1:0-14481 GCA_044232905.1 Crocinitomicaceae bacterium
ACCCATATTTATCTTCTTATTAGGATACACATTTGCATTAAACAATGAACGCCGTCCAAACCGAAATCGGCAAAGAATGAGATCTATACAAATACTATCAATTGCCGTAATAATTGATGTTATCGTATGGGGAATCACACCTTTTCGCACATTTGATGTGTTATATTTGATAGGGTTTACTTCATTTTTTTTAACTTATATAGAAAAAATTAAATCAATTAATATTTTATCCATATTTGTTTTAATCATTTTAGCCATACACATTTATTTGCCTAATACAATCAACTATAGATTCGACAATAATGACAGCGCAGTTACTCATATAGACAGTTATAAAATATTTTTTTTTGACTCATTAAAGCGCTTAGTTTTTGATGGATGGTTTCCAGTTTTCCCATGGCTGGCAATTGCTTTGATTGGATACATAACATTTTTCATAAGGCCTACAATTAACAATCAGAGATTCTATGGCGCATTTAGTTTGTTTGCCATTATTGTCTTTTGCTTACTCTTTAATTTCAACAATCTCCAGAAGCCCAGAAACGGCTATCTTGAAATATTTTACCCAGTTTCAATTGCTTTAATTTTTTTTATATTAGCAATAAGTTCGGCAATAGCGCTTTTATTAAGTGTTAATTTTACCCACTCTAAAACACGATTCAAATACTTGCAAATCATCGGGCAATATAGCCTTTTCGTATATTTATTACATACCACTATTATCTCATGGGTTTTTAAACCAATTTGTGCATTTCTTACTCCGGGGCTAATCGAATCAACTCTTTTAATAATCTCAATGATCTGCGTGATTCTTTACATTGTGGTTAAGTTGCATACCAATATTGAAAACATAAGAAATAAAAAAATATACCCAATTTTGGGGTTTGTATTAGGATTATAAACCCCAATTATGCAATTGGAAGTTGTGTAATTACGCATGTAACCACTTTTAAACTCTCCTAAACAATGATTCTGAATAAATTCTTCAGATCATAGGCACTATTGCCTACCTAAAGACAAACTACGTCGCGGTCATGTTATTAAAGTACAACCACCCTACCCATACTCCATTTTCAACTCCTCGATTTGATTTTCGAAGTGGTTTGCACCTTCGCCAAATACCGGCTCACGGAACGCCAACTCTCCCAATTTTTGACTACCCCCGCAATATTACATTAACTCTTGAACATATCACAAACCGCCTCAGAGCGTCAGCAATTTATTGCTAAATCCGAACGGGAGATTACGCCCTCTGCGGGTATGATTTTTCATACCCAAAAATTGTTGATTTTTAAGGGTATTCTATATATTTGTAAAAATCCATTGCAATAATTGGCAATACAAATTGAAACAAAACAAAAAAAATACTAATGAATACTCGATATTTTATAGAAATGGATGGCCTCCAATATGGTCCCTATGAACTGAGTCAGGTTAAAGAATTTGCGATTTCAGCTGATACGCCAATCCTCATTGAAGGGTCTGAAATATGGAAAAGCGCTTCTGAATATTCTGAACTTTCGAACTATTTAATCACAGAAAATTTCAACAATGCTATTTCTGCAAACATCGGTGCAGAAAATATAAATGCAGAAACCAATCCGCAAATACCAGATATTTTCAGCACTAACTTCTATTATAGGATAGAGGAGCAGTTATATGGACCTTTTTCTGTTTATGAATTAAGTGAACTACTAGATATTAACACTGAAACAATTCTGGGGATAAACAACACCACCAATTGGTGCAGGGCCGGCAGTATAGAAAATCTCATGGAAGCATTACAGCTGCTAAAAGAAGTTCAGGAGGAAAAGGAATTGCAACTAAAAGGCCAGCTTGAGGCAGAGTCAAGGCGGAATGACGAAATAGCACTCAATAACTCAGAGATGCAAGAGGTAATTGAGGAGCAAGAAAAAGAGCTATTGGAGAAAGATAGAGAAATTGAAAGATTGAGCATTCCAAAAGTAGAATCTGAGACTTTTTCGAAAGATATTTTTCTAGACGCTATCAGAGACTTTAAAATAAAAATAAAGACTGAAGAGCGTCTCCGGTATTCAATTTCATATCCATCATTATCAAATGAAATACTCGATAAGTTAGAAAAATACAATCTTCTAAAGAATGAGTTTATCAAATTGATGAATTTTTTAAGCCGCAAATCAACGATGTGGTTGTCATCACCGGAAAAAGATTACCGAGTAAAAAACGAAATTATTTCAGAGTTACGAATCTTAATCGATCAATACAATAGGGCAAATCCCCCACTTCACCCCGAATTTTATGAAACTGCAGAATCGAACAGTCCTATCTGGAATAATATTAAGCCTCAGAATCACAATTCACCGGCGTCAACATTTCTGATAGGTCAGAATACAATAGAATTTGCATTGTTTGATGAACTCATTAGCCTAAAGACCAATGAATATGAAACCATACTAGATTCTAATCACATAGTAGCGTATTATGACAAGAACTCAAAACAGCAATGCTTCGATTTCATAAACACCCTACAGACCCGTATGTTGGTTTCGGGGCTGCCGAGTAAGTTCTCCTCACAAACAATCGATGCGCAGGAGATGGAAGGTATTTCCAATATGTTCAAATCACTGAATAAATCTATTTTTGTATATTCTCGTGAAACAGAAATTCGTCAGTGCCTGGAGAAAAAATATCAGGAAATTGAAAACATAATTCAGAATTTATTATTGCACCCTGTAACCAACATCGGGGAATACAACCAGGGCAAGGAAAATCCTGAGGGTTACCAGTTTCTCATTTTCAAGGCATTTCCTTTAGGACTCCGAGAAGATTCACTAGTAATGCTGAAACAAATAATTAAAAATGGCCTGAGAGCTGGTATTCAAGTAATACTTCTGGTAGACAAAGATGAACTTAATGCAATAGAATTGTCAAAAAGACAGTTTGAAGCTTTTGATTTAAATCAGTTTGATAATATTATGATTTCCTATGATTTCACTACCGCACAATATCATTCCACAGACAATAAGAACATTCAGAATTTTTTATTTCATACCCTCGAAGTACCAATTGTTCAGCTCGCCATTAACTACATAAAGAAATCATTAGAAAATAGAACGCCTGATAAAGTGTCATTCGCTAACTTCATACCCGCGCAGTCGGAATGGTGGAGTAAAAATAGCGCTCGTTGCGTGGAAATACCCTTTGGTGTTTCTGAAAACAAAGAACTTATTTCCCTCAATATCACCCAGGAAAGTGGTGAGAATTCCGCCGTTGTCATTGGTGTTCCGGGGTCTGGAAAAAGCGTTTTTCTTCATTCCATCATCTCCAACACAGCCATTAATTATTCGCCTGATGAACTTGAATTGTACTTAATGGATTTTTCTGGTGTTGAATTCAATATATATGCAATTAATGAGCTGCCTCATGCAAAGGTCATTGCTCCAGAAGCCGAGCGAGAGTTTGGTATCAGTGTTTTGCGAGAACTCAAAGAAGAGGGCAGCAGAAGAATGGCGCTTTGTCGGGATAACGAAGTGAGTAATATTGTGGATTTACGGGAGAAACGGCCAGATATCAAAGTACCTCGACAGTTGGTCATTATTGATGAATTTCAGAAACTTTTTGAGGTTGAAAACGACGATATTAGCAGAGAAGCAATGTCTATAATTCACATAATTGTAAAGGAATTTAGGAAATTTGGCATTAATCTTATTCTAGCTACACAGAAATTGGCGGACATCAATAGCAGCATTCTACCTAAAGATATGATTGCCAATCGAATAGCATTTAAGTGTTCCCCTTCCGATGCGGGATTGATAGGAATGACAACGGTGCCACAGTTAAAAACTGGAGAATGTATTTACAATCCAGAGCTGGGTGTTGCTTCCGCCAATTTAAAAGCGCAAACTTTCTTTATTTCGAAGAAAGAAATAGAATCTTTGCTTAAACAAGTCAAAAACACCGGGCTACAACGTGAATACTCCAAGAAGAATACCACTGTTTTCCGTAGTGACGAATTGCCTAAATTCAAGAGGCCTGCCGTTGATTCCAAGCCATTACCCGCAGAAGTCAATGTTTACTTTGGTGACCCAATTGCCATTTCCAATGTGGATATTTATGCCAGCCTAAAAAAGCAATCTAACGACAATATCCTGATTATCGGAGGCGAGGCGGAGGTGGCTCAACTAATAGCCATAACCGCGCCACTAAGCCTAATGGCTGCGCATACGGAAAAATCCGCGAAATTTTATTTCTTCAATTATATGCGTCCTACAGATAGTCAGTATGCCCTTCCAAGTCAATATTACCGCGTTCCGGCATTTGATACAGTTTGGTCAGCCAAAAATGAAGAGACCATGGTTTCATTGACTGAAATAAAAACAGAAATAGAAGCAAGGATTGCCGACGAAAATCTTGAGCAGTCTCACATTTATTTAAATATATATGCTTTTCAATTGGCACAGATCTTTAAGAAAGTTGGAAAAAATGGATATGATCTTTCTGATGCGGGAAAATTGCTTGAGTACATATTAAATAAAGGCCCGTTAGTTGGTGTTTTTACCATTATGCAGGTTGATAATGCGGCAAATCTTCAGCAGTTCTCAGATAATGCACTATCGTATTTATCTCACAGAGTGGCGCTTCAAATGGATGAGAAGGATTCCCGTAAAATTGTGGAAAGCGAAGTGGCTAGTAAATTATTTATCATGAACCGACCGCATTCTAAATACCGAGGATTCTATTTTAACAATAAAAATCGTATATTAGCAAAGTTTAAACCTTATAAACTATAGAAAATGAGTAGAATAATTAATGATGTCGACTCCTTAAGAGAGTTTAGACAGCGGTTATTAGATACCGGCGAAGATTTAAAGAAACAACTTGAAAAAACAGAATCCGCCATTGAAGATGTGGCAAAAACTTGGGGGGATTCGAAATTTCTAGAGTTCAAGAAAAAATTTGATGAAGATAGAGAAAAGATAGATCCCCTAAGCAAAAAAATCAAAGCATTTGAAGATGAAGCGCTTCGACCCCTCGAAGAAATGCTCAGAGATTATTTAGCAACATAAAATCCTTAACTAAAATGAAAGATACACTAACCAAAGTTAGTTCTAATCAACTCGAGGAACTACAGAATCAACTGAATCAGCTAGCTGAAGAATTAAAGGAAACATACGATTTGGTTTGCAATGGCTTAAAAGAATTAAATGAAGACTGGAGAGATGAAAAATTTGAGGAATTCGATAGAGAATTTAATTCGAGTAGGCAGGAAATTTCAGATATAAGTGATCGTTTTAAAGAATATGCCAATCAGTATTTACCCCCCTTTATTGAAAAAACTCGCAAAATAGAAAATTTCAATCTAAAAATTTAATCAATATAGTGAATGAGCGACACCAAGGTAACTATATACGATCACACTAGCATTCAGCGTCTAAATGAAACATTGGATTATTTTGGCGATTCTACTCTGAAATTACTGGAAACCGTATCTGATTACCTTGAGAACTGTCTTACAGAATTTGATGAACAAAAAAATGTGATTTCCGAACAACTCAAGTCGGCGGAAGAAGAGTTTCAATCGGCGCAAGAAGCCCTGACTTCTGCCAGAAACGCCTTCAATACATGTAGTAATATGCGAATCATGAATTTAGGTAAAGATGGCAATTCATCACAATCTGACTGCTCATCTGAGGAAAGTGCCGTAGAATCAGCAAATTTGAAAGCGCAAGAGTGCGCAGCGAAAGTAAAAATTCTGGAAGCAAATCTGCAAAAAGCAGATAGCATAATTTATGATTATAATAATGCAGTTCAAAATTACCAAAGGGTTGCTTCTTCTAGAGATGAAAACGGCAGAATAAACTCCGGTAACAGTGGGGGCGAGAAAACACTTGAAATTTTAGCCAATGACCATACCCAGGGAGCCAGAGAAAAACTTTATTCCATAATAGAATTTGCGGGAAAATACCTGGGTCAAACTAATGTAAGAAAAGAAGCTAGTCAGATTATTTCTACCTCTGAAGAACTTGATGTAATTAGGGCGAGCAGAAGTGTTCTTCAGGTCCAACAGCATGAATCCGTAATTGAAAATGTAGCAGATGCCAATGTTTCTATGGGTTGTGATGGTTGCGGCCTCCCGGTTCCAATATGTACATGTGCAAGAAGTAATTAACAGGCGCGAATAATGATACCAGATTTTGTTTTACAAATGCAAGAAATTGAGAGAAATCTAAAATCGCAAAGCATGGCTACACAGCGTCAATGGCAGGATTCTGTAGCTGCGAGGTTTTATAATAAATTCATAGAAGAGTATGAAAAAAAAATTAGCGCCTATCTTTATGGAGACATGAGCATGTATGGCATGGGTTTAGATGAACTACTCAAGTTCATCGATACCAAGCAAAATGAGATGAAAGAACTTTCCGGAATCGATTTGCCAGCCGAAGATTATTTGATGGGACCTGTCCACAATAACAAAAGAGAAAGAGATCCATGGAATACAAATATTCCCCCTTTCAAGCAACCTGGTGAAATGGATGCTGAAGATCGACACAAAATAATGGAACACCGTGATAATACAAATAAATAACAAAATTTAAATTTATATATATGACAAAAAAAATAAAAATTCCGGCGGCATGTCTCGCCGATGATGATGCTGCTTTAAAGGCAAAACGTGAAGAATTGAAAAAGAAACTACTGGCAGGAAAGAAAATCCCCATCAGCCCTTCAGGCAGCGTTACACAGGGGGCCGACGACGGAGCTGGCATCTCAATACCTCCGGGTAAACTGGCAGATGACGATGCAGCATTGAAATTGAAACGCGAAGAATTGAAAAAGAAGCTTCTAGCCGGAAAGAAAATCCCTATTAGTCCATCAGGCAGTGTTACACAAGGTGCTACAGAAGGTAACGGCATTTCTATACCTCCGGGAAAGCTTGCACTTAACCAATGGTATGAAAAATCACCGTCATTATTGGAAGCTGAGAAAGCCGCAATGGCGCAGTTTTTTCCATATTTTACCCTCGAAAAAATGGACGATGGACGTCTTGCGTGGTTGGGAGAATTGAATCCAGGCGTAGTGGGCGATTCTACTTGGCATATACAAGCGGTTTACAATAATAATCACCCCCAGCAAGTAATGGGTAGCTCCGTTAGGGTTTATCTCGTGTCTCCCGACATTGAGGACTTGATGGATGGGATGGGATGGACCCCTACTCACTTATTGCGTGATAGCAACAATAACGTATATCTCTGCACAGCCGAAGCTGACGATATTAAAACAGGCAAACAAGTAACCTCTGCAGCTTCTGTAATTGCATGGGCAGTTAAATGGCTAATGGCTTTTGAACTCGTTATGACCGGCGATTTGCCTAAAGAGAAATTTAATGAACACGGTGGAATTTAATTTCCCAGCTTAAGCAATAAATACTATGAACGCGGATTGTCAAACCATAATTTTTTCCGATAAGGCATATAATGCTATTATTACAGAAACATTTAAAAAAGACCCTTACGAAACCGGCGGGATTTTACTCGGACATATCCTTGATAATGGTATCTGGATAGTGATGGAAGTACTGCCTCCTGGTTGGCGTTCAGTTTTTGAATATGCATACTTCGAATATGATCAAGAATTCGTAAACTACGTAGCTGAAAATGAGTCGAAAAAATATGACCTTGAACTACAATTACTAGGGCTATGGCACAGACACCCCGGGACCATGGATACTTTTTCCGGAACTGATGATGTTACTAACCTTACTTTTGCTGGATTACAACGCAAAGGTGCGATTTCCGGAATTGTAAATATTGACCCCCGACTTCGTCTTACCATGTACCATGTCTCAAATCCACTTATTTATAATAAAATAGATTTCGAAGTTGGAGATGATTTAATTCCTAATGAATATTTCAAACTTAAATATTTCAATGAAAATAGGACGCTCAATCCTTTACCAAAAGAAAAAAAAAACTCGAGGACTACAGAAATGGTATCAGATTACGAATCAAGCAAACAATATCCGACTCAGACAATTGAACGATTTACCCTAAAGAATTTAAATTCTAGACATCTTTTCCTTTTACTATTTTTCCTAACGGCGGTTTTTGCTCTTTTTTATACTTATGGCTATTATAATTTAAAGAGCCGGAATGAACAGCAACAATTTCAAAAAATATTTGACAAAAAATCTCAAAAAATAAAAATAAATCAACAGAGTTCGAGTTTCAACTTAATTAACATTAATAACATTAACGTTATAAGCGCTAACGTCACCGAAACAGCGAAGACCGCAACCAAATCATCAGATAATTCGGCACAGAAAGTTAAAAATTCAAATACCCAAAATAAATTATTCGATACTGATTCGGTGGAGGGGGAAACTGCTCTAAAAAATACTAATAGAAAATCAAAAGCAACCCACTCAGAAAAAACAACAGAAAATGGCATTCCCAAATTATTAATCTTGCTCGCAATAACCTCAATTTTATCATTGGTATTGGTATTTTTTCCAAGGAATTTTAAACCAAAGATTGAATGGATTATTTTATGTTCAGCCGCAGTTATTTCTTCATTTGGTGCCATCGATGATTTCTTTTCACCTGCATTTATTATTAGAATTTTATTTGGATTTGTATTATTATCTTTCATAGGTATACTTGGACTTTTTGTATTTAGAAAATTTTGGCAAAAACAAAACCATTCGATTAAACCCGCGAAAAAAGGACATTGGTTTCAAAAAGACCCTGAACTCTACTTGAAAGAGGAAAATGACATCAAACAGAATTTTACCAACATAGAAAAAACAGTTGAAAATGGCATTGTATCATTTTTAATTCACAAATACATAACCTCAACATCTAAAGAATTTACGATACAACTTGTCTATTCTGCCGATTACCACAAAAATAGAGAAATTAAAATCTATCTAATTGAGCCTGATTTGGATCAATTAGATATAAATAACACAGACCACAATAACATAATAGCAATTGATGGCGCAGGAGAAAGCTATTTAAATTTTTCTGGTTTAATGCCTAAGAACGAGGCTTGTGGTTTAACAGTTATCGGGAAATTTGATGACTGGCTTGTACAAAATATTCCGCAAACTCGCTAATTCCTTAATATTACAGCTCGCCCAAATGAACACTTCGTCTTTAACTCTGCTCATATTTTCTATTCTACCAACTGTTTTAATACTCCTATACATATATAGTCGAAAAAAATATGAACAGGAACCTAAATCTATGCTGATTAAAGCATTCACATTGGGAATACTGTCTGCCATAATCATTATAATTGGAGCGCTACTAACGAATATTTCCATAAAAGCGGGAGGGACAGTTCTAGGCGCTTTTATAAATGCTTTTTTTTTGGCAGCCATCCCTGAGGAAGTTGTAAAATTTATTATGCTCTATATGCTAATTTGGAATAATAAACACTTCGAAGAGCGCTTTGATGGAGTAATATATGCGGTTTTTATTTCAATGGGCTTTGCGACCCTTGAAAATATATTGTATGTATCACAGTCAGGTCTTGATGTTGCCATATTACGCGCTATTACTGCTGTTCCAGCTCATGCACTTTTCGGAATAGCAATGGGATATTATTTTTCCTATGCCAAATTCATGCTAGATCGTAAAAAGAAGTATATTTTTATGAGTATTTCAATCCCAATTGTTCTACACGGAATTTATGACTTTCTACTGTTATGGCGAGTTACATTGAAGGAAAACAACTTGGTATTTTCACTTATACTATTAGTGTTGTTTTTAACATTTGTGTTGTTTTTATGGCATCAAGGTTTTAAAAAAATCAAAAAACTCTCTGCTGATTTTTATTTTCAGGGAATACCGCAAAGTGAATTACAGGAATTTATTGCAATACAAAACATTGACAACGACACAACCAATAATACGTCCATATCTTTCCGACCCCCTCCTCCACATCCGAATCACAATGCAGTAAGTATAAAACAAAATTTTCTCAACTGGCAGGACATTACCCCGGAGTTATTTTCCACTGAGAAAGAAGATCTTCTTTCTCAGTTCCCTAATTCTATCATTGAATTCACAAACGGAATAATATCTGTAGGCTTTATTGTCAATAAACGACATCAATGGCTCCTTCAATTAACTTATGCCAGAAATTATAGAAAAATCAAAGATCAGTTGCGCGTGTACATTATCGAACCTGATTTTGACGAACTTATTAGCATATCAGGCGATATCCCAAGGGTCAAGACTGACCTTGCAGGTAATAAATATCTCGCTTTAGATTCAGAAAACAACATAAATGGAGTAAGTAATGTGCAAAATGCAATTCAATGGATTGACCTTTTTGAAAAATGGGTAGATGGCGAAATTGAAATGAATCAATTTGCAATAAACCCTTAAAAACAATAAATACTATGGTAATACTTAATAAAAAGAAAAACAAACCCACAGTTTATTTCCCGGTAGAACTCGAAAAGGAAAAATACACTGGCAAAATTTACGGATACTATGTGGACGACACCAATCACTATAACGTGATTTCATTAAGGGGTAATGATGTATATAAAAACATTACCGAACTTGGTGAAGTTTTCAATACCAATCCAACAGAATCCTTGAATAAACTTTCCGGTTATTTCGAAAATGGCGAAATACAATTTACCGATAAGCATGGTGAGCGATGCAAACTAGAACCCTACTCTCTTAAACTCGATGTTTTTTCCAGAAATACTGGAATCCTAGAATCAGATATTATGCTAAAAACTGGGGCAATGTTTGTAGGTTGTGGCTCAGTAGGTAGCCTTGCCGCACTAGAGCTAGCAAAGGCAGGCGTGGGAAGGTTTCTGCTTATTGACAACGACATTATTGGTTATCACAATATTTGCCGACATCAATGCGGCATATTAGATGTAGGGAAAAGAAAGACGGAAGCAGTAAAACAAAGGATTCTCGAAATTAATCCCTATGCTGAGGTAATAACACAAAATAAAATCATTCAGGAAGTGCCATTATCAATTTTTCAGAATTTTTGCGACAAAGACACCATTGTAATAGGTGGCGCAGATAATCGAGAGGGTGACTTATATGCTAACCAAATTGCGCAAGAAATAGGAATGCCAATGATGTCCATCGGACTATGGGAGCGAGCATTTGCAGGTGAAATATTTTATTGCCTGCCTGATGGGATGCCTGATTATTCAGACTTAATGTATGCTATTAGTGGGACATCAGGAAGATCCACGCAAAATAAAAAATTCTATACCAATGAGGAAGATTTGGCAAAGGCAACATTCGAACCTGGCATATCAGTTGACATAAACTTTGTAACAGTAATTGCTGTTAAATTAGCTTTAGATATTCTAAATAGAAATAATACTAATTATAAAACAAGACTACTGGGACACCTCTCACAATACACATTGATCTGTAATACAAATAATCCCGCCGTAGGCGGCGAGAATGCTGAACTATTTTCCTACCCGCTTCAAGTCACAACGAGTCTAGAGATTCCATACGCACCTAAATCATAACATCTAAAATTAAAAAAACTTGTTTAAATACTTGTAAAACAATACATTCGTTGTACAACATCAAAAGAAAAATACATAATTTTAACGGAAGACACTATGAAAAATCAATACAAAATCAATGAATTTGGAGAAATAGTCAGTGAAGATTATTTCTTCAGCCAAGTAAAAGGAACAGGAGTTCAAATTCTCCCCTTCCAACGAAAAGCATGGAAAATCTTGATTCTAAATATTATTACACTTGGCATTTATGGTTTAGTGATTGGATTCGCCATGGTTAAGGAAACCAATATTGCATGTTCAGAAGACGGAAAACACACCAAGGGATTTTGGCCAGTATTTGGTTTAGCCATTGTTACTTTGGGTATTTATTTTATTGTTTGGTATATTAATTGGATTAACAGAGAGGCTGCATTTCTCAAAAGCAAGAACATCGATGGTTCATTCAGCGGAGGGCTTTATTTAATATTGGTTTTATTGTCCTTCATTCCTTATGTAGGTTTAATTACAAATTTTATAATTTTGAGTTGTATTGTAAACCAACACAATATTGTAAATGCCAAATACAATGAAATGAACAATTTTATTCAAAAAATTTGATACGACATAAATAAACATTTTAACGCGGCCTGATGGTGACTCTCTGAAAAATTCACCATGAAGATAATAGAATCAATTACTTTGTGCAGCGTAAATCGCATTTAAGGCTATTGTGCTATCTAAAGATTAATTATCAAAAATTAATTTTTAATAATTTCACCAAATTCATTAATATAAAAGTCCTGGCGATTTCCAAAAAGATCATCAAAACACTCATAGTATTTTGCCTCATACCATTCACCATTTAATGTATCTATTGTTATTAGTGTATCGCCAGTAATTATATAATTACTTTTTAGTTGTTCAAGGTTGTGCGGCCCTTTTACTTCATTTTCATAAAAAACAAAAAAGTTCTGCTCATTACTGTAATCATAAGACCTATTATCTCCAAAATCATTTTGAGACGTATCATTTTTTCCAAATAACTTACTCCAAAAACCCATGGTACAATTCTTATTGTGTTTTATCAATAACAAATTTAAAAATGATTCTTGACAACCAAAGTTGACATTAATCAAAATATGTTAAAACCAAAGTTACTTATTTATTTCAAACTTTAATAATTAAAGAAGGATAACTCCTATAAACATGACATGTTCAATTAAATCCATGCTATTAAACCAAAAAGTCAGATGGACAATAATTCCATGAAATCCCGAAAATGACAAATTCGCGCAAA
Organism: Crocinitomicaceae bacterium; assembly: GCA_044232905.1. Taxonomy (GTDB): domain Bacteria; phylum Bacteroidota; class Bacteroidia; order Flavobacteriales_D; family Crocinitomicaceae; genus CANHVK01. The sequence continues at coordinate 12,783 of JBIIKZ010000059.1, forward strand.
AAATTGTAATTAATCAACGATTGCTGTTATTCAATACGCTTTAGGATAACGTCCCCATCACAAAGCCGGATACAGTAAATTATTCATTGCAATTCAGTCTATAATATGGAGAATATCTCACATCACAAATTCAAAATCGGATCTAATTGCCACACGAATAAATAACCAATTGAAAAACGCACAACAATTCATACATTTGAAATAAAAGATAAATTCAAGTTTTACTCACTAGTCAGGAAAAACAACTAAACGTAATGAAAAAATATAAACAATATTGGTTCTATTTATCGCTAGCATCAATAATTTCTCTGACAATTTTAGTCATTAATGACATCAATGACCCTGCAATTCCTCAGATTCTGCAAGACATCAATAGTGGAGTGATTGGTGCTATATTAACGACAATAATCACATTGTTATTGCTAACTAATCAAACTGAAAGCCAAGAAAATTTGACTCGGTCTTCAGTCGTTTACGAGGAAAAATTGAAAATATTCAATCATTTTTTGGACACAATTAGCAACTGCCTAAAAGATGGGAAATTAACCGGAGAAGAGGCAGCGGAGATAATTCAAAGTTTTTCAGTACTTCGAATCCATGTATCACAGAAAAATTCTTTGATATTAGAGAAAGCAATTTCAACCATCGACAATTCCTTTTTTATTATAGATGAAAATAGAACACCAAACTTGTCAAAACTAGTGACTCTTTACACAGAATTAGCAAACGTTTTCCGAAAAGAATTATACAACACACCTGACACAGATGATTTACTTCCGTTCGATTGTGACAATTTGAAGAAAGTGCTCTTCAAAAAGAGAGTTTCAGTAATATACCCAACCAGCTTCCAAGCTTTGTTATCTGAATTACAAAGCCATAATGAACTTTGCCACACCACAGCGGGATTAACAATAGTTTTTCCAATTGATCATGAATTAACACATGGGTTAATCATGTTACACAAATTTATGGAAGATTTAATTTTAGAAGTTTCGGCTGAGATTACCATAAGTTATGAAATTACTAATCAAAAAATAAATGATGATGTATACAGCGGCATACCATGGATAAAATTAACTTACAAGAACATCAATTTTGCATTTTACGGCGTTTCGGAAATTAGACAGCTTTGCATCGTTAAAGAAATCCCAGAAAAGAAGAAAATCGCTTCACTCGAGTTTTATGAATTTGCCAAGTTGCCTACTTTGAAACACAAAATAGTATATGAATTCACAAAAATAAAAACCACAATAGAAAATGATTTAGCAAAGTAAATAATACCGCTTAAAAAAATCAATTGACGATTAGTGAAGAATTAGTTCTTATATAAAATATTCGAACTAAAAAAATCTCTTTCACGACTCTCCCCTAATCCGATCTAATCACTTTTGACGATATCACTCATAATATTCAGGAGACACAATTAATAGGCTTTTTTCATAACTCTTCGCTTGCCGTCAGAATCTTCGTAAACGATTCTTGCAGCATCATAATCAACAATCTTGTCCGGTGTATTCTTTTCATTTATTGACTTAATAAGCTTTTCTCTTGATAAAAATACATCATAAATCTCAGGGGTTATTTTGAGTGAGTTTTTATCATATTCATAATAAATAAAATTATCTTTGATCGAATATCTGCCTCCAATTCTAACCGTGATACCGCTAGCTTCAAATGTTTCATCATCAAATAACTCAAC
>JBIIKZ010000015.1:0-41730 GCA_044232905.1 Crocinitomicaceae bacterium
ATTTATTCTATCCTTTTTTGAAAAATGTAATTATCTCTCGTTATAAAATTTTGCAATTAATCATCGAAGGTTCAATGGTTGGAATAGCTGCTCAAATAACTACTCTTCCATTAACATTGTATTATTTTCATCAGTTTCCAAATTATTTCATTCTGACAAATATTGCCCTAATGGCATTTTCATTTATTATTCTTCTACTCGGGATTTTACTATTTTCTTTTTTTTGGATTCTACCAATTAAAATAATTTTAGGGATTATACTTCAAAAAACAATGACTTGTATGTTAACTATCGTGAGTTTCTTTAGTCAACTCCCATTTGCCGTTGCTAAAGGATTTATAATCAACAAATTGGAAGTATTGTTAATATACATTAGCATTGGTTTACTTTTGAGCGCGCTTATACATAAAAAAATGAAAATGATTTACCTAGTTTTATTTAGCATCTTAATAATTTCTATTCCTATTTTTTATAACCGTCTAGAAAACAATAAATATCACTTGAAATACGTGCATCAAGAATATCCAAATTTCCAAATTATCAAATCAAATACATGCAATTATTTTATATTCCCTACATATACGTGGAATTCTAATAAAACAGAAAGAATCATGAAAGATTTTACAACTTTATATCCAGGAAGAAACATTTTAATTCCTTTGGAAAAATTAGATGATAATTAATATTGTATATTTTTTTGATTTAATCTATTATTTATTATCTTTATTACGTATTCAACATAATTTTATATGCTTAAAAATTTATTTACGTTAATCTTAGTTTGTATTTCTATTTCCGCTTCTGCTCAATTTTATGGCTGGAGTAGATCAATCGGTGGTTCAGGCGCAGACACTTGTGCTGCTTTAGCAGTGGATAACCAAGCAAATCTTTACATCCTTGGAAGCTTTTCTGGAAATGGTGAATTCAGAAATGATAGTTTATCCGACAAACTTACTGCTTCAGGAGGAGATGATATTTTCTTGCAAAAACGATCCAAAAAAGGAAGATACATTCGCTCCAAAAGAATTGGAGGAAAAGGAAATGATCGTCCGAATGCCATGATTTATCACAAAGGTTTCATATACATCTCTGGTACGATAGAAGATACTGTTGATTTTGGAGTTGTAAGAATTACTCCATCTCCTAAAGCAAAACGTATTATTTTTATTGCAAAAATGGATACGCTAGGGAATTTTGTATGGGTAAAATCAATGGGTGACTCTTTACATTCTAGAGCAAGAAGTTTAGCAATTAATAAGGATGGCATCTACTTATCCGGAGAAGTTACCGGTAAATTGGAAAATGTCAGCTATACAAATTCAATGTTTTTACAAAAACGCGATTTCAATGGCAATGTTAATTGGACCAAAACTTTTGGCACTAAAAGAAGCGTTGTCAGTAACGCAATCACTACCGACTCACTAGGCAATATTTATAATGTAGGTGGTTTAAATGGAACAAATGTAGATTTTAATCCTTCCCCTTTAAAAGATACGATTCTTTCATCCAGCATTAATGGTGTCGCTGATATTTTCATCCAAAAATTAAATGCAAATGGCGAATTAATTTGGGTTAAAAAAACAGGTGGTACTGCAGCGGACGAGGCGAATACAATAGTAAGTAAAGGTAATGAATTTTATGTCTCCGGATATTTTTCACTTACCGTTGATTTTGATTATTCCTCAACTGGCATTTCTAATTTAGTAAGCAAAGGTGGTAAAGATATTTTTATAGGAAAATATGATTTAAATGGTAAACTAGTTTGGATTAAACAAATTGGAAATACGAAAGAGGAAAATGCTAGACAATTAGAAATCGATAAATACACTAATATATATCTATCCGGTAATTTCAATAATTCGGCCGGATCGACAACCGATTTTTTAGGGAAACCTTTGGGCTCATCAGGCAGTGTAGATGCGTTCTGTATAAAATTTGATGCTCAAGGAAAAATTAAATTAGATAAAGATGGAAAATTCCTAGCAAAACAATTTGCTGGTTCTGGTTCTGATTACGGTTCTGCAATTATAGCCGATACAATGAATAATGTCTTCATTTCTGGATCGTATGGCGGGAGTATAGCTTTAGACCTTGGTTCAAAATCGAATACAAGTATCGGTACTAATGATATTTTCATCTATAAATCTTTACTATTTAAGGATAGTGATATTTATTTTTATGAATATCAATCTTCTATTTCCGAAAACTCTTTACATATAAATGTATATCCTAACCCTGTTTCTGACAAGTTACATTTAACTTTTGATCAATTAGTCAATAACGGAACATTATCAATTACAACATTAACAGGACAAACATTACAAACAAAAGAAGTTTCAGAAGGACAAACTTTTGAAACAATAAATTTAACGGAACTTACTCCTGGTATTTATTTCGTTCGATTAACTTCTGGAAGTAATAATTACACGTATAAAATTCACAAAATATAAATTCATACTGCATAAAAAAACCAGAGCTTTCACTCTGGTTTTTTTATGCAGTAATATGTCATTCTATCCTAAAAACGGATATCTATAATCATTTGCAGGAATAAATGTTTCTTTAATTGTTCTTGCAGAAACCCATCGTAATAAATTTAGTGGCGCTCCTGCTTTATCGTTTGTTCCTGATCCTCTAGCTCCTCCAAAAGGTTGTTGTCCCACTACAGCGCCTGTTGGTTTATCATTTACGTAGAAATTACCGGCACTATGCTCTAAAGCAATTAAAGCTTTCTGAATAGCATAACGATCATTTGCAATAATTGAACCAGTTAAAGCATATTCTGACGTTGAATCAACAATTTTTAATGTTTCTTCAAAATTATCCGCTTCATAGACATATATCGTAATAACTGGACCGAAAATCTCCTCTACCATCGATTTGAAATATGGATTTGTCGTAACTATTACAGTTGGTTCTACAAAATACCCAACGGATTTATCATACTTTCCACCCGCAATTATTTCAGCATCATTTGCTTGTTTTGCAAATTCGATATAAGTAGCAATTTTATCAAAAGAACGTTCACTAATTACTGCATTAACAAAATTAGACGTATCGTCAGGTGAACCCATTTTTATCGAAGCTAATTGTTCAACTAAAACATGCTTAACATCTCCCCACAAATTAGAAGGAATATATGCTCTTGACGCTGCAGAACATTTTTGTCCTTGAAACTCAAAAGCACCTCTTGTTATTGCTGTCGCAACCTCTTTTGCATTTGCAGATTTATGAACCATTATAAAATCCTTCCCACCTGTTTCTCCAACAATTCGTGGGTAACTTTTGTAATTTTCAATATTATTAGCAATCGTTTTCCAAAGATTTCTAAAAACACCCGTAGATCCTGTAAAATGAATACCTGCAAAATCTTTATGTTTGAAAATAACATTTCCAGCAATTTCACCACTTACAGTCACCATATTAATTACACCATCCGGTAATCCTGCAGCTTGAAACAATTCCATAATAACCTGTGCTGAATAAATTTGTGTTTCAGCTGGCTTCCAAACAACCACATTCCCCATCATAGCAGGAGCTGCAGATAAATTTGCTGCAATTGACGTGAAATTAAATGGTGTTAAAGCAAATACAAACCCCTCTAAAGGTCTATATTGCAAACGATTCCACATGCCAGGTAAAGATTCTGGTTGTTCACGATAAATTTCAGACATATATTGAACATTGAATCTAAAAAAATCAATTAGCTCACACGCAGCATCAATCTCCGCTTGAAATACATTTTTAGATTGCGCTAACATTGTCGCAGCATTCATTCTTGCTCTAAAAGGTCCTGCTAACAAATCTGCTGCTCTTAAAAAAACAGCTGCTCTTTCTTCCCAAGGTAACGCTGACCATGCTTCTTTTGCGGCTAAAGCCTTTTCAATTGCTATTTCTACGTGCTTAGCATCTCCAACATTATACTGTGCTAATAACTTTTTATGGTCATGAGGAGAAGTTAAATCTTTTTTATTCAAAGTATACACTTTTTCAGCACCAATATACATTGGTATATCTATCGGTTCTTGATGATACATTTTATCATACATCGCTAATAATTCTTCTCTTTCTGGAGAATTAGCAGTATAGGGTTTAACAGGTTCGTTAATCGCTACTGGTACTCTTGATATTGCATTTGCCATAATCTATTTTTTTTCAAATTTAATGATTGTTTACTAACCTACAAGTTGCGTTTATACATTCTTAATTCAATAAGTTTGGATAAAGCAACTGAAAAGTAGGGATTTTTACTTTTAGAATTTCAGATGTGTTTAAATTTTGAAAAACATAACTTCCTTCCATCCTTCCCAAAGCACTTTGAAGATCACAAGAACTCGAATATGAAAAAGTATCACCTGGCTCTATGACTGGTTGTTCGCCAATTACCCCTTCCCCACGCACAACTCTTGGAAAATCCAAAGAGTCATGAATAAACCACTCTCGCTCTAGTAATTGCATACTAAAATTACTTTTATTCGTAATTGAAATTGTATATTGGAAAATATATTTGTTATCTATGATGGAAGAAAATCGTTCGCTAAAAGTCGATTCTACACTCACTTTTATTCCATTGGTAATTTCTACGGACATACTTTTTTATCTTTTATTAATCAATATTTAATTGAATATCAAACCCACATTTAAAATGCCCTAATGGACAAACTTTATAGCCATGTATTCCACAAGGTCTACACTTCAAATTTTCAACTTCTATCACTTTGGCATCTTCACTCAGTGGTCCAAAACCAAAGCCTGTAATCGTAGAACAAAAAAATGCAGTTACTGGAGCATTCATTGCTGAACAAATATGCAAAGGACCCGAATCATTTACAAAATTACGCATAGCAGATTTCATTAAAGCAGCAGATTCTAAAAAACTAAATTTACCTGCAAAATTAGCTGTGTTTTTACTAGTTGACTGCTCTAAAATTGATTCACATAATGGAAAATCACTTGGTCCACCCAACAAATAAACCTTCCCTTTTTTTTCCAGTAACTTTATCAATTCCACCCATTTCTCCAAAGGCAACATTTTTGTATACCATACCGAAGAAGGTGCCAAACAAAAATATTTTTCGTTTGCGTAAACATGCACATTTTCAAAATCTAAATTCGAAGGATATAAACTTGGACGAACAAAATTAGTAATTCCATATTGCTTGACACAATCCAAATTTCGGGCTACTTCATGCTGGTTGGAATCTAAAGAATGATTAATTTTTCGTGAATAGGAGAAAGACATTGGATTAGAATTAAATCCTGTTGTTTCTTTTGCGCCTCCTAGAAACGTTAAAATTCCTGAACTTAAATAACGGTGTAAATTAATTATCTCATCATACTTATTCTTCCTAATTACTTTTAATAATCTAACTAATTCAGTTATCTTATTTTTTTTCTTATCTAGAAATAAAATGGTTTGAATATGAGGATTGTTGGATAGTAAGTTTTCATTCCCTTTACGAACCAAAACATCAATCTTCATAGCTGGACAAAGTCTTTGTAATTCAGATATTACTGGAGTTGCCAAAATGACATCTCCTATAAAAGCCGTTTGAATAATTAATATTTTTTTCATCTAGTAGTAAGATAAAAAAGGGCTACATGTATGTAACCCTTTCTACGAATCCGTTGTTTTATTACGCTCTAAAATTCATACCCTCCTTTTTCAAGAATGTGGTTTGCAATTACCTGCCTTGCTTCTTTGGCATTAAAAGGTTCTAACTTTGTAAATCTTCTTACTCCCATTAAAGTCATACGTAATTCATCCCCCTCCATAAAAGCATTTAATGCATCTTTCGCAGATTTAGCAATTTTATCGGCAGCATCATAAAAGTACGTTTTGACAATAGCTAATTGAACTTCCGAGCTTTCTTCTCCTTTCGCTTGTACGAGCTTATCTACTCTTAACAAAGCTGACTCCGCTTGGTACGTAACAATCAACATATCCGCAACATTTATAAGTATTTCTTGTTCTTTTCCCAATGAAGTTGCTAACTTTTGAACTGCAGCTCCAGCTACTAGTAATATCGTTTTCTTCAACCCTTCCAATAAAGCATATTGTTGGGATAATACTGTTACTTCTTCATCCTCAAAATCTGGAATACTCATTAGCTCACCAGCAACTTTTGTTGCGGCACCTAACAAATCAATTTCTCCTTTCATCCCTTTTTTAAGAATCATATCTACTGAAAGCATGCGATTTATTTCATTCGTACCCTCAAAAATTCTATTTATACGAGAATCTCTATAAGATCGTTCTACTGCAGATTCTGAAGAATATCCCATTCCACCATAAATTTGAACTGCTTCATCCGCTACAAAATCTAAACATTCTGAAGCAGCAACTTTCAATATAGCACATTCTGCCGCAAACTCTTCAATTCCTTTTAAAGTCGCTTGTCCCTTGCTCATTCCATCCTCTATCAAGTGATTGATAGTATCTTCAATGTTTTGTCCTGCTCTATAAGTTGCAGATTCCAAGACAAAAGTACGAATTACCTGTTCGGCAACTTTATGCTTAATAGCTCCATACTTCGCTAAAGATTTTCCAAATTGCTCACGAGCATTCGCATAAACTACAGTATCTTCTATCGTTTCTTTAGAACCACCTAATACTCCAGCTGCTAACTTAATTCGACCAATATTTAGAATATTGAGTGCAATTTTAAAACCATTTTCTCTTGTAGAAAGTATGTTTTCTACAGGGACTTTTACATTATTGAAAAAGATTTGACGGGTAGAAGATCCTTTAATCCCCATTTTCTTCTCTTCCGGATTTAAAGATATCCCTTCACTCTTAGCCTCTACTAAAAAAGCAGTCAAATTTACATCATTATCAATCTTCGCAAAAACGGTAAATAAATCAGCAAAACCTCCGTTGGTAATCCACATTTTTTGTCCGTTTAAAACATAATGACTTCCATCTTCGGATAATATTGCTTTTGTCTTACCTGAGTTAGCATCTGATCCAGCAGAAGGTTCCGTTAAACAATACGCAGCTTTCCATTCACCTGAAGCTAATAAAGGAGAATACTTTGCTTTTTGTTCTTGTGTCCCATAATACAGTAATGGTAATGATCCTATGCCTGTATGTGCTCCATAAGCAACAGAAAATGAATGTCCCTTCCCTAAATATTCTGTAGCTAGCAAGGAAGTTTTAAAATCAACACCCATACCACCAAATTCCTCTGGCACTGAAAGTCCTAACAACCCAAGTTCTCCTGCTTTATCTAATAAGTTTTGCATTAAACCTGGTTCCATGGCATCTATACGATCAAGAATTGGAGTAACTTCTTGTGCAATAAAATCGTTACACATTTCAGCTATCATCAATTGTTCCTCTTCCCATTCTTCTGGTGTGAAAATTGCGGAGGGTAATGTTTTTGAAATTAAAAATTCACCTCCTTTTATTGCTTTATTTATATCTATCATGACATTTAATTTTATCTAATATAACGATTAATTTTATTTTTATTATGCAGGTTTAGTTAATTTTTAAGGAATTTAAATGGATTAGAAAACCCATTTTTTTGCATGTGTAAAAAATAAACGCCTTTTTCAAGTTGATTTAAATCTATAGAATATAAATTTTCCAAATTTCGAGTAAGATAAAATTGTAAACAAGTCTTTCCGGATAAATCAACCACAGATATTTTTTTTAAATCCTCATCTGATTCTATGTACAAAATATCCTCAACTGGATTTGGGTATACATTCCAAAAGTCTAAATCTACCATTTCTATCCCTAGCGTACTTCCAACATAAATTTGGGTTGATTTTTTACACCCATTTGTATCTTGAACCATAACAATATAAGATGAATCACCTTTCAATTCAGTTCTATTTTTAGCATAAACAGTATCTCCCCAATGATAACTATACGGAGGATTACCACCAGAAACAAATAAGGAAATAATACCTTTAGCCTTGATGGATTCGTCTTTCACTAAATAATCAATCGTCAATGAATCTGGATTTGTTAAGGTGACTTTTATCGAATCTTCACAATTGTTTCCATCTACTACTTTTATAGTATATAATCCAGAAGATGCATTATTAACAAACAATTGATTACTTGCAACGCCATTCCATTTAACCTTTGTTATGATTCCTGGATTATCCGTAGTAATAGAAATATAACCACTTTTGCCATTGTAGCACAATGGATGTCTTAAACTATCAATTTCAATGATTGGATTTGAAAATGGACGCAAGGAAATGTTAGCTGAATCAAAAACACAATTGTAATAATCTGTTATCTTAACTGCATATTGACCTACTGGAAGTTTTGAAATAATTGAATCTGTACTCCCTGTATTCCATAAATAGGACACTGGATATCTAACGTTTAACGGAGTAACTCTTAATTCACCTGTTGCAAACTGACATTTCGTGTTTATTTTATCAATTTTGGTCGATAATTTACAATATGGAGAAGTAAAAGCCTGAATTATTGGAACCGATTTTTTAGTCCCTGAAAAATAAGAATCTAAGGTTTGGAAAGAAACTTGGCCAATCCGCATGAAAACAGTGTTTTTTTGATAAAAATTATCACACAATTTAATTCCCATGGATCCACCTCCATTCGTTTTTTGAATGGCTATTAAATAGCTTCCCGTATCCAAAAGAACTCTATCTAAAGCATTACTTTTAAGCTTTAAATATTTCGTGTTTGTTCCGTTAGAGAGCGTAAAAACATCACTTTTACCTAAATCATCCATCGAGACTTTACCATTTAAAATAGGAAAAACAAATGCTTGTACTGAAGTTCCGTTAGTAGCATTAGCAGATTCAAAATAAATAGAATCTAAAAAGGCAGCATTTTTAAAAGAAAATAAATTGCCTATTGTAATTGTATTTGAACTCGTTAAATCAAATACAGAACTCATTTTCGCATTATCTCTAGCGTAACTACCTTGCGTAATAGAAATTGGAATAATTAATGAATCATTACTGTATACAGTATCTTTAGATGTTTTTATCCAATGTTTTATCAGATAGGTCGTATTCTTTTTTATTGGTAAAAATTCACCTAGCAACAAGGTAACCGTATCATTTAAAAGAAGATTTTTATATAATTTAGAAGTTTTAAATAATAGTTTCGGACTTACTCCTTGTTCTATAACTTGTACATTCAACTCCACAGAATCTATGGCAATTGATCCTTCATTATGAAACGTTAACCGCAAAGGGATAGAATCGACTTGACTAATTGGAATCTTAGAATATCTTGCTGCGTCCACAAAATCAAGACTTACATCTTTCCAAGGAGTTTGTTTTTTCAATTCGAGATTATCGATCGCTAAACCATCTCTTACCAAATTGTTGTCATTATATAAAAAGGAAATTAAGACATTTGCAACCCCAATATACTTTGACAGATTTACAAAATTTGATTTCCAGGAGTTTTCATTCGGAATAAAGTCGAATTCTTTTACCCAAGAACTTCCTCCGTTTACACTAATCTCAATCGATGCTTGAGAACCTAATTTACCAGTGAAAAAATCATCAAATTTAAGTATTAAACTTCCTGAAAATGATGGAATATTTATCATAGGTAATATAAGTCGATCTTTAGACTTATCACAGAACCCAATTCCTTTTTCGTAACTACACCTAACATCATTTGTCATCACAAATTTAGTATGACTAGGGACCTTCCAAAGCGAAGTTAGATTAACAAAATAATTGGCTTGAACACTATCTCCTACGGTATATATCCCATCTAATGAACTACCTGTTTCCTGCCAATTTAAAGGGAGTTTTGTCGCGTTATTCAAAGCTCCTTCAAAATTTTCAGAAAACAAAATTTGTGCGTTGATGAAAGTCATAAACACACAACTAAAAAACAGAAATAACCATCTAACAATCAAACAAAAGTCTTTTGAGATTTTATATACTCAAAGATAAAAAGAATACGATGAAAACTTAAATTATTAGCAATAAAAAAAGCCGGCTTTAGCCGGCTTTCATCGATTAAAAAAACTTAAAATTAGTCTTTAATAACTTTTTGTGTAAATGTACCTTCAGCAACTTTGATATTAATGAAATAAACACCAGCGTTTAATTCAGCAGTGTCAAAAGTTACATTTGCAAATTGGTTAGCATTTTTAGTTGCAATAACTTGACCAGCAACATTTACTAATTCAATTGTAGCATCAGAGTTAGCGTTAAAAGAAACGTTTAATTGATTCGCAACTGGATTAGGATAAATAGCTAAACCATTTAAAGCTTTTTTAGCATCTAAAGAAAGCGCAGAGTTAACTGTAATAGTAACTTCGGAAGAATCTTCTAAAAAGTCGCCTAAATACCAAGTTACTAAGAAAACTTTTTGTTTAACTTTAAAAACACCTTTTGTATCAAATTGGTGAGAAACTACAGCTGTATCAAAATCAGCATCTGCAGATTCACCAAAATTAAATGTAGAATAAGCAAAAGGAGTTCCGTTTGCTAATGCATCCCATTTAATATAATTTAAGATTGGGTTTTGAAAATGACTGTCATTTTTCTTAGTGAAAGTTACAGATTCGGTTCTATTAATTGTAGTTTTAGAGGCCTCGAAATTAGCTTTGAAATTATATGTAAAAGAAGGAATTACAAAAAAATCAAAATTCTCTCTAATTAAACCTAAAATACCTGAATAACTTGGTTGCATTGCTAATAATGCCGCATCTCCTTTAAATGGCAAGGAAGAAGTAAACTTGTTAGGAGTCCCTAAATTATTGCCAACCCACTGATTATGTGATTGAGCCATTTGGAAACTATCTGCAACTGTAGCCATTTGAAAAGTTACTAACATTGTATCTGAATCAGTAACAGGTGAATCAAAAACAACTGTTTTATACCCATAATTAGAATTTACAGCCAAAGTTTTAGTAGCTAACAATGTTTTTAAATCTTTTTTATACACATTAACAACTACATTTGCTCCATTAGGATTTAATGAAGAACCAACAAATTTAACACTATTCAATGCTAAAGTATCAGCAGTAGGAAAACCTTGAATTGCCATTTGCCAATAGGTTGAAGTAGTTGTTTTTTGTTTGAATTCGTATGAATACAAAAGTAAGGTATCAAAACCACCATCAGCATCTCCTGTTTTACCTAAGAATGTATTTAATTCTTTCGTAACTCTAGAGTTGTTTTCCCAATAATAGTAAGATTGATCACCAGAAACATTAGTTTTTTCTTTAAAATCCTTAGAAAAAGGTATTGGTCTAGAAACCTCATTATTCTCAACGAATTTTTTTTGTGCGTTAACAGTTAAAGCCGTAGCAAAAACCGCAAACGATAAAAGTAATTTTTTCTTCATAGATAAAAATTTAAATTAATACTAATAACAAAAATATAATAAAAAGGTAATTCTACATCTTTTATTTTTCATTTTTATTAACAAAATGAAAAAAACAGATTGTATACTAAAACAAAAGAATCACTTACTCAGGTAACTTTATAAATAATTTGCATTAAAAAAAATTTCTATAACATCTCTATAACTCCTGCAGCACCTTGTCCGGTACCTACACACATGGTCACAATCCCATACTTTTGTTTTCTTCTTTTCAATTCTGATAACATTTGGACGGTCAATTTAGCTCCAGAACATCCTAGGGGATGACCCAAAGCAAGTGCACCGCCATTCACATTTACAATTTCAGTATTCAATTTTAATTCCTCGATTACTGCTAAGGATTGACTTGCAAAAGCCTCATTTAATTCAACTAAACTTATGTCATTCATTATCAAGCCTGCTTGTGCAACAGCTTTAGGAATTGCTCCTACCGGACCCATGCCCATAATTCTTGGTTCTAAACCAACAACCACATAACTCGCCAAACGAGCGATTGGTTCAATATTTAATTCTTTAACCATACGTTCAGACATTACAAGAACGAATGCAGCACCATCTGAAGTTTGCGAGGAATTACCAGCAGTAATTGATCCACCATTGGCAAAAACAGGCTTTAAAGCACCGAGTCCCTCAACAGTACTTTTTCTTGGACCTTCATCGGTATCTACAATATAGGATTTCACCTGACGTTTTTCGTTTTTATCTAAAAAGATATGTTCTACTGTAATTGGAACTATTTCTTCTTTAAACTTCCCATCAGCAATTGCCTTTAAAGCTTTTTCGTGTGAATTAACAGCAAAAGCATCTTGCGCTTCTCTGGAAATGTTATATTGATTTGCTACAGCCTCAGCCGTTAACCCCATCCCCCAATACCATTCCGGATGTTCTTTTGCAACTTTGGAACCAGGAACAATTCTCCATCCTCCCATCGCCATAATCGACATAGACTCAGCACCACCTGCAATGATACAGTCAGCCATTCCCGCTTCGATTTTCGCTCTTGCCATTGCAATCGTTTCTAAACCTGAAGAACAGTATCTATTTACAGTGATTCCAGGAACTTTAACAGAATCAAAACCCATCAAAGAAATCATTCTCCCCATGTTAAGTCCCTGCTCCGCTTCTGGCGTTGCGTTACCAACAATTACATCATCTACGCGATCTGGATCTAATTGTGGAAATTGACTCATTAAATGACGAATCACTTCTGAACCTAATTCATCCGGTCTAGAAAAGCGAAATCCCCCTTTACCAGCTTTACCTATTGCAGTTCTGTAACCTGCTACTATGTATGCGTTTTGACTCATAACCTTCTAATTACGTAAAATTTTACCTTGTTTCAATATACTTTGCAAGCGCTCTAATGTTTTCTTTTCCATGCAAAGTTGAAGAAATGCTTTTCTTTCCAAATCCAACACATATTGTTCAGAAACTAGGGTGTTTTCGGATAAATCACCACCAGCTAATACAAACCCAAGTTTTTCGGAAATCACTTGATCGTGTTTAGACATATAATTTCCTGACAACATAGAATGGGCTCCTACGTATACAATTCCTAAGGCTTCTTTTCCTAGAACAGTAATGTTTTTAGATTTTTTCGGCGCAATATAACCAGCATCCGCCAATTCTAAACACGCATGTTTAGCTCTCAACAACTGATGATCTCTACTTACAACTACTTCGTCTACTCCAACACGAAGATAACCAAGATCAAATGCTTCATAAGCAGATGTAGAAACTTTGGCTTGTCCAATTGTAAGGAATTTATCTCTAAATCTATTGATTTTTATATCTCCCTCTTTTAATTCATCTGAAAGTCGTTTAGCAAACTCTTTCGTACCACCACCACCAGGAATTAATCCAACACCAAATTCTACTAATCCCATATATAGTTCCGCGTGCGCAACTACTTTATCTGCATGCATTGACATTTCACAACTTCCACCTAAAGCCATATTATGAGGCGCAACAATCACTGGGACATTAGAATAACGAATACGCATCATCACGTCTTGAAACGCTTTTATTGCAAAATTTAGCTCATCGTATTCTTGTTCGATAGCCATCATAAATATCATTCCGACATTTGCACCTGCAGAAAAATTTTGTCCATTGTTGTAAATAACTAAACCACGGTATTCTTTTTCTGCTAAATCAATTGCCTTATGAAGTCCTTGAACTACTCCACCTCCAATCGTATTCATTTTCGTATGGAACTCCACATTCAAGATACCTTCCCCGATATCTATAATCGAAACATCTGAATTTTCCCATACAGTATGAGTTTCTCGTAAAGAATCGAGTATAATTAAATCTTCTGTCCCAGGAATTACTTGATTTTCTTTTTCTAACTGATTATAAAAATATTTTTTTCCTTCACATTGGGTGTAAAATGTTTTTTGACCTGTTTTCACAAAATCTACTACCCATGGAGCTACTTTACAACCAGCATCTTCAATCAATTTCAAACCTCCCTCTACGCCAATTGCATCCCATGTCTCAAAAGGACCTAATTCCCAACCGAATCCAGCTTTTAAAGCATCATCAATTTTATAAATCTGATCTGAAATTTCAGGTATACGATTTGAAACGTACGCAAACAGTCCTCCAAACAATTTTCTATAAAACTCTCCTGCTTTATCTTTAGATTCAAATAAAATTTTAGTTCTTTTTCGTAAATCATCGATGGATTTTACAGCTTCTAATACGCTGAATTTAGCTTTTAATGCAGAACGATATTCCATCGTCGAAAGGTCTAATGTGAAAATTTCACTTTTACCTTCTTCATTCGTTCCTTTTTTATAGAATCCTTGTTTTGACTTTGAACCTAACCAATTGTTTTCAACCATTGTTGAAACATATTTAGGAAGTTCAAATTTTTTATTTTCTTCGTCCTGCAAACAATTCTCTCTCAAACCATTCGCAACATGGACTAAAGTATCTAATCCAACAACATCACACGTACGGAAAGTAGCAGATTTAGGTCGACCTAATACAGGGCCAGTCAATTTATCTACCTCTTCCACGGTTAAATCCATTTCACCAACTAAATGAAACAAAGACATAATCGAATACACTCCGACTCTATTGGCAATAAATGCAGGAGTATCTTTACATAACACCGTCTTTTTACCAAGAAAACGACTTCCAAAATCCATTAAAAATGCGATGATTTCACTTTTTGTTTGGGCAGTTGGAATGATCTCTAACAGTTGCAAATACCTTGGAGGATTAAAAAAATGTGTCCCACAAAAGTGTTGTTGAAAGTCTTCTGTTCTACCTTCCAACATTAAGTGAATTGGAATTCCAGAAGTATTGGAAGAAATAATAGTACCTAGTTTTCTATATTTTTCTACTTGTTCAAATATTTGCTTTTTGATGTCTAAACGTTCAATAACAACTTCAATAATCCAATCACACTCTGCAATTAATCGCATATTATCACTGAAATTCCCAGTTACTATCCTTGAAATAAAACGCTTTGAATAAATTGGTGATGGGTTTGTTTTTAAAGCAAACTGAAGTGCATCATTCACGATTCTATTTTTAAAAATCGGCGAATCGGAAGTTAATCCTATACTTAATTCTTTATCATTTAATTCTTTTGGTTGAATATCTAATAAGACTACTTCACATCCAATATTGGCAAAATGACACGCAATTCTTGAACCCATTACACCGGAACCAAGAATGGCAACTTTTCTAATATTTCTATTCATTTTTCTACAATTTCAATATTAACAGTGTTGAAATAGATCTTTAAAATCCTTATTCAACCCAATATTTAAATATAGAAATAATATTTAAAGTCTACCACAATTCTTTGGATATTCTAACTGATCCTTTAAAATGGGCTACAAGGATTTTTTCTTGATTTATAATTTCAACGATAAATACAGCGGATGAATTTCCTTTGTACACTAATTTAGAGCTTGCAAGCAACCGATCACCTGGATAGACTTTAGCAACATGAGAAATACTCGTCTCAACACTAACTGCCTTATAACCATAAGCATTAGACACAAACGCAAGGCAAGTATCCGCTAAAGCGTAACAAATACCACCGTGAGCAATTTTAAATCCATTCGTTTGAATTTCTTTCACGACAAGTGATAAATCTACTTCACCTAGATTTACTTTTTGAATCTTTATTCCTAACCACGTGCTAAAATCATCGCACGCTAACATCTGCGCAACAATACTCGCTGGTGATTTCATTCTTGAATTATCGCTCTTGATAATAAAGTAATTAAAGCTGTTGCAACAATAAATAATTGTGTGGCAGTGTCATCATCTAAAGATGTTCCATCTTCGTCCTCTTCACTTATTTCTATCGCAATAAATTGATTTAAATCAGGTTGATCACAGAAATCTTCTAGAATAGCTTCATCATCTTCTTCAAAGAATTGATCTAACATCTCGTGAAAGGGACCTTCAAATGCATCTAAATCCTCTTCTTCAATTTGACGACATTTTACCCCTTGTTGCGTAAATGACTCCGATAATAAACAGAAATAATAAATAACTAATCCTTGTAATTGTTCATTTTCATATTCTTGTGCTGCTGAAAGTGCATACCCTATTAATACAGGTTGTTCTTCCGCATATTTTTCAGCAATAGCATCTAATGCATCATCATCTAAATTATCAACTATTTCGATTGCTTTAGCTATGCTTGAATGTGTTATATGGATTATATTCATCTTTATTTCATTAAAAAGCCATCTTTCGATGGCTCAAATTATTATCTATTTAACATTACTGGCATTACCAGCATAAGAATATCTTCGTTTTCATTATCCTTGTTAGCTGGAACTAGTAAACCTGCCCTACTCGGTACACTCATCTGAATTTTGATTTCAGAAGATTCCATGTTAGAAAGCATTTCCATCAAAAAACGCGCATTGAATCCAATCTCCATGTCATCCCCATCAAAAGAGCATGTTAATCGTTCTTTTGATTCATTATTAAAATCTAAATCTTCTGCAGAAATGGATAATTCAGAACCAGCTATGTGCAATTTGATTTGATGTGTAGATTTATTCGCAAAGATAGATACACGCTTAATTGAACTTAAAAATTGCGCTCTATCCACTGTTAAAACATTTGGATTTTCTTTTGGAATAACAGCTTCGTAATTAGGATATTTTCCATCTACTAATCGACACATCAAAATAATATCTCCAAAAGTAAATATTGCATTTGAATCGTTAAATTCAACTAATACTTCTCCTTCATTACCAACGTTTGCTTTTAATAAGTTTAACGGTTTTTTAGGTAATATAAATGCTGCACTAGATGTTGTAACGATATCCGTACGTTTGTATCTTACTAATTTATGTGCATCTGTAGCGACAAACAAAATCTCTGCAGGTGAAAATTGACAATATACACCACTCATCACTGGACGAAGTTCATCATTACCAGTTGCAAAAATTGTTTTATTTATTGCTTTGGAAATAATTTCAGCAGATAACTTTACTTGACTACCTCCTTCCATCGCAGGGGATTTTGGATAATCCTCTCCATTATAGCCAACCATTTTAGATTTACCGTTATCGTAGGAAATTTCAATCCCAAAATTGGACTTATCAATTAAAAAAGTACAAGGTTGATCTGGAAGATTTTTTAAAATATCTAACAAAATTTTAGCTGGAATACAAATTTTACCGGATTCTGTAGCTTGAACTTCCAAGGTAGTTTTCATGGTAGTCTCCACATCAGATGCTGACACTACTAGTTGATTATCTTGAATTTCGAATAAAAAATTATCTAAAATTGGAAGTGAATTATTCGTAGTTAATACTCCACTGATGCTTTGTAAATGTTTTAAAAGTACGTTACTCGATACAACAAAATTCATAGTAATATTATTTTATGTGAACAAAGATACATTAAGTTTTTTAAAATCTATTCTGGTTTAGTTGCAAAATAAATATGGCCCATTATCAATGGATTGAAAACAAAATATTGACATTTTACTAATTCACCAGATGGTAACTCACACCAAAAACGATCTGGATTATACAATACAGAATCTCCAAAATCATTCATAGATTTTTCAGTTGCCGGCATTCGATACAATTTAAGATTTGTACTTTTACCGTTCACTTCTTTGGTAGTTATTTTACCAAATGGTTTAGTACGCTTTAAACTATCTACTTGTTTTGCATTTAACTCGAAATTTGCCAATTCAAAGTGTACTTTTTGATAATTTGTTAAATATTGAATAGCCATTGAGGTATCCAATTTAGACAAACGTTTGCCATTTTGTTTAACCGTATAATGTGCTTTATTTTTAGATACAGAAAAGCTTCTGGCAGGGGTGTCATAAAATTTCACATTAACTTCAGCAATTTCGTCCAAACTTAAATTAAAAATATTCGTACAAACCCATTTACGTTTATCCGCAAAAAATCTTGGATCAATGATACCTGCAAGTCCTTTTACTTTCATAATTACAGGTAAATCACTTTTTTCATCCGGAGTTTCTAGCAACATATACGTACCATAGTGATCTTGCGTTGAAAAACCAACATACCAAGTTTTAGTCCATTCTCCATTTTGAAAAATCTCTACTTTTGTGTGAGAGGCAGTCATTAATTTAACAATATTTTGACGAGATTTTTCTGGCACATACCCTTTAAACTGTATATTTTTAAACGTTTCCATCAAGATGTAAATTGGTTCTTGTGTAACACAATTACCTTCTTCATCTGTCCAAGCACTTGTATTTTTCACCAAAGTAATTTTCATGCCATTTGATTCAGTAATTCTTATTTTATTTATCGTAGTAGTGTCTTTAATAGAAAACTCTAATAGCTCGGTATCTGACTTACCTCTGTTTCGAACAAGATTTGTCGCAAAAAAACCAAGTACTCCAATAATAACTAAACCAATAACTAAACCAATATTTTTACTTCTCATTTCTAATATATTTTCGTTTACGAATAAAATAAACTAATGTAGCAAAAGTAAGCACGATAATACTTGGGAAAAACATGTTGACAAATTTATAATATCCAGCTTCTAACTTCACTTTCTCCTTATCAATAGCATGAATGTCAATCTGTTTACTTCTTAAATCCAAAACAGAATTGTCCCCCATCATGTAATCCACTACATTTTGAAAAAACTCTTGATTTCCATAAATCAAAGGCTGCATATTTAGACTTGCCATTGTTTCATCCATTTTTAGTTCATTAAACGAACGTGCCTTATAGAGATATCCGCCTGATTTATTTGGAATTGAATCGTATTTATTTTCAATAAAACGTCCATTCGCAACGACCAAAACCTTTCCTTCTTTTACGCTTTTTTCTTTAAAGCCAGATTCTGGATTATTCGCAAATGCACCAATAATTCTGTTTTTAAAATGCGAATCAAAATACCCTTCTACTAAACCAGCTAAACAAATTTTATTAACCTCATCCGTAGGATCGGCAACAAATTGTGGATTATTCCATGCATCTTTATGCATCACTACACTAATTATTGGCGCTAATCCAGTCAAAAGTGCATTGGACGAAGAAGTTAAAATAGGACTTTTTACCGTTTTTCCATTACCTACAAATTGGATTTGAGAGCCATATTTTAACAATACTGGTTCAATATTTCTAGAAATCGGATGCGAAGTCGAGGTAGAACGAATTGCAAAAAACCAAGGGATTAATTGTTGTTTTGCAGTTGGAATATGTTTTGGTGCGCACTCCTTATCGAACACCAAATTATCATTAATTTTTATTCCGTAATCAAACAACATACGATCTAATTCAAGTGTATACCTCATGGTATGCGTGTAACCATTTCTGTTTAACGAATCTTCTGGCACAAATAATTTATCTACAAAACACATTAAACGACCGCCTTTCATTAAAAATTGATCAATAATATATTTATCCTTTTCTGAAAAAGGTTGTTTAGGTCTTGCAATTACTAATCCATCCACTCCCTTTAACGCTTCAATAGAATCATTTAATGTAACATCTTCAACAGTGTAATACGGCGAAACTAATGTCCTAACACGTTGTGTTTGTGCATATGACAATTCACCATGTCCTTGCAGAAAAGCTAATCTAGGTTTTGCCGTTTGTGTAGCGCGTCTAATTGAACTTAATAAAATATACTCCAAATTATTAATAGAATTTTGAATTTGAGATTCTAGTTTAGGGTTTAAGGTATAATATTGTCCTTGAGGTGTTCCTGGCATAAGTTGAATATGACTTATGGT
Organism: Crocinitomicaceae bacterium; assembly: GCA_044232905.1. Lineage (GTDB taxonomy): Bacteria > Bacteroidota > Bacteroidia > Flavobacteriales_D > Crocinitomicaceae > CANHVK01. Next base: position 19,581 of record JBIIKZ010000015.1, read on the forward strand.
ACTACCACCATATTCAATTTCAGCCCCTGGCCAAAGTAACATTTGGTTATTTGTACCATCTTTCATATACATCAATTCCATAGGCATTATACCTTTTCCTCGATTATACAACATTTCATAGAGTACTCGACGATCTTCTTCGGTACCTTCCATCGGATCGACAAACTCATATTCTAAACGATTACCAGCATATTGCTTGAATTCTTTTAATTTATCTTCAATTGCATTTTTATAGCGTTTTAATTCCGCAGGTAAATTACCATCTAAATAAATTTTCAATAATAATCTATCCGAGAAATTCTTTTCATTGGATAGGTATTCAATTGTTCCTTTCGATAATGAAAAACGTTTATCTTCGGTTGCATCGTAACGGAAATAAACGATACCAGCAATAATATTAATTAATATAATTGCGATTATAATAATGGTTAAGAATGTCCAATTATAAACAAAACTTTTGGCTTTTTTTTCAGACATTTTGCTTATTTTTTTAAGGATTTAATGATAGTCAAGGAACTTGCAATAAACAAAAAGATCAAGCTTAAAAAATAAATAATGTCACTTGAATCAATAACACCTCGTTGAATGGAATCATAATGATAGCTCATTCCAAAATACTTAATAATGAAATCAAAGTCTCCCATCAAGTTGAATGAACCTAAAAGGGTAAGTCCATTATAAAATACCCAACACAAGAACATAGATAATATAAAAGCAACAATTTGGCTACTCGTTAATGACGAAGAAAAAATTCCAATAGCAACAAAAGAAGCTCCAAGTAAAAGCAAACCCAGATAGGATGTAATAGTTGCTCCATCGTCGATAACACCAATTGGATTACCTAAAAAATGCATCGAGATATAAAAAACGCCTGTTGGAATTAACGCTATTGCTACTAATGTGACTCCAGCAAAATACTTTGCAAGCAATACATTTAAATCCGAAATTGGTCGTGTAAATAGTAATTCAATTGTACCATTTTTTCTCTCTTCCGCAATGGATCGCATGGTAATTGCAGGAATTAGGATTAAAAAAATGGTCGGTGATAAGTTGAAAAAAGGAATTAAATCCGATTCTGCTCCCTCTAACAAATTCGTCTCATAGGATATTACCCAATGAAACAATCCGGAAGTAATTAAAAATATTAAAATAAAAACATACCCAATGACGGAGCTTAAAAAACTACGTATTTCCTTAAAATAGAGTGCTTTCATAATTTAAAATGATCTGATTGCTCGAACTCGAATACCTTTATTCGCTTTATTAGAGTTATTACCTTTTTCTCCTGAAGCAAAATCTACTTTCCATGCCCCTAAGGAATAATTCTGCGTAGAACTCCAGTATTCACTTGCAGTAAATCCACCAAGTGATTGGGAGTATAATTCACGGTGCATTAATAAAAGTTCTTCAACAGAAGGTAGATACCAATCGTCGTAAGAATCTATTACTAAATCATCACATGCTTTAGCAGCATAAGGAAAAATTGAAGTACAACCTCCAACAATATCTTTTGTATTTTGTTTTCCAGTTCCTACTTTTTCACCATCAGCACCATTAATAAGCGTTCCATAACACCCCCATTCCATCGGCTTTAGATCTTTCGGGGCAGCACAATAACCATGACCAAACATATTAATTTTAAATACATATCCACCCTTATACATACTTCCGATTTTATGTTTAGATTTTGCACAACTAGCAAAAAATAACATTAGAGAAAAAACTATAACGTAATTGACTATTAATTTCATTTTATCATCTAAAATTTACAAAATTATTAAACACAAAGATAAACTAGTTTGTTAAAACAAGCTATCTAATACATATATTTACTATAAACCTAATTTATTTCCGTAAATCGATCTTCTCAGGAAACAATTAAAATCAAAAATTAACTTAAGGTGTGGACAATGAAACTGGAATAATTTTTCCATTAATCCATTTCCACTGATTTAACGTGAAATCAGAAATATATTGCGCCATTTCCAACGAACTAACTGGTGCTTCGTAGCCAGGAAAAGCTTTAGCTAACATTTCTGTTTGCACAGCGCCCAAACACAAACAATTGAATTTCAATTTAGTATCTTTAAACTCTTCTGCTAGCATTTCTGTCAAATTAGTTAATGCAGCTTTCGAAGAAGAATAAGTTGACAATCCTGAAAATTTAACAGATCCTTGAAATGCGCCCATCGAACTTATATTTACAACATGACCGCCATTTTCAAGCATTTTTGGTAAAATAGTTTGTAATGAGGTCATAACACCTAAAACATTCACTTTATAACTTATTTCAATCTCTTCTCGGGTAAGTGATAAAAACGGTTTATTCACTAAATAACCCGCATTATTTATTAAAAAATCTATCTGAGAATAATTAGCGATAATTCCCAGTAATTCAAATGCCAAATTATCAGAACATAAGTCAAAATTATGTACCTGAACATTCTTAAAATCTTTCCACGTATTTTGTTCTTCAATAGTTCTTGCCAGTGCAATCACCAGAAGTGAAGAATCTTTTGCAAGTAAAGAAACCAATTCTGCTCCAATACCTTTACTTGCACCAATAATTAGAACTCTACGCATCGTAACTAATCGTAACTTTTTCAGAAGCAGGTTGTGCTTGACAAGTCAAAACATACCCATTTTCAAGATCTTGCTCTGTTAATGAATAATTCATTTTCATTATTACTTTTCCTTCAATAACTTTCGCTTGACAAGCAGAACAAACTCCACCACGACATGAATATGGAGGATCATATCCTTCTCTGTTTAAAGTATCTATGACAGAAGTAGAATTCTCATCCATTGTAAGCTCAATTTTTTCTTGATCTAAAAAAACAGTTACTTGACTAGTTCCTTTAAAAATCTCCATCACTTCTGCTTCTTTTTCAACCAATAAAACTGGTGTCGTAAATAATTCGTAGTGAATTTTTTCTTTAGATACACCAAATAATTTCAATGTTTCTAATCCACCTTTTATCATTTCTTCAGGTCCACACAAGAAATACGCATCTGCCTTCAGCAAGTTCAGATCAGATTTAATTAATTCAGTAATTGCATCTTTATGTAAACGACTACTTACTGTCCCTTCTTTTATTTCTTTTGATAAAAACAATTGTGTTTTTGTGTTTTTCAATTTTTTTAAGTCACTTAGAAACATACTCGATGATTCGCTTTTGTTTCCATAAAAAAGTCGCATATCTCCGATTTGACTTTCTAAATGTTTTGCAATAGATAGCATAGGCGTAACACCACTTCCTGCAGCAAAAGCAACAATAAATGCATCTTTTGAATTCCAATTAAAATTACCCTCTGGTTTAGAAACAAAAACTAAATCTCCAACTTTCAACTTTTGGTTAGCCCATGTTGAAACTTTACCATTTAGAACTATTTTTATAGCAACAGCTAACGCTTCTTGTGGTCCGCTACAAATGGAATAAGAACGACGTTCTTCTATTCCATCCACTAGTGTGGATAGTGTTACATACTGACCTGGAATAAAAACGTATTGTTTTCTTAATTCCGTAGGTATATCAAACACCACCTTTACACTATCGGTAGTTACCTTAACTACTTCTTTTACAAGTAAACTATTAAATCCCTTTGGAGATTTTACGTCCTCTTTTTTCTTAAAAATTTTATCTAAAAACCCCATATTTATTCGTCAAATGAAACAATTAATTTTTCGGATGTTGGATGTGATTGACACGTAAGAATATATCCTGCTTCTACCTCATCTGCTTCTAATGCATAATTCACATCCATTTTTGCACTACCTTCTATAATTTTCGCTTTACATGTACAGCAAACTCCACCTTTACAAGCAAACGGCAAGTCAGCACCAGCTTGTAATGCAGCATCTAAGATATTGATATCGTTAGACCTCAAAGGAATTTCCAAGACATCCCCATCTACAATCACAGTAACTAAAGAACTAATCGCATCTTCTTCTTTGTTGATATCTTGTTTTACTGGAGAATCTCCAGAAGTAAATAACTCAAAATGAATTGATTTTTCATCCAACCCTTTAGAAACAAAAGTATCTCTAACTGCAAAAATCATGTCTTTTGGTCCACAAATAAACACATCATCCACCGAATCAACACTTACAAAAGCATCGATTAAATCGCTACATTTATTACTATCTATCCTTCCTTTTTGAATCGTATTACCTAAACTTTCTCGCGACAAGACATGTGTCACTCGTAAACGGTCCATGTATTTATTTTTTAACGCTTCGATTTCTTCTCTAAAAATGATCGATCCGAATCCTTTATTTCCATAAAAGAAAGTTATATTAGCAGATGTTGATTCTGCAAGTACTGACTTAATCATTGATAAAACAGGTGTAACACCACTACCAACAGCAAAAAAAACAAAATTCTTATTCTCGATTACTTGTGGTAAAATAAAAGTCCCCATTGGATTCATTACCTCTAACAAATCCCCTTTTTTAAGTTTGTTATTAGCAAAATTCGAAAATTTACCTGTCTCTATCGCTTTAATTGCAACCTTCCAACTATCTTCATGTGGAGCAGAGCATAAGGAGTAAGAACGTCTAACGTCCTCTCCGTTAATTAATGCTTTGAGTGTTAAATATTGTCCTGACTTAAATGAAAAAAAAGATTTAAGTTCTGCTGGCACTTCAAATGAGACAGATACAGCATCACTTGTTTCTTTTATTATATCTTTAATTATTAACGGATGAAAACTTGGCTTCATATTTTATTTTTACGTTTCCAAAATTACTAAAAAGTTAAGTATAATATTAAAATAAATATCCACACTTTGCTCAAGATGATAGGAATGATGATTATTTTAATTTATTCTAGCAATTAGATTTTATTTTACTTCGATTTTATGTAAATTTGTTTATAAAACTTTCCATATGAGCACTAAAAATATTGAGGAATTAGAAAGAGAATTTCAAGCAAAAATCGATGCTGATATAAAAATTGAGCCAAATGATTGGATGCCTGAAGGATATCGTAAGACATTGATGCGTCAAATCTCTCAACATGCACACTCTGAAATTGTAGGAATGTTGCCTGAAGGAAATTGGATTACTAGAGCGCCAAGCTTGAAACGCAAAGCAGTTTTACTTGCTAAAGTTCAAGACGAAGCTGGTCATGGACTATACCTTTATTCTGCTGCAGAAACTTTAGGATTAGATCGTGAAAAAAGTATTGATGATTTACATAGTGGTAAAGCCAAATATTCTTCCATCTTTAATTACCCAACACTTTCTTGGGCGGACATGGGTACAATTGGTTGGTTGGTAGATGGTGCTGCAATCATGAATCAAGTACCATTATGTCGTTGTTCGTATGGTCCCTATGCACGTGCGATGGTTCGTGTTTGTAAGGAAGAATCTTTTCACCAACGTCAAGGTTTCGAAATTGTAAGTTTACTAGCAAACGGAACACCGGAACAAAAACAAATGGCACAAGATTCTTTGAATCGTTTTTGGTGGCCTGCGTTAATGATGTTTGGACCAAATGATGACAACTCGCCAAACTCAGCTCAATCCATAAAATGGAAAATCAAACGTTCCTCTAACGATGAACTACGTCAACAATTTATTGATGTAACTGTTGCTCAAGCAGCATTGGTTGGATTGACTATTCCAGACAAAGATTTGAAATGGAACGAAGCACGAGGTAGTTATGATTTTGGAACTATCAATTGGGAAGAGTTCAATCAAGTTATTCAAGGAAACGGACCATGTAATAAAGAGCGTATTGACGCACGTCGTAATGCTAAAGAAAATGGTGCTTGGATAAGAGAAGCTGCGAATGCATTTGCAGAAAAAAGAAATAAAAAAGAATTGACACATTAATTATATTAAGTATGAGTTCAAAAGATTGGCCACTTTGGGAAGTTTTTATTCGTAGCAAACAAGGATTAAGTCACAAACATGTTGGTAGTCTACGTGCAGCAGATGCGCAAATGGCGATTGATAATGCACGTGATGTTTACACAAGAAGAAGTGAGGGAATTAGTATTTGGGTAATCGAATCTAATTTAGTGACTGCTTCTGATCCAGATGAATCTGCAGAATTATTCGAACCTGCAGAAAGTAAAATATACAGACATCCTACTTTTTACAATGTTCCTGATGGAATATCACATATGTAATTTTATGACAACTCAAGAAGCATTTTATAACTATTTGGTTCGACTAGGAGATGATAGTTTGATTTTAGGTCAACGTTTATCTGAATGGTGTGGACACGGACCAATTTTAGAAGAAGATATTGCATTAACAAATATTGCACTTGATTTAATCGGTCAGACAAACAATATTTATGAACTAGCTGTATCCATTGAAAACAAAGGTAGAAATGTTGATCAACTCGCTTTTTTACGTTTAGAAAAAGAGTATAAAAACATTCTGTTAGTTGAACAACCTAATATTGATTTTGGTTACACAATCGTCAGACAATTCTTTTTTGACGTGTATCGCAAACTCGTATTCGAAGCACTTTGTAACTCATCCGATGAGAGATTAGCTGGAATAGCAGAAAAATCTTTGAAGGAGACTAAATATCACTTGAAACATTCTTCCGAATGGGTTATTCGTTTAGGAGATGGGACTGAAGAATCGCATAGACGTGTTCAAGAAGCAGTAAATACACTTTGGAAATTCACCAAAGAGTTGTTTTTCCAAGATGAAGTTGATCAAAAAGTAATCGAATTGGGATTAGGGATTGACTCTAGTCTATTTATCGAATCATGGAATCAAAATGTATCTAGCGTTTTTACACAAGCAACTATAACAACTCCTTCGAATACATGGCAACATGAAGGAGGCAGAAAAGGTACGCATACGGAACATTTTGGTTATTTACTTTCTGAAATGCAATACATGCAACGTGCATATCCTAACATGGAATGGTAAAAGAAACCGAAATTTGGCAAAAACTAGAATTAATTTCTGACCCGGAAATTCCAGTTCTTAGTATTGTAGATTTAGGAATTGTTCGTACCGTTTCTATTGATGCATCGGTATGTACTATTACGATTACTCCTACCTATAGCGGTTGCCCTGCTATGAATGTTATTCAGGAAGAAATTCTTACATTATTGAATCCTTCGATAGAAACCAAAGTTGAAATGACTTTATCCCCTGCTTGGACTACCGACTGGATGAGTCAAAACGGACGTAACAAATTACGTGAATATGGTATCGCCCCTCCTGAACATGAAGTAGATAAAAGTGTACTTTTCGCAAAACCTACCGTTGTTCCTTGCCCGAAATGTAAAAGTAGTCAGACAAAAATGATTAGTCAATTTGGTAGTACTGCGTGTAAAGCACATTACCAATGCCTGGATTGCTTGGAGCCCTTTGATTATTTTAAGTGTTTAAAATAAATAATGTCCGAATTTCTGCAAACTCCGATTGAATTCCTTAAAGGTGTTGGACCACAACGTGCAGAAATCCTACGCAAAGAAATCAATATCAAAACATTTGGAGATTTACTAGACTACTACCCTTTTCGGTACGTAGATCGCTCCTATTACAACAAAGTTTCAGAATTACCACAATCCGAAGGTTTTGTTCAACTTACAGGGAAAATTATTCGTATTGAGGAAGTTGGACTAGGAAAACAAAGACGCTTAAACGTAAAATTTGAAGATAATACAGGCATCATTGATTTAGTTTGGTTTCAAGGAATCAAATGGGTTAAACCGACCTTAATACTAAATGCCGTTTACCAAGTTTATGGAAAACCAAAAATTTTCGGTAATAACTATAGCATACCTCATCCAGAAATTACACCAATTCAACAAGCCGATCCACGCAAAGGATTGAAAGCAATTTATTCTTCCACTGAGAAGTTAGCCGCTAAAGGATTACATTCAAAAGGGATAGAAAAATTGACAAGCGCATTGGTATTACAATTAAACAATCACATTCTGGAGAATTTATCTCCAGAAATCATACGCGAACTTCACTTATTACCGCGTGAAACTGCTATTAAACAAATCCATTACCCACAAAATTTAGAATTAGCAGAAGCCGCTAAATACCGTCTAAAATTTGAAGAATTGTTTTTCTTACAGTTAGAATTATTACTTCGTAAACAAATCGCACTTCAAAAAAACAAGGGAAATGTATTCGCAGAAGTTGGGAGTGTATTTATGGATTTCTACGAGCATCACTTACCCTTTCCTCTTACCAATGCACAAAAACGAGTAATCAAAGAAATTCGTCACGACATCAAAAGTGGTCACCACATGAATCGCTTACTACAGGGAGATGTTGGTTCTGGTAAAACCTTGGTCGCATTATTATGTATGCTAATGGCGGTTGGAAATGGCTACCAAGCAGCAATCATGGCGCCAACTGAAATTTTAGCGCAACAACATTTTGAAACGATTTCTGACTTGGTAAAAAACTTACCGATTAAAGTTCAAAAATTGACAGGTTCAGTCAAGAAATCCGCCCGAAAAGTAATACATCACGAATTAGAAACCGGCGAAGCACATATCTTGGTTGGAACACACGCCTTACTCGAAGACAACGTTAAATTCACTAAACTTGGATTGGTTGTAATTGATGAACAACATCGTTTTGGAGTAGCACAACGCTCACGTCTATGGGGGAAAAGTGAAACACCTCCACATATTTTAGTGATGACAGCAACACCGATTCCAAGAACCTTGGCAATGACAGTCTATGGAGATTTAAATGTCTCTGTGATTGATGAATTACCTCCAGGTAGAAAACCAATTACAACCGAACATCGTTTTGAGGGTGATCGTTCACGTATTTTTGGTTTTATGCGCAATGAAATTGCAAAAGGTAGGCAAGTGTATATTGTTTTTCCTTTAATCAATGAGTCCGAAACCTTGGACTACCATAATTTAATGGAAGGATATGAATCCGTAACACGGGCTTTCCCAAGACCACAATTCCATGTGAGTATTGTTCACGGACAGATGAAGCCCGAAGCAAAAGACTTCGAAATGCGTCAATTTATTGAAGGTCATACGCAAATCATGGTTGCAACAACGGTGATTGAAGTCGGTGTAAATGTTCCAAATGCTTCCATCATGATCATAGAAAGTGCAGAACGTTTTGGTTTGTCGCAATTACATCAATTGCGAGGCCGTGTGGGTCGTGGGTCTGAAAAATCCTATTGTATCTTGATGACCAAGGACAAACTCTCCAAAGAAAGCAAAAAACGTATGGCTACGATGGTTCGCACGCAAGATGGTTTTGAAATCGCAGAAGTAGATCTAGAATTACGTGGTCCTGGAGACATTATGGGGACACAACAAAGCGGGATACTCGATTTAAAAATTGCAGATTTAGTTAAAGACAATCATTTGGTGGTTACAGCACGCGAAAAAGCGCGCGAAATTCTGCAAAAAGATCCGAATTTAGAGTTGCCAGAAAATAAAATTATTCGACATAAAATTATTTCGATTTTAAAGGAAAAACCAAATTGGAGTAAGATATCTTAAATAAACCCTCAATTGTTAATATACTTTTTAGAATAAAGCGGTTAGACTAAAACTTTCTTCCTAAATTTGACTTACAATAATCATTATGGAATATAATACACAACGTTCGCAGATGCTACTTCCGGAATACGGGAGAAATGTTCAAAACATGATTTCCCATGCAATGGAAATAGAGAATAAAGAAGAACGTAACTGCGCTGCGCAAGCAATCATCGAAGTAATGGGGCAATTAAACCCGCATTTACGTGACGAAGATGATTACCGTCATAAATTGTGGACACATCTTTTTATTATGTCTAAATTTCAGTTAGATGTAGATTCGCCTTATGAACTTCCTAATTTGGAAATATTGTACGAAAAACCACAGAGAATTTCGTATCCAAATTCCAAAATTCGTTTTGGTCACTATGGTAAATACACCGAGAAAATCCTTCAAAAAACGATGGAAGAATCGGATGAAGATGCTAAAACATATTTAAAAAATACAATGGCTAACTTCATGAAAAAACAATACTTAGCATATAATAATGATGCTGTTGAAAATAATGTGATTGCACAACATCTTACTGAAATAACAAACGGTAGATTAACCTTAGAAAACCCAGATATTTTAATGCATACCAATCAGATATTAAAAACAATGGGAATTCAACCAAATAGAAAGAAGCAAAACATACCTTCTAAAAACAACCAGAACAATAAATTTAAGTTTAAGAAAAAATATTAAGTCATGGCATCTTTCGAAATTCATGGTGGAAAACAACTAAAAGGTGAATTAACTCCACAAGGAGCAAAAAACGAAGCACTGCAAATCTTGTGTGCTGTTTTATTAACGCCTGAAAAAATAACTATTTCAAATATTCCAGATATCATTGATGTCAATAAACTAATCGACTTACTTCAAGTAATGGGAGTTAAAATCGAAAAGGTGGAAAAAGGAACCTACATTTTTCAAGCGAAAGAAATCGACTTACCATTTTTAGAAACAGCAGATTTCAAGAAAAGAGCAGCTGCTTTACGTGGATCAATTATGATTGTCGGACCATTATTAGCCCGTTTCGGCAAAGGATTCATACCAAAACCGGGAGGGGATAAAATTGGTCGCAGAAGATTAGATACACACTTCGAGGGATTCACGATGTTGGGTGCGAAATTCAATTACGATTTGAATGACCATTTCTACTCTATCGAAGCAGAAAAATTAACGGGAACATACATTCATTTGGACGAAGCCTCTGTAACTGGAACTGCGAATGTTTTAATGGCTGCGGTTCTTGCAGAAGGGAAAACGACAATCTATAATGCTGCTTGCGAACCTTATTTACAACAATTATGTAAAATGTTGAATAACATGGGGGCTAAAATTACCGGCATTGGTTCAAATATGCTTCATATTGAAGGTGTTACATCATTAAACGGTTGTTTTCACCGCATTTTGCCTGACATGATTGAAATTGGAAGTTTCATTGGTTTGGCTGCTATGACTAAATCAGAAATTACGATTAAAGATGTAAGTTACGATGATTTAGGGGTCATTCCAAATGTATTCAGAAAATTAGGAATTCATATAGAACGTCGCGGGGATGATATTTACATACCGTCGCAAGACCATTATGAAATAGACACATTTATTGATGGTTCTATTTTAACAATAGCGGATGCACCATGGCCTGGATTTACACCTGATTTACTTTCCATTGTACTGGTAGTTGCTACACAAGCAAAAGGAAGTGTTTTGATTCACCAAAAAATGTTTGAGTCACGCTTATTTTTCGTCGATAAATTAATCGATATGGGAGCGCAAATCATTCTTTGCGACCCACATAGAGCAACTGTTATTGGTTTGAATAATCAACACACACTTAAAGGAATTACGATGTCATCCCCAGATATTCGTGCAGGTGTTTCCTTGTTAATTGCTGCATTATCTGCTAAAGGAAAAAGTATCATTGAAAACATCGAGCAAATAGATAGAGGATATCAAGATATCGACTTACGTTTACGTAATTTAGGTGCTGATATTAGACGTATTGGATAATTAATTTAGTAATAAACTAATTAAACAATGTATAAATTGTTAAATTGACATATTGTTTGATTGGTACATTGAATAATTGGTACATTAAGCCATTAAACTATGACATTTTGACAATTAAAACCAATTGGCAAACTCTTTGTTATAGATAAATCACAAAAGAAAATACTATGTCTGAAGAAAAAGAATTTAACGAAGGAGTAAATAATGAAACTACTTCTGATACGCAAGATACAGCAACAGAAGAACAAGTACAAGAAACAGTAGCGGAAGAAACAGTTGTTGAACCTACTTCTGAAGAAAAATATGCTGAATTAAATGATAAATTTCTGCGTTTATATTCAGAATTTGATAACTATAGAAAACGTACAAACAAAGAGAAATTAGAATTGATTTCAACTGCAAGTTCGGGTGTAATTAAAGATTTAGTAGCTGTATTAGATGATTTCGAACGAGCAATTACTAACAACGAAACTGTAGATGATACCACTTCATTAAAAGAAGGGTTTCAATTAATTTATAATAAACTTAAAAGCACATTAGAAACAAAAGGCTTAAAACCAATGGTTTCTAAAGGTGAAGTTTTCGACAGTGAATTACACGAGGCGATTGCTAATATTCCTGCTCCATCCGATGATTTAAAAGGAAAAATTGTGGATGATGTAGAAAAAGGATATTATATCCATGACAAAGTTATTCGTTACGCAAAAGTAGTTGTAGGTCAATAAGATAATTATGAGTCAAAAAAGAGATTACTACGAAATATTAGGAATTAGCAAAAATGCTTCTGAAGCTGAAATAAAAAAAGCATATCGTAAGCTTGCGCTACAATACCATCCAGACAAAAATCCAGATGATGCTAAAGCAGAAGAAAAATTCAAAGAAGCTGCAGAAGCATATGAAATATTGAGCGACGCAAATAAAAAATCGCGATACGATCAATTTGGACACGCAGGCATGAATGGAGGAGGTGGTTTCGGAGGAGGCGGAATGAACATGGATGACATATTCAGTCAATTTGGCGATGTTTTTGGAGGAGGTTTCGGTGGCGGACGTGGCAGAAGCGGCGGACAAAGAACTATCAAAGGGAGTAATCTTCGCGTAAAAATGAAATTAACACTGGAAGAAATTGCTGAAGGTGTTAAGAAAAAAATTAAAGTAAATAAATTAGTTAACGCTGAAGGAGTGACTTCCAAAACTTGTACTACATGTAATGGTCAAGGTCGTGTTACACGTATGGCTCAAACTTTTTTGGGGAATATGCAAACACAAACTACGTGTTCTACGTGTCAAGGTGCTGGTAAAATGATTGATTACAAACCTGCAGATGCGGATGCTAATGGATTAAAACGACAAGAAGAAGTTATTGAAATAGATATTCCTGCTGGAGTAGAAGAAGGAATGCAATTAAGCGTTACTGGTAAAGGAAATGCGGGCCCTTTTAATGGTATCCCTGGAGATTTAATTGTTGTAATTGAAGAAATTGCTCACGACACATTACGTAGAGAAGGAGATAATATTCATTATGACGCATATATAAACTTTGCAGATGCAGTTTTAGGAGAAAGTATCGAAATTCCAACTATTTCAGGAAAAGCTAAAATAAAAGTGGAACCGGGTACGCAAAGTGGTAAAATGTTACGTTTAAAAGGAAAAGGGTTGCCACAACTTCAAGGATATGGAACTGGAGATTTATTTGTGCATATCAATATTTGGACACCTACTAGAGTGAGTAAAGAAGAAAAAGAGTTACTCGAGAAACTTCAAAATAGTGATAATTTTCAACCTAAACTAGATGGCTCTGAAAAAGGTTTTTTTCAAAAAGTAAAAGACATGTTTCAATAAAAAATAATTTAAAGCCTCGAAAGAGGCTTTTTTTAGCTTTATAAATCAGGTAATGAGTAATTACGTGTTTAAAACTACCTGAGATTTAAAGAAAAACTTCTTAAATCAACCCTAAATTTGCTGTTATTATGTTACAGCTAGGAGTTATCGGTTATCACCAAGAAGAAATTTACCAATTACGTAAATTACAAAATCATTTTCAAGTAAATAGAATCTATGACTTGAACTACCCTAAATTCGATTTACCAGAAATAAAGTCCACAAGTAAAGAAGTAATTGACAATTCAGACTGTATTTATTTCACTTCTATTCTGATATATTTTGACGATGCTTGTTACGCAATTAAGAAGAGCAAACCAATTTTTATCAATAATTTACTTTCATTAGATAGCACGCAAGTAAATACACTTTTTCAATTATCTATAGAAGCTGAATCGATAATTCAACTAAATTCTCCTTTACGATTTGAAAAAATTACTCAAAGTATTTCAAATAATTTCAGAGCACCTAATCTAATCAATCTTCAACGTACATTTATTGATGAAGATCACACGAATGCTACCTTACAAGAAATTTTATTTTATGAAATTGAAAATATTATTTCTTTAATAAAAGCAAAAGTACGAAAGACCTATTCGTTTTTGATTCCGGAAGATGGCTTTGACATTGAAACAATTGATGCACGATTAGAATTCGATAATGGTTGTGTAACAACATTACTTATTTCATCGATATATGATACGCCTAGACATACCCTCAAATTATTCAATAATAAATCCTTAACTTGTCTCGACTTTGAAGCGAATAAAATCCATTTAAAAAATGAATTCGAACATGAAACATTAGAATTTGAAAAGCAATCTGCACAAACCAAACAAAAAGAAATTTTTGAAGCACAATTAAATAATTTTTACGAATCTATCTTGAAAAACACATTACCTGCAGTATCCATTGAAGACGGTTTACAAGCCTTTTATATTACTAAAGAAATAATTGCTAAACTTGTACATTAGTTATGCAATAAATTTATTTTTTTACGTTTAAATTACTAATGAAACTATACGTTTTCCTTTTTTCAAGTGTATTCTATTTATTAACAAGTTCTTGCGTTAAAAACAACACTAATCCCTCGTGGATTTATATAAACACATGGACGCTTCAAGCTAATCAAACAAACCTTGAAGGAGAATTAAGTCATAATATAACAGATGCTTATGTGTTAATCGACGATAAGGTAATTGGTTACTTTGAACTACCTATTAAACTCCCAATATTGTTAAATGGTTCAAAAAAAATAACCCTATACCCTACGATTCATAACAACGGTATATCATCCACAAAAAAAACATATCCATTTCTACAAGCATACACAATAAATGCAACCCTTTCAAATAACGAGACCTTTGAAATCAATCCAACAACAAAGTATTATCCAAATACTAAATTTTGGATTGAAAACTTTGAAGATGCAGGTTTAAAAATAGAGACATCGGTTAATTTCCCGCCAATTTTAACTACAGCATCTGATCCAACAATTCTAAAATATGGTCAACGTTACGGATGGGTACATTTAACAAAAAGTGATTCCATTTGGATGGGCACTACTACCAAAATGAGTTTGCCACAATATGGAAGTGAGGTATATTTAGAAATTGACTATATGAATACTACCAATGTGTTAACTGGAGTAAACTCCTATGGAAACCTTGCCTTCAAAGCTAATCCCAATATTCAGTTGAATGCACAAAAAGATTCAGAAAAAAAATGGAAGAAAATGTATATTGATTTGAAAGAAATAATCTCATTTTCAACTAATTACAATCTTTTCGAACAATTTCTAAGGGCAGAATTAGATCCTGGAAAAGATTACTCTGATATTTATATTGACAATATTAAACTTGTATATTTCTAAAATGCAAATACATAAAAAATCATACAACCTACTAGTTATCGACTATATAACTGCGGTAATAGCATGGGTTTTATTTTTTTATTTTAGAAAAACACATATCGAATTTAGCTCCTTTATCAGGGACAAACAATTCTATCTTGGCATAATTTGCATTCCTTTTTTTTGGATATTACTTTACTCCCTTCAAGGTACTTATAGTCAAGTAAAACGATTATATCGAATACAAATTATTCAACTCACTATCTTTGGTTCAACGATAGGTGTATTAACTTTATTCTTTTTATTATTACTTGATGATGTAATACCAAGTCATCAATCGTATTATAAATCTTTGCTCGCATTATTTTTAATTCATTTCGTTATTACACTTATTCCCAGGTTTTTATATGTTTCACGTCAAGTCAAAAAAATTCAAAATCGTCAAGATGGATTCAACACCATTTTAATTGGAGGAAACGAAAAAGCATTTCAAATCTTCAGTGAATTAGAACAATTAGAAAACAGTATTGGTGCAAAATTCATCGGTTACATTCGAATTAAAGACACCGATACACGTTTAGATAACAAATTACATTGCCTTGGTAAACTAAATGATTTACCCCAAATCTTAGAAAAAAATGCCATTGAAGAAGTAATTATTGCAATAGAGAGTAATGAACATGAAATCTTGAGTAAACTTATTGCTTCCATTCAGGGTAAAGGAGTTAGAATCAAAATAATTCCAGATATGTACGATTTTCTATCTGGTTCATTAAAATTAAACAATCTCTTTGGTGCATTACTATTAGAAATTCCATCTGACGAAATGCCTCCTTGGCAAAATAGTATGAAACGTTTACTTGATATTAGTATTTCCTTATTATCTATCTTACTACTTATTCCTTTTTATGTGCTTATTGCGATTTTAATTAAACAAAATTCGAAAGGACCTATCTTCTTTTTACAAGAACGAATCGGTAAGAATGGAACTCCTTTTAAAATCATAAAATTTCGTACCATGTTTGTTAATGCAGAAAGTAATGGTCCACAACTTTCAAGCACAAACGATTCCCGTATCACGCCCATTGGAAAATTCTTACGAAAAACACGTATTGATGAATTCCCGCAATTTATGAATGTATTAAAAGGAGATATGTCTTTGGTTGGCCCAAGACCTGAACGTCAATTTTTCATTAATCAAATCGTTGAAAAAGAACCTCATTATTTACAATTAACTTCCGTTAGACCTGGAATTACCTCTTGGGGTCAAGTTAAATTTGGATATGCAGAAAATGTAAATGAAATGATACGAAGAATGAAATATGATTTATTATATCTAAAAAACAGGTCACTTTCCCTAGATTTTAAAATTATGTTTTACACATTAATCACTATTCTCAAAGCTAAAGGAAAATAATCATTTTTTTCTAGGAGGAACAGGATCATGCCCACTTCCTCCCCATGGATGACAACTTGCAATTCTTTTTATGCCTAAATAGGTCCCTTTAAAAACTCCCCAAGTCAATAAAGCTTCTTTGAAATAAGCGGAGCAAGTAGGATGGTATCTACAAGAAGGTGGAAAAATAGGGCTAATTACATATTGATAAAACATAATTAAACCTAAAAAAGGATAGGATAAAAAAACTAAAATTTTACGCACACAATTGTTTTTTATAATTCTAAACTACGGATATTTTTCTAATATCTTTTGATATTGTAACTTTACAAGAAAAAAGTGCGATTTACACTATTATTCTCATTGCTATTATCTTTTATTACGCTTGGACAAGCTACGCATCAAAATAATGAATATGAACTCCTTGAAATAAAAAACGCTGTCCCTTTACAATTAATTATACATCCTAAAATTATATACAAAGATAATTGGCATATACTACCACAAACTATTTTTTGGAAACAAATCATCACCCTTTCTCCTGACTCATGCCTTATCAATGTTGCTTGTAACCGTAAAGTATTGGATAAAGTAGGTTACCATGACTGGATGAAAAAAACAGAGCCGCAAAAAGAATTTTTCAAAGACAGTCTAAAATTAGTTCATGCGCTTGCAGAAGCAGAAAAAATTAATGTTACATCCGGAAAAAATGATTTTTACAAAATAAAAGAGGTTTCTCCGAATATTACCAAAGGGATACAACTCTTTCAGCAATTCGGTGTAGACCCATGGTATGCGCAAGCAATTTTACTCATCGAAAGTCCTGCGCAATTAAAAAAGTCAATTTCTGGCGCATATGGGGCATTCCAATTAATGCCCGGTGTGGCACGTAATTATGGATTAACAGTAAATAATTCTGTGGACGAGCGAGAAAGTTTTGAACGTTCCGCATTTGGAGCAGCGCAACTAATTTCCAGGTCATGTATCCCTTCCGTCAAAAGTATATTACAGGCACATAACATTGCATATAAGGAAACGGATTTATGGTTTAGATTATTAGTGATGCATGTATACCATGCTGGAGCAACCAATGTACGCGCTGTGATTAATAAGATTCAGCCTACCCGAGGTGGACAAGAATTAATCAAACAAATTTGGTCAACCACAGCTGGTTCCTTCGGAAATTCCTCCCAAAATTATACGCAGGTTGCATTAGCAACGCAATTATTATTACATGAAATAAGTACGGCGCATTAATAGCACAACATAAATTCAATCGCGTCTTTTACTTTCACTGCATTAGTCAATAAAGCTGCTTCCAATATTGAGTTCAAGGGTATTGCTGGTGTATCCACTGAACCTACAATTTGAACAGGCGCATCCAAATACTTGAAATTATCGCGTTGTATTCTTCCTGCAAGTCCTAAAGAAAATGATGCTTCTACGGATTCTTCAGTAACTACGATTACTTTTCCATGTTTCTTTGAAGCCGCATTAATCGTTTCAAAATCAACAGGATTCAAGGTGCGTAAATCTATAATTTCTACTTGTCCTTCAAAGTGCTTCTCCGCTTCTAAAGACCAATAAACTCCACGTCCATAAGTAATTATCGCACAAGATTCTCCTGATTCTACAAATATTTGATTAGCCTTTTTCACTATTCTAGCCTTTCCAAAAGGAATTACATATTCATCATCTGGCTCAATTGACATCGCTCCTTCTGTACCAGAAATTTTCGACCAATACAAGCCTTTATGTTCTAATATCACTACTGGATTTGGATCATAAAATGCAGACTTCATTAAGCCTTTCAAATCTGCTCCTGTTGAAGGATATGCGACTTTTATTCCACGTATATTTGTCAAAATAGACTCTACACTGGAAGAATGGTATGGTCCACCTGAACCATAGGCTCCAATAGGAACACGTATGATACAACTTACTGGCCATTTACCATTGGATAAATAGTAAGATCTACTCACTTCGGTAAATAACTGATTCAATCCTGGCCAAATGTAATCTGCAAACTGTACCTCCACAATTGGTTTTAAACCTACAGCAGACATCCCTACTGTACTCCCAATAATAAATGCTTCTTGAATCGGTGTATTGAATACACGGTCATCCCCGAATGTTTGTGCTAGGGTTGCTGCTTCTCTAAAAACACCTCCTAAACGTCCACCTACATCTTGACCATACAACAATGCTTCTGGATGTTTAGACATGATTTCACGCACTGCAAACAAGGCACTATCGACCATTACCGTTTTTTTCTTTCCTTGTGGTTCACGTTGCCCTTTTTCTTCCGTAATCGGACTTGGAGCAAATATGAAATCTTGAATAGATTCTGGTAATGGATCTTCCGCATTTAATGCTTTATCATACGATTCATCTACGTACTGTTTTACTTCTTGTTCAATTGCCGAAATATGAGTATCTGTGGCTCCATGATGAAGAAAAGCATGTTTTAATTTTGGATAAGGATCACGAGTAGCCGCTTCCTCCAAATCATCCCTATACCATTCTTTTCGAACTCCAGAAGTATGATGCCCCAATAACGGAACTTTCGCATGCACGATAAATGGTCTACGCTCTCGTCGCATAATATCAAAAACCTCTTGAATAGTAGCATAAGATTCTTCAAAATTACTTCCGTCAATAGTTCTCACTTCAATTCCATGAAAACCTTTGGCATATCCAGTTATATCTTGCGCTCTTGTTTCTTTTGCATTTGCTGAAATATCCCAACCGTTGTCTTGCACCAAATATAAAATTGGAAATTGTTTCAGTGCAGCCATTTGAAAAGCTTCAGCAACTTCACCTTCCGTACAAGAAGCATCTCCTAAAGAACATACAACAACTGGATTTTTTCCACCAAAGTCTTCCGCTAAACCTTGTTTTTCTTTGTATTGTATTCCCATTGCAATTCCTGTTGTTGGAATTGCTTGCATACCAGTCGCTGAAGATTGATGGGGAATTTTAGGCATAGTATCTCTTTTCAAAGAAGGATGCGAATAATAAGTTCTACCTCCTGAAAATGGATCGTCCTTTTTAGCAAAAACTTGCAACATTAATTCATAGGGTGTCATTCCAATCCCCAATAAAATACTATCATCTCGGTAATAAGGTGAAACCCAGTCTTGTGGTAATAATTGAAGTCCAACCGCTAACTGAATCGCTTCATGTCCACGAGATGTAGCA
Organism: Crocinitomicaceae bacterium; assembly: GCA_044232905.1. Lineage (GTDB taxonomy): Bacteria > Bacteroidota > Bacteroidia > Flavobacteriales_D > Crocinitomicaceae > CANHVK01. The sequence goes on from JBIIKZ010000015.1 coordinate 39,423, forward strand.
TGTACATATTTGGATGTAACCTCTTTATTTTCCTCGTATTTTTCTGCTAAGGTTTTAGCAGTACACATCAGTCTGAATGCTTTTTCTAAAATTTGAAGTTCCATATTTTTGAATACTTTAAATCAGTTTAGTTGTTATTTTTAAGAATATAGGTCAAGATTTTCTCTATTAAATGAACTCGATCTTTTCCCATTACGTTGTGCGGGTGCATTGGGTATGGAAAGAAGTCCATTTGTATACCATCATCCACAAACTGCTTGATTAATGAATAATTATGTTGCATTACAACGACATCATCTACCGTTCCATGAATCAATAATAAGTTTCCTTTAAGATTTTTGGTGTAATTCATCAAACAAGCATTATTATACCCCTCTTTATTCTCTTCCGGTAAATCCATGTATCTCTCGCCATACATAATTTCATAAAACTTCCAATCCGTAACAGGTCCTCCTGCTACGCCTACTTTAAAGGTACCTGGTTTACGTAACATCAAAGAAGTTGTCATAAATCCTCCAAAACTCCATCCATGAACTGCTAGTCTTGTCGAATCTACATAGGGTAAAGATTTCAAAAATTTAACCCCTTGCAATTGATCTTCCATCTCGATAGTACCCAATTGACGATGAATCACACTTTCGAAAGCAAATCCGCGATTACCAGAACCTCGATTATCTAATGTAAATACTAAATATCCTTTTTCTGCCATCCAATGCATCCATAAATTGGAACCATCTAACCATTCATTTTGAATCATTTGTGCATGAGGACCTCCATATACATAGACCATCACCGGGTATTTTTTCGTTGGATCAAAATTACTTGGCTTAATTAAACGTGTATATAATTTTGTACCATCTACTGCTTGAATGCTACTTATTTCTGTTACCCCAATTTTATATTCCACTAATTTATCCGAAGAAACTAACAATTCTTTTGCGATATCCCCTTTCGCGTTTAACAATAAAGATTTAGAAGGAACTGAATGACTTGAATATTCATCCATAAAATAATTTCCATCCAAACCAATTTGTAAGGTATGTGTACCGGAAGCCTTAGTGATTAATCGTTGTTTTCCATTCAGATTTACCGCAAAATACTGCATATCTAATGGGCTATCCCCAGTAGCCATAAAAACAACTTCTCTCCCTTTATTTATGGCACCTACAATGTTTTTAGCAACAAATTTATTTTTAGTTAATTGCTGTTTTAATTTTCCATTCCAATCGTAATAGTATAGATTATTAAATCCGTCTCTTTGCGAAATCCAAATGAAATTATTGGAAGTTTTAGATGGGAAAAATACTGGGTTTTCTGGCTCCACCCATTTTTCATTTTTCTCATCAAACAACGAACGTACAAATTCACCAGTATAAGCATCGTAGACATTTACCCAAAAATGATTTTGATCTCGATTTAATTCAACAATAACTACCTGTTTTTCATCTGGTGTCCATGCCAAATTGGTTAAATAATCATCTGAATTTCCTCTTGGTGAAATGAAAACTGTTTTTTTTGTGCGTAAATCATAAATCCCAACTTTAGGTTTCTCGGATTTTTGACCAGCCATTGGATACTTAATAGAAATCAATTCTCCAGGCGTAGATTCAATATCTAAAAGGGGGTAATTATGCACTTCCGATTCATCTTTCTGATAGAAAGCAATTAAATTTGCATTTGGCGACCAAAAAGTACCTTTCGAAATTCCGAATTCATTACGTGCAAAAAATTTACCAGAAACAATGTTCTTATCTGAATTTGAAGTAACCGGGATTAACGCACCATTTTTTTGAATAAACAAATTATTTTGTTGTGTAAACGCAACGACATCAATTTCGGGCAAATAATCTATATTCTCTACATTTTCAGGAAGTTCAATTGTTTTACTGCCCTTTTTAGTAACAACATTGAATTCATAATATTTACTTCCTGTATGCAATGAAATATTTTGCTCGTTTTTCCAAGAATATCCAAAGAAATTTCTGAAATCAGTACCCAAAATGGAATTAATTTCAGTTATTGAAATCTTATGCAATACGGAAGTGTCTTTTACTGTATTTACATGTAATACGGTATATTTATCTTTCAAAAAACTATATTTCGCAGTGTTTGGAATCCAACTAAACCCCAGTATTTTATCTGGTCCCAAAGCCCTGTATTGTTGCAAAACAGATTCAGATAAAGTAAGTTCTTTTTTTTGCGCGACAGAAGTAAAACAAATTAAAAATGAAATCAAAAACAAAAAAATTCTCATAGGTACGTATAATTACAATTAGTTATTAGAGATGTAAATTTAAGATTGTTTCAA
>JBIIKZ010000060.1:0-14227 GCA_044232905.1 Crocinitomicaceae bacterium
CATTTTCTAACAATACCCTTTTCAATAAAAGATAAGTAGTTTTCTTGATCACCTACTTTTAAAATTATTGATTTTTTGGCAAATTCACGTTTTATAAGTTTAGATGAAAAGAACTCCCAATCTTTTTCAGAAATAGGAACCATTTTTTGGAAATATTTTTTTATTTCAATCATTTCTCGTTCTCAATTAGGCTGTTTCAAGTGAGTGGTTTCTTCTAAAGCATGACGCATAACGTTTCGCAGCTACCCGAAGGGTGGGACTTTTACCACAAAACTTGATTTGAAAAACTAATTTTAGATTAACTACAAAACTGTCTTTGGAACACGAAACCCCGCCTTTTGGGTAGGTGCTGTTATGGGCTGGTTTCATTGTTTAACTATTTTCATTACATTATTCAAATATCCTCCGATACTTAAATAGTAGATGCCTTTTGACAAGAGTGAAATATCGATACTTGTGTTTTCTGATTTTATTTTTCCATCTAATAGTGATCTTCCGAGATTGTCATATATTTCATAGTCCGCACCTGATAAAAAAGTATCTACTTTTATATTAAGTATATCATTAGTTGGATTTGGGTGAATACCAATTTTAACTTCAGGATTTTCTTCAATGCCAACGTTATTCACACAGTCTGAAAAGTAATTTTTTATGTAATTTTTTTGAGTAGCATTAGCTTGATGACCAGCAGTTCCTTTTACATGAACAACGTCGCCGGATAAATAAGAATATGCTGTAATTGCCAAATTACCATTTCCTGTTGTTGTTCCAGAAGTTAATATACTTCCCGTATAGCCTTTATATGTTGCGATATTGAGCGCTGCGGTTTCTGCTGGTAAAAAGGTTGCTCCTATATTAGGAGAAAGCCCACCATTATATGGAATTAATTGGTCGTTGACATTGCTTATACTCAAGTATTTCCGTGAAGATAAGGGGTTTGAAACAACATCATAGCCACAGTATGAACTACTGGGGTCGCTTATTCCACTTGGTTTATAAAAATCCCCTGAATGGTATTGGAAATCATTCAGATGCGAAACAATTGAACAAATTATATCTATTCCTGCATTCGTGTTTTCTATAAAGACCCGATTGGCCAGACCAGCGCCATTTGATGCTCCTACTATTCGGATTTTATTCGTATCTACATTAGTATATGTTTGCAAGATATTTACAAGATCATTGATCATCTCAACATCAGGTGCATCGCTGTTTTCGGCACAAATATTCCAACTGTTTTGATAACCGGTTGGGGCAACAAGTATATGACAAGAAAGTACCGAGCCAAATTGCTGTTGAGAAAGCATTGGTGGGCCTGCTAAATTCGAGAGGTTTGCAGAGCCATTGCCATGAAGAAGTATACATACAGGAAATCCGCCTTGAGGAACAGCACCCTGAGGCACCAAAATATTTATTGGGTAAGTGTATCCGCTTGGTTGTGAAGTCCATGTTTTTGTAATGCTAATACTTGTGTTATTAGTTAAAACCTGAGAAAATCCAAATATTGGTAAGTAAATCAGTGCGATGAAAAGTAATTTAGTAATGTTTAAAGTTGTCATATATTTTGTTAGCTATATTTTAGTTTAATCGTATCGTTTTTTTTAACTTGCCCATAACTTAATTATATGCGCAACTTCATCACTCCTATACAGCCATTTTGGGTGTATAGGCGCTATAAGTTTACTCATTCTACAAATTTAATATTTTATGTAAACAACATACACAAAAAAAAGCCTCACATCGCTGTAAGGCTTTAATTATCATTTTTATAGCATCTTATTTCTCAAACTTCTTAAATATCACCGAAGCAATATGTCCGCCAAATCCAAAGGTATTACTCATCGCATACGTAAGTTTTTTAGGTTCCGCTTTCGCCAATGGGAAGTGGAATAAGTCTTTGTATGCTGGTTCAATTTCAGTCGTATTAATTGTTGGAGGAACCATGTCGTCTTGTAATGCTTTGATACATGCAATTGCTTCTATCGCTCCTGCAGCACCCAACAAGTGACCCGTCATCGATTTTGTTCCAGAAATACTCAACGATTTGCGTTCACCAAACACACGTTTCGCAGCAATCAATTCACTCACGTCTCCTTGTGGGGTAGAGGTAGCGTGCATGTTGATGTAGTCGATGTCTGCAGGTGTAATTTCTGCTTCTTCCAACGCCAATTCCATTCCAAGAACTGCGCCTTCTCCCTCTGGGTGTGTTCCTGTTAAATGGTAAGCATCCGCAGCCATACCACCACCGACAACTTCTCCAAGAATTGTAGCGCCACGTTTGATAGCGTGTTCGTATTCTTCTAAAATGATTGCGCCAGCACCTTCCCCCATGACAAAGCCATCGCGGTGTACGTCAAATGGTCTCGATGCAGTGCTATAGTCGTCGTTGCGTTTCGATAATGCTTGCGCAGAAGAGAATCCTCCGATCGCTGCTTGGTTAATCGCTGCTTCCGAACCACCGGAAATAATGATGTCTGCCTTGTTCCAACGAATGTAGTTGAAAGCGTCAATCAATGCGGTATTGGAAGTGGCACATGCCGAAACAGGACAATAATTCACCCCACGTAATCCATATTTAATCGAAATAACTCCAGAGGCAATATCTACCAATATTCTTGGAATAAAGAAAGGTGTAAATCGCGGAGTACCATCTCCCAGACAAAATTCCATCATTTGATCTTGGAAGGTTTGGATTCCCCCATTTCCGGATCCCCAAATGACACCTATACGGTTGCAATTTAAGTTTTCAAAATCTAAGTTTGCTTGTTTTACCGCTTCATCTACGGAAACCAAAGCATATTGTGTAAATGGATCGTATTTACGTATCTCTTTTACATCAAAGTGTGCTTTTGGATCATATCCCTTTAATTCACACGCAAAACTTGTTTTGTATTTCTCCGTATCAAATTTGGTAATTGGACCAGCACCACTCACCCCATTTTTTAGATTCGTCCAGTATTCTTCTACAGAATTTCCAATTGGTGTCAATGCACCCATTCCTGTGATTACAACTCTTCTCATAGTACTTTATTTATACTTTGCTTTATGTCTACTTTACCAAACGTAGCAGGTCATATTAAATACAAAGCGTCTTACTTAAATATAGTAAATTATATAATAGTAAGTTTATTTTAAAAGATAAAATTCGAGGCGGTTAAGAATTTTATCCCGCAGTTTACTTTAGTAAATGAGGAATGAAATTCGCAAGCCAACGATGAAGTTTGTTTTTAAAATAGACTTACAAAAAACCTAATTCTAGTTTTGCTTCTTCAGACATCATATCCTTATCCCAAGTAGGTTCAAATACAATATTTACCTTACACGAAGCAACACCTTCTACTGATGCCACTTTGTCTTCTACCTCCTTCGGCATCGTTTCTGCCACAGGACAATTCGGAGAAGTCAAGGTCATGTCAATTTCTACATGATTTTCTGGAGAAATTTTAACTTCATAAATCAATCCTAATTCATATACATCTACCGGTATTTCTGGGTCGTATATGGTTTTTAGCATGTCAACAATTTTATTTTCTAATTCCATCCTAATTTTATTTTGTAGTGCCAAGGGCTGCTAATGATGCCATTTTCATTTTTTTTACCATACTCGCTAAACCGTTTGATCGGGTAGGAGAGAGGTGTTCATGCAAACCAATACGGTCGATGAAAAATAATTCATTTTTAAGAATTTCTTCCGGCGTTTCATTGTCCAATACACGAATCAGTAAACCAATAATTCCTTTTGTAATAATCGCGTCTGAATCTGCTTTGAAATGCATTTTATCATCCTTAAATTCTGCATCTAACCAGACTTTCGACTGACATCCTTCAATGATGCGGTCTTCTGTTTTTTTATCATCTGCTATTTTTGGTAAATCTTTTCCTAATTCGATGAGGTATTCATATTTTTCCATCCAATCTTCAAAAATCGCAAAGTCTTCAATTACTTCTTCTTGTTTTTCTTGTAGCGTCATAGTGAACTATTTAAGCATTGTAATTGCTTTTTCTAAAGCACCGATAAAAGTATCAATTTCTTGTTTCGTATTATAAAATGCAAAAGATGCTCTTACGGTACCTGGAATACGATAAAAATCCATCAATGGTTGGGTGCAATGATGTCCTGTGCGTACCGCAATTCCTTGTTTGTCTAACAAAGTACCTAAATCAAATGGATGTATACCATCGATTACAAACGAGACAACACTTGTTTTCTTTTTGGATTCACCAACAATGTGTAATCCTTCAAACGTTAACAATAAGTCATGCGCATAATGTGCTAATTCTAATTCATGACGTTCAATGTCATCGATGTTAAATTGACTCAAATATTCAATCGCTTTCCCCAAACATATAGCACCAGCAATATGTGGAGTTCCCGCTTCAAATTTGAAAGGTAATTCGTTATAAGTAGTTTTCTCAAAAGTAACTTTCGCAATCATATCGCCACCACCTTGGTAGGGAGGCATTTTATTTAAAAGTGCTTCTTTACCATACAGTACGCCAATTCCAGTTGGACCAAATACTTTATGTCCGGAGAATGCAAAGAAATCACAATTTAATTCCTGTACATCAATCTTGGTATGTTGTATACTTTGTGCACCGTCGATCAGTACTTTTGCACCTACAGCATGCGCACTAACAATCATTTTTTTGATTGGGTTGATTGTTCCAAGCGTATTGGAAATGTGTGTGACAGAAACTAATTTCGTTTTTGGGGAAAGTAATTTCTCATATTCCTCCAATAATAAATCACCCTTTTTACTAATCGGAATTACTTTTAGTACACAGCCAACGCGTTCGCAAAGCATTTGCCAAGGCACAATGTTGGAGTGGTGTTCCATGTGTGAAATAATAATTTCATCACCAGCTTGCAACAAAGCACCAAACGAATTTGCTACTAGATTAATACTATCGGTAGTTCCTTTCGTGAAAATGATTTCGTGGTTGTGCTTTGAATTGATATACTGCGCAATGGTTACCCGAGCTGCCTCGTATTCATTTGTCGCCTTTTGACTTAAATGATGGACACCTCGGTGAATATTCGCGTTGTTTTTGGTGTAATATAAATTGATTGCGTCAATTACCGATTGTGGTTTTTGGGACGTTGCGCCGTTATCAAAATAAATCAGATTTTTTCCATAAATGGTTTGACGCAATGCAGGAAAATCTTCCCTAACTTCTCTACTGGATAATTTTCTTTTAGGACGTGTTTCCATTTGGTGAAATGTTTGTTTAAGTTAGTTATTTTTTTTCAACCACATTAAAAATTCGCGATTTCCATCACCTCCTAATAAGGGGGATTCAATGCTCTCTTGAACTGTAAAATTACTTCGTAAAGCATACGTTTTTACCTGTTCTAATATTTCAGGATATAGTTTTTGATTTTTAACAATTCCTTTTTTGGAAATGTTTTCTCTTCCTGCTTCAAATTGCGGTTTTACTAATGCAATAATATCGCCACCCATGTTTATAAAAGGGTGTAAAAACGGAAATATTTTTTCAAGCGAAATAAAGGAAACATCAATTACGATGATTCCTACTTGTTCCGGAATATGTCGTAAGGTTAATTCACGCGCATGGGTTTGCTGTAAATCGATAACTTTTGGGTTGGATTTAATACGTTCGTGTAATTGGTTTGTACCAACATCCACACAATATACTTTAGCAATATCTTTACTTAATAATACCTCTGTAAATCCTCCTGTTGAAGCGCCAAGGTCCATGGCTGTTTTTCCTGCTACTGGAATATCCCAAGTTTCTAGCGCTTTTAATAATTTTAAAGCACCGCGAGACACCCAAGGTAATTCTTCTTCAATCAGTTCAATAACTGCTGTTTCAGCGATTTTTTTCCCAGGTTTATTGATTAATTTCCCATCTACTTTTACGCCCACTTCTTCAATCATTTTTTCTGCTCTAACACGTGTAGAGATCAAACCTTTATTTACCAGTATTTTATCCAATCGCTCTTCCATGCAGCGTTACTCTTTAGTTACACCTAATTTATTGTTTACTAGAGTAGTTACTTTCATTTTCACTTCTTCTGAAGTAAATTTAGCGAGTACATCTCCAATAAAACCATGTAAAAGTAAGCTTTTTGCAGATTTTTCTGAAATTCCGCGTGCACGCAAATAGAAAATCGCTTCTTCATCAATTTGCCCAGTGGTAGAACCATGCGAACATTTAACATCATCCGCATAAATTTCTAATTCTGGTTTGGAGTTCATCGAAGCATTATCACTCAACAATACGTTAGCATTCGATTGAAATGCATTTATTTTTTGTGCGTCTTGGCGAACATATACTTTCCCGTTAAATACACCAGTGGATGCATCATCCAATACGCCTTTATATAATTCGTTGGAAATACAATGTGCTACTTTATGGTCTACGGTAGTATGGTTGTCAACTACTTGTTTACCATTTAATAAATACGTTCCAAAAAGATTTGTTTCCGCATTTTCACCGATTACTTGCACATTTACATTATTACGTACAATTGCACCGGAGAAAGTAGATGTCGTTAAGGTAAAGGTAGAATCACGTTCTTGAACAACTTGTTCTGTACCGATGTGAAAATCACCGTCACCTTCTGCTTGAATTTTGTCTACAAACAATTTTGCGTTTTGTTCGAGATGAATTTCACTAATTGTGTTTGTAAAGTTTTGGGCAGAATTTTCTCCATAATAACTAAACGTAATATGTGCTTGCGAATTTTCAAGTGCATGGATGATATTACGCGTACTGGCTATGTTGTTCGCACCAGTTGTCAAATGAATAACTTGAATACTTTGGGTAGCAGCAACATTTTTAGAGATGCTAATCGCAACACCATCTGTCGCATAATACGTATTGATAGCATTAAAGATTTCACCTTCCACTGCAATGTTTTTGGTAGAATTTTCAGCAATCCATTCCGGAGAAATTTGGCTTAATGGACTTACTTGTAGTCCTGTTTCTGGAACAATTTCGGACAAACTTTCGGAGTAAAATCCATTAACAAATACCAAAACAGAACCCGTTAATCCTTCTATTTTATATTTTTCTATCGAAGGTATTTCGGTAGGAGTTTGTATCGCAAAATGTGCATTTGCAATACGCGTAGTTCGTGTATATTTCCAGGCTTCTGTTCGTGTAGTTGGAAATACATTTTGAGAAAGGGTTGCAAATGCAAGCGCCCTTTGTGTCTCCGGAATTACTAATCTAACTCCTTCTAAAGAAATACGTTCGTGAAATTTAGTGATTTGATTCATGTTCAAATGCTATGTAAATTCAATTATTTATTTTTAAAATCTTCGTAGCCTCTGTTAACGAAGCCTGAGGCTCTCGAAGGCTGAGGCTCTCGAAGCCGAGGCGCCTACTCTGCAAATTCAGCTTTAATCCAATCGTAACCTTTTTCTTCTAACTCCAACGCCAGTTCTTTAGGACCTGTTTTCACAATTCTTCCGTTGTATAGCACGTGTACAAAGTCAGGAACGATATAGTCTAACAAACGTTGGTAGTGGGTAATAACGATGGTTGCATTTTTGTTGGTTTTCAACGTGTTTACACCATTAGCTACGATACGTAATGCATCGATATCTAAACCAGAATCGGTCTCATCCAAGATGGATAATTTTGGTTGTAACATCGCCATTTGAAAGATCTCGTTACGTTTTTTCTCACCTCCTGAAAAACCTTCGTTTACCGAACGTGAAGCTAATTTTGCGTCTAATTCCACAATTTTAGATTTATCACGCACTAATTGCATGAAGTCTTTTGCAGAAATTTGTTCTTCTCCTTTGTACTCGCGAATTTCATTTAAGGCAGTTCGCAAGAAGTTAACGTTAGAAACTCCAGGGATTTCTACCGGATATTGAAACGCTAAAAACAATCCTTCTCTAGCACGATCTTCGGTAGATAGTTCCAATAAATCTTTACCGTCAAATTCCACGGATCCTGCTGTAATTTCATATTCTTCACGACCAGCTAACACAGATGCTAACGTACTCTTTCCAGCACCATTTGGCCCCATGATTGCATGTACTTCTCCAGCTTTTACTTCAAGGTTTAACCCCTTAAGAATTTCTTTTCCATCAATAGATGCGTGTAAATCGTTTATTTTTATCATAATTTTTGAATTAGAAGATTACAAATTACAGATTGACAGATTGAATCTGCAATTTGTTATTCTTTTCGTTTAATTTATAATTTCTTAAATATTTTATAAAACCTGAAAGCTGTTTACTCGTTGATAAGCATTTTTCATTCAAATTGTTGTAATCCATGCTTGATAGATAGTTCAGGCTATAGGCAATTCGAAGTTGTGTTCTTAATTCTCCACATGACCCTTTTGAAATAGCAAGAAAAAAAAGAAATTGATTGATACCATCTCTTTCGTATCCTTCCGATATATTGGATGGAATTGAAATTGCTGATCGTCTAATCTGATCTTTCAAAGCAAAATCCCTTGAAAATAAATCAGAATTTGTCAAATTATATATTTCAGTACATAATTCCATACTTATTTTCCAAACATCTAATTCTTCAAAATTTTTAATTGTAGCCATCTTTTTTTTTCAATCTCAAATCTGTTAATCTGCAATCTGTTAATCTGCAATCTGTTAATCTGTAATCTGTTAATCTGTAATCTGTTAATCTGTAATCTGTTAATCTGCAATCTGTTAATCTGTAATCTGTAATCTGTAATCTGTTAATCTGTAATCTGTTAATCTGTAATCTGTTAATCTGTAATCTGTAATCTGTTAATCTGTTAATCTGTAATCTGTTAATTTGTAATCTGTTAATCTGCAATCTGTTAATCTATTAATCCTTTACCCCACAGAGCCTTCCAAGCTAATCGCTAACAACTTCTGTGCTTCCACAGCAAATTCCATCGGTAATTGGTTCAGTACTTCTTTGCAATACCCATTTACAATTAAGCTAATCGCTTTTTCTTCGCTAATACCTCGTTGTAAACAATAGAATATTTGATCTTCCCCAATTTTAGAAGTGGTAGCTTCGTGTTCAATCTTCGCAGTGCTATTTTTACATTCAATGTATGGGAAAGTATGTGCGCCACATGTATCTCCCATCAACAAAGAATCACATTGCGAAAAGTTTCGAGCGTTTTTTGCACCTTTATGAATTTGCACTAAACCTCTGTAGGAATTATGCGATTTTCCTGCGGAAATACCTTTGGAAATAATAGTACTTTTTGTGTTTTTTCCAAGGTGAATCATCTTCGTTCCTGTATCCGCTTGTTGAAAATTGTTGGTCACTGCAACCGAATAAAATTCACCAATCGAATAATCACCTTTTAAAATGCAGGATGGATATTTCCAAGTAACTGCAGAACCAGTCTCTACTTGTGTCCACGAAATTTTAGCGTTTTTCTCGCAAATTCCACGTTTGGTTACAAAATTAAAAATTCCGCCTTTACCATCTTTATCTCCTGGATACCAGTTTTGTACAGTTGAATATTTGATTTCTGCATCGTCTAATGCAATTAATTCTACTACTGCAGCGTGCAATTGATTTTCATCGCGTTGAGGTGCTGTACAACCTTCCAAATAGGATACATACGCACCTTGATCCGCAACAACTAAGGTGCGTTCAAATTGACCAGTTCCACCTTCATTAATTCGGAAATAAGTAGAAAGTTCCATAGGACAACGAACTCCTTTTGGGATATAGCAAAACGAACCATCCGTAAATACTGCGCCATTTAAAGCGGCATAGAAATTATCCGTATGCGGAACTACCGTTCCCATGTATTTTTTTACGAGTTCTGGATATTCTTTTACTGCTTCTGAAAAGGAACAAAAAATAATCCCAAGTTCGCTTAGTTTTTCTTTGAAAGAGGTTGCTACAGAAACAGAGTCCATCACAAAGTCAACAGCCATGTTTGTTCCGGTTAAACGTTGTTGTTCATCCATTGAAATCCCCAATTTTTTCATGGTTTCTTTCATTTCTGGCTCTACATCGTCCCAACTTTCGTATTTCTTTTTCTGTTTTGGTGCAGAATAGTAGATAATATCTTGAAAGTTTGGTTTTTCGTATGTGACATGTGCCCATTCTGGTTCAGTCATCGCTTGCCAAGCTTTGAAAGCGGTCAAACGATATTCTAATAACCAATTTGGCTCCTCTTTCTTAGCGGAAATAAATCGAATAATATCTTCATTCAATCCTTTCGGTGCTTGATCAGATTCAATATTCGTTACAAAACCAAATTTATATTCTTGATTTTCTAAATCTTTTGCTAATTGATCTTCGGTATAGCTCATTATTTTTTTGTTAGATAGAAAAACTTTCTCCACAACCACAAGTTCTTCCTGCATTTGGATTTTCAAAAACAAATCCTTTTCCGTTTAAACCACCCGAAAAATCAAGTGTTGTACCAATTAAATAGAGAAAACTTTTTTTGTCTACAACTACCTTCATGCCATTGTCTTCAAAGATTTTATCGTCTTCTTTATCTTCGTTGTCAAATTTTAACTGGTACATCAAACCTGAACAACCGCCACCTTCAACACCAACACGGATAAAATATCCTGCTTTGTTTTCGTCTTCCATTAATCTAATGGCTTGTTTTTTAGCATTATCTGTTATTTTTATCATAAGAATGAATCTTAAAAATAGTGTTATTTAGATTAATTATAAATAAAATAATTTTTCGCTACAAAATTACCCTTTTTGTGGTATTGAACCAATAAAAAATCCGTTTATAATTTATTTTTTTTTCAATTAATTCTGCTCTAGTCACTTTCATCCATTTAAGAAGTTCATTTAGGCAACCTTTTACCGATTTTAACGTAATAATTTTAATTATTTATGTTATTTTTGGGGGTTGTACAAGATTTTATCACATATATCATCCAGATAAAAAAATTTAAAATGAATTACGCACACAATACTAGGAGTATGGGAAGATTCAATAGCATTTCGATGGTAATTATCGGATTATTATGTCTTCTAAGTTCCTTTTCATTTTCACAAAATATACTAGTACAGACTTTAAATACTACAGGAGATCCTTTTCCTTACACAAATATGTGTCCAAATACCGGTGTTTCTTTAGGCGTAAAAATCTTAAACTCTGGATCAACCCCAATTTTAAATAAAAACATTACTGTTACTGTACTTGTTACTGCACCCGATAACTCAACTCAAAATTTTAGTCAAACGTTTAATGGCATTTCTTTATCTGGAAATGTTGGTCTTTTTAGAACATTTATTTCCACCATTGACATGCATCTGCAAGGAATTTATGATTTTGCAATGGTTGCTACCTATCCTGGGGATGTTGCTCCTGGCGGTGATGGATATGATGTGCATGAACAGCTCTTTGTAGTTGGAAATGTGATTGACTTAACTTCTGCATTGTCAAAAACGACGCAAAATATTTGTAAAAATTCTCCTTTAGACACCATTTTTTACGATGTTTCCTACAATGCTACAGACGCTACAGCTTCTGGTTTACCTACTGGTGTGACTTATTTGTTTAATTACCCAACACTAAAAGTTTTTGGTAAACCTTCTACAGCTGTCGGATCCCCTTTTTCCTATTCTGTTACTGCCACAGGATCTTGTCCATCAAAAGACGATTCAACCTTGGTTGGTACAATAACAGTAAAGGATCTTCCTGTTCTCGCATATATTGGAAACGATACTATTTGTGAAGGATTTACATCGGCCGTATCCCCCAGCTCACTAGGTACTTGGTCAAGTTCAGTCCCTGGCGTAGCAACAATAACTAATACTGGTGCAATTACAGGTATTTCAGCTGGTAAAACGCAATTTACCTTTACTAAAACAGCTACAGGTTGTCATGATACACTGCGTAAATTTACCGTTAATCCATTACCAATTGTAAATGCAATCACTGGAACAACAAGTATTTGTATTGGTAATACTTCACCATTATCTAATACAACACTAGGTGGTACTTGGAGTAGTGATACGCCAGGAGTAGCTACAATTGATCCTATTACTGGACTACTTACTGGTATAAGTGCTGGATATGCCGTAATTGATTATACGGTAGTAACTCTTGGTTGTACCACCGTAGTGAGTACAGTAATCACCGTCAATTCTTTACCCACAGTTAATAATATCTCCGGAGTTAAACAATTATGTGTTGGAGTAAAAATTAAATTAACGAACAATACACCTTCTGGTGTTTGGTCTTCAGCTTCTCCTGCAATTGCAACTATTTCAGGTACAGGTACCGTAACTGGTGTTGCTGCTGGTAAAACAGTAATTAGTTATACAGTAACCAATTCAAATGGTTGTATTAGTTCAGATACTACCACCGTTAGAGTATATGCATACCCAACAGTTGCGCCAATAACAGGTACAACAACGCTTTGTGAAGCTGAGACTACTCAATTAGCAGATGCAACAGCATCAGGTGTTTGGTCAAGTGGTTCAACGAGCATAGCTACGATAGATGCAACTGGATTAGTAACAGCGGTTTCAGCTGGAACTAGTACAATTAATTATGTAGTAACTTTAAATGGATGTGCAACAACAGTTTCAGATGTAGTAACGGTGAATGCTCTTCCGATTGTAGACCCAATTACTGGTACATTAAACGTTTGTATAGGCGCTACAAGTCAATTATCCAATACAACCCCAGGCGGTGTTTGGACAAGTCTAACACCTGCAGTTGCTTCGATTGATAATGCAGGTTTGGTTTCTGGATTAACTACTGGAACTAGCCAAATTAATTATACGGTTACTATTTTAGGATGTACTTCTTCAAGTTCTGCAACAGTGAGCACGTTTTCCATGCCAAGTGTTAATCCAATTACAGGTCTTACAACCATTTGTGCTGGGGCAACAAGTCAATTGTCGAATACAACTCCAGGAGGTGTTTGGACGAGTGCAACTCCAGCCAATGTAACTATTTCAGCAGGTGGGTTAGCAACAGGAGTAAAAGCAGGGACTAGTGTAATAACTTATTCAGTTACAATTAATGGTTGTACGACAATAAGTACAACGACTGTCTCCGTTACCGCGCTTCCAGTTGTACCAGCTATTACTGGAGGTTCTTCCGTTTGTATCGGCGCTACAACGGTGTTTTCAAATACGACATCCGGCGGCGTTTGGAGTAGTGATACCCCTGGCGTTGCAACAATTGATGCTACCTCTGGATCAATCACTGGCGTAAGTGCTGGCGCGGCAACGATTAGTTATTTAGTAACGCAATTAGGCTGTTCAAAAACGGTTACAAAAGCGATTACCGTGAATGCTTTACCGATAGTATCAGTTACAACAGGTACTAAACAAGCGTGTATTGGATTAACCACCCAACTTTCTAACACGACACTTACAGGTGTATGGTCTAGTGGAAGTACAGGTGTAGCAACGATCTCAGGTACAGGACTAGTTACTGGTATAACAGCAGGATCGAGCTTGATTAGTTATACCGTTACGGATGTAAATGGCTGTGTTAAGTCGGATACAACTACAGTTCGAATATATGCATTCCCAGCAGTTGCAGCAATAACCGGAACAACAACGCTTTGTGAAGGTTCTACAACACAATTAGCAGATGCAACAGCTTCAGGTGTTTGGTCAAGTGGCACCCCAGGCGTTGCAACAATAGATACTTTAGGATTAGTAACCGCGATCAAAGCAGGAACAAGTAGTATAAGTTATGTAGTAACAGCAAACAATTGTTCTACTACGGTGAATAGTACGATTACCGTGAATGCATTACCCATTGTAGCTTCTATCACAGGCTCAACAAACGTTTGTGTTGGCGCTTCAAGTCAATTATCCAATACAACTCCAAGTGGTGTTTGGACAAGTCTAACACCAGCAGTTGCTTCGATTAATAGCTCAGGTTTGGTATCGGGATTAACACCTGGTACTAGTCAAATCGATTATACAGTTACAATCTTGGGTTGTTCCACTACACAATCTACAACTGTTAATACATTTTCCATGCCAAGTGTTAATCCAATTACAGGTGTTACAACCGTATGTGCTGGAGAAACAACCTTGTTGGCAAATACTACACCAAATGGTGTTTGGTCAAGTGGTTCTGCGAGTGCAACAATAGACGTTGTTGGATTAGTAAGTGGTATTTCAGGAGGTTCAAGTATTATTAGTTACGCTGTTACAATTAATGGTTGTACGACAATAAGTACAACGACTGTCTCCGTTACCGCGCTTCCAGTTGTACCAGCTATTACTGGAGGTTCTTCCGTTTGTATCGGCGCTACAACGGTGTTTTCAAATACGA
>JBIIKZ010000062.1:0-13551 GCA_044232905.1 Crocinitomicaceae bacterium
TACTTGGATTATATCACCAATGTTGGCTAGCATTTTATCGGCAGCTCCTTTCCCTAAAATTATGCTATTTGGTACAATGTTTAAATCATTACAAATACCTTTTGTCACATAGGTTTCAAACGCAAATAACTTTTGTTCATCCGTAACATTAATCCCATTGATCACCCCGTTTAAGTCTGTTTCCCCAACATTGTAAAACACTTGAGCAGATAATTTGGGAGCAATTCCTAGTATGTTTTTATCTTCCTTTAATTTAGAAATGATTGGAATTGCATTGTAAATACTAATTCTCCCACCATTTGGTTTAATTGAATGAATGAAATTATATTCTGATATCGAATCCGAGTTTACATTTATTGGTTGATTTTCGGAAGGTTTAATTTCATTAAATAAGCGAATGTGTGGTGTTCGGTTTAAAATTAAACCATCCAATAATTCGTTAAGACCATTCATGAATCCAAGTAGGGTAATAAACATGGTAATACTAAACGTTACTCCAATAGCTGCAACTAACGTTTGTTTCCAACGAGCTAATAATAATGATTTTGCAATTTCAAAACCTAAATTAATTTTCATTTGGAATGATTATTTCTTCATTTTTAGTAAGTCCTTGAACCACTTCTACATATTTTAAATCCATGATGCCAGTTTTTATTATGATTTTTTTGCCGTTTTTTAAGACAACATATTTGTCATTAATTAAAAATTCTCTAGGAATTAATAATGCTGCAGGATTTGTTTTGATGATGATATTTGCCTCTAAAGTTAGGTTTGGATAGAGGATGGGGGGCTGTTGCTCAAATTGTGCTTCAATGCTGAATGTTTTCGATTTTTCATTCATAATCGGTGAAATTTTAGTGATGTAAGCATCGAATACACGACCTCTATAACTATCTAATTTTACCTTTATTTTTTGTCGTAATTGAATTTTTGTGATATCGTATTCATCGACTTGTAGTTTTAGAATGTAGTTTTTAGCACCACCAATAATAGCAATAGGGGTTTGTGGGCTTACTAATTCTCCTACTTTTTTGAATATGCTATATACGACACCATTGATTTCACTTTTAATGTTGAAGTCATTAAATAACTTACTAGATTGTGCATAATTGCTTTTTCCAAGTTGATCATTTAATCTTAACTGCTTACGTAAGTCTTCCAGCTGAAAAGTTAATGATGTATAGTTGGATTTAGATCCAATACTTATAATTTCAAAATTTTCGAACTCACTTGCTGAAATAACCTTGTTTTCCAATAAATATTTTTTACGTTTTAACTGAATGGAATCGTTAATCCATTTTGTTTTAGCGGAGTTAAGCGCGATTTTTAATTCGTTTATTTTATTTTTATTTTCCTTAAAGTTGGAAAAGTCTCGATTCAATGCAGCGCTTTTCAACGCAATTTTACCACCTTCATTTGCTATTTCTATTATGGTTTGATTTTTCAAAACCTGATCACCTTCTTGAATATTGATTTTCTTAATATATCCGCTAACCAATGAGAAAACTTGATATTGATTAGAACTTTCAATATTACCAGAAGCATAAACAGTTTCATTAATTTTTTTACGCAAGACTTTTGTGCTTGTGGGTTGATGAGAACAATTGCACAGCATCCAAAAACAATTGAGTAATATAAAAGTACGAAGCATCATAAGGTATATTTTAAACTAAAATTAGATAAAGTAATTTAACTGAAATAGAACTTTTGTCATAAAATAACAAAGGCTACCTCATTTGAGGTAGCCTTTGTTATATCGTTAAATATGTTTTATTTGAAAACGAAAGAAACTCTTCTGTTGTGAGCTCTTCCATCTTTTGTTTTGTTCTCATCTTTCGGTTGTGCAGATCCAAAACCTTTCACTTTAATACGAGAAGTACTTATGCCTTTCGCTATTAAATACTTTTCAACTGCTTTTGCACGTTTTTCAGATAAAGTTAAGTTTTTACAAACATCACCAGTTTGATCAGCATGCCCCTCGATCTCAATCGTGTAGTTAGCATTGGTATTTAATAGTTCCACTACTTTGTCTAAATTAGCATATGCTTTAGTAAGGGAGGAACTTCCAACTTCAAATTGAACATCTTTAATACCTAATTCAGCTGCTGTTTTTGGACAAGGTAAAGTATTTATGTTTTTAGTACCTTTTGCCTTATTTGCGTCTTCATCTTCATTATTTGACGCTTCATCAGATGTTAAGTCAGAAGCGTTTGATTTTTTGATGTCTAATTCTTCAATTAAGTTTTGAGCACCATAACATTTGTCGATGATCCATAATACATAACGAATATCACATACAATAGTACGTTGAATGTTTGGTTCAAAATAAATATCTCCTGACATTGCTTCCCAGTTACCATCAAATGCAAGACCGATTAACTCACCGTTTGCATTAATACAAGGAGAACCTGAATTCCCACCTGTAATATCGTTGTTTGTTAAAAAGTTAACGGTTAAATCCCCTTTTTTGTTTGCATATCTACCATAGTCCTTGTTTTTCCATAATTCTTTCATTACTGGATCCACATTAAATTCTGGAGTAGATGGATCTTCTTTTTCCATTACACCATTTAACGTTGTTTGATAGTCATAAAAAGCAGCATCTTTTGGCGCGTAAGGGAGAACGTTACCATACGTTACACGTAAAGTTGAGTTAGCGTTTGGAGCATAGTTTTTGTTTAAATCCATTGCTCTAACACCTTTAACAAAAAGTCTATTTGCACGTTGTAATTTTACCTGCGCTTCTTTAATTGCTTTTTTATTCATAGTAGCAACAAATGCATCGTCGATATCTGAAATTAAAATAAATAAAGGATCTTTCATTAGTTTTGATAAAGAGAATTCTTTAGCGAATTCCATATATCTTTCTTTGTTTGTGAAGATTGATTTTTTTGCAATTTTAGCAAGATACTTATTGATTTTTTTCGCACCTTTTTCATTCAACATTTTTGCGAAAGGACCTTTTTGAGCATTTGGAATGTCTTTCAAGTACATTGTATATACATCAGACAATATTTCTAATTCGATGTCTAAATTGTTGTTTTTGAAGAACTCTTTCCAACGATCTTTAGCAACTTTTTGCAGTTGTGCAGCTTGGTCTTTTTTACCTGCAGCTTCTAAATTAGCGATGTTTTTATAAATTAAAACATTTGCATTGATGTCTACTTGGTTCAAAAATTCCCCATAATATACTTTTGTATAGATAATTGAATTAGTTGCTCTGTATGCATCTTCAACATCTGCTAATACGTTTGCATATTCTGCTTCTCCTTTAGTAAATGCGTTATAGTTATTTTCAATTTCTCTTTTTTTGTCTGCAACTTTATTGTTTTTTAATTGTGCAGTTTGACCAATGAAATATTTCCAATAATTCGCAACCTGCGCATATTTAGAAGAATAATTTAAACGGACTTTAACGTTTTGATCCATATATTTCTTCATAATTTGCAGTTTTCTAGCACGAATATCTACAATTTTAGGTTGTTCTAATTTAATCGCTTGTTCAACACCAAAAGAAGTTAAGAAACGGTTGGTTCTACCTGGGTAACCCATAACCATTGCATAATCATTCTTTTTAATTCCGTCTAAAGAAATAGGGAAACTGTGTTTAGGAGTAAATGGTACATTACTAGCATTAAAGCCAGCTGGTTTGTTGTCTGCGCCTGCATATATTCTAAACATAGAGAAATCAGCAGTGTGTCGTGGCCACATCCAGTTGTCTGTATCACCACCGAATTTACCGGAAGACTGAGGAGGAGTACCAACTAAACGAACGTCATTAAATGTTTCTTTTACAAATAAATAGAATTCATTTCCATTGTAGAAATCACGTACAAAAGCTTCGTAATGTGTACCTTCAATAGCTTCTTTTTCTAATATTTTAGCGATTTCCGAAATTTTAGTAGCACGTTGTTCAGCAGTCATTGACTCATTTAATTCTTTTTGAATTAAAGAGGTAACATCTTCGATTCGAACTACAAATGAAGCAGTCAAACCAGGCACAGCAATTTCTTCTGCATTATTTTTAGCCCAAAAACCTTTGTCTAAATAATTTTTTTCAGGAGAAGAAGCATCTGCAATTGCATCATAACCACAATGGTGGTTAGTCAATACTAAACCTTTTTTAGAAATAATCTCTCCAGTACAAAAGCCTCCAAAAGAGATAACAGCATCCTTAAGTGAAGAATGGTTGATTGAATAAATTTGTTCTTGTGTCAATTTAAGTCCATGTTTTTTCATGTCTTCAAAGTTTCTTCCAAGCATGAATGGAAGCCACATACCTTCGTCTGCTCGTGAAAACAAACTTGTACAAAGCACTGTTACAAGTACAAAAAGTTTCATTTTTCTCATAATCAATAAGTTTTTTGTTATCCCTAACACAAGGGTAAATTATTAAATAGTTATAGGGGCTAAAATTAATGAAATATTCGTTTATCACACTTTTTTTAAGAATATTCTTTAGTTAAAATAGTTATTTAATTAAAAATACGCTTGCAGCGTTTCCTAAAATCGCGGCATTTTTATCGTGTAAGGTAGATAAGCGTATTTCAACTTTATTTTTAAATACAGAAAGTAGATTTTCATCAAATGCTTCTGCAACTTTTTTTCTAAAAAATTCGCCATTTTGTGCAATTCCTCCAAAAAGCACAAATGCTTTAGGGTCTGAGAAAGCACAAAAATCAGCAAGCGATGCACCCAATATTTCAGCGGTATAATTTACTAGTTCATTGGCGTATAAATCTCCTTTTTCCGCTTCCGTGAAAATTATTTTCGCGGAAATGTTCTTGTAATTATTTAAGTTACTCGATTTTTTATTGGGGGAAAGTAATTCGTGATATGATCTAACGATTCCCGTTGATGAAGCATAGGTTTCTAAACATCCTTTTCGTCCACACTTGCAAAGTCGTCCGTTTGGAATGAGTCGTATATGGCCATATTCTCCTGCATAACCATGTTCTCCATAAATGATGTTGTTATTAATGAAAATACCACTACCTAATCCTGTACCCAAAGTAATTGTTACAAAATTCTGAAGGTCTTTTGCGCATCCAAAATATTTTTCTCCAACAGCAGCAGCGTTTGCGTCGTTTGTTAAAATCGTTGGAAGTTTAAAAATATTTTCGAACATTTCTCTCAATGGAATACATCCTTTCCAGCTTAAATTTGGTGCAAAATCGATGGTTCCTTTGAAATGATTACCATTTGGTGCGCCAATTCCAATTCCTACGATCTTGCAATTTGTTGCTTGTAGTTCTTTAAGTTGATGTAAGTAATTGATAAAGTCTAGTGGTGTTTCGAAATTTTTTGTTGGGACACTGGTTTCAAACTTTATATTTCCGAATTTATCCACTAAACCAAATGCAATATTGGTCCCGCCGATATCAATTCCAAGTGCGTAACTGTCTTTTTCCATTTTTTAAAGCAAAAAAAAAGTCCTTATAAAAGGACTTTTGTATTTAATAATCATCGTCTTCATCCAAAAAGTAGCGGTTTTGTTTTCCACTTTTTTTGTATGCTTGCATTTTATTTGCTTTTGGTCGATCTTCGATTTTTTTCATAATCGGATCTTTCTTTTTTTCTACTACTTTATTGATGGTAGGTTTAGGAATGAAAATTTCGGGAGTTGAAGAATTATCATCGTCATCATCCCGATCCTTCTTAACCGAAGAGTTATTATCTCTAGGTTCTCTTGTATCACGAACGAATGGTTTTCTTTCGGTAGTGTTATTGAAATCTCTTTTAGGAGCTCCGTTGGATCTATCTTCGGCTTGTTTTACCGCGATTTGTCGCCCATGCATTGTAAGACCATCCAAACCTTTGATAGCAGCAACCGCTTCCTCATCATTTTTCATTTCAATGAAAGCAAATCCTTTAGATTTACCTGTTTCTTTGTCTATGGCAAGTGACACTTTATTTACTTGACCATATTGCTCAAAAGCACTTTTTAACTCCTCTTGAGTAACGCCGTAATCTAATCGGGCAACAAAAATGTTTGTCATAAATTGTTTTAAAATAGAGTTTTACCCCTACGTTTTTTAGTTTAATAGTTGATTAATTTTAACCGAAATTAGCAAAAAAAAGTTTCTAGGAATAAAAAGCCATAATATTTTTTTGTAAAATGATTTATTAATTCGTTGTTGTTAAAATTGAAAATATATAAAAGGCTGAATTTCAGCAGATTTGAATTGAGCAACAATTAATAAAATACCGATTAAATACAATGCTTTTATTGGTAATGGAACTTTAATAATGGACTTCTCAAGTGCAGTTTCCCATTTTTTAGGCATGAAATGAATTATGTATCCGATTACTAAAATGCATAAAACAGTTTTGTATCCTTGGATGAATTCCCAAAAGATAGATGCTTTGAAATTAAATGCAATTTGGTTGAGTACTTGCGTTGCGATGGTCATATTTTCGGATCTGAAAAATATCCAACAGAAACAAATAAAATGGAATGTAAGAAACCAGCTCAATGGTTTTGAAAACCATTTACCAAATTTATTCTTGTTTTTTGGCGGAAATAGATTCATCCAGAGTTTATGAAAAATAAGTGCTGTTCCGTGCATTGCGCCCCAAAGAATAAAACGAAAGCCAGCACCATGCCATAATCCACCAATCAGCATTGTTAGGAAAAGGTTTAGGTAGGTTCTAATTTTACCTTTTCTATTTCCGCCCATGGTGATATATACGTAATCTTTAAGCCAGGTAGACAATGAAATATGCCATCTTCTCCAGAATTCTGTAATATTAATCGATTGATAGGAAGAATCAAAATTGATGTTAAAATGAAATCCCATTAATAAAGCGATACCGATAGCCATGTCGGAGTAACCGGAAAAATCACAATAAATTTGTAAGGTATATCCATAAACACCAATTAAATTTTCAAGACCGGAATAAAGAGTCGGATTATCGAATATTCTATCCACAAAATTTATACTAATATAATCTGCTATAATTGCTTTTTTAATTAGTCCGCTACCGATAAGAAAGACTGCTTTACCTAGCATTTCTTTTGTGATAATAACAGGCTTGAATAATTGCGGAATGAATTCAGATGCACGAACAATTGGACCTGCTACTAATTGTGGGAAAAAAGAGACGAAAAATGCATAGTCTAAAATATTTTTAACTGGTTTTAGTGTGCCACGATAAATATCAAAGGTATAACTTAAAGATTGGAAGGTAAAAAAGGATACACCCACCGGTAAGAAAATATCCATCGGTTTAAAGGTGAAATTAGAAAAGTTGCAAATGATTTCGTAGAAAAAATTAGTGTATTTAAAATAAGCTAATAGTCCAAGGTTTAGAACAACACTAATAATAAGAATGATTTTTTTGTAAATTTTATTTTGTTGTTTATATATGAGATTTGCAAGTGTAAAATCAACGATTGTTGATCCAATTAATATAGTGAAATATAGGCCGCTAGATTTGTAGTAGAAGTATAGAGAGAATAGGGTTACAAAGGTAGTTTTCAAACGATGATTTTTGTGTACTATGAAATACACGAGCATAAATGCTGTAAACATAAAAAGGAATAACCCCGAACTAAATATTAGCGGTTCTTCTGGATTGTACAGGAATTGATTCCAAATTTTTTGATTATCTAGTTGAAACATATTTGTTATATGTGTTGATAATGGCTTTTGTTAATAAATTTCCTTGGTGAATATATCCATCTTTTGAATAATGAATGCCATCACGACTTAATAAATTTGCTTTTTTCCACAAGGTAGCACTGTCTTTTCCTCCTGTAATAGAAAATAAATCCCAATATGCTAGATTATTATCGTTGGCATATTTAATAATCGTTTGACTAACTAAAGGGATGTTGTAATTTATTTGGTGATAGTAAAAAGAATTAGCAGGGGTAGTTAATAGAATAGGAGTGTTTGGACTAACCTTTTTTAAGTTTGTTACCAATGTATCTATTTCTTGATAGAATATTTCAGAGTTGTATTTTTTTTGAAAAGACTCATTGGTTCCTAATGAAATAATCAGAATGTCGGGGTTTAAACTAGCTGTTTGCGAACAGAATTCGTTCGATTTGCTGTAGTCTTTAAAGCGCGCCCCATTTATACCAATACAATGATATAAAACGCCATTTTTTTCGTTTTCGAATACTGCGCCATAAAACAAAAAGTTTGATTGGATGGAATCTGTTTTCTTAAGATAGATATTAATAAGTGATGTTTTTGTTGAAGCAGTGAAATTCGAAGTATATGGTAGTTCGGATTTTGTTTGACTGAAATTGTTTTTAACAGTTGTGTCAGAAATATGAACGGAAAATGAAGAGTCGTTAGAAGCGTGGTAGAGTTTAATTTTCGTGAACGCATAGTCCATGCTGTCTGTATTGTACGTTTTAAGTTGCATGGTTGAATAACGATCATTTGTTTTGATTGACATTCCTCCTAGGCCGATTGTTTGTGATTGTTTACTAAATACACAGCGTGAACTTTTCCAGGTATTATTGCTTGTAGTTTGATAGTTGAAAGGTTCATTGGATTTGGATATTTTAAGTGGTGCAATAAATCCACGACCAGCATTTCCAAATAATTTCTGGAGAGATACACGAGCGGTATGGGTGATGTAATCCGCTTGTAGATGAGAGTCTCCTATGTGTAAAATGTTAATTTTTCTATCGTTATTTTGTTTTTGGAGCTGTAACTTTTCGATAAAACTGGTTATAAATTTCCCGTTCGAAATTGTATCACTTTGTAGATTTTCAAAGCCATATATTCTTGGGATATTAAATCTCAAGGTATCTTGAGAATGCATTAAAAAGCTAATGAGAAGTGATGCCCATAGCACGTATGTGTGCTTTTTTGTCATTATATTTTTTGTATTCGTATAATAAAGTCTTAGAGAAAATTTCTCCTATTTTTTCTCCTCCTTTGAATGTAAGGTGCGTGAAGTCTTTATTTGCTAATGCAGGTTTATTCATGACGTATTTAACGATCGTGTTTTCTCCACCCATTGCACTGAACATATCCCAAAAAGCAACCCCTGCATTTTTAGCGATTTTTCTTTGTGCTTCAATCATAAATGGTATCGTACCCATCGTTTGGTATTTCCCATTTTGACGGGTTCCTCGGTCGGATACGCTTAACAATAAGATACTTGAATTTGGATAGTTGCGTTTGATACGTTTGACCATTCGTGTCATGGATTTAACATACCAATCAAGGTTTGTAGTTGTTGGCCCTACAACATTTAATCCATATTGAAGTACGATTAGTTTGTAGTTTTGAAGTGAATCAAATTGTTTATGTCGTGTATCGGAAATATTTGCCAATGCTACACCAGAATTACTTTTCATTCCAAAATTATCTAATACCACTCCGGAACTATCTTCCACTGAAATCCCATAAAGTTTTAAGTGTTGGCTTGCTGGAAAGACGAAAGATATTTGATTTGTTCGGACATTCGGAAG
This sequence comes from Crocinitomicaceae bacterium, assembly GCA_044232905.1. GTDB lineage: Bacteria > Bacteroidota > Bacteroidia > Flavobacteriales_D > Crocinitomicaceae > CANHVK01. Next base: position 9,440 of record JBIIKZ010000062.1, read on the forward strand.
ATTTTGCGCCTCTAATTTATTGGTTGCATTCGTTTGAAAATTAAGTGTTTTTTGATTAATTACATAACTAATATTTTCTTTTGCGGAAGTTTCATAAAACACCCGAATATTGTTAAATCTTTTTAATCTTTTATTTGTTTTAACACCAGCGTAAGTCACTAAATTCCCTGCAAGTGGGTAAGAGCAATATCCAGCAGCTGCAAAAGGGATTGCGGATTTACTGTTGTTAATAATATTGTAGGTGTTGAATTGTTTGAAACGGTGAAAAATGGTTTGTCTAAAACCTGCGATTTCGGAAGTTATAGGCACAAAACCAACACCTCCACCGCCAAATCTATTTTGAAGTATTTGTCGAATTTCTTCCGTCATTATATCTCCTTCAATGAAAGAGTCACCGAAAAAAGCGATACGTGTTTTTGACTTGTTTTCATGTATGTTAATGAGTGCGTTGAAAAAAGCATTTAATGCATTTTTTTTAGCGGAGTAATCTTCAAAACAAATAGTTCCAGCAGGACATGTGTCTAAAAATTCTTTTTTTATGGTATTTTTCTTGGTTATTTTTTGTTTTTTTTCCGAACGAATATCACTTAACACATCGATTTTTTTTAGCTCATAACCAAATAATTTAGTTTTTGGAATATAGGAACATAAACCAAGACCAATTAGCACCAAAAATGAGATTAAAAAAGAGTGAAAAAGCTTGTTGTTAAGCATTTTTGAGTAGTTAAATTAACGTTTTCAGTTAGACAAGATGAAATTGTCAAACTTTAGAAAAATTTTGCAAAACTAAACTAACTATTGAATAATTACAATTTTTTCAAGGGATAAACTCAAAAAAAGTCCTACTGATGTTAATAAAACTTTTTTACAATGTTAATAAAGAGATGTCTAATAGTTAGTCATAGGATTATAATTGCTACGCTTTCATTATATTTGCACTCTAATAAGTAAAATTAATTTGTATTTTATGAAGAAAATTGTATTGTTGTTGTTGGTTGGTTTTTTATTTTCAACTACATTTTCTGTTTATGGACAGAACAAATCCAAAGGATCTTTTATCAAGAAAGAGAAAAGTTATCCTAAAGCAATTGTAAACGAAACGGATAATTATGTTCTAGAAAACTTAAATGAATCTACTAAATTAGTTGATACTAAAGTTATTTCTAAAAAGAAAAGAGGTCCGGTTACTATAGTTGATACTTCAAAATTAGTAGACTATAGAAAAAGCTACGGTAATCCATCAAACTTTATAAATGCTTCCAACAATATTGGGTATAAATTAAAAGGGTATGCAGCTCAATCACCGGACACTGGAACTGATTATCTCTCTTTATATCAAGTGTTTAATTCTACAAGTCAAGTTTCTTGGAGAGGAGTGGGAGTTGTAGTTCGTTCTTTAAATACTACTTCAGCAGATGTGGATGTTACCTTTCTTGGTAAAAAAACTGTAGGAGGAACAAAAGAAGTATTAGGAACTGTTACTAAAAACATCGTTTATAACGCGGTTGCAAATAATGGTTATACGGTTTACTACTTCATGTTGCCATCTGCTGTAAATGTGCCAGATACTTTTTCTGTCAATGTATCCCCACGCGATGTTAAAGATTCCATCCAAGTATTGACTACTGGATATTATGGAAGAACAACAAGTGCAACAGCATCTATTGCAGGTACAACTTTAACTGCAACCGCATTTGCAAATACAGGTTTTTCAGTAGGACAAGTAATTACAGGAGCAGGAGTAACTGCAGGAACAAAGATTATAGCGCAAACAGGAGCAACAACTTATACCGTTGATAAATCACAAACAGTTGCTTCTACAACCATTACAGCTCCAACTTTAACCTATGGTTATTCTGGAGGAACATTAGGAGTGCATAATGTTCCAACCTCTGGTAATCCAACGGATGCTGAATATGCTTTGTATTGGAATTCAACTGCAAACAAACCATACGAAACAGATGTTTTTGTATATCCAGTTGTTGAATATACTTGGGACTCTCAACCAACGATTGATAATAAATGTTTAGGAGATAACAAAACGGTTAAAGTAACTTTCTCGAATGAGAAATTGATTAAGAATCCATTGTTTAACCGCGCATCTTTTGATATAACGTATAGAGGTTTTACTAAAGCAAACAATTCGTTTTATGCATATATTGGTTATGCAAAAGATAAGAGTTCGGATGCAGTAGATAATGCAACTTTAAATTATGCAATCTCTAAAACGTATGCAGCCGATACCGATAATGACACAATTAACATTACAGAGTATTTGATTACCTACAACAAGAATTCGGTTGATTATATTAAATCGGGAAAAACAACATTCTTGGTAAGTAGTAAATTAGGATTGACTACAAGTTCAGTTAATGCAACAGGAACCAATGCAGATGGTCAAGCAACAGCAACAGCAACGGGAGGTTATTCACCATATACATATACATGGAATAACAAACAATACATTACAAATCCTATAACAGTAGCAGCTGGATCATATACACCAGAGCTTACCGATAAAAATGGATGTAAGACTACAGCTCCAGCTGTAACGGTTGGGACTACCAATACTACTAAAAGTTCTGCAAAAGACATCACTGCATTTAGTTTTGTATCACCATCAGCATCTGGTGTAATTACCGGTACTGACATCGCTGTCACAGTTCCAAATGGAACAAACGTAACGTCATTGGTAGCAACGTTTAGTAATTCTGCTTTATCTACTGTAAAAGTTGGTTCAACACTTCAAGCAAGTGGTTCAACAGCAAACAACTTTACATCCCCAGTTAGTTATGTAGTAACGGCAGAGGATGGTACAACACAAACGTATACGGTAACTGTAACGGTTACACCTCCAGCTCAAAAAAGTTCAGCAAAAGATTTGACTGCATTTAGTTTTGCAAGTCCATTGGCTTCCGGAGTAATCTCAGGATCATCGATTGCAATAACAGTTCCAGCAGGAACGAGTGTATCTGCTTTAGTAGCTACTTTCACAAGTTCTTCATTATCCAATGTGAAAGTTGGTTCAACACTACAAGTAAGTGGAACTACAGCTAACAACTTTAGTAGTCCAGTAACATATATTGTAACAGCTGAAGATGGGACTACAAAAACGTATACAGTTACTGTAACTGTGGACGTAGTTGTACCTCCAACAGCTAATACAATTGTTGATACTTTAAAGTTTGTTGATTACAAGAAAAGCTATGGTAATCCATCAAACTTTATAAACGCTTCCAACAATATTGGGTATAAATTAAAAGGATATGCTGCACAATCTCCAGATACAGGAACAGATTATTTATCTTTATTCCAAACGTATAATTCACAAACAGAAGTTAAATGGAGAGGAGTAGGAGTTGTAGTTCGTTCCTTAAATACTACATCTGCAGATGTGGATGTTACTTTTTATGGTAAAAAAACCTTAGGTGGAACAAAAGAAATATTAGGAACTGTTACTAAAAACATCGTTTATAACGCGGTTGCAAATAATGGTTATACGGTTTACTACTTCATGTTGCCATCTGCTGTAACTGTTCCGGATACTTTTTCTATCAATGTATCCCCACGCGATGTTAAAGATTCCATTCAAGTATTGACTACTGGATATTATGGAAGAACAACAAGTGCAACAGCATCTATTGCAGGTACAACTTTAACTGCAACCGCATTTGCGAATACAGGTTTTTCAGTAGGACAAGTAATTACAGGAGCAGGAGTAACTGCAGGAACAAAGATTATAGCGCAAACAGGAGCAACAACTTATACCGTTGATAAATCACAAACAGTTGCTTCTACAACCATTACAGCTCCAACCTTGACTTATGGTTTTACAGGAGGAACATTAGGAGTTCATAATGTACCAACTTCAGGTAGCCCTACAGATGCTGAATATGCTTTGTATTGGAATTCAACTGCAAATAAACCATACGAAACAGACGTTTTCACTTACCCAGTAGTAGAATATGCTTGGACATCTACACCGACGATTGATAATAAATGTTTAGGAGATAACAAAACGGTTAAAGTAACTTTCTCGAATGAGAAATTGATTAAGAATCCATTGTTTAACCGCGCATCTTTTGATATAACGTATAGAGGTTTTACTAAAG
>JBIIKZ010000003.1:0-102933 GCA_044232905.1 Crocinitomicaceae bacterium
CGTTCTAGAAGTAGGAACGATGACATATAAATGATCTAATTGTAAATCTTCCATCGCAGAATAGGATTATCATCAATTGACTCCAACAATTCTGACAACAAAAAACTCCTTAAAACCATGATTAACAATTAATTTAATGTATTCAAAAACACAAAAAATAAATGGAAAATATGAAAATTAACCTTGAAATTTTGAAGTTTAACTTCAAAATTTCAAGGTTAAAGTAAGAGATATAAAATTAAAAAATCATCCTTTTATAGATTATGCCCACTTTCTACTTTCTACTTTCTACTTTTACCACATGAACGAATTACATCCACACCAACAGCGATTGCTTTCATTGATTTCCTTAGAAATGAAAGAGCAAGAAAACCGTTATACACTAGATCCTAAAGCGGGATTAAAACAGTTGAAAACAGATGGTTTAGTTCTTCATCCGATTACGGTAGTTCGAAAAAGTTTTGGATATGCAGATTACCCTGAGATCTCTTTTAAATTACCGTATACAACAGACACCTCTAATTTCCGAGATAATGTGGCGATTGAGTGTTTCTTGGAGGGAGAAACTCCTATAAAAGGAACATTACTTGGTATGGAAGGACAGAAAGGTGAATTTAGATTATTTACACCGGATTTTCCAGACTGGATCGAGGAGAAAGGAGTTGGTGTAAAACTAGCACCGGATCATCGTACAAGTGAAATGATGTTAGCTGCTGTAAAAGATATCCAGCAACATAAATCGGTAGATGAAATTTTCACTAAAATTCATGGTGCAGAATATTTCAGTCAAGATTTACTTTTAAACAAAAAAATTGAATTCAAGAATCAAACGTTAAATACTAGCCAGGAACAGGCTGTAAAAGCGATACTTGACAATGAATCTCTTATACTACTTCATGGACCTCCAGGAACAGGAAAAACAACTACATTAATTGAAGGAATTTTACAATTAATTCAGCAAGGAAAACGCATCTTGGTAACTGCTCCAAGTAACACAGCTGTTGATAATATTGCAAAAGGATTGGTAATTCAAGGTGTAAAGATTTTACGAGTAGGTAATTCTCTCAAAGTGGATGATGTGATTTTTCCCTATACACCTGAAGGTAAAATGGAGGGCGCAAAAGAACATAAAGAAATCAAAAAATTAAAAATTCGTGCGGAGGAGTTGCGTCGAATGTCCTATCAATATAAACGGAATTTTGGACGTGATGAACGTGAACAACGCGGATTATTATTGAAAGAAGTGAAAAGTATCCGGAAAGAAATTAGAGATATCCGAAATTATTTTGACGCAAAATTATTTGATCAATCAGAAGTTATTTTAGGAACGCCAATTGGACTTGCCGACTTTTTACCTAAAACCGCGCATTTTGACACATTAGTGATGGATGAAGCTGGACAAGCGATTGAAGCATTGGCTTGGATTGTTTTCCCACTAGCAAAAACATGGGTATTGGCAGGTGATCCATTCCAACTTCCACCAACCGTATTGTCTCAATCTGCAGAAAAACAAGGACTTTCCATTTCTATTTTAGAACACAGTATTACCCATTGTAAAGATGTTTATTTTTTAGATACACAATACAGGATGCGTAAATCTATTGCCGATTTTTCGAGTAACTATTTCTATCATTCAGCTTTGCAAACACCAGATAATCAAAGAGATATTAATCAACACATTATATATTACGATACCTCGGGTACAGGATTTGATGAACAGTCGGGCACAGACGGAAACAGTTTAATTAATGAAGGCGAATTGTCAATCGTTCAGAAAATCATTGAACTAGAAAAATTAGACTATTCCTCGATTGCGTTTATCTCTCCTTATTCTGGACAGATACAATTAGCGAAAGAACTATTACCTGCAGGAATATTAATTAGTACTATTGATAGTTTTCAAGGACAAGAAAAAGAAATCATCCTACTTTCCTTGGTTCGTTCAAACGTTGATGCAATTATTGGTTTTTTAAAAGATTACCGCAGAATGAATGTCGCATTAACACGTGCAAAAGAACAACTTTTTGTTATAGGTGATAGCGCTACGATTGGTCAAGATCCGTTTTACAGTAAATTTTTGGAGTACATGGAAGAAGTTGGTGGGTATAAAAGTGCGTGGGAGCTGATGTAATTGAAAGATTGCAGATTGACAGATTAAAGATTTATTACGATTGATTTTAAGGAGGTATCAATTATAACATTCGTTTTTTGAGTTCTTCGGTGGGGATTAAACAGGAAGTTTGATTTTTAAAAAAATGCTTTCTGTTTTTGGCTATTACATCGTAAACCAAATCGCGGATTGGGCGCGGGAAAATTAGTAGAAGAAGAAAGATCTTAGACAGTATATTCAATGCTGCGAATGCACGAATTGCTGCTGAGGATTTTGTGTATATTTTATTTTGTTGTAGATAAATTACAGTTGAATAGACATTCAGAGGTAAATTATTTTCTTGAAGAAATTCTTGTCCGAACTTGGATTGTAAGGAAGCAAATTGAAATATTTTATTTGAATCGTGTTTAATAATATATTGCACGGATTTATTGCATAGAATACAATCTGAATCAAAAAGAAGAATGTGCGACATTTATATTTTCTAATTATAAAAAAAGAAGTTGAAGTGCAACATTGCAATTAGATTTTAGAATTTCCTTTCTTTTGGCCACGTGTTTGTCTTTTTTTGTATTTGTCTTTTATGGAACGTTTATAAGAACCACCAAGATTTACTTTTTTATTTTTATCTATTTTTTCGTGGAAAGCTCCTTTTGAATTTTTAATCGTAGCCTCAGGCATATAATTTACACCAGGCATTACCGGTTTCTCAGATTCTAAAAGGATTTCAGACACTTCATAGGATACAGGAAGTTCATTCAGTTCAACCGTCATTTTCATTAAATCCTCGATATTGTTTTTATTTTCTTCGTCAAACGGAGTAACGAAAGAAATTGCAATACCATCTTTATCTGCACGACCTGTTCGTCCAATACGGTGAATATAATTCGTTGGTTCTTCGGGCATATCAAAATTAATGACATGTGTTACATCTGAAATATCTAATCCACGCGAAACTAAATCTGTAGCAATCAATCCTCTGTAAGTTTCATTTTGAAAATTTCGCAAGGCATTAAAGCGGTAATTTTGAGACTTATTCGAATGTATAATTCCAAATTGCTCCGGAAAATTTGCATCTACAATTTCAAAAAGCATATCAGCGACCTTTCTACTTTTGGTAAAAACTAACACTTTACTTATATCCGGATTATTTTCAATTAAATTAATTAGCAGGTTAACTTTAGAATGAAAATTAGGAACATTATAGATGGATTGTTTAATCTTCTCAATTGGAGTTCCATGGGCAGCCGCTTCTATTTTCTCCGGATTATTGAAATATTCATCAATTAAAAACTCTACCTCTTCATGCATTGTTGCTGAAAACAAAAGTGTTTGACGTTTTGGAGGTAATAATTCAAGAATATTTTTAAGTTGCGTACGGAAACCTAAATTCAACATTTCATCCATCTCATCGATAATAACTTTTTGAACAGCCTTCAACTTTAAAGATCCGTTTAATGCTAAATCGTAGAAACGACCTGGGGTAGCTACCACGATGTCTTGTCCATCCAATATAATATCTATCTGTGTATTAATACTAACACCTCCATAAACGCCACAAACACGCACATTCATATAGGTAGTTAATTTTTCAATTTCCTCCACTATTTGCATTACTAATTCACGTGTTGGAACTAAAATCACACAACGTGGTTCATATTGTTTCGCAAATTTGAACATATTCAGAATTGGCAAAAGAAAGGCAAGTGTTTTACCTGTTCCAGTCTGCGCTAAACCAACCACATCTTTTCCGGACATAATAACTGAAAAAGCTTTTTGTTGAATTGTCGTTGGAGTAGTAAACCCTTGATCATCTAGGGCTTTCAAAATGTTTTTATGTAAGTTTAAGTCGTGAAACAACATTTTATGGGATTATGAATTATGGGTTATGGATTATGAATTAGTGAAATTAGTGATTTCCATTTATAATTCATAGCTCTTAACCTATAATTACAGAAGGGGTAGGTTCAAGTATCAAATGCGACATTACCGTCTATGATTTATAAAAAATATTCTTTGGAGAATCAAAATTTAATTTTTCTCTTAATCTTTCATTTATTTTATACTGAAATTCAGTTAATTGTTTCTTTGTATAATCATTTAAATCATACCCTTTTTTCACATATTGCCTAATTAATTTATTAGCGTTTTCTATTAATCTATTCCTTTTCGAATTGTTTCCTTTTTCATCTTTTATTTTTTATACAATAGTAACGAATGACAATGTGTTAAAATGCAACAAGAGTTACACAACTGATAAATTGTTATATTTACTTATAGAATGAAAAAATATGAAAAAAATAGCCTTATTTCCAGGTTCATTTGACCCATTTACCAAAGGACATGAAAGTGTTATTCATAAAGCACTTCCATTATTTGATGAAATTGTAATTGGAATTGGAATTAATACCAGTAAAAATTATTTTTTCGAATTGGAAAAACGTAAAAATCAAATTGAACATATTTATAAAGATGTTTCCAAAATTCGCGTTACGACCTATCAAAAATTAACGGTAGAATACTGTCAAGAAATAGATGCACGCTATATATTACGTGGCTTACGTGACACCAATGATTTCGAATATGAAAAGGCTATTGCGCAAATGAATTTGCAAATATCTGGTATTGAAACTGTTTTTTTTATGACAGATCCTGCAGTTGCTCCTATAAGCGCAACTATTGTTCGAGAGATTGCACGTAATAATGGAGATATTTCTTCGTTTGTATCATTATCTGCAATGCTTCTTTCATGAAAAAATTAATTTATCTACTCCTTTTTACTTTTTCTATTGGTTTTTCTATTGCGCAATCAACAGTGAAAATAAGTGGGGTGACAACTGGATTCGTAGGTAAAAAGATCGAATTTTATCTTGTTAAGGACTATTTATCCTTAAAAGATAGTTTAGTTGGAGAAGCTACCATTCAAAAAGACAGTAGTTTTCAAGTACTAATTACTTTACAAAAAACAGAAAAAGTCATTGTTAAATGTCATAAAAACACTGGTTTTATTTATGCTAGTCCTGGTGGATCCTATACAATTTCTTTACCCGACAAAGATCCATACAATGCTTTTCGTCCTCAAGGTAATAAAATTGAGATTTCTTTTTTAGACTTGCCAAAAACAGATGTAAACTTTAAAATTATAGAATTTGACAATTGGATTCACGATTTTTTGGGCGTTTATTTAAACCGTAAAACGACATCTACACTTGAATTTTCCAAACAACTAGACACCTTCAAATTAAATGTAGAAAAATACTACAAGGCTGACACTTCCAATTTTTTCAAGACTTATGTTCGTTATAGTATTGCTTCATTGGATGATATAAATTGTATTGGCATGAAAACACGTATTGAAAAGTACATGCTATACCTAAAGGATTTTCCAGTTAATTATGAAAATGATAAATACATGGACTACACATGTTTGTTCTACAAAAATATTTTCGCAATGGTTTCAACTGATCTGAATCAAAAAATATATAAAGCAATTTTAAGTAGTAGTCCCTCCCAATTAATGCGAACCTTGGGAACTGATGCTACCCTTCGTAGCCCACGTATTCGAGAATTAGTAGCTATTCAAGCACTTTCAGAAGTGTATAATGGCAAAGACTATCCGAAATCCAACATACTTACCATGTTAGATAGTATTGCGCGGTTTGGATTATACAAACAACACCGAGGAATAGCAAAACGTATCATAGAACGATTGACGGAATTAGCTCCTGGAATGAAAGCGCCAAATTTTGAAATTCTATCTATTAACCAACTGGATACTATCTCACTTCAATCCTATAATGGAAGTTATATCTATCTGCAATTTGTTGACCCAACACTTCAAGAGTCAAAAAAACATATTGATTTATTAGTTCCTCTCTTCGAAAAATATGGAAAAACATTTCGCTTTGTTACCATTATTGAAGATAATATTCAGTTTACTAAAGAACAACTAGCCTATTATGGATCTATTCCATGGGAGAAATATTATGTAAGTGCTGAGCACCCTATATTAAAGCGTTATCACATTAAATCATTTCCTAGTTATGTAATGATAGATGAAACAGGAATACTTCACTCTTATCCTGCAGCAGGTCCTATTCCAAATGGTGAATATGAAACCGTAGAAAAGGTTTTATATACCATAAAAAGAAGAATAGAAACTGAGAAAATGAATAAAGAAAAGTCTGGATTTGATGATATATTTGATGATACAAAATAACATGGATGTTGTAAAACAACATCCAGTTATTTTTGTGGGCGCAACGCATTACGCCCCTATTCTTCGGTGTTTTTGAGCTTCATTAATAAGGAGTATGCTCCATTTATAACAACTGGAAATTCATTCAAGTCCGTGTAATTTTCAATTTCAATAAACCCATTTTCTTTTGCGCCTACTTTTACAGCAATCATTTCAAAGGTTGTTTTATTGACCTGAATAAATAGATAATCTTTGTTTTCATAGCGTAAAACTGCATTTTCAGCGATGGTATGCGCGCGTTTATTTTTCAATTCTACCTCTGCATTCATATACATGCCTGGCACTAAGTTTTGATCATAATTTTTGAAGTGGCAGTGAACTTCTGTGTTTTTATCTGTGGAAAGAGAATGACCGATTAATATTATTTCTGTTTCGTATTTTTTAGTTGGATTACTGTTGTTATACGTGATGACTTTTTGACCAATAGCTAATGCCGCTAAGTCTTTCTCAAACACAGAAACGTTTAAATGAATATCCGCAACATTTACTAACTCAAACAGCACTTCGCTTGGTGTTAAATACTTACCGATATTCGCATTTACTTTTGACACATACCCATTAATAGGTGAAGTAATTGTTATTCGTTTTGAAATTTTGGTATCGTCCAATTTTTTTGGTTGAATACCAATAAGCTCTAAATTTTCTTCCAACGCCTTCATATTAATTTTAGCATTTTTATATTCGCCTTCAGCTGCTTGCAAAATTTTATCACTTGCAGCCTTACTTGCGTTTAATTCTTTTTGACGTAAGAACTCTCCTTCTACCACTTTTAATTTAACCTTCGCTAACAAATAATCTTGTTGTAATTTTACGTATTGTTGATCTTCCAAAACAGCTAATACTTGTCCTTTACGCACAATTTTCCCTGGAAGCATGTCTGTAGATTTAAGGTATCCACCAAGCGGCACACTAACTGAAATTAAATTTTGAGGTGGTACATCAATTTTTCCATTTAAACGAATTGTCGCTGAAATTTCTTTTTCTACCAATTTTGCTGTTTGAATTTCAGCATTTGCTATCTGTGCAGCATTTAATTTTACGATGGAACTTTCTGCCGCATTGGATGTAGTTTCAACCGTTTTATTTTCTTCTTTTTGACCACAACCTAGTATGGTTAAGATGGATATGGTTAGAAATATTTTTTTCATATTTTTTTTATTTTTTGGGATGATGCTTTGCAACATCCTTAGGTTATTTTATTTGATGTTGCTTTGCAACATCCTTACGTTTTATTGCGATATATAATTAGTCGTGTTGCCACGCGACTCTACAGGTTATTTATTTGGATTGCTAATTCGTTATATTTCATTAATGCATCTTGATAATCACTTTGAATAGAAATACTTTGATTTATTAATATTGCCCATTCCATGTAATCAATTTCACCATTGACAAATTGTTTTTGCGCAGTTTCAAAAATAATTCTTGCATTTGGCAAAGCAATTTTTTCTAGATCTTGGATGATTTTACTTTGAGTTTCAAATTGTTTAAATAGAGCATCTATTTCATTTTGAATACGTATACGTTCGGAATCTGATTGACTATTTACAATAAGTGAATTGATAGTTGCCAATTTAATATTCTGACCTTGTTTCGAAAAAACAGGAATTTTCACACCAACTTGCCCTGCATTAAAACGGGAAGTATGTGTGTAAAAATTATTATCCGCTCCAACACCATACATGGTTCCAGACACAAATCCGAGGTTTATTCCAGGCAAATATTTTGCCTTTTCTAATTTTAATTGCGCAAGTGCACTTTTTCTTTGGGCGTCTATTAATTTTATTCGTGGTAAATCATCCAAAGCAGGTCGCAGGCCCATTTTACTATCGATACGTAATTTTTCGTTGGAAACCATCGGAAAAAATTGATTTTTTGTGTTTAACAACCATTGAAAATGCATTTTTTCGATCGTGATTACATCTTCCAATTGTTTTAACTGATTTCCAATTTGCACACGTTGATTTTCGATGGTTATTTTTTCCAAAACATTTGTTTCCCCCAATCGAATTCGTAATTCTGCTTTCGAAAGATAGGTTGCATAAATACTATCTATTCGCTGTAATAATTTTCGTTTTTCCGCTAAAACAAGTAAAGCAAAATAAGAATTTCCAACTTGTATCTTTACTTCTTTTTCCTTTAATTCTACTTGAATTGTTGCCAATTTCCAATCTTCTTTAAACACATTTTTTCTTCGCGCATACACAATTGGAAAATCTAATGTTTGGGAAATAGAAACTCTATTATCCGTATATCTACTATTCAATCTACCATATTCTCCTAATACATCTGTCGTATTCCAAGCGGTTGCCGTACGAATTAACTGTTCTTTGTATTTGGCTTTGAGGGTTTCATTTTTATAAAATAAATTATTGGCGATTGCACTATCAATTGCTGCCTGATAAGAAATCGGTCTTTGTGCGAATGAATTTCCACTGATAGTAAACGTAATTAGTACCAATATCACACTTATATTAATTTGCGATTTGGAATTACTTCGTTTCGTAACCAACACATATAACACTGGAAGAACAAATAAGGTTAATAATGTCGCAAGTAATAAACCTCCAATAACCACTGAAGCTAACGGACGTTGTACTTCCGCACCTGCACCATGACTCATCGCCATCGGTAAAAAGCCCAAAGAAGCCACAAATGCAGTCATTAAGACTGGTCGCATTCTAATCTTTGTACCCGTCAGTACTATTTGTTTCAAATCTGACATTCCATCCATTTTCAAACGATTAAACTCTGCAATTAATACAATTCCATTCAGCACGGCGACACCAAAAAGTGCGATAAATCCAACACCTGCACTAATCGAAAAAGGAAGTCCTAAGATTGCCAACGCTAAAATACCACCGATTGCAGAAAGTGGAATTGCTGAGAAAATTAAGAGTCCTTGTTTGATTGATTTGAATGCAAAATACAACAAAATAAAAATCAACAATAATGCTAATGGAACAGCGATCGATAATCGTTGTTTTGCTTTTTCTAAATTTTTAAATGATCCACCATATTCCACGTTGTATCCGGCTGGAAACTTAATCGTTGCTTGTTCTTTCGCTTGCAACTCTTCCACGAGACTTTGCACATCTCTCCCACGTGCATTAAATCCAATCACAATTCTACGTTTTGTATTTTCTCGTTGTATTTGGTTAGGACCTTCTACAATGTTTACATCTGCAAGTGTACTTAATGGAATTTGAACACCAGCATGGGTTCGAATTAATAGATTTTGTACATTCGTAACATCCGTTCTACTTTCCTTTTCCATACGAACTACCAAATCAAAACGCTTCTCCCCTTCGTATACAAGTCCTGCTAGTTGGCCTGAAAAAGCAGCGTTTACATTTCTATTAATATCCTGAATAGTAAGTCCATATTGAGATAATGCGGCACGATTATACCTAATAACTATTTGTGGCATTCCAACAACAGATTCCACGTATAAATCCGCAGCTCCATTGATTTTAGATACTAATTTTCCGATACGATTCGCATATGAAGCCAAGGTATCTAAATCTTCCCCATAAATTTTACAAACGACATCTTGACGCGCACCAGTCATCAATTCGTTGAAACGCATTTGAACTGGATATTGAAATCCGAATGTGACACCCGGAACAACCTCTAACACTTTATGCATTTTTATTGCCAATTCATCGAATGTTTTCGCAGATGTCCATTCATTTTTATCTTTCAAAATTATCATCAAATCCGTGGCTTCCATCGGCATTGGATCCGTCGGAATTTCTCCACTTCCGGTTTTCCCAACCACTTTAATGACTTCTGGAAAATTTTGTATTAATACACGTTCTGCACGCAAACACATCTCCATGGAGGATTGTAAACTTGTACCTGTAAGAACACGTGTTTCAACTGCAAAATCTCCTTCTTCTAACGCTGGAATAAACTCTCCACCCAAGGTTGTGAGTACAATTAATGCGAGTACAAAAAAGGCGATTACGAGAGTTACAATTGTTTTGGGAATCTGAAGTGCTTTTTGAAGTAAGTTTTGATAAATGCGTTCCACTTTACCTAGAAAACGATCGGAAAAATTGGGTTTCACTTTCACCTTTTTAGACAATAGAATCGAACTCATCATTGGAACATATGTCAACGAAAGGATGAATGCACCGATTAATGCAAAAGCTACGGTTTGTGCCATCGGTTTAAACATTTTACCTTCGATTCCTTCAAGTGTGAAAATTGGAAGATACACTACTAAAATGATGATTTGTCCGAAAACTGCACTATTCATCATTTTACTTGCACTCGATTTTACGACATTATCCATTTCGATTTGTCTAAATCTGCGCATATTTTGGAAGCGTTTACTGTGTTCCAATTGGTGCATAGTTGCTTCCACAATAATAACAGCACCATCGATTATCAAACCGAAATCTAGCGCGCCAAGACTCATTAAATTGCCACTGACTCCAAAAATGTTCATCATGATAATTGCAAAAAGCATTGCCAATGGAATGACACTTGCGACTAATAAACCAGCTCGGAAATTACCTAGGAAAAGTACTAGAATGAAAATCACAATTAGTGCACCTTCCAATAAATTTGTTTCTACGGTATGTATAGCGTTATCCACCATTTTTGTTCGATCTAAAAACGGTTCTATCACCACCCCTTCCGGAAGTGTTTTTTGAATTGCTTCAATCTTCGCTTTCACATCTTCGATGACTTTGGAGCTATTTCCACCTTTCACCATCATTACAACAGCTCCAGCAACCTCACCTTGACCATTGTAGGTCAAACCTCCATATCGGATTGCATGTCCTATTTCCACCCTAGCGATATCTTTTACTAAAAGTGGTACATTCGCATCCGTATTTTTTATCGCAATATTTTCGATATCTTCTTTCGATCCAATTAGTCCCTCCGTTCTAATAAACAATACACTCGCTTGTTTTTCGATATAGGACCCACCAGTATTTTGATTATTTTGTTCGACCGCTTGAAAAACATCGTCCATCGAAACACCGAAAGCATTTAATTTGTCTGGGTTTATCGCAATTTCATATTGTTTCAGTTTACCACCAAAACTACTTACATCCGCAATCCCCTCCACACGCAATAGATCACGACGAACAATCCAATCTTGTATCGTACGTAAATCTGTTTCATCGTATTTACTTTCATAGCCTTTCTTGGTTTTGACCATGTATTGATAAATTTCTCCTAATCCGGTAGTTATAGGCCCCATACTTGGAGTTCCAACGCCAGGAGGAATTTGATCTTTCACATTTTGAATGCGTTCTTGGACTTGTTGTCTCGCCCAATAAACATCGGTTTTATCGTCAAAAATAAGTGTCACGACAGACAAGCCAAAACGGGAGAAACTTCTCAATTCCTTTAGTCCATGAATGTTACTATTAGCTTGTTCCACAGGAAAAGTGACTAATCGTTCGATATCGGTGGCACCTAACGAGGGAGCCACTGTAATTATTTGCACCTGGTTATTGGTAATATCCGGTACAGCATCAATCGGTAATCTTGTTACTTCGTAAGATCCATATCCTATCAAAAACAGAATAAATAAGCCGATAATTAATTTCTGTTTAACAGAAAATTCAATGATTTTATTTAACATAAAAATGGATTTGATTAATGAAATACTAACACACTGAAATTAAAATTTTCGTATGTATGACTATACTTTCATTAAGCAAGTTTAGGCGGTTGCCAGATAGCCGAAGCTACTTCTAAGATAAAAGGATCTTTAACTTCAAACTTTTGTTTTATTAGAGTAAATTCAAATACTTGCTCATTCATTGAAAAACGAGGTAATTCTGGAATTATACTAATAAAAGAAGGGGTACAATGTATACTATGTTGGTGAAAAGGGGAATGGTGATGTTCTGGATGATTTTGATCCGTTTCATTGCTCGCAGTTAAAGCATGTGAAACAAATTCTATAAATTCTTTGTCTCTATGGTGTTGGTAGTGTTCTGTAAGATCCGAAACAACATGGATGTAATGAAAAATTTGTGTAGGAACCAGTGTGGCTACAATTAAAAATGACAATATGATACATTTTACAGTTTTCATTCTAATCAAAGATACGAAAAAAGGGGGAAACGTAATTCACCCATGTATTATTTAAATTGAATATAAAAAGGGTTGTTACTATGTAAAAACCCTTTTTATATTTGGGTGAATCGCGATTTACCCCAACCGTTGGAAGAGAAAAATATTAAAGCGTTCCTCTTCTCGCTTGTTCCGCCTCGATAGACTCAAATAAAGCCTTAAAGTTTCCTTTACCAAACTAGTTTGCACCTCTTCGTTGGATAATTTCATAAAATAAAGTAGGTCTATCTTCCACTGGTTTGGTGAAGATTTGCAATAGATATCCATCTTCATCTCTATCTACCATAATTCCTAAACTTTTCAAGGTTTCAATATCTTCTTGAATATCTCCTACACGTCCAAAAACAGTATCGTAATAATCACCAGGTACATGTAAAAATTCTACGCCACGTTTACGCATCTCTGAAATCGTAAAAACAATATCGTCTGTCGCTACTGCAATATGCTGACATCCAGCACCTCCATAAAATTGGATATATTCTTCTATTTGCGATTTTTTCTTCCCGTGTGCTGGTTCGTTAATTGGAAATTTAATACGACCATTACCATTTGTCATTACTTTACTCATTAAAGCAGTGTACTCTGTAGATATATCTTTATCGTCGAATGTGATTAAATTTGCGAATCCCATTACTTCTTCGTAGAATTTCGCCCATTTATTCATATCACCTAAATCCACATTTCCTACCATGTGATCGATATATTTTAATCCAGTTGGTATAGGGTTGTATTCAGATTCCCATTTTTCAAATCCTGGTAAAAAGACACCATTGTAATTTTTTCGTTCTACAAAAATATGTACAGTATCTCCATAGGTATGAATCCCTGCTCGAACAACTTCTCCGTCTTTATCGGATTCTACGCGTGGTTCAAAATACGATTTTGCTCCTCTCTTGATAGTTTCTTCGTACGATTTTCTTGCATCATCTACCCACAGTGCGATAACTTTTACACCATCCCCATGTTGTTTAATATGTTCTCCGATTTCGCTTTCGGAATTCAAAGGAGTTGTTAAAATCAATTTAATTTTATCTTGTTTAACAACATAGGATGTTCTATCTGTAACACCAGTTTCTAAGCCTTGGTATGCAAAAGATTGAAATCCTAAAGCAGTTTTATAATAATGTGCAGCTTGTTTTGCGTTACCCACGTAAAACTCTACGTAATCAGTACCATTAATTGGAAGAAAATCTTGTGCTTCAGCGAAGATTTTTTCTAACCCGTAGGTATAATTCTCAACGTTTTTTAAGTCTTTTGTTTCCATGTTATTTTTGTTTTTTTTGTTATTGGGTGAATCTCGATTCATCCCTACGCGAGCATTTCTTGGTTTACCCACGATTTGTAATAATCATTTATTTCTATCCCCAACGCTTCTTCCGTAATCATTACTGGTTTAAAGGGATCAATCATTACGGCTAATTCATTTGTTTCTTTTTTACCAATACTTCTTTCGATAGCACCTGGATGAGGTCCGTGTGGTAATCCACCTGGATGTAGCGTAATTTGTCCTTTTTGAATGTCATTTCTACTCATAAAGTCACCGTCCACATAGTATAATAACTCATCGGAATCAATATTACTATGGTGATATGGTGCAGGAATTGCATCTGGATGATAATCGTACATACGAGGTACAAATGAACAGATTACAAAGTTGTTACCTTCAAATGTTTGGTGGATCGGTGGTGGCATATGGATACGACCTGTGATTGGTTCAAAATTAAAAATAGAGAACGCATACGGATAATGGTACCCATCCCAACCTGCAACGTCAAATGGATGTGTAGCATATATGTACGGATAAATATTTCCTTGTTTTTTGATATTCACTAAAAACTCCCCTTTTGTATCAAAAGTTTCTAATGCTTGCGGCGTTTTTATATCACGTTCACAGAATGGAGAATGTTCTAATAATTGTCCGTATTGATTGCGGTATCTTTTAGGAGTGGTAATTGGACTGAACGACTCGACAATTAACAACTTATTTTCTTCTGTCGCAAAATCTAATTGATATACCGTTCCTCTAGGGATAATTAAATAATCCCCATATTCAAAATCAATTTTACCATACATTGTTTTCAATGTACCATTACCCAGGTGAATGAAAATCATTTCGTCTGCGTCTGCATTTTTAAAAAAGTAAGGAGTCGAACTTGTTGGTGCAGCTAAACCAATATGCATGTCATTATTTACAAAAAGTATTTTACGACTTTTAATATAATCTACTTCTGGTTTTAACTGAAAACCTGCAAAACTTAAACATTTTAAACTTTCAGATACAGCAATTTTAGGTTTTACAGAATATGCTTCCCCCATTTCTTTCACCATTGTTGGTGGATGTAAATGATACACTAATGAAGACATTCCTGTAAACCCTTCTGTACCTACTAATTCTTCGTGGTATAAATTCCCGTTAGATTGTCGAGAAACGACGTGTCTCTTTTTAGGAATTGCACCGTGTTTTTGATAGAATGGCATAGTGTTGGGTTTTATAATTAACTGAAACAAAGTAATGAAGATTCAAATGCGTGATGAATGATGCTACTCACAGAAAAACATGATTAATGTCAGTATATTGAGAGATTGGCAGATTGGCAGATTATAGATTACAGATTAACAGGTTGCAGATTAACAGATTGGTAGATTGCAGATTGCAGATTGGCAGATTGAAGATTAGCAGATTGCAGATTATAGATTAACAGATTGGTAGATTGCAGATTGCAGATTGGCAGGTTACTAGATTACAGAATAGAAATGTGTGTTTGCTTTTTATATCTTTACACCGTATTTATAATCACCGTCGATGAAAACTATATTGATTTGTATTGCATTAATTTGCACAAACATACTTTATGCACAGACCCAAGGGGTAGCTTACACAGCAGTAGGAAAAGGAGTAGCCACTACCTTTTTAACAGATTACCAGTGTTTGGGTGTAAACACTTCTGCTCTTGGTTGGGGAACTGGTTATACTAAGAAAAAATTTACCATGGGATCGAGTGAATTTGGATTTGGAATTTCTTCCGATGTATTAAATAAAGAACGTTTAAAAAATTTCGGAAAATCTATTTATACTGCAATTGCCTATGATTCAACAAAAATAATAAACTGGAAAAGCCAACAAGCAGCAATTTCTGAATATGCCCAAGCAGGAATATCTTTGTACGCAGATTATAATTGGGGGGGACTTTCATTTCAAGGGAAATTGTTTGGTGGAATAGCTTTTAATGTTCGTGAAAATTATCAGTGGTATTCTCAATTAAGTAAAAATGCAACAGACTTAATTGTTAATGGAAAAGTTTCTAGTTTATTTGATTCTGTAGATGTCAAATTCGGAAACATTACTACACGTATTCCAAATACGGGAAATATTTCATCCGATACCTTGAAAAATGTTGTAAGCGGAACCATGGCAATCCCTTTACCCCTGAGTTCATTGTTACATGGAACTTCCATCAAAATGGTTTGGAATCGTTCCTACAATCTTGGCTACGGAAGAAAATTAGTTGGAATTGATAGTATCATCGAAATCTATGCTGGTATTGGGGGGCGTATTATTAAGTCAATGGCAATGTTTGATTTAGATGCCACAGGCAACGGGATTGAATTACATTCTTCGCTAACTTCTTCCTATAAAATAAACTACCAAAATGTATTATCGACTGTTAATACGCTTCAAAATTATTCTGGTGGAATTCCTCCCGCAGTTGGTTCCGGATATGGACTTGATTTTTCGGTTAGTACTATCCTGTGGAATAAATTGAAAGTAGCGATTGCAGTCAACAACATTGGTTCTGTTACCTACAATCGAAATGTGTATACCATCAAAGACACGTTGATTGGTAACATCGGAATTAATAGTTTAACAGATATGGATATTTCTAAATCTGTGAATCAATTACTTACAAAAGGTGGATTATTAACCTTAAAGGGACAAGAAAAATACAAATTAGCAAATGCTGCTACATTTCGCTTTGGAACAAGTTTTCATTGGCGAAAAATCTTAGGAATTGGCTTTGATTTAGTGGCACCTTTTAATTCTGACAGTCCGGGAAATATAAAAAACACTGTTATTTCTTTTGGAGGTGACATTAGAGTTTTAAACTGGCTACAAGTAAGTTGTGGATATTTTGGTGGCGGTATTTACAAAAACAATATGCCTATTGGAATCAACTTCATTTTACGAAATGGTGGGTATGAATTTGGGATTTCCTCCCGCGATGCTTTATCCTTTTTCCAAAAAGATGCGCATAGTTTATCTTTTGCAATGGGATTTGCTCGGGTACGATTTTAAAAATTTCAAATTAACAGATTGCAGATTGTAGATTGGCAGATTGCAGATTGGCAGGTTGCAGATTTCAGATTGGTAGATTGCAGATTAGCAGATTAACAGGTTGCAGATTGGTAGATTAACAGGTTGCAGATTGGTAAATTAACAGGTTGCAGATTAACAGGTTGCAGATTGTAGATTGGCAGATTGGCAGATTGGCAGGTTGCAAATTAACAGATTGGTAAATAGTAGATTACAAATTGCAGATTCTTGGCGCTTACTTGTTATTTCGAGCGGGCTTCTTTGAAATATTTGTAAGGTACCCATAGCATACCAAAACATTCTCCTTCTTCTTTTCCAAGGTGTTTGTGGTGCATTTTATGTCCACGACGAATAGCTCTAAAGTACAACTGATTCGCATTACGAAAGATTTTAAAACGTTGGTGTATAAATATATCGTGTACAAAAAAATACGCTAGACCATAAATGGTGATTCCTAAACCTATCCAAAAAGCCCAATTGTAGTCATGTTGACCGCCAATAATTAAACCAAGCATTCCAGGAACGGCGAAAATAACAAAGAAGTAATCATTTTTCTCAAAAAAACCTGTCACCTCTTTTTTGTGGTGATCGCTATGTAGATTCCATAAAAAGCCATGCATCACATAGCGATGTGTTAACCAAGCAACTCCTTCCATTCCAAAAAAAGTAACTATAACAATTAACAAATTCACGTATAAACCACTCATAATTAATAATTTTCAATTATTTTTTTTTCTAAATCTGATAATACATCAGCTTTGACCAAAAATGCTTTCATCAGTTTTTTTAATTCTTCATCGTCGATTGACTTAAATTGTTTTACGATAAAACCTTTATCTGTTTGTATGTGATCTGAATACCCTAAAAAAGAAGGTGATTTAGATTGCATTGCCAAACGTAAAAATCGAATTTCAACACTTTTAGGATCTTTATGTACACACTTTTCCAACAAGGATTTTCCTTTCGAAAAAGAGCTCAATTTATCCAAAGGATTTAGTAAATATTTTGCATACATCATTAATCCACATGCTTTATAGGCAGTCAATATAGGTTGCGTATGTTCTGTTGCATTTTTTAAACCATACACTAAGGAAATACAAGATTGTTGGTCAAATGCAGCACTTTTAAATAAAGATCTAGCTTCGGAAATAGTGTCCACATTGGCAGTGTTTTCCGAAGTACTACTAACTAAGAAAGGGAATAAAAAAAACATGATTAATTTCATTACAACATATTGGTTTTAAACTGTAACATACTTTTAAACATTAAGGCTATTTTCTGTCCGTTACTTACACGAATACGTTCTACCAACACACGTTCTACCGATACACGTTTGATTTTTTTGAATAAAGTAAAATAATAAACATACGCTAAGTATACCCCACCTTTCGAAGTAACAGGTAAATTTTTAATCCCAATTAATGCTTCTTTAAAATCCGATGCAATTTCATCTTCAATTTCCCGTTTTGATTGCAAAGTAAATTCGTTCATATCAACGTTAGGAAAATAGGTTCTTCCCAACGTTTTGTAATCATCTTTCAAATCGCGTAAGAAGTTAATTTTTTGGAAAGCTGCTCCTAATTTCATAGCAAATGGTTTGAGTTCGTCGTATTTTTCTTGATTACCATCTAAGAAAACTTTCAAACACATTAGTCCAACAACCTCTGCAGAACCAAGAATATATTTCTCGTAATTTTCTTTCACATACAACTGTTTTTCTAGATCCATTTCCATACTATCCAGAAAAACATTTACTAACTCAATATCAACATTATACTTATGAATAACCTGTTGAAATGAATTTAAAATAGGATTTAATGAAATACGGTGTTCAAGTGCTTCGTACAAATCTGAACGAAATTTTTCCAACAAATATTTCTTGTCATAGCCATCAAAACTATCTACGATTTCATCCGCAAAACGAACAAATCCATAAATAGCATAAATGGGGTTTCGTATTGGATTTTTCAAAAAAAGTATCCCCAACGAAAAACTAGTACTGTATCGCTTGGTAGTCAATTTACTACACATCATAGACACCTCGTCAAATAGTGCTTTCATCGTTTTAAGGTATTAATTGTTTTATCAATTCATTTGCTGCTATTTTTCCAGAAATCAACGAAGGTGGAACTCCTGGCCCAGGAACAGTTAACTGTCCGGTATAGAACAAATTATTAATTTTTTTATTTCTAATTTTCGGTTTAAAAATCGCTGTTTGTCCCAAGGTATTTGCTAAACCGTACGCATTACCTTTATAGGAATTGTAATCTGACACAAAATCATTGACACAGTAACTACGCTTGTAATCAATGAAATCAATTATTTTATCCCCCGTTTGCCTCTCCAATCGCTGCATCATTTGTTGAAAATACGTTTCTCTCAATTCTTCAGAATCGGTTAATCCGGGAGCTAAAGGCATTAATAAAAATAAATTTTCGTGTCCTTCAGGCGCAATCGTAGCATCTGTTTTCGAAGGACAACAAACATAAAACAATGGTTTAGTTGGCCATACAGGATTTTTGTAAATTTCTTTCGCATGTTGCGTTAAATCTTCATCAAAGAATAATGTATGGTGTTCCAAATTTGCAATTCGTTTTTTGACACCAAGATAATAAATCAAAGAAGAAGGTGCAAATATTTTTTTATTCCAATAATTTTCGGAATAATTTCTGAATTTTTCAGGAAGTAATTTACTTTCTACGTGATGATAATCTGCTCCAGCAATTACTGCATCAAAATCTATCTTTTGGTCTTGGATAGTAAGAGAATTCGCTAATCCATTTTCGACATTAATATGTTGGACAGCAGCATTAACATTAAACTTAACACCTAGTTTTTCAGCTACTTTCACCATACCTTCAATTACCTTTCCAAATCCACCCATTGGATACCAAGTACCCAATTTCAATCCTGCAAAATTCATTAAACTGTATAATGCCGGCGTATCCTGTGGCATTGCTCCTAAAAACAACACTGGAAATTCCATCAAGGTAATAAGTTTCGGATTGGAAAAATATTTTCGAACATGTTTACTAAAAGAAGAAAAGACTTGCAAACGAAGTACTCCTTTTAATACATCTGTAGTCATGAATTCTGTGATCGAATTTGCTGGTTTATAGATAAGTTCATCTACCCCAACTTTATACTTAAATTCTGCCTCTTCTAAAAATTTGATTAGTTGTAATTTACTTCCAGGTTCAATCGATTCAAACAAAGCACATAATTCCTCGAAATTTTCAGGAACGTGCATTGTATCATTTTCTCCATAGACAACATCAAACGAAGGATTTAACAATTTAAGTTCATATAAATCTGCAACATCTACCCCAAAATCACGGAAATAGCGTTCAAAAATATCTGGCATCCAGTACCAACTTGGCCCCATGTCAAACATATACCCATTTTCCGTAGTAAATGAACGAGCTCTACCTCCTAGGGTAGTATTTTTCTCAAATACATGTACATCATGTCCAGCTTGCGCTAAATATGATGCAGTACTTATTCCAGCAAAACCGGATCCTATGATTGCTATTTTAGCCATGTTATTCTAATTCGTTAAGGTTTGTCAACCAAGTACATGTTAATTTATCTGACAAATATTTTTTTGTCTGTTCATTGGTCGCGATGTGCAATGACACATTATAATCTTCCATCATTTTGGCATATTCGCTAATGTCTTCTGCAGAAGGTGTTCGGACCAGAAACGTTAAAGCATCCGAAATATACAAATCTTCTAATGTACTATTCAAAGCTTGAATCGGAACATTACTTCCAAGATAATAGACTTTATTACCTGTACTCTTTAGTATGTAATTTGCAATTAACAGTCCTAATTCGTGAAATTCATTTTCAGGTAGGAATAATAACCAGGTTTTATAGGAAGTGATACTGGAATTTTCTATTTGTTCTATCGCGGTAAAAACTTTCTGTTTTATCAAACTGGACATGAAATGTTCTTGTGTTATCAACATAGAGTCTTGTGTCCACATATATCCAACCCGAATCAATAAAGGATATATAATATCTGCATACGTTAATTTCAATCCTTTCTCTGCAATGGCTGCGTTAAAAATTGTGGAAAAGGACTGCTCATTATATGCTGTTGCTGCCGCAATTAATTGGCTGATGTAAAATTCATTCACCGGATTTTCATCTTGCTTGGAAAGTAAATGTTCTTGCACCAACTCACATAATCCTTCATCCGACAGAATACAGAGTTTAGAAGGTTTGTATTTATATTCCATCAAACTGGAAATATTTAAAAGTCTTCGCAACTGGTTATTATCATAATACCTTGTATTTCCTTCCGAACGACTCGGGTGTAAGGCATTATACCGGTGCTCCCAAATACGGATGGTATGTGCTTTGATGCCGGAAAACTGTTCCAATTGGGCTATGGTAAAAACTTTCATGTTTTTCTAGTTATAAGCAAATATAGTTCAACGAACATTCATTTGAACTAATTCTGTTTAATTATTTTAAATAAAATTTAAACAAAACAACTGAATCAGCAAGTAAACAAACCTAAAAATAGGTAATACAATCATTTAAATTAAAAATTACTTATGGAAATTTATCTAAGATTTAAAAATATACAACTTTCATCACCCTTTCCGATAGATTACTGGACACTCCTAGAGGATGGGAAATATTGCATCTAAATACCTAGACACTACTGAATTTAAGATTATATGCAACTGAATCAATAATTTTTGCTTTCTTTTGTAATATGGAAAATTACAACGTGGTTCGTCTCAATAAATTCATCGCCGAAAGTGGGATTTGTTCTCGTCGTGAGGCCGATAAATACATTGAAAAAGGAACAGTGTATATCAACAATCGCAAGGCTGTAGTTGGCGATGTTGTTAAACCAAGGGACCGTGTTACCGTAAATGGTCAACGCTTGGAACCGCTTTCCATGGAAGATCGTGTATACATTGCATTCAACAAACCGGTTGGTGTAACGTGTACTACAGAAGACGATGTACGAGGAAATATTGTAGATTACGTAAATCACTCCTCTAGAATTTTCAATATTGGTCGTTTAGACAAAGACTCGCAGGGATTGATTTTTTTAACCAACGATGGCGATATTGTAAATAAAATTCTTCGTGCAGAAAATGCGCATGAGAAAGAATATTTGGTGACGGTTGACAAACCAATCAATGAGAAGTTTATCATTTCCATGGCGACTGGTGTTCCAATATTGGGGCAAGTTACACGAAAATGTAAGGTCACCCAAGAAAGCACATTGGTTTTTAGAATTACTCTTATTCAGGGCTTAAACAGACAAATTCGTCGTATGTGTGAGTACTTTGGCTATGAAGTGCGTAAGTTGGAACGAACACGAATCATGAATGTTTCCATTACAGGTATCCCTTTGGGGGAATGGCGTGACTTAACCGAGACGGAATTGAATCATATTTTTTCGATGATTGAAACTTCTTCTTCCGAAACCAATAAATCCAAAATAAAACCGAAGGCGAAACCAGTAGCAGCTAAAGCACCGACATTTAAAGCAAAAAAAAGCGGAAGTAAACCAAGCTTGTTTGGAAAAGGACCGAAAAAAGTGACGAGCGACGGGCGACGGGCGACGGGAGGAGGAATTGGAAAAAAACGGGTTGGTAAACCAAAGAAGTAAAATTTCTTTTATTTAAATGATAATGAACTTGAATGTTCAATTGCATTACCTCTAAATTAGGATAATCTAATTCATCATTTATCATTCATAATCAATAATTCCTCTTACCTTACACCACTCTTGACATGTGTCGATTGT
Organism: Crocinitomicaceae bacterium; assembly: GCA_044232905.1. Lineage (GTDB taxonomy): Bacteria > Bacteroidota > Bacteroidia > Flavobacteriales_D > Crocinitomicaceae > CANHVK01. Next base: position 22,565 of record JBIIKZ010000003.1, read on the forward strand.
TAAAATCGATATTATGGAAAAGGTCTTTGACGCTTTGATTGATTCATTTTTAGAAAACAAAGTGGGCATTCAGGAGAATTTCATCCCAAACTCATTACTCTTAAACCTTCGAAGTAATATCCTAGCACTTCAAAATCAAGGAAAATTAAAACGCGCAGGTACTGGTAGTAACACCAACAGAAGCACGTTGACCAATGTGCGTGGAGATCAAATTTGTTGGTTGGAAAGGACACACAACAACGCCAGTGAAAATCATTTTTTGGACATTCTAGACAACTTTATAGAACATTTAAATACAACGTGTTACACAGGAATTAAATCCTATGAATTTCATTATACGCTTTACGAAAAAGGAAGCTACTACCATAAACACCTCGATCAATTTACAAACAAAGATTCGCGAAAATATAGTATGATCCTTTATCTGAATGAAAATTGGCAAGAAAACGATGGCGGAGAATTGGAAATTGAATTAAATGCGCAGACCTTTAAAATTTCGCCAACAATAGGAAAATGCGTGTTTTTCAAAAGCAATGAAATTCCACATGCAGTCTTGACGACACAAAAAAACAGATTAAGTATTACCGGTTGGCTGAAAACGAAATAAGGATTTCCCTCAATTCATTTAAAATCAACGCTGTTGCACCCCAAATTTGTTTATCTCGAATTTTGAAACATGGAACCTTAAGTTTTACCAAAGCATTTTCTGTTTCTACTTTCATTTCGCCGATCACATCTTGCGCAAGTAATTCCTCGAGTGAAATTGTAAAAACAGCTGCAACCTCGCGCTCTTGATGCACAAATGCTGGTTCTTCCGGATAATAAAATACGTGTGGTTCCACCAAAAATCCACTGACAGGTATATACACATTACTCAATTTCCCTAGGTAATCCGCACTAGAAACATCTACCCCAATTTCCTCCAAACATTCTCTTTTTGCTGTTACTAATAAATCTTCATCCTCCGGATCTTTTTTACCTCCTGGAAAACTAATTTGACCACTATGTTTTCCAGTATACTCTGTACGTTGAATTAACACACATTGATAGGAATTCTCTAATGGAAATAACATCACCGCAACAGCAGAAGCTTTATAATCAGTCAGATTTTGCATCACTTCACTCGTGATAGGTCTATGCAAAGGCGACAGGGGAATATGTGCTATTTCACCAGGTAGATTGTAACGAATGGTATGTGCTATTTGAACAATAAATTGCATATCTAAAAATAAAAAAAAATTGTAAACTAGGAATGATAAAATAAAATTTAACTTATCTATTTAATTATCAATTAAAAAAAATTAATTTTACAAAAAAAAATAAATGAAACTTTTTATTTATCTAACCCTATACATCTGCTTATTTACTGCATGTAAAAAATCAGAAAAACTACCTCCTATCGACAATACAATCGATTTAGACGGAACTACAATCAACGATTCAAGCTTAACATATCCCGAAAAGTTTTTACTTTCGGTTGCAAATCCGAGTCCAACTGTACTAGACAAATCTAAACCTGTATTCATTGCAGTTCACGGATTTACGGCTACAACATTCGAATGGTTAGAATTTAAAAACTTTGTGAAAAACAATGGAAATGCATTGATTTCAGTTGTTTTATTGGGTGGACATGGCAGAGATTATAGTGACTTTAAAAAAGCAACTTGGGAAGATTGGCAGGCTCCTATCATTACGGAATATAATGCTTTACGAGCACTTGGCTATACAAATATATCGTTGATCGGATCATCTACTGGTTGTCCATTGATATTGGATGCTTTAAGTGCAGAAAAATTAAATACCGATGTGCTAAAAAATGTCATTTTTATTGATCCTATTATTGTACCCTCTACCAAAATATTAACCTTAATTTCTGGTGTTGGACCAGCTTTAGGGTATAGTGAATCTTCCATGGAAAAAGGAGAAAACGGTTTCTGGTATCGATTTAGACCTTACCAAGCATTGGTACAGTTAAATACCATCACGCAATTGATGCGCAAAAAACTAGAGGATGGTATAAGTTTACCAAACAATGTTTCCTTAACAGTTTACAAAACTAAAAAAGATGATGCAGCAGACCCAATTAGTGCAGCCTTATTATACAATGGAATAACAAATAAGGAAAACCTTAAAGTAACGATTATAAATTCTGAATTACACGTATTTACGAGACTTCAAGGTAGAAATATAATTACAGCGAATGACCTAGAACTACAAAACAAAGTGTTTAACGAAATCCTTCCTACCTTATGAAAATAGTTATATCCTTTATTTGCGTTGTTCTTTCAGTAGTTACGCTTGCACAAGATTCGATCAAACCAACATTAGAACTAGGAATTCGCAGTCAAAAATACACCGGTTTTTATACCGTAAATGGTATTACTGCAGAATATCGATTGGTAAAATCTAACAAGAAATCACCCTTAAGTTTAGGAGTAAACATGACTTTTTCTAAATTAGGTTCTGCATTTAATTCGAATGGATTATCTGTTAATCATTACGATGCATTTTTCGCCTATTATTTTCGTTCCTCCAAAAAACTTTCACCAACTGTAAGAATCAATGCTGGGTATGAACACACCAATTTGGGTAATTATTTTGAAGGGTTAGGATACAACAACAAAGCATTTATAATGGGATTGGAAGCTGGAGTAAGTTATAAGCTACCCTATAATTTACGTGCGATTGCAACTGGTGGGTATAACTTTTTAGTTGTACATAATACTGCTAGTTTAGGATCTAGTGTGTACCCTGTATTTGGACAAATTTCGTTGGTATACACAATTAAAAAATAATCAACGTCTAATAAACCCCGCCTCCCCTTTTTGAATACGATCGAAAATCCAATCGTAATTAATCGGCATATGACTATTCACAAAATTTTTATTTGGCCAAGTTTTAGGGATAAAGGCTCTTCCATGTTTTGTATCGTATAGCATTCCTTTGACTTCACACTGTGGCGCAATCCCATCTTGTTCCCAAATTGGATCGGGATTTGGCTGATCAAAATTACTTCCGTATTGCCAGACTTGTTTAAACTGTGTCCAGTCGGCACCATCCTGACAACCGTTCTCCGGTGAAAGGATATACAAGTTCCCAAATACAACTTTTTCTTTTAGTACTTCGATCATTCCCAAAGCGTAGGCGTATCCCATACTGTGACAAACAATATCTATCGTATCTTTTTGTTGTTGATGCAATTTCAGTAAAAGTGCTTTTCCTCCAATTCTCCCCTTTTCTTTTCGGTAGTTAAACCCTTCCGGATTTGGATCAATATTCAAGCGATTATACCTTTTCATAGAATCATTCTTAGAAACAAAATGGTTGGACAAATAATAACTTTTAACAAAACGAATCGTATTCCGGTGATTGGATGTTTTCACACTTAAACTACCATCTAAATAATAACTTTCCGTAGGTTTTAACGTATCTATAAATCGGTCGTCTAACTTGTACCAATAATGGTAGCGATCTTTCGTGGTCACTAAATTATCACTCTCATTTTCTTCCCGTTCATATCCGCGATACCCATTGATAAAAAGTAATACACGTTTCGGTAAAACATGCACTGAATCTCCAATAACCGACATTGGATTTACTTGTTGAAACCATTGACCATTTCGTTTCACAAAAGCAAGCTGTATTGGATTTTCGACCACTTTTCGCGCTAAGCGCAATTTCTTTTTTACATCTAATACTGAATCATTCCAGGTTATTGAAGCCTTTTTAATACGTGTTTTTGGTGTACTTACAAATTCAAATATTTTGGATTTAAATTCTTCCACGGTAATTTTATCCGAATGTTTCGCATGTAAAATTGCAACAGAATAATTATGTTGGAACACCTCCTCTTTTGAACCATTCAAAACATTTCCAAGTGTATCTTCCTCCCAAAAAAGAAATTGTACCAAACCAGTCACTTCTCCAATCTTCTTCGGATGAAATTGTGTGGAAGCAAAAAATGGAATTAATAGAAAGATAAGGAAAATTCGCATCCTAAAAGTTTATTATAAAAGTATAAAATGTTTTCAGTAATTGAGCTTTTAGCAAAACATGACTTTTATCATCTTTTCATCTAATTCGAGTCAGTTACTAAAATTACGCTCTTACCTTACTTTGCATCATGGGAATCATATACTTAATGCTCGTTGTAAGTTTGGTAGTAGCACTATTTTTTTTAGTGTCATTCTTATGGGCAATAAAATCAGGACAATACGAAGACGATTACACCCCATCGGTGCGAATCTTATTCGAAGATGAGTTAATAAATAATAACCAAAACACAAGCAACAATGGAAGTACAAAAGTTTAGTTACGACAATAAGGTCGTAAAGAATTTTGCCTACGCAACCATCATCTGGGGTATTACTGGAATGGTAGTAGGGTTAATTGTGGCGCTACAGTTAGCATTCCCCGAATTTTTCAACGATTACCTAGGATTTAGTTTCTTGTCCTTCGGACGTTTAAGACCATTGCATACCAATGCTGTGATTTTCGCATTTGTAGGAAATGGAATTTTTACCGGGGTTTACTATTCACTGCAACGTTTACTAAAAACACGTATGTGGAGTGACAAATTAAGTAATATCAACTTCTGGGGTTGGCAGTTTATCATTTTATGTGCGGTTGCAACACTACCCTTCGGTATTACTTCCGGAAAAGAATATGCAGAATTAGAATGGTGGATTGATATCCTAATCGCTGTTTTATGGGTAGTATTTGGGTTCAATATGTTTGCTACGATTGTTGTACGTCGTGTAAAACACTTGTATGTAGCAATTTGGTTCTTCATTGCAACCTTCGTAACCGTTGCTATCTTACACATTTTCAACTCTTTTGAATTACCTGTATCTTTCTTTAAAAGTTACTCTTGGTATGCAGGTGTACAAGATGCGTTAGTACAATGGTGGTATGGACACAATGCGGTTGCATTCTTTTTAACTACTCCTTACCTAGGGTTAATGTACTACTTCGTTCCAAAGGCAGCAAATAGACCTGTATATTCTTACAGACTTTCTATTATTCACTTCTGGGCATTGATTTTCATCTACATTTGGGCTGGACCTCACCACTTATTGTACTCTGCACTTCCAGATTGGGCACAAAGTTTAGGGGTAGTTTTCTCTGTCATGTTAATTGCACCATCTTGGGGTGGTATGTTAAATGGTTTATTGACCTTGCGTGGTGCATGGGATCGTGTTCGTGACGATGTAATGTTGAAATTCATGGTAGTTGCCTTAACATGTTACGGTATGGCTACGTTTGAAGGTCCTTTATTATCCTTGAAAAATGTGAACGTAATCTCGCACTTTACGGATTGGACAATTGCACACGTGCACGTGGGTGGTCTAGGTTGGAACGGAATGTTCACATTCGGGATGCTTTACTGGTTGTTCCCAAAAATCTTTAAAACGGAATTATATTCTAAAAAACTAGCAAACCAACATTTCTGGATTGCCACTTTAGGAATCATTTTATATGCAATTCCTATGTACTATGCAGGATTTGCGCAAGGTCAAATGTGGCAACAATTTAATCCAGATGGAACATTAACCTACCAAGATTTCTTAGAAACGGTTCAAATCATCAAACCGTTCTACATCCTACGTTCGATTGGTGGTCTATTATTCATCGTTGGTGCTGTAATGATGGCATTCAACCTTGTGAAAACTGCAAAATCAGGAAAATTGGTGGAAAACGAAGAGGCAGAAGCTACCGTTTCAAAAGACTTGAAATTAGCACCTGTTAAAGGCGAATACTGGCACCGTAAAATTGAGCGTAAACCTTTCCAAATGATGCTATTAGCAATACTGCTTGTTTCCATCGGTGGTCTTGTTCAAATTATACCAACAATGATTGTTAAAAGTAATATTCCAACCATTGCTAGTGTGAAACCATACACCCCACTGGAGTTAGAGGGTCGCGACTTATACATCCGTGAAGGTTGTTATAATTGTCACTCGCAACTGATTCGTCCTTTACGTTTCGAAACAGCGCGATTTGGAGAATACTCGAAAGCAGGGGAATTTGTATACGACCACCCATTCCAATGGGGTTCTAAACGTACTGGTCCGGATTTAGCACGTGAAGGAGGAAACATTAAAATCAAAAAATCAAACTTCTGGCACTACCAACACATGATTCGACCAAAAGATGTATCCAAAGGTTCTATCATGCCTGCCTATGTTTGGTTGAAAGACAATGATTTAACGACCGATTTAATTGTTAAGAAAATCAATGCTATGCGAACGCTTGGTGTACCTTATGCAAAAGGGTATGAAAACGTTGCCTTGAAAGATCTTCAAAAACAAGCAACTGAAATCGCTACGGATATCATCAATAACCAACCTGCGCAAATATTGAAAACTGTAAATGTGCAAGAAGAAATCAAAAAACTAGAGAAAAAAGAAATTGTTGCCTTAATCGCGTACCTACAACGTTTAGGAAAAGATGCAATGTCTACCTCTGAAAATATAACCACCAAATAAGTATAGCCATGTTACGATTTATAAAACATAATTTAACGAGTATCGATGGGGTCTCCATCTACCCTATCATCTCACTACTCATTTTCTTTCTCTTTTTTGCATTTATGCTGACATACGTGATTCGCATGAAGAAAAAAGAAGTGAATGAATTGAGCAACATCCCTTTTGAAACAAATACAGAGGGAGAAATTCAAAATGAAGTAGGATTTTAATGGATAGCACGATGAAAAAGTTAATTAAACAGACTGCAGTACTTTTTTCGTTTACTATTCTTATGGTAACGGCAAATGCACAAGACGGTCAAGCGCTTTTCAAAGCAAAATGTAATACCTGTCACTTATTGGATAAAGCTTCCACCGGTCCAATGTTAAAAGGCGTGAAACAAAAATGGGCGGATGCTGGTGAGGAGGATCTTTTAATTGACTGGGTAAGCAATTCAACTGGTCTAATCGCTTCTGGAAAAAGTAAAATGGCAGATGCGATCAAAGGATTCAGTCCGATGGAAATGCCTGGACAACAAATCACGAAAGAAGAATTAGATGCTATTCTAACTTTTGTAGATAACCCACCTATAGAAGCACCATTAGTAACAGGAACAACCGTAGCAGCAACAGAAATTGTCTATAAACCAAACTATAAAGAAAACTTAAACACTTTTTACTGGTTACTAGTTTCCATTGTAATTATGTTAATCGTCATCTTTATTTTATCGTCCTCCATTATCAATTTGGTAAAATCCGATTATTTCACCAACAAAATTGCAGAAAAGAAAAACAAAGAAAATGGAAGCCTCTTCAAAGCATTAATCCTAATTCTTTCGTTTGGGTTAATGGCTTCGGGAAATTCAACACTGGCAATGTCGATCCCTGAACCTTCATTAGAACCGCAACCTTGGATACTTATTGAAAATGCGGATATTTATTTCTTAATAGCTATCAATGTTGTATTGGTACTTGTTATCCTCTATTTACAATCGCAATTCAAACGTCTTTTAGCTCTTGTTTATGAGCGAAAACGTAAAGAAAAAGAGGTAAAAGCATTCAAAAAATTAAATCAAGTACTTACAGATGTTGTTCCAATTGAAGAAGAACACACAATTTTAATGCACCACGAATACGATGGAATTCGCGAATTGGATAACAACCTTCCACCTTGGTGGGTATGGGGATTCGGAATTACGATACTTACTGCCGTAATTTACTTATTCAATTACCACGTGTTTAATACCGGCGATTTACAATACCAAGCGTACGAAAAAGAGATCAAAAAAGCGGATGCAGAAGTGAAAGCATACTTATCCAAAATGGCTATGAACGTGGATGAAAGCAATGTTACCTTAATGAAAGATGCGTCCGATTTAAGCAAAGGAAAAGCGCTTTTTGAAACAAACTGTGTTACTTGCCACAATCCTAAAGGAGAAGGTAATATCGGTCCTAACTTAACGGATAAAAACTGGATATACGGATTTGACATTAAGGATGTATTTAAAACGGTGAAAAATGGTACACCAAACGGGATGCCTGAACACAACTCAAAATTCAATCCGGTACAATTACAACAAGTAGCTTCTTTTGTACTTTCCTTACCGGATGCAAAAGGAAAAGCAGCACAAGGAGAAATAATTGAGTGACGAGTGACGGAGTGACGAAAATAAACATCACTTAGCAACTCGTAACTCGTAACTCGTAACTCAAATGGAGGACGCAGAAGGTACATTCAGAGATTCAGTGGCAACCATTGATGAAAAAGGAAAACGAATATGGATTTTCCCTAAAAGACCAAAAGGGAAATTTTACAACTTTCGGAAGATAACCAGTTATTTATTGCTAGTTGTTTTATTTAGCTTGCCACACATTAAAGTGAATGGCGAACCTTTTTTCCTGTTGAATGTGCTTGAACGTAAATTCATTCTTTTTGGGAAAATTTTCTGGCCACAAGACTTTTACCTTTTTGCCATTGCAACCATTTTAGGAGTAGTTGGCATTATATTATTCACGATCATTTATGGTAGAATTTTCTGTGGTTGGGTTTGTCCACAAACCATTTTCATGGAAATGATTTTCAGACGCATCGAATATTGGATCGAAGGAGATTATACCCACCAACGTAAATTAGCTGCAGCTCCTTGGACACGCGAAAAAATAGTCAAACGAACCTTAAAACATAGTATTTTTTGGGGAATCTCTTTTCTGATTGCGAATACGTTTCTCGCATACATTATCAGTGCCGACACACTTTGGAATATTCAAACTGGTAAATTCTCCGAACATATCGGTGGATTCATCGGGATTGCGGTTTTCACAACTGTTTTCTATTTTGTTTTCTCCAGATTGAGAGAACAAGTGTGTACTACTATTTGTCCATATGGTAGACTTCAAGGGGTATTACTAGATCCAAATACGATGGTTGTTGCTTACGACCACAAACGCGGGGAAGACCGAGCAAAAATAAAAAAAGGTGAAGACCGTAAAATTGCTGGTAAAGGAGATTGTATCGATTGTAAATTATGTGTGCATGTGTGTCCTACAGGGATCGATATTCGAAATGGCACACAATTAGAATGTGTCAATTGTACTGCTTGTATCGACGAATGCGACACCATCATGGAAAGTGTTGGACAAGAAAAAGGACTAATTCGTTTTGTGTCGGAAAATGGAATTAAGAATGGGACAAAATTCGAATGGACAAAACGTGTGAAAGCATATACGGCATTGTTGGTAGTAATTTCAGGTGTTTTTATTTCACTATTACTTACTAGAAAAGATTTTCAAGCAACTATTTTCAGACAACGTGGAACAACCTACCAAACAAATAATTCTGGATATATCAGTAATATTTTTGAAATGAACTTATCCAATAAAACACGAAAAAATTATAAAATAAACATGAAATTGGACGATACGATTGGTAAAATAGAACTAGTGGTTCATAATCTTCACTTAGAAAAAGAAGCACATCTAAAAGAGCGTTTCATCGTTAAATATCCTTATAGCGCGATGGAAAATGGAAAAAAAATAAGTACAATTATAATCTTAGGAAATGGCAAAGAAATTCAACGCGTTAAAGTAAAATTTCTAGGGCCGCTAATGTAAATTTGATTGCAAATGAGCAGATTGAAAATTGTCAAATTAACTCGGTCAATCTGTAATCTACTAATCTGTTAATCTGTAATCTATTAATCTGCAACCTGTTAATATGCAATCTGTTAATCTGTAATCTAAAACAACTATGAACTGGGGAAAAGGAATTATCATTTTTATGGCATCATTTATGACTTTCATCCTTTGGATGGTTTTTACATTGATGTCTAAAAACACGGATTTAGAAAGCGAAGACTACTACAAAAAAGAAATCGCCTATGAACAAGAAATTCAAGCACAACGCAATGCGAATGATGCTAAAGAAAAAGTAAAAATTTCAGAAAATAAGGAGTTTATCATTTTACAATTCCCTTCGAAAGATAAAATAGATACCGTATCTGTAGAATTTTTTAAACCGAACGACAAAAAAGGAGATCAACTTTTCGCGGAAGTAGGCACAAAAACCATGATGGTAGATAAGAAAAAATTACAAAAAGGGGTATACCTCATCAACATACATTACCAAATTGCAACTAAAAAATTCCTGCAAAAAGAGGAAATAATGCTAAAATAACGAGCAATGGAAACAATATTCATCCCGGCTTTTATTCTTGGTATGTTATCCAACTTACACTGCTTGGGTATGTGTGGACCAATTGCTTTAGCCATTCCATTAAATCGATCTTCAAAATCGTCCATGCTTTTCGGCATACTGCAATACCACATTGGTAGGGTTTTAGTTTATGCAATCCTTGGATACATCATAGGTTATATTGGAATGGGTATTAAACTATTCGGAGTTCTACAAGCAATAAGTATCATCGCTGGAATAAGTATTATTATTTACGCTTGGAGAAAAAAAATAACTTTCTTTAAAAACCCATTCACTTCGTCACTTCGTCACACGTCACTCTTATCTACCTACATGGGTAAAATCATGCGTTCGAAAAGTCCACTTAAATTATTTCTCCTCGGTTCCTTAAACGGGCTTCTACCTTGTGGTATGGTGTATACTGCGTTAATTACTGCTGTGGTTCTTGGTACCCCTTTACTTTCCGCTTCTAGTATGCTCGCTTTTGGTTTAGGAACACTACCAGGATTAGTTACTTTTAACTTGTTCGCGCAACAACTAGGCAACCCAATTCGTAGTAAAATTAACCGATACTTACCCTATTTAATTACCGTTGTCGGAATACTCATTATTCTTCGTGGTATGAACTTGGATATTCCATACATCAGTCCGAAAGTTTCAGTTGTAGAATCTTCTACCCCTTCTAAAGATAAAAAAGTAGTCATGGACTGCTGCCATAAGAGCACAAAGTGCGAGAAGAAGTAATGAGCGACGTGTGACGTGTGACGGAAATTTACACATTGAAAAATTTACGCATTAATGCATTTTCAATTTGGTCCCTGAGGCACTAGAAGGGACTTTTTCATCACCATAAACGTACTCAAAAACACCACCGTTATCGAACTAATCGGCATCAAAATAGCTGCAACTAACGGAGACATCTGCCCCGAAATTGCAATACTCAAACCTATAATATTATACGAAACGGAGAATGCTAAACACGTTTTCAATACTGTTTTAGCATAACGAGAGATGCTCAAAAATTGTGGCAACATACGTAACGTCGATGCCTCCAATATCGCATCCGAAGAAGGTGTAAAACGAAAAACATCCTCCGAAACCGCAATCCCTACATCTGATTTCCCCAATGCTCCAGCATCATTCAACCCATCCCCAACCATGAGAACAGAGACGTGTAACGAGGAACGAGTGAAGGAAGTGCGTCCCTCGTCGCTCGTCACTCGTCGCTCGTCGCTCATCTCTCGTAACTTGTCAACGTAGGTTGACTTATCCACCGGACTTTGATGAAACAATATATTCGTTCCTTTCGGAAAAATTGCTTCTAATGCTTCTTTGTCCTTTTCATTGTCCCCTGAAAGTACATGCAATCGATAATTTGATAATCCTTGCACCATTTCTACAATACCTGGTCGTAGTTCGGAATGGAAAATAAATCTTCCAAAATACGTTCCGTTTATCTGTATATGAACTGCTGTTTCATCCGACAATCCTAGATTTTCTGGTGCGGATGAAAAGGACCGTGACCCAATACGAAACGTTAGATCATCGAAATGTGCTACCATTCCCTTCCCTGAAATTTCTTCAAAAGATGTCATTTCATGACCATCTAATATCGTTTGCGTTTTTAAGAAAGAAACTATCCCTCTAGAAAGTGGATGCGTAGAAGAATTAGCAACACGCAATGTACAATTTTTATGAAATTCACTTAATGTAATTCCTTGATATTCTATCCCATCCAATAAACCAGTGGTCAAGGTTCCTGTTTTGTCAAATACAATATCTGTAACCTCGTTCATCCGCTCAATAACCTTTGCATTTTTCACATACATTCCTTTTCTACCTAAAACACGGATAACATTCCCCAAGGTAAATGGACTAGATAATGCCAAAGCACACGGACAAGCAACAATCAATATCGAAACAACAATCTGGGTTATTTTAGAGGGTTCCACAAAAGCCCATACAATGCCTGCACCCAAAGAAATAACTAAAATAATCGCTAAAAAATAATACGAAATTTTGTCTTGTGTCGTTTTTTGATTCTTTCCTTTATCTTCTTTCGATACTTCATTCCATAACTGGGTCAATTGGCTACGATTGCATGCTTTTAATACGGTAAACTTTGCCCGTTGACCTATTAACTTTCCTCCAGCGTAAATAAAATCGCCTTTTTTCTTAGTTACTGGAACCGATTCTCCAGTTACAAAACTATAATCTATGCGCGCTTCCTCTGAAATCAATGCACTATCACACGGAATAACTTCCTCATTTCGAACGAAAATAACATCCTGTTCTTTAAGTACCTCTATTTCCACAATTTCTTCGGTAGTATCTGTCAATTTTGTTATCGCAACTGGAAAATAAGAGGTATAATCACGCTCAAACGACAAAGTCTTATACGTTTTATTCTGAAACCACTTGCCTATCAACAGCCAAAAAATAAAAGTTGCAAACGAATCCATATATCCCGGACCTTCTCCGGTAAAAATAGAATAGGAACTTTGTCCATACAATGCTATAATCCCAATGGTTATAGGAACATCTAAATTCAAACTCTTCGCGCGCAATGCCTTATATGCCGAAACAAAATATTCACTCGCTGAATAAAAAAGTACGGGTAACGAAACGATAAAGGAAAGGTAAGAAGTGAAATTTCGCATTTTAAAATGCATATCTTCAATTCCTAAATACTCAGGAAAACTCCATAACATAATACTTCCAAAGGCAAAACCTGCAATTCCTAACTTATATAAAAACTGTTTATCTAACTTCTTCTCCGAATCCTTTCGATTCCCAAAATTCGGTGCATACCCTATTTTATCCAACAAACTCGCTAAACCAGACAATTTTAATTTGGAGGAATCAAAATTGATAACCGCTTCCCGCTTCGTAAAATTCACCTGACAACTTAGTATCGCAGGCTCAATTTTCGAAATGTTCTCCAACAAATAAATACACGAAGAACAATGGATGGATGGCAAAAACAAAGTAATTCGCTCTAAATCTCCTTCTTTAAACTGTATATATTTAGCATGAATCGATTCTAACTCCAAAAAAGCATACGTATTCTCCGAATTTACAGACGGCTTTACTCCAGGTTTTTTCTCTAGGGTATAATAGGCATCCATATTATTGTCATGCAAAATTTGATACACCGTTCTACACGCTGCACAACAAAATTGCTTCTCTAACAACAAATAACCTTTTCCTATAACATCATCTCCACAATGGTAACAAACTTCTGCCATGCTATTATAATTTAGTAATGTACGGTCGCGATGCATCGCGACCAATATTTTCTAAAACTGTGTGAGGAAACCTCACACAGTTTTAGAAAACATCCCTTCTCTTTTCTCCCCCCCCTTCAAATCCCTATCAAATGCGATACACGCATTACGCACAAATGGTATCCCCGCTTCGGTTATTACCAACTTGTTTTCTTCAAATCGTACCAAACCATCTTCTACCATTTCTGATAATCGATTTTTTACATCTTCTAAAAAAAACATATCCTTTACCTCTGTTTCAAAATGACACATCAAATCCAAGATATGACGACGTATCACTAAATCTTCTGGCTGTAAAATATGCCCTCTGAAAACTGGTAATTCTCCGCGATGGACACGTTCTTGGTATTCTTCCACCGTTTTTTCATTTTGCGCAAAACCAAACCAACTATCGGATATGGAAGACATCCCTAATCCGATCATTAATGGAGTGTTTTGTGTTGTATACCCCATGAAATTTCGATGTAACGTTTTGTTTTTCATCGCAATTGCCAAAGAGTCATGCGGTAATGCAAAATGATCCATACCTACTTCCAAATAACCTGCCTCCTCTAACAATGATTTTGCAACTTCATACAATGCTCGTTTTTCAGAATCTTGAGGCAAATCACGCTCGTCGTAACCACGCTGACCTACACCTTTCACCCAAGGAACGTGCGCATAACTATACAAGGAGATACGATCCGGTAGTAACAACAACGTTTTAGCAACCGTATCTTGCACGTCTGCTACTGTTTGTTTCGGTAAACCAAAAACTAAATCATGACTAATCGATGAATATCCAATCTCCTTTGCTTTCGCATGTACTGATGCTACATTTTCAAAAGGTTGTATGCGATGTATCGCTTGTTGGACTGTAGGACTATAATCCTGAATACCTAAACTCAAGCGCTTAAATCCAAGACCAAATAACACTTCTAAGTGTGCATCCGTTGTGTTATTCGGATGTGCTTCAAAACTAAATTCATATGCAGTTGGATGAACAGAAGCCAAAGAAATAAGGGTAGATACCAAACGTTGTAATTCACTCGGACTAAAAAAAGTTGGGGTACCTCCCCCCAAATGTAATTCTCGTATTACGGGAATAAAATCCAGTTTAGACAAGTAGATTTTCCATTCTGCAATTACTGTATCGATATAAGGAGATTCTACAGCATGATTTTTTGTGATTCGCTTATGACAACCACAAAACGTACACAAACTTTCACAAAAAGGTAGGTGAATATATAAACTGATTTCGTTCGACGCGAATGTCCTATAATTTAAATGAATTGTATCCAACCATGCTAATTCAGTCAGTGTTGGATTTTTCCAAAATGGAACTGTAGGATACGAAGTATACCTTGGACCAGGAACATTATATTTTTGTATCAATGTGTGTGACATAATCTTGAATTATACCACAAGATTACATCGAAAAAAAAAAGTAAAAAATGACATACCTCAGTAAATAACAAAACTATCTACGAACGATGTAGATGGATAGATGTTAAAAAGTAATATTTCACCATTTGAAACGTTCATTCTATTCGAGGAAAACATCCAAATAAACAATAAGAGGTGAACAACTATTTTAACGCAGGATTTTATCCATTTATTCTATCATTAACTTTAGTAATAAGGACTCTTTTAAAGATAAACACCATGAATATTAAGTTTCTTACATTACTACTACTTTTTGTTTGGAATTACATAGGTAATCTGAATGCACAAGAAAATGTAACTACAGCAAGAGTTCACTGTGCGTTATCGAAAAACTTTGATCCAATCAAGCACACATTGCAAGGAACAGATTCAGTCGTTTTTGCGTATAACAAAAATGGAACTAAAATAAGTAGTATTGAATTTACTGGAGAAAAAAGTTTATATCCCTCGCTTAAAACCAAATACTCATACAATACAAGCAACCAACCTACACTTGAACATTATTTCCAATGGGATTCTACCATAAATAATTGGAATAAAACGCCATTTAAACAAGCTTTTTTTACCTATAATGTAACAGACAGTTTACAAATAATTACCTATGAGGAAATGATAGAAAATAGTTGGCATAAATTAGCAAAATGGGAATTCAATTATGATGAAAACAAACAGAGAATAGCAGAAATAGGGTTTATATGGGACCATGCAGAAAACAAATGGAGTAATGTTGGGTGTCAAAAATTTACAATACAATACCATAATAATCAACGTATAAGTAAAATAAATCACATATGGGACTACAAAAATAACCTATTCAAAATGGTTTCCAAAACCACCTACACTTACACGAATGAAAACCTACTAGAAACAAGTACTAATCTTGTTTGGAATAACAATGCTAAATGGGAACAGTCAACCAAAGATTCAATTATCTACAACCATGCTAAAATTAAAAAAACACAAATTGGATTCTATTTCGACAATAGCAAAACCAAAAAATGGGAAACTATATATAAATTCATACACATAATTAATTCAGATAACCAAATTGCACTAACACTTCAAATAGTTGGAAACCTAAAAAAAACTAATGCTAATAATGACATTTATAAAATTGAATATACATACACAAAAGATCATCAACTTGCATCTATTATCACGAATAAATATGATTCGATAACCAAAGATTTCAAAGAAGATAATAAAACCGCTTTATATTATACATTTGACAAAAATACACCTTCTAAAAGTGAATTGGACAAAGTTTTCGATGTGAAAATTCACCCAAATCCATTAACCGATAAAATTCAAATTAAGTCCAATTGCAAACTAGATAAAACGACAAAAATCTATTTATTTAACAATTTAGGAGAAACATTAGAATTAGATAAAGAATATTCAAACAACGATATTTTAATCTCTACAACTACTTTAAATAAAGGAATTTATTATTTAAACATTAAAAACAATGAAGATGTTTACTTAACCAAAATATTTAAACTTTAAATGAGACTTCTAATCATCCTTGGCGTAATTTCAATAGCCAATTTCTACTCCTATTCTTGCACTACATTTTTACTTTCTGGAAAATTTACGAAAGATGGAAAATCCCTACTTTTTAAAAACAGGGATGCTGCTGAAAACCAAAATGCACTCGTTTATTTTAAAGATGGCAAATATCCATATTTAGGTCTCGTAGACGGAAATATAGAATCAAAAACCATGGTTTGGGGAGGGTACAATTCTGCAGGATTTGCAATTATGAATTCTGCAGCGTACAACAACAATATTGGAGACTCCTCTAAATTTATTGATCAAGAAGGTATCATCATGAAAAAAGCTTTAATGACTTGTGTTACCATTCAAGATTTTGAAAAGTTACTGAACACTTTACCTAAACCATGGGGACTAGATGCGAATTTTGGGGTAATTGATGCTTATGGTGGAGCTGCATTTTACGAAACAGGAAATCACGACTTTCAAAAATTTGATGCAAACGATCTAACAATAGCTCCCAATGGTTTACTCATCCGAACAAACCATGCGACAAGAGCCGACAAAACGAAAGGATTTGGATTTTGCCGTTTTAACACTGCGAATGCTGTATTAAGTCAAGCTGCAATCGATAAAACTATTACTCCACAATTCATTTTCAATAACCTTTCTCGAAATCTCACCCACGCAATTACCAAAACAGACCTTACAAAAAATCTCCCCATCAATAAACAAACCGTCGATATGCGCTTTTTCATTGATTACATCCCCCGTAACAACACGACTTCCGCAATTGTAATCGTTGGTGCAAAAGATGATAAACATACCCAAGAGGCAATGATGTGGACAATTCTTGGTTTTCCTTTGACATCCATCGCTATTCCGTCCTGGTTAGCTGCAGGCGAACACTTATCTTCCTTAGTTAAATTAAATGCTAATTTTAATGCAACGATTTGTTCAGCTGCATTAAAAATGAAAGCAGAATGTTTTCCATTAACCTATGACCGAGGATTTAATTACATCGACTTTTCAAAAGTGATGAATCAAGAGAATACAGGTTACCTACAAAAGGTACAAAAAATTGAAGCAGAAATTTTCAGTCGAACCAATACATTTTTGGAGGCAATAGAAATAACAGGGAAACTCAATTATAAAGACACACGATATTTTTACGAGCAATTAGATGATTATGTTCGAACCGCTTATAAGAATGAACTAGGAATTGAACTAGAAAAGTAATATCAGAAATCTAATACTCTCTAATTTGAAATCTGCTAATCTGAAATATGTAATTTCACCCTGAGCTGTCCCCATTGAGCTTGTCGAAATATGTCGAAGGCGTACCCTGAGCCTGTCGAAGGGCCACTAACCCAAAGCAACATCCAATATCATCATCACCAAGAAACCACCAATAAAACCAAGCACCGCAATATCGGTATATTTATCCCGTTGCGTCTCTGGTATCACCTCTTCTACAACAACATAAATCATCGCGCCAGCAGCAAATGCCAAGGCAAACGGTAAAATAGGTTGCATGTAAACTACTGCCAATGCTCCAATTACCCCAGCTATAGGCTCTACAACTGCAGATAATTGTCCGTACCAAAAACTTTTTCTGCGACTCATCCCAATTCTTCGCAAAGGCATTGCAACTGCAAAACCTTCTGGAAAATTTTGAATTCCGATACCAATAGCTAAAGCAATCGCAGCTGGTATCGTTGCGCCATCAATCCCTAAAGATGCAGCCCCAAATAAAACACCAACCGCTAAACCTTCCGGAATATTATGTAAGGTTATCGCTAATACCAGTAAAATGGATTTATGTAATTGTGTCTTCGCTCCTTCTTTCTCATTATCTTGAAAATTTAAATGTAAATGTGGCATCACCTTATCCAATCCATATAAAAACATAGCTCCCAAAGCAAAACCAACCGCTGCAGGCATCCACTTCATCGTTGGATACATTTTTTCAGACATCTCAATTGCTGGATTCAATAAGGACCAAAAACTGGCAGCAACCATAACACCTCCCGTAAAACCGAGCATTGCGTCTAACACTGCACGATGCATGGTCTTAAAGAAAAAAACCAATGAAGCACCCATTGCTGTTAAAAACCAAGTAAACGTTGTTGCTAATAAAGCAGCAAACGTAGGATCAATCGAACTAAAATAATTTTCTATGTCTTTCATAATCATATATTACCTCCATGAGGAGGGATAAGGGAGGTGAAACGATCGTATTTTTAAATCAAATTTAACCATTTTTAGACATATACAACATAGAATTAAGGAATTAGAATTTCAATAGAAGGTAATAACAACTTTTTTTCCTGCAACAAAAGCAAGTCCCTATTTTCTAGCTATATTTGTCAAAAAAAATTATAAAAATGGCAACTAACAGAACATTTACAATGTTGAAACCAGACGCTTTAGAAAGTGGAAATGCTGGTAAAATTATCGACCTTATCTTAAGCAAAGGGTTTCAAATCAAAGCAATGAAATTTACTGTTTTGACAGAAGCGCAAGCAAAAGAATTTTATATCGAGCATGTTGAAAGACCTTTCTACGGTGAATTAGTAGAATATATGACTTCTGGACCAATCATCGCTGCTATCTTAGAAAAAGACAATGCTGTTGCTGACTTCAGAGCGTTAATCGGTGCTACTGACCCTGCAGATGCTGCAGAAGGTACAATCCGTAAATTATATGCTGAAAGCAAAGGACGTAACGCTGTTCACGGATCTGACTCCGACGAAAGCGCTGCAAGAGAAGGTGTATTCCACTTCGCTGCAAACGAGATTTTCTAATCATTTATAAACGATATCCAAAAGCCTTCCAATCGGAAGGTTTTTTTTATGCTTATACTTTTCAACCACACTATCAAGCAATATTGCTACTCCGTTTCGCAAAGCGAAACAAACCTTCCCACAAAAGCGGTTGAACTACAACCCAAACATATTTCCGCGTCGCAAAACTCCGTCGCCTTGAAAAAGTAAATCGTGCTTTTAACGAATAAGGTAGCGTAACAAAAACAATTGTTTGAGGAGGAACGACGAGTTTTGTTTTTGTAGCGAACGTTTCGCAATAAAAGCCGATGCTTTTTCAGCGACAAAGGTCTTTTTACTTACTTTTTTGACCAGAAAAAAGTAAGAGAAATCCCCCCTGTTTCGCAAAGCGAAACACCCCCACCCCTCCAAATCAAAACAAATCCACCCCACCCCCTCTTTTCACCCCTACTTTATTCACTTCAAAAACTAAAAAAATTATCTTTACAAAAAAAACACCCCTATGAAAAACTACTCCTACACCGTGGAAGAACGCTTCTTAAAATACGTACAAATCGATACTACTGCCGATCCTACATCCACCTCCTTCCCTTCCTCGGAAAAACAAAAAGACCTCGCTAAAATCCTCGTACAAGAACTCCAAGAAATAGGAATTTCCGACGCTGAAATGGACCAACACGGTTATGTATATGCAACCATCGAAAGTAATTCGCCAAAAGAGAACATCCCAACCATTTGCTTCTGCGCGCACATGGACACTGCACCAGATTGTAGCGGAACAAACGTTGTTCCAATTGTACATAGAAAGTATGACGGTTCGCCAATCACTCTTCCACATGATACAACTCAAATCATTACAAAAGAAAAACACAAATACCTGAACGAAAAAATCGGCGATGATATTATTACAGCAAGTGGTTTAACCTTATTAGGAGCCGACGACAAGGCTGGTATCGCCATCATAATGGATTTTGCGCATTACATCGTGAATCATCCGGAGGTAAAACACGGTAAAATCCGCATTTTATTCACACCAGACGAAGAAGTTGGACGTGGTGTAGAACAGCTAGACATGGAAAAACTAAATGCAGACTATGGCTACACCTTAGATGGAGGAACACTTGGATCTATTGAAGACGAATCATTCTCTGCAGATGGTGTGTCAATAAAAATTCACGGCATTAGCGCACATCCAGGATATGCAAAAAACAAAATGGTCAATGCAATTAAAGTAGTAGCTGAAATTATTGCTGCATTACCGAAAACAGAATGGTCACCAGAAACAACTGAAAAACGCGAGGGATTTGTACATCCGACATCCATCAAAGGAGAATTGGAATGTACCACTGTAAACTTCATAGTAAGAGATCATGTAACTGCAAATCTTAAAATACACGAAGAAAGACTCAAAACTATCGTGGACAATATTTTAAAAAACTATCCTGAATTAGATGTAGAATTTACGATTACCGAGCAATACCGAAATATGAAAGAGGTGCTTAACACCGTTCCTTTTGTAACGGAATACGCCATCGAAGCAATGCAGCGTATTGGAATAACTTCCGAAGCTACCATTATACGTGGTGGTACAGACGGTTCCAAACTTTCGTTTATGGGTTTACCTTGCCCTAATATTTTTACAGGAGAAATGGCAATTCATTCGCGTCATGAATATGTCAGTGTACAAGACATGCAAAAAGCAGTTCATACGATGGTGGAACTTATCCAAATCTGGGAAGAGAAAGGTATTCAATAGAAAATGGATAGTAATAACAATCTAAAGGCGAATTTGCATTAAAAGCAGGGATTTATTACTACAAAGGCAGTAACAAAGTCAATCTTTCCAGAAATATACTCTACTCCATTTACTACCGCAAGGTTTAACACCAATAATCACAACAGAAACTTCTTTTGGAACCAAAAACTACTACCGCGACGAAATCGGGATTCGCGTGACGATTTTATTTCGCAAAATGTATCGTTTTGGGTGGTGATTTAGAATGTGTACAAAGTATACAAAAAGGCGCGAACACGAGAATTTCCCTTATGTAAATTTTGGAAGATGAAGGGATAACATAGTCATTCATTTATACTTTATTAGTGATAGGACATGTCCTATCACTAATAAAGTATAAATCTAAATACAAAATTATTTATTTTTCTCCAGACCTCCCTGTAAAAACCTTTTATAAACCTCCACATTCGGCTCGTATCCAATCGGATCTGTCAAATCATTCCCTTCCGCATCTACCAGCACATACAATGGCTGCGAAAGTTGTCCGTAATGTGTCACTTGATAATCCGACCATTTATTTCCAACAGTCTTAATCATTCCTTGAATTGCTTTCGAATAGCGCCATTCAGATTTTGGAAGTTTTTCGCGATCATCCACGTACAACGAAACAATTACAACTTCATCTTTTAATATCGGATGAACTACTTCATTTAACCATACCGTAGATTCTGTCCGACGACAATTCGGACAATTATGCCCCGTGAAATCTAATAACAAAGGCTTACCTTCTAATTTTGCATACGCCTTCGCTTTTTCCAAATCGTGAAACGTCAACAAACTACCATCTGCCACTTCATGCATGAAAGGTCTGAATTTCTTGAAGTTTGGACTCTCATTTACTGCCTCACCGATACTATTACCCTTTACAAAACGAAAATTATCTTCACTATGTGTTAATGGTGGCGCAACCCCATCGATTAAACGTAATGGTGCCCCCCACATCCCTGGCAATAAATACACAGCAAAAATCAATGCTATTAATGCAAACATAAAACGAGTAACGGATAGTCGTTCAACATTTGAATCATGTGAAAACTTCAATTTTCCTAAAAGGTAGAATCCGATAATAAAAAACAACACAACCCAAATTGCAACAAATACTTCTCGTGTTAAAATACCCCAATGGTAAGCCAAATCTACACCAGATAAAAATTTCAATGCTAAAGCCAACTCTAATAAGCCTAATACGACTTTCACCGAATTTAACCATCCTCCTGACTGTGGCAAACTATTCAACCATCCTGGGAAAATGGCAAATAACGTAAACGGCAAAGCCAAGGCCACTGCAAAACCTCCCATACCTATCGCAGGAGCCAATAATGCACCATCCGCTGCTGATTCAACTAACAAAGTACCAATAATAGGTCCTGTGCATGAAAAAGAAACCAAACTTAAAGTAAATGCCATAAAGAAGATTCCAACTAAACCACCTTTATCCGCATTTCCGTCTGCTTTATTAACCCACGAATTAGGCATACGAATTTCAAATGCACCCAAAAATGAAACAGCAAAAAAGATGAAAATTCCGAAGAAAATTAGATTCATCCATACGTTTGTAGACAAATCATTTAACCCTGTAGGTCCTAACAAAGCAGTAATAACCAATCCTAAACTTACATATATAACAATAATGGAAACACCATACAACAATGCATTCAATATACCTTTTACTCTAGTTTTAGAGCGCTTTGTAAAAAATGTAACCGTCATTGGTATCATTGGAAAAACACATGGTGTCAAAAGGGCTATCAATCCTCCGCCAAAACCTTTAAAAAACACAATCCAAAGCGAATCCTTTTGTTTAGAAGCTTTTACAATTGCTTTTTTATGCTGCACTACTTTGCGTACCTCTCTACCTTCCTCTTTTTCTTTAACGACACTATCTCTCCCCTTCTCTATTGCCAAATCTCCCGTCAAACGCGGTTCCTGAGGCTCTCGAAGGACCGCTTCATACCCAACGGCTTTCACACTCGCCTCCTGTTCCGTAGGCATTAAACATTGCACCGCACACAACTGAAAAATATACGTAAACTTAATATCTATTGGTTGATTACTCAAAAATTCAATTTCTTGCTTATAAACTACCGAATTTTCGATATATAAAGAAGTACCCAAATCATCTTTATGGGTAATCGCTTTCTTCCCTTCTAATAATGGACCTACTGCCTTATATAAATTAGATGCTTTAATAACAATACTAGTTGGAATACCAGTATAACTCGCTTTTTCAGGATTATGATGAATCGAATATATATGCCAATCTTTTACTATGTTAGCCTTCGCAACTACATAAGCATGAGACGCATCCTTCTTTTCTAAACTAAAACTCCAACTGATATAATCCGAAAAACTCTCACCTGGCTGAGCAAAAACGCGTTGACCTCCAACAAAGACGAAACAAAAAAGTAATAAATAAAACGTACGAACTATCATAAACTATGGTTTAATGTACAAACAAAAAAATCCGTTTTGAACATAGAACAAAGCTACTACAAAACGGATTCTTTCAAAAATTTAAGCACAATTTTTATGCTTTATTAATAATTCTAATAAAAAATTTAGAATTTAACCTCTACAATATGATCAATCGGAATCCAAACCCCACCTTTCAAACAAATATATTTTGCTCCAGTTGCCCAAATCGTTGTTTCTACTCTTTTTGGCCCTTCATCATCATGGAAATAAATCGAAACTTTAGAATGATACCCATTACCTAAACGTGTTGCCTGTTCCAATTGATTTCTCAACTCTTCATGTTGATCCACATCCATTTCTTTCTGAAATGTCATTTTTGAAACCTCCTCCTTTTCGATAGTTTTGTATGCCGAAATTTCCATAACCGTGCGTTTTAATTCTTTCTATATTTTATTTATATCCGAAGATATTTGACAAAAGTAGAAAATATTAGGAAATATTTACCGGTTAATGTTAAAATTCAAGCCTATTTTTCAACAATTTCAACTTTCAATATTTTTTCACTGTGGGGACCTACAACTACTTTTTGAGAAACTTTATAACCTACACACCACAATACAGAATTATCATCTACCAAAACCATACAGCGCTCTCGCTCCGAAGAAAACACTTTTGCTTCCGTCAAAACGTCTGAAATCAATTTACTTCCTTTCATGCCAATAGGGGAAATTCGATCTCCTTGTTCCCAAAGACGTAATACCAACTCCCCTTCTACTTTCGCAGGATCTAAATAAAGGATTTCTTTTGTGAAAACAGAAGGTAAGACCTCAACATACTCTGTAATAAATCCATACTGAGAAAGCTTTCCCGAACTAACAAATGTAAACCCTATGGATTCCTTGTAAATTTTATAATCTCCACATAGTATCCACTTCCCTTTTTGCGAGGTTCTAATTTTCACCAATGCTGCATACACGGTATAATCTCCACCAAAGTGACGAATGACTTCTAAACGAACTTCTTCTGCTAAATCATCATAATCAGCATATTGCCATAGTTTATTTTGTACTAGCATGGAAATAACGGAAGCTGCTTGTAGCTCATAATAGCGTTGTGTTTCCTGAAAAGAATTCACCAAGGTTAAAACCGAATCTTTTAATGTTGGGATTTCAGTATACAAGTGTGGCAACAAAATATTTCGGATACGATTACGTGTATATTTATTTTCTTGATTCGAATGATCCTCCCGCCACGTAAGTGAATATTCTCCTGCAAAAGCAAGGATCTCTTGTTTAGAATTTTCAAGCAAAGGCCTTACAATTCGGTCATGATTCTCCAACATACAAGACATACCTAACACACCTGACTTGCGTGCTAAATGTTGAAAAAATGTCTCCACTTGATCATCTTTATGTTGCCCTAAAGCAACAAAACTTTCTTTATTTTTTATTAAATGTTCTTGAAAAAATGCATAACGTATCTTTCTTGCGACTTCCTGTAAGTTTCCACCTGATGCTTTAAGTATAGAAGGTGTATCGACTTTTTTTACATGAAAAGAAAGTCCTAGTTTCGAACTTAATTCCAAAACAAATTGTTCATCTGCATCCGAATCTATTCCTCGCAAAGAATAGTTTACATGTAACACCTCTAAATCTGGACAAAAAGATCTTAAAGCTACTAATAAAACAACAGAATCTACCCCACCACTACATCCTACAAAGATTTTATGTTTAGCTAAAAAAGACCATTTAGATTGAATTTGCTCCAATTGCATCACCTAAAAAAATGTAAAATTTTATTCACCTTCACTAAACATTCTTCATATTCTTTTTCGGGATCCGACTTCATTGTGATTGCACTACCTACAGAACAAGACAATCGTTGTTTACGCTTATTATACAACAAAGATCGAATAACCACATTAAAATCAAAATCACCGTTCGGAAATATAAGCCCAACAGAACCTGAATATAACCCTCTTCGAAAGGATTCATGTTTTTCGATTAATTGCATTACACGTACCTTTGGCGCACCCGTCATAGAACCCATCGGGAAACTTGCACGTAAAATATGTTCTAAAGTGATTGTAGGATCAACTTCACATACAATCGTCGAAACCAAATGGTGTAAGGTCTCAAACGTTTGGAGTTCACACAAATGCGCAACTTCTACACTCCCTCTTTTTGCAATCCTAGAAAAATCATTTCGGACTAAATCGGTAATCATCACATTTTCAGACACCTCTTTCTTGTCTCCCTGAAGCTTTTGTTTTAACACCTCATCTTCCTCCGCATCTATACCTCTTCGAATTGTTCCTTTTATAGGTTGCGATAATAAACGTGTGCCAACTTTTTGAATATAACGCTCGGGACTAAAACACATCACCGACCAATCTTCAAAATTTAATAACACTGAAAATGGCGCTTGTGTCTTTTCATGGATGGAACGGAATAAAGAGGTAGCATCGAGTTCACGAACATTTTCAGCGTAAAATTCTTGACAAAAATTCAATTCATAACAGTTTCCGTATTGAATTTCTTCCTTAATCTGATTAACAGAATTAACATACGCATCTCGCGAAATACGCGACTCAAACTGTATCGATTGATTTAAAACACTTGCTTCCGTTTCTGTAATTCGTCGAAATAACTGGAAGGCATAATCGCGTATTTCCGGAGTTTCTTGTCCTTGAATGAAAGTAGCATTCGAAAAATCTACCACATAATCTGGTGACCATAAAACAACAATCGGAAATTCAACTGCGTCTGGATTCTCACTTTTTAAATCCTCCAATTCATTTTTTAAATCATAGGATAAACAAGTAAAAATATATCTTCCTGCATGTGCATCGATAAAAACTTGCATTCCTGTAAAATCTCCACCAGCATGCATCACCCAACGTTCACCCGTGCCAAATCCGAGTAACTGTTTATCAGGGAAATAAATTAAATCGTAGGATGTTTGCATAGAAGTAAAAAAGGTTATTTCACGATGAAATAACCTTAAAAATAATGATATTCTCTAAATTAATATTGCAATTAGGTTGAATTAAAAAGACGAATAACGAATTATTTTAAGATGAAAAACGCGGAGATTACACAAGTAAATGAGCAGTTTTGAATCAATAATAATGAAGTTAGTGGTCTTTTTAAACAACCGACTAGTTGCGAGGACCTCCGGTGTTGACTGGTGCATCCCCATCCGGTGCAGGATTCACATTCCCTTTTATTCGAACGATTTTAGTTGGGTCATTCGTTGCATTTGATAATATTGTAATGCTTTTATTGATTGGACCAGCAATCTTTGTATTATATTTTACCGTTATAACACCTTTACCTCCAGGAGGAATTGGTTCTTTTGTATGAGAAGGAACTGTACAGTTACAAGGTGCAGTAGCTTTCGTGATTAGTAATGGTGCCGTTCCTGTATTTGTAAATTCAAAAGTACATTCGCCATTAGAACCATATTTAATTGTACCATAATCATGTACTTCTTTCTTAAAGTCTATTTGGGGACCTCCTAATTGCATAAAAGAGGTTAGTCCTAATAGTAATCCAACTAACATAAGTGGAAAGAATAAAATTCTATTTTTCATAATGAATGTTTTGTGAAATTTGTAATTCAAATATAGAGATAAAATGCCAAAAAAGTTTCTTTTTAAGATTTGTTAAGAATTCTTTAATCGTAAATGAACCATCGCTACAACTTCCTTTTTTAATTTGGGATGCTCAAGTAACAAACGTTCATAATAATAACGCATCTTTTTTTGATCTTTTAAAAATACCTCTGCCGTAGTTGCTGCATTCAATAATAATGCCGCTTTTTCTTTGTAATTAGGAAAACGTGTTAATAAGGTATCTGTCCATGAAAGCGATAATGCATATTTTTTCTCTTGAAGATACAATTGTTGTAATTTATCTAAATAAATAGCAGAATGTTCATTTTCAATACCCAGTCGAAACGCACGTTTATAATTAGACGCCAAAAGATGAATGGTTTGAAGAGGAAGTGTGTCCACCGAATTATTCATTAATTTTTCATAGGAAGCATGTAATGAATCTTCTAAGGCAAGGATTCTTTTTTCTACACGCGAAAGATTCGTTAAACCAACTTTTACATTTTTGGATGTTTTATTCTCACGAGTACACCCAAGAAATAAAAAGACAAAAAGAAAATAAAAACACCAACGCATCTATCTTCCTTTTTTTATTGCAGGAAAACGCATGCGATAATCAACAACGATCAATCCTTTAGAAATATTCCCTAATTTCTTGGTTAATAATTTTCGTTTTAAAACAGATAAATGATCGGTAAATAAAACCCCTTGAATATGATCGTACTCATGTTGAATAATACGCGCAGCATAGCCATCAAAGGTTACTTTATCGTGAAAGTTCCAATGCTCATCGTAATAAGAAATAACCACTTTTTCTTTACGATATACTTCTTCACGAATTTTAGGTATGCTCAAACATCCTTCATTAAACCCCCACTCTTCTCCTAACTCGTCGTGTATAATTGGATTCACAAACACTTTCTTGAAATCTTTTAACCCTTCTATTCTAGGATCTTTTGCATCTTCTTCATCTTCTAAAAAAGGAGCGCCATCTACAATAAACAAACGAATAGATTGACCTATTTGTGGAGCGGCTAAACCAACACCTTGCGCATTATACATCGTTTCAAACATATTTGCTACTAATACGTCCAAACCTTCAAAAGATTTATCGATCTCTACCGCTTCTTTCTTCAATACAGGATCGCCATATGCTACAACAGGTAATATCATTTTTTTCTATTTAAAAATCAAATGTAGAAAGAAAGTAGAAGATATTCAAAAATTGAAAATAAACATAAGCTACTTTCAGGATTTATATGTTTATTTATACTTATCCAAATTTGGTATTACATTCAATAAGTAAACTTAATTTAATTGAATTGAACGCATATACGATTGCAATAAGATAGTAGCACTAACTTCATCAATCAATGCTTTATCTTGTTTTTTATTTTTAGTTAGTCCAGACATTGAAATCGCTTGACTCGCCATTTTAGAAGTGAATCGCTCATCATATAACGTTACAAACAAAGTAGGAAACTCTTTTTTCAACACTTCAAAAAGAATATGAACATTTTCAGTAATATGTGTATTTTCATTGTTTAATCGCTTTGGCTCTCCTAAAACTAAAGTCCCAATATTTTTCTCTGAAACAATCTTGTGTACTTCCACAAGCAATACTTTGCTATATACTGTCTTTAATCCGCTTGCAATAATATTGTTTTCATCTGTAATGGCTAACCCGGTTCGTTTCAAACCAAAATCGAGTGCTAAAATTCGTTTACTTTTATTCATAAGTATTACAAAGATAGTTAGATTTTAGATAGATAAAGAAATTCAACTAACTATAAGGTGACTTCTAAAAATTAGATAATTCGAGGCAAACAAAAAATTAAATCCGCAGTTTACATTAGTAAATGAGGAATTAAATTTTGAAGTTGAACGAAGAAAAAGCAATTTTTAGTAGTTACCTATGTATATTTGTTAAAAAAATTAATAATGAGATCTATCATAGAAAGCGCATGGGAAAACCGTTCCCTTTTAGCAGATAAAAGCACAATACTAGCTATCGAACACGTTATTGAAGAATTAGATAAAGGAATCATTCGTGTTGCAGAACAATCGGATTCTGGGGAATGGACTACTAATGAATGGGTTAAGAAAGCAGTTATTTTATATTTCCCAATCCGTCAAATGGAAACTATCGAAGTTGGTCCATTTGAATTTCACGATAAAATGTTATTAAAAAAAGGATATAAACAACTAGGTGTTCGAGTTGTTCCGCATGCTATCGCACGTTATGGTGCCTACTTATCCAAAAATGTAATATTAATGCCTTCGTATGTTAACATTGGTGCTTATGTAGATGAAGGTACAATGGTAGACACATGGGCAACTGTTGGATCCTGTGCTCAAATTGGAAAAAATGTCCATTTAAGTGGAGGTGTAGGAATTGGTGGTGTATTAGAACCTTTACAAGCTAGTCCAGTCATTATTGAAGATAATGCATTTATTGGTTCACGTAGTATTATCGTAGAAGGTGTTCGCGTTGGTAAAGAAGCGGTGATTGGAGCAAATGTATGTATAACAAAATCCACAAAAATCATCGATGTTACTGGTGATAATCCGATTGAAACTGTTGGATATATTCCTGAAAGAAGTGTTGTTATACCTGGGAGCTACACGAAAAAATTCCCCGCAGGAGAATTCCAAGTGCCTTGTGCCTTAATTATTGGTAAACGAAAAGAAAGCACGAATTTAAAAACTTCTTTAAATGATGCATTACGCGAACACAACGTTGCTGTATAATGTGCGTCTTGTTAGTGATATAAAGAATAAAAAGGATTATTTATTTGTTAAAAAATTGTTTCTTTGTAATCAATTTAAGATTTTAGTAAAGTTTAATTAAAATACAAACACCATGAAATTACGTAATATTATTATGTTAATCGTAGTTCTAACAACTGGTTTCACCAGTTTGTTTGCTCAAAATTCAAACCAAGGATTCTCCTGTGGACAAGCTGAAATGCAGCAGAAATTATGGGATAAT
Organism: Crocinitomicaceae bacterium; assembly: GCA_044232905.1. GTDB lineage: Bacteria > Bacteroidota > Bacteroidia > Flavobacteriales_D > Crocinitomicaceae > CANHVK01. The sequence continues at coordinate 52,535 of JBIIKZ010000003.1, forward strand.
AATCCGGATGCATACAAAGAGTATGAAAATATTTTAAAAAATTTAGACAAATTTGAAATAGAAGTTGACAAAAAACGAGGGGCAAAAAAATATATAATCCCGATTGTTTTCCATATTTTGCATGAAAATGGTTCAGAAAACATATCAGATGAACAAGTCAAAGATCAAGTTAGAATATTAAACTTGGACTTTAATAAATTGAATGCTGACACATCTAAAGTTCAACCTGAATTTAAAGATATAATTGCAAACTGTAATTTTGAATTTCGTTTGGCAACTAAAGATCCATTAGGTAATTGTACAAATGGAATTAACCATTATTATACGAATCTTACAAATAACGCAAGCGATAACTCCAAAATTAACCAATGGAATAGAGCGCAATATTTAAATGTTTGGGTGGTTAAAACTATTGGTAAATCGGGCGTTGCAGGTTATGCATACTTTCCAAACAGCGCTGTTGGACCATTCTTCAAAGGAGATGGTATTATTATTCTTCATAATTATATTGGATCTATTGGCACTTCAAATAACTATAGATCTAGAGCTTTAACGCATGAAATTGGTCACTATCTAGGTCTAGCACATGTATGGGGAAATAGTAATGACCCTGAAGTAAGCTGTGGCGATGATGGCATCACGGATACTCCAAAAACAAAAGGACATACTAGCTGTGTGAAATCTTCACTAAATGATACAAAACAAACGTGTGTAACAGGTTTAATTTTTAAATATTCTTTAGACAGCGTAAAAGTATCAAGTGGTTCAACTGACCCAACAAATCTAGATAAAACTGATTCAGCAACTTTCTCTGCATTTAAAGCTGTTGGGGTTTCTGCGAATTCTTCAACAAATAAAATCTTTGAATTTACAAACTGGGGAATCGGTGGAGTTGATAAAGACACAACATATGCGAATCAAACTGGAACAATTGACAATCAAAAATACTATGAGTTCTCGGTAAGCCCAAAGAAAAATGGACTTTTGACGATTGATCAAATCAAATTCAAAACTTACAGAGATTCAAATGGTATAAAATCTTTTGCGGTAAGATCAAGTATTGATAATTACAAATCAAACTTAGCTCTTTCTACTTCCAACACACAAATTACTCGAATCATAAACAATGAAGGCTATATTAAAAATGACTCAGCAAAATGGTTTATTTCTACTGTTAAAACTTCAGGTAAAGATTTTCAAGATTTAACTACGAATGAAAAAGTAACTTTCCGCATCTATGGTTGGAATGCTGAAAAAGCAAATGGATCATTTGGAATTGACTCTGTTGTTGTTTCAGGAAAAACTGGCGCCATAGAGAACATAGAAAACTACATGGAATATTCCTATTGTTCATACATGTTCACAAACGAGCAAGCTAAATTAATGCGCTTTAATTTAGAAAGCTCGTTAAGCTCAAGAAACAATTTATGGACAGAAGCAAATTTAATTGCAACTGGTGTAAACGAACCTAACCCAGTTGCAAATTGTATTCCTAAAGCGAATTTCAATATGACATTAAAAAAAGACAATCAAAATACTACTACCAATATTTGTGCTGGAAACACAGTTGTCTTTCACGATAATTCTGAAAATGCTACTCCAACCTCTAGAAAATGGTCTTTTGAAAATGGAACGCCAGCTACTTCTACAGATGCTAATCCTGAAGTAACTTTTGATAAAGCAGGTGGTCATAACGTTACTTTAATCGTAACAAATGAACAAGGATCTGATACATTATCCATCAATAATTATGTTTATGTTACAACTTTTGCAACTGAAACAGGTTATTTATCCGAGAATTTTGAAAAAGGATATTCTTGGGATTGGGTAGTTGATGATAAAAACCTGAATTCATCAAGATTTGGTTTATCAACTAAATATGGCAAATCGAAAAGTCAATGTTTAAAACTAGATAACTACCGTGACCTTTCTAAATATCAATCGTACCAAGATGAATATTTTTACTATGATCGTTTGGCAGGAACAAAACACGCTATCATTTCTCCAGCAATCAATTTAACTACCACTACGAATGTCAGTATATCGTTTGATTATGCATTCGCTACTGATGCTTATTATGATTCTTTGATTACAGATCAACTAAATGTATATGTATCCAAAGATTGTGGAGAAAATTGGTCACTTAAAAAATCAATTGCTGGTCCTAAAGCAACAACGAGCTCTATTACTGTAAACACACTACTTACAGCTGGTAATTCAAGTGGATCTTCATTTTCACCGGAATCAGATGTTTTATGGAGAAATATTTCAATACCTCTTTCCGTAAATTCTTCTGATACCAAGACACGTATCAAATTTGAATTTGTTCCTTCAAAATATGCTAACAACTTCTATATTGATAATGTAAATATTAATGGAGTTTTACAAATTGAAGAAAGTCCAATTACTAAAATGAACTTAAATGTTTATCCTAATCCAATGAATGAAAATGAAAACATTTCCATAAGCTACCAAGCAAATAATGAAAATGTAACATTTGAATTAATTGATGTACAAGGAAAAGTATTAGTAAAAGAAATAAACACAAACAAAAACACAACAGTTAATCATACATTTAATAATACTAAATTAACTTCTGGATGTTATTTTTTGAAAGCTTCACAAGGTGAATTTACTTCCACTTTTAAAGTGGTAGTTTTATAACATTACGTATACAAAAAAATAAGGGGGGTAATCAAATTGATTATCCCCCTTGTTTTTGTACTTTTTAATAAAGTATTCTATTTATCTAAAACAGTTTTGATATCTGGCTTAAAATAACGATTCGACTTCAATATTTTACCATCTTCTCTAAAAATAGGCTTCCCTTGCTCGTCTAACTTACTCATATTAGAACGTTGAATTTCCTCGAAAACTTCTTCAATTTTGTACTGTAACCCGTGCTTTAAGATTGTTCCACAAAGAATATAAAGTTGATCCCCTAAAGCATCTGCAATCTCTACAATGTCATTGTTTTTAGCAGCCTCTAAATATTCTTCATTTTCTTCTTTCATGAGGTTATAACGCAAGATAATCTCCTCTTCTGTCAACTTTGTTGTAGGGAGGTAATTATTTGCTATTCCAAACGCATTATGAAAATCCTCCACATGTTTAATTATTTTTTTCATCTTATTATTTGTTTATACTTCTCTTTGGAATAAATATTCGGACAATTCAACAAGCGTTTTTTTTCTTATAGATGACACAGAAATTTCTTTTAGAGCTCCTAGTGCCTTATCCTGATAAAAAGTCATTTGCTCACGTGCAAAAGCTAAAACACCTAATGTATCAAACATAGATTTAGCTGTCTCTATTTTGAGCAAATGATCATCCATTAACAACATTTCATCTACATTGATTTCTGAATTAAGTTGCGCGACCTCTAATGCTTTTAACAATAAAAGAGTTTTTTTATTTGCAATAATATCCCCCCCTATTTGTTTTCCGAATTTTTCAGGATCACCATATAAATCCAAGATATCATCCTGAATCTGAAACGCAATTCCTAAATTTTGACCGAATTCGTAAATTAATTTACGATCTTCCTCCGAAGCATCGGAAACAATGGCTCCAAACGCTAAAGCACAACCTAATAAAACAGAAGTTTTAAGTCGAATCATTTCAATATATTCTTCAATTGAAACTTCATCTCTTGACTCAAAATCCATATCCAGCTGCTGCCCTTCACAAACTTCCACTGCTGTCTGATTAAACAAATCTAATAAGGCTGGTATATGTCTTGCTTCTTGCTTTGCTAAAGCTTGATATGCTTTTATTAGTAAAACATCCCCTGAAAGAATGGCGATATCATCATTCCATTTTAAATGAACCGTTTGTTTACCCCTACGTAAAGGAGCCTTATCCATAATATCATCATGGATTAACGAAAAATTATGAAATAATTCAACTGCAAAAGAAGCATGAATGGCATTTTCTTTAGGTAGTCCAAACATTTCAGAAGCCATCAAAGTCAACAATGGTCGAATTCGCTTACCTCCTAATTGTAAGAAATATACCAAAGGTTGATACAGATTTTCAGGAGAATTTGGAAACTGATACTTTCCAATCTCATTTTCAAAATAAACGGAGTACGTAGATAAAGACTCCATTAAGCTATTATCGACATTAAATAAGTACCATAACCACTTTTAACTAATGGTTTTGCAATATCCATTAATTGTTCTTTTGAAATAAATCCATTTCTATAAGCAATTTCTTCGATACATCCGATTTTCAGAGCTTGACGTTCTTCAATTACCTGAACAAATTGTCCTGCTTGCATTAATGAAGGGAATGTTCCTGTATCTAACCAAGCTGTACCGCGACTTAACATGGAAACTTTTAATTTTTTACGTCTTAAATATTCGGTATTAACATCTGTTATTTCGTATTCACCTCGCGCAGATGGCTCAAGACTTTTAGCTATTTCTATTACCGAATTATCGTAAAAATAAAGTCCTGGAACTGCGTAATTTGAACGTGGTTTTTCTGGTTTTTCTTCAATAGAAAGAGCATTCATTGCTTCATCAAATTCAACTACACCATAACGTTCAGGATCACTCACATGGTAAGCATACACAATTCCACCATCTGGATTTAAATTTTCCTTCAATAATTCATGCATTCCAGCACCATAGAAAATATTATCGCCTAAAATTAAAGCAACACTATCTGACCCAATGAATTTCTCACCAATCACAAACGCTTGTGCTAATCCATTTGGCTCTGGTTGTTCTGCATATTCAAAAGTACAACCCAAACGACTACCATCTCCTAACAAACGTTTAAAATGTGGTAAATCGTGTGGTGTAGAAATAATTAAAATTTCTTTGATACCTGCTCCCATCAATACCGATAAAGGATAATATATCATTGGTTTATCATAAATTGGCATTAACTGCTTACTTATTGCTAATGTTAACGGATGTAATCTTGTACCAGAACCTCCGGCTAAAATGATTCCTTTCATATTTTCTAACTAGTTTATCGTATTTTATAAGAACAAGGAACTAAAATATTAAAAAAAAATCATAACCAAATACATTATGGATATTGATTTAAAATTCCCGTATCAAAAGGAGTCCAAAAACACGCTTTTTTATTCGAATATTTTAATGCACGATTGGTCCATGTATTGCATGTACTAAAAAGATGGTAACTTCCAGTTGCCTCATAAAAAGCATCATTTGTTCCATAAACGGCATTGGTTGGAATAAAAATAGAACTACCTTTATTTGTGCTAATTGTTCGTTTAATATAACGAACTAATAAAGCGTATTCTTTTTGTGTCATCGGAATCTTTCTACAAGTACTCGAGACTTGAACAGAATCTAGATATGTAGTGTGTAGGGCAGAGGTACTTAATCCAAACATCGCCTTAAAAGCAGTACTAAAAGTTAAATCATCCCAGGTCGGTGTGTTTAAAAAAAAACCTTTATCTCCCCACCCCAAAGCTAATAATTTTGATGTAGTATCTTTATCTTTCGTATTCGTATACGGGAAAATATTTGACCAATCGATTATCCTAGTTTTTACAGGAACCACTACATCCGTATGCACACCATTAGATTTTACATATACGATTATATTTCCAGTCTTTGAAATTGCCTCATTCACAGTAATTCGCGCACAAATAAAAGCAGAACTCAAATAAAATACAATTAAAAAAAGAAAACTAACTAAAACGTAAAGTAGGATTCTAAAACCTTTTTTCATATTTCATTAATACTTGTCAAAGAAATGCTTTTCAACATCAAACGTTGACTTAACACCAACTAAATGGTATTCTTCTTGCAGCCATTTTTCAGCATAAATTCTACCCTTTTGTTTCAACTCGAGTAAAAATTCCCAAGAAGTGTTCATTTTACTGGAATGTTTCATATGTCCTAAGGCTTCATGTGCCGAAATAGAATGCACAAAAATCTCTCTAGAATATTTCCCGTCTTGTAAATCTACCCCCTTACGAACTAATTCATTTCGATAATGAATCAATTTCATTTCGTTGATTAAACTACTATTAAAACAAATTTCGGTTATCCTATCTTCGATATCACGTGCTGAAGTAGGTACTTCTTTGATATTGATAGAATTAATCTTAACCAACAATAAATCGTGAATATCCGTATTTTCAATTAAGGGAAATAAAGGGGGATTCCCCATATAGCCTCCATCCCAATAAAATTCACCATCAATTTCCACTGCTTGAAACAAATACGGCAAACAAGCAGAAGCTAAAACAGCATCAACAGTCATTTCAGCATTTGAAAAAACTTTTGCTCTATTCGTCTTTACATTCGTAGCACAAACAAATAGACGCTTTTTGTTATAACGTCTCAACTCCTCAAAATCTACTAGATTATTAAGAATTTCACGTAATGGATTAATATTTGCCGGATTCATTTGGTAAGGCGACAAAAATTGCGTCATTGCATTAAACATCATGTAACCAGGAGTATTATGCATATCTCCATTGGAAAACATAGAATCCATAAAGGATGGTTTAAACATCACATTTCCTGAAAGTGCAATCTCCTTCCAAAGACGATCTAATAATTCTTTTGCCTTTGCTTTACCTCCAATATGTAATCCATACGCGGTAACAACAGCATTTATAGCTCCAGCACTTGTACCAACCATTCCGTCAGCAACAATTTCATCTACCTCTAACAAACGATCCAATACACCCCACGTAAACGCACCATGCGCTCCGCCTCCTTGTAATGCAACTCCTACATGTTTTTCTTTCATAGTTATTTATTGTGCGGTCCAACCACCATCAACAGGCATAGCAATGCCCGTAATTAATTTTCCTGATTCAGATGCTAAAAAAACAGCTAAACTTCCTAATGATTCAACAGTTACAAATTCTTTTACGGCATGTTTTTCCAACATAATCTTTGAAATAACTTCGTCTTCTGGAATACCATGTGCTATTGCCTGTTCTTTAATTTGCTTTTCAACCAAAGGTGTTTTAACGTACCCAGGACAAATTGCATTTACAGTTATTCCAAATGGAGCTCCTTCAAGACCAAGCGTCTTTGTCATTCCAACAACTCCATGCTTAGCAGTTACATATGCGGACTTAAACGGAGAAGCCACCAAACCATGTGCAGATGCTATGTTAATAATTCTACCAAACCCTCTTTTCTTCATACCTTTCCACACTCCTTTAGAAGCATGGAAAACAGAATTCATATTAATATCAATAATTGCATTCCATTTATCTACCGGAAAATCTTCAATTGGAGAAACAAATTGTATTCCAGCATTATTCACCAAAACATCCACATGTCCAAATGTTGATTCCACCTCTTGTATCATTTGGATAATTTGATCCGGATTACGTAAGTCAGCACCATAAAAATGCGTTTTTACTCCATAGGTTTGACCAACTTCTTGAGCTATTTCAGCACCATTCTCTTCTAATCCATTAAAAGCAATCGCATATCCTACCTTCGCAAATTCTTTTGCAATACCAAGACCAATACCGCTTGTACTACCAGTAATTAAAGCAACTTTCATATTATGCATTTAAAAATTTCACAATTATTTCTGAAACTAATTTAACCTCCTCCAAATTTAGCGTATGTCCTGCATTTTCAACTACAACAAACTGACTATTTGTAATATGATCAGCTACTGACTTACTAAGATCCACGGAAAACAAAGCATCTTGTCTTCCATGTATTACTATCGTAGGTGCAATTATCTTAGTTAAACTAGGACGGTAATCACTACGTGCTTGAGTTGCATCCATTAATTTACCAAGAGCAGTTGCATCCACCACATCTTTTCTAGCAGCTTTTAACATTTCTATTGGAATTAGGGGATGTGAAAAATAAGAAGTTCCAAGTACAAATGGTAACATAACATCTAACATTAAACCATAACCTCCAAAATCTAATGCCCTCCTCCATGACAATTCAATTGCTTCATAATAAGGTGTTTTGTGCGCAAAAGTAGACATCAAGCATAATTTAACCACCCGTTCAGGATGATTAACCCCTAAATGTTGCGCAACTAAACTGCCGTAAGACAAACCTGTAAACGATGCTTTGTCTATGTGAAGCGTGTCCAAAACGGCTAACACATCTCTTGCATGTTGATCAAAATCTCGAACTTCTCCAGTTTTATCGGATTCTCCTTGAAAAATAAAATCTAACACAATGATTCTATACTCCTTTTCAAAATAAGGAATCATGAATGCCCAAGCAATTGTTGATTGCGAAAGACCATTCAAAAACACTATTGACTTTGTGGAAATATGATTTCCCAATACCTCAAAATAGATCGACTTTGAATCTTCTGTTTTACAAATCACACATCAATTTTTTCAATATTCATAACTACAGCCTCACCCACAACCACTTTCTTTCCTTCATTAGTAAGTATCGTGGTCGAGATACGTGCACGGTTTTTCTCTAAAATTTCCATCACCTCAAAATGAGCTTCATAGATAACATCTACGTACATTGGTTTCAAAAAATTAACCGACTGACTCAAATAAATTGTTCCCTCACCAGGAAATAACGTTCCAAAAACTTTTGAAAAGACACAAGCACCTAACATGCCATGCATAATTCTAGTTTTAAAAATAGTTTTGGAAGCAAATTCCTCATCTAAATGAACAGGATTATTATCCCCTGTTACACGTGCAAAATCGGCAACATCTTGTTGACTAAATGAGAAATTAGTTGAAAATGTTTGATTTAAATGTAACTTTTCACTCATAATTCAGTATTTAATACGAGTTGGAAAGTTACTAATAAAAAACATAGAATGATATAGATAAAAATGAATATTTATATGTAACTTTTAAAAACAAAAAACAATATGTTTCACCATTTAAAACTTTGAATTATGGATCTTAATAATACAACTAAGACTGTTTTAGTTACGGGTGGGTCTCGAGGGATCGGCGCAGCAATTTCATTAGAGCTCGGTAGAAAAGAGTTCAATGTAATCGTAAACTATAATACAAAAGTAGATGAAGCTAATGCAATTGTAGACCAAATAATTAAACAAGGAGGAAATGCAAGTGCAATTCAAGCTAATATAGCAATACCGGAAGATAGCCAGCGTTTATTTCAAGAAATTGAATCCAAGTATGGACAGGTAGATATATTAGTAAATAATGCTGGTATAACGCGCGATAAATCTTTTCGAAAAATGCAAAAAACGGAATGGGACGAAGTAATTAATACTAATTTATCCAGCGCTTACAATACCTCTCAATTAGCCATTCATAAAATGATTGAAAACAAATACGGAAGAATAATCAATATTAGTTCCGTAATTGGACAATCCGGTGGATTTGGACAAACGAATTATGCTGCAGCAAAAGCTGGATTAATTGGTTTTTCCAAATCACTTGCGCTTGAAACCGCAAAATATGGAGTAACGGTAAATTGTATATGCCCTGGATTTATCAAAACAGAAATGGTTGCAGCAATGCCACCAGAAGTTCTTGCCGCTATAGTATCTAAAATTCCTGCCGCATCATTAGGAAGTACTACAGATATTGCTAAGGGTGTAGCGTTTTTAGTAGACGCTCCATACATAACAGGACAATGTTTAAATATCAATGGCGGACTCTACATGTAAAAAATATCAACTTTTTTAAAAATTATACTATTTTTTTTTGGTAATTCAATTTAAATGGTTGAAATTTGCACAGATAACTTTAAAATTTAAAATAAAAAATAATATGAATAACACAAAACAAATATTAGACACTGTTGTTGAAACACAAAATAAAGCGATGAGCTCGTTTGTTGAAACTGCAAATAAATTTCAAGAAGCTTTGAAATCAGAAAATGCTTTTGAAAAATCAACTGAAATCTATAAAAACTGGTGGGAGTCTCAAATGTCCATTTTTAAAAATTTATCTACTGACAGTAAATTAGATATTCCTTTTCCTACTAATTTAACAACTGAAAAAGCAGAAGATTTTTACAAAAACATCTACACTAACCAGTTAGATTCTATTAAGAAAGCAACAGATTTCAATTTAAATTTGTACAATTCTCTTTCTAGTTTTGGAAAAACAACAAACGAAACTAATGAGCATTTATTAAATGCAAATACAACTTGGAATACATTGTTTGAATCTTGGACAAAAACGTTAAATTCTACATTTGAATCTTTAACTAAAACATTACCTAAAGATACTTTTAATGTAGATTTATTTAAAAATGCGTTAAATACGAATACTTTATACTACAAGTTACAAGAATTTTACCAACCATTATTTAATGCTTTCAATAAAAATAATTTTTCAGCAGATAACATTAAACAAGTTTTCGAACCAACACATTACAAAAAAATCACTGAAGAATTGTTTCAAAACTTCTTCCCAAGTAACAACTTAAATTCCTTACTTGAGAACAACACGAAATATGTTCAAAATTTCTTTGAAACGCAAAAAAACACAAACAAAGAATTCCAAACATATTGGAGTACTTTTACTGAAAAATTTCCACATTTAATTTCTGGAGATTTCGCTAAATTCAATAATACTTTTACTACAGTTAATAATTCTTACTCCGAATTATTTGCTCCTTTAATGAAATTAGTTTCTAACACGAAAGAAAAAGAAAACATTGAATTAGCAATTACTGCAATTGACAAAGCATCCGTTTACAGTACTAAATTAGCTGAATTACAATACTTGCTTTACACAACAGGACAAGAAGTTGCTAAAGATGCTGCAAACTTAGTTACTGATAAAGCGAAAGATGCAACTTTCACTTCAAGCTTCCAACCATTCTTCAATGAATGGGTTAGTTTAAATGAAAAACATTACACTAAATTATTTGCTACTGAAGAGTTTTCTAAACTTAAAGGAGAATTAACAACTTTGTCTTTGGATATCAAAAAAAATCTTGAATACCAATTCGAAAACAAAATTGAAGCGTTACCATTAGTAGTTAAATCGGAATTGAACGAATTATACCAAACAATTCATGATTTAAAGAAAACTATCAAAAATTTAGAAAATAAAGTGAACACATCAGAGAAAGCTACTGCTACTAAAACTACTGCAACAACTAACACTAAAAAAGTTACTACAGTTTAATTTTTTTCATACCATTAATGAAAAGGGAAATTTAGGTTTCCCTTTTTTTTAGTCCAAAAAAACAAGCTATGCACTTAAATCAAGCAAATTTATTACACGAATTATCGGACAATACATCGAAAATCTTAAAAGGTTTTGAAAATCTATCCGAGATTAAAGAAGTAGACATTGCTTCTACTCCAAAAGAGGTTGTTTATAAAGAAGATAAATTAACACTTTATCGTTATTCAAGAGCTACAAAATCTACCTATAAAACACCTGTTCTAATTGTATATGCATTGGTAAATACCTACCAAATGTTGGACCTACAACCTGATAGAAGCTATATCAAAAATCTTTTAGACGCAGGTTTAGATGTTTATTTAATTGATTGGGGTAAACCTTCAAAAATGGATAAATACTTATCCATGGATGATTACATTAATGGATATATAAATAATTGCGTTGATTTTGTTAGATCTGAAAATAAAGTCGATAAAATCAATATTTTAAGTATTTGTCAGGGTGGTACATTCAGCGTAATCTATTCTGCACTTCATCCTGAAAAAATAAAAAATCTAGTTACACATGTTACCCCTATTGATTTTGAACCAAATGATGGTTTATTATTTAGATGGAGTAAAGACATGGATTTTAAAAGTTTAGTAGATGGATTTGATGGTTTAGTTCCAGGGGCATTTTTAAATGATGGGTTTGACATGCTTAAACCGATGATGAAGATTCATAAATCAACTGGTTTGTTAAATGCGATGGAAGACAAAACAAAATTGTTAAACTTCTTACGCATGGAAAAATGGATCGCTGAAAGTCCGGATCAAGCTGGTGTTTGCTTCTTGCAATTTATGGAAGATTTATACCAACAAAATAAATTAATCAAAGGAGAACTAATTGTTGGTGATCAAAAAGTGGACTTAAAAAAATTGACAATGCCACTCATGAATATCTATGCTGTGCATGATCATTTAGTACCACCTTCCTCGACGATTCCATTGAATGATTATGTAGGGTCAAAAGACAAAAGTATCTACAAATTTGAAGGAGGACATATCGGTGTATTTGTAGGTGGAAAATCTCAAAAAGAATTATCCCCTGCTGTAACAGCTTGGTTAAAAGAAAGAGATTGAAGTAGAAAAAGAATTCTTACTTTAATAAAAAGAGGCTTATCAATTTAAATTAATAAGCCTCTTTTTTTGCTTTTAAGTTTCGATTTTATTTACTCTACCGTAACTGATTTCGCTAAATTTCTTGGTTGATCTACGTTACAACCTCGCATAACAGCAATATGGTACGAAAGTAATTGTAATGGTATGGTAGCCAATAAAGGAACTAAATGCTCATCTGTGTCTGGAATTTCGATTACGTGATCCGCCATAGCCTTCACTTGCTTATCTCCTTCTGTAACAATTGCAACTATTTTTCCTTTACGCGCTTTAACTTCCTGTATATTACTTACTACTTTTTCATAGGAAGTTCCTTTAGTAGCTATTACAAAAACAGGCATTTCAGCATCAATTAAAGCAATTGGACCATGCTTCATCTCAGCAGCTGGATAACCTTCCGCATGAATGTAAGAGATTTCTTTTAATTTTAAAGCACCCTCTAAAGCAACAGGAAAAGAGCTTCCTCTACCTAAATATAATGCATTTGCAGAATCTTTATAATGGGATGCAATTTCTTTTATAAGGGCATCTTTCTCTAAAATACGCTTAATTTTTTCTGGAATTGCCTCTAATTCTGACAGTAAAGTTCTAAAATGAACTCTGCTTAAAGAATCTTTCTTTGCAGCTAAACGCAATGCTAATAATGTAAGAACTGTAACTTGAGCTGTAAATGCTTTTGTAGATGCAACACCTATCTCTGGTCCTGCGTGCGTATATGAACCTGCATCTGTAATTCTTGAAATCGAAGAACCTACAACATTACAAATACCAAAAATTGTAGCACCTCTTGATTTAGCAATTTCCAATGCTGCTAATGTATCTGCAGTTTCACCAGATTGAGAAACAGCTATAACCACATCCCCTTCACCAATAATTGGATTACGATATCTAAACTCACTCGCGTATTCAACTTCTACATTAATTCGCGCTAAATCTTCAATTAAATATTCTCCAACTTGACAAGCATGCCAAGAAGTACCACATGCTACAAATACAATACGTTTTGCTTTTAAAATACGATTTTCAAAATCTTTAAAACCTCCAAGTGAAACAAATCCTTCAGCTGCATTTAAGCGACCTCGGAAACAATCGTGTATTGACCTTGGTTGTTCAAAGATTTCCTTCATCATAAAATGCTCATATCCACCTTTCTCAAGTGCTTCTAAATGCAATTCTAATTCTTGAATATAAGGAGTCTTCTCTTGATTCTTTATGTTTGTAATTCTTAGTCCTTCGTTAATATCGACAACTGCAATTTCTTCATCATTTAAGTAAACTACTTGATTTGTATACTCCACAATTGGAGTTGCATCAGAAGCTAAGAAAAATTCGTTATCTTCGCCTATACCAACAACTAATGGACTGCTTTTTCTCGCTGCTATAAGTTGTGACGGATTATCTACAGAAATAACAACTAGTGCATAAGCTCCAACAACACTATGTAAAGCTTGTCTTACTGATTCAACAAGTGTAGTATTTTCTGTTTTTTGAATATCGTCAATTAAATGAACCAATACTTCTGTATCCGTTTCACTTTTGAAAATATATCCACGTATGATTAATTCTTTTTTTAAGGTATCATAATTCTCAATAATTCCATTGTGAATTACTGCAATTCGCTTATCCATGGAAAAATGTGGATGTGAATTGATATCATTTGGTTCACCATGGGTCGCCCATCTTGTGTGACCAATTCCAACATTACCATGAATATTTTTACCTTCTGCAAACGCAACTAGATTAGCTACCTTCCCTTGTTTTTTATATAAATTAAGCTCTCCCCCATCTAACAAAGCGATACCCGCACTATCATACCCTCTGTACTCCAAACGTGTTAAACCTTTGATTAACACAGGATATGCCTCTTTCCTTCCGATATAAGCTACAATTCCACACATATTCTTGAAATTTAAAAAGTTGAATATTTAATTAACAATCTTGGTTTATCAGTTCCTAAAGTATTAGGTCCAATAAAATGAATTCTTTCCGCACTTAAACTAAAAAATTTCGGGGAAAACACTAATGAATTATTTAGTCTTTTACCAGTAATAACTTGCTGGATGTGATCTCTTAAATCGACAACATAACCATGATACACGGTATCTAAATACCCACTAGTAATATATCTCAATGTTGGATCAGATATAGAATTAGGGATAGAGACAAATATTTCACTACTTAAACGATATACGTTTGTACTCGTATAATCTACAGGTAATATCAATTTAGCAAAATGGACGATTGAATTATTTGGTAAATCTTTAATCGTAGTTAGATTTACTGTACCTCTTACATGATTGGATTGTGCGTAAAAATCTTTTTGGTCCAAAAGCTGACCCAAGACTAATTTTTCCACATCTGTACCAGCATAATCACAAGTTACATGATTAAATCTAACCCCACTCGCATTTAATTCAAAATAAAATTTCTTACGAACACCGTCTAGCTTATAATAAATTGTTAAAACTGGAGGATAAGCAAATGACATTACTCCTCCCTCCCCGCTTTGTTGGTTTACATTGGAAACCTTTACATATAAACCTTTAAAATAGGAAAGAAATGCATCCATCGTAGCGAAATTCGCTGGATTAATTTTGGAATCTGTTATAAAACGAAGGGCCAAATTAGGATTCAATTGTATACGTATATTATCGCGAATGGTATCATTTACAAACTCTGTAAATTTATAACCATATGGTTTAGGTGTTATATTCCCTTCATTTTGCAACACTAAATTATCGGACTTAACAGCAATGGAAGATTGAGTATTGTATGATTTGGTGGCTATTAAATCTTCCGATAATTCATACACTTCAAAATTTTGCGCATCCAATTTTCCATAATAATCGGAAAAGCGCATTCCCAAAATTAAAGAGTCTACCGAAATTTTTGTTAAATCCCCAAAATCTGGCTTTAATGCAGATATTCTAGCTTGCGCATAAAATCCAGCATCGTACTTTCCGAAAACTGGATCCACATAAGAACCGAGCATTAAATAAGAAGGATTGGAAGTATTAACTGTATCAACTTTCGTAGAACCTACTTTCAATGCAAAAGTATCGATACTACCGAAATCATCGTTCTTTATATTTAATAGCGAAAGCCCACCATTTGAAATCTCTTTTTTACAAGAATTCAATAGTAACACTGCAGAGAAGAGTAAAAGAAATATTCGTTTCAAAATAACCAAACAATTTATGCTAATACTTCGTCTTCAATAACACGGTCAAAAAATTCTGACAAAGCCTTAACTTGCTGTTCTTCCGGAGAATAAGTCAACTTAATACAAGCAGCTTCTTCGAATAATTTTGCTGAATTCTCATCTAATACTTCGCTTCCAACAGTTACTCCATCGGCAAATTTCAAAACCGTTTGCATTACATTGTAGTACGTTGGGTCTTTTACACCTTCAGTTACATCTGTGTCAAAACCTTCAAATGCTAACTTTTCAGAAAAGCGAGTATCCCAAGGGGTTTGGAAGCCATTATCATACAAACTCACTACCACTTTTGTATCCGCAAAATGAGGATCTTTGTTGTAATTCTTTTTTATATATAAAGGCATTAATGAAGCCATCCATCCATGACAGTGAATCACATCTGGTTGCCATCCTAATTTCTTAACTGTTTCAAGTACACCTCGACAGAAAAACATGGAACGTTCATCATTATCTGCAAACAAACTTCCGTCTTCCTCTGTAATAGTATTTTTTCTTTTAAAATACTCCTCATTATCAATAAAATACACTTGCATTCTTGCTGTAGGAATAGAAGCAACTTTAATAATTAATGGGTGATCTTTATCATCAATTATTAAATTCATTCCAGACAAACGTATTACTTCGTGTAATTGATGTCTACGTTCATTTATACTTCCAAACTTCGGAGTAAAAACACGAATTTCTTTACCCGCATCTTGAATACCTTGCGGTAATTTCCTTGCTGTGTGGGATAATTCTGTTTTAGGTAAAAACGGGGTGATTTCTTGTGATACAAAAAGTATTCTCTTTTTCTCCATAGGAAGTATAAATATATATAGTGTGCAAAATTACAAAAAAAATACCAAATATTATTAAAAAAGAATAGTTTTGTCCTTGACTAACACTAACTAACACACTGTGATTATAGCATACTCACTCGCAGAATTAGAAACTGCATTGAAAAACAAATTAAGTACGGAAAGTATCGTCGGACTAGTTCCTACTATGGGGGCATTACATGAAGGACATGCATCTCTCATTAGAACAGCTAAAAAAAACAGTGATTTTGTGATTGTTAGCATTTTTGTCAATCCTACTCAATTCAATAATCTAGAGGACTTAAGTAATTACCCGAAAACCGAAGAAAAAGACATCACTTTATTAAAAATTTTAGCGTGTGATTTAGTTTTTTTTCCAACAATTAGCGACATATATCCAGATGATTACCATTTTCCGGGAATTAATCTAGGTTTTTTAGACCAAACCATGGAAGGTGATTTACGCCCTGGACATTTTCAAGGAGTTTGTCAAGTAGTTTATCGACTTTTCCAACTTACAAAACCTAACAAAGCGTATTTTGGTCTTAAAGACTTTCAACAGGTTTCTGTAATTCGATTTATGGTAAACCACTTTGAGTTACCTATTGAAATAATCCCGTGTGAAACTAATAGGGATGAAAATGGACTTGCATTAAGCAGTAGAAACTTACGCCTGTCTGAAGAACAAAAAAATGAGGCTTTAGTTTTATACAAAACATTAACTGAAGCGCTAAATAACAGTTCATCAATGTCTCCTTCACACGTAAAATTAATCGCTGAAGAATCCATCCAAAAAAGTGCTTTGAAACTAGAATATGTTGAAATTGTTAATCCAACAACCCTTGAAAACCTTAAAAACGAATGGTGCGCTAGTGCACGCATGTGTATTGTAGCATACGCTGGAGAGGTCCGATTGATTGACAACATGGAAATCCGAGAATAATTCTCGTTTTATGATTATCTCCTAGTATTTATTGTAAATTTGCGTCGCAATAGAAAAAATTATGTTGATTGAAGTTGTAAAATCCAAAATACACCGAGTACGCGTTACACAAGCTGATTTAAATTATATCGGAAGTATCACTATTGATGAAACCTTAATGGATGCATCCAATATTATTGAAGGGGAAAAAGTCCAGATTGTAAACATAAATAATGGAGAACGTTTCGAAACCTACGTTATTAAAGGAGATGCTAACAGCGGAACAATCTGTTTAAATGGACCAGCTGCTCGGAGAGTTGCTGTAAATGACCCAATTATAATCATCGGCTATGGGTATATGGATTTTGAAGAAGCAAAGAAATTCAAACCATCTTTAGTTTTTCCAAATGAACAAACGAACTTGATCGTTTAATACCATGAAATCGATTCTTATAAAAATTTTAAAAACTGTCTTACCGCTTGCTTTTGGATGCTATGTAATGTATAGCATTTTTGCTAAAATGGGGAAAACAGAAAAAGAAATTTTTTATCAAGCGATCGACAAAGCAGATTACAAATGGATTATACTTTCTATGCTGCTTTCTATTCTTGCTTTTACTTCCCGCGCTTACCGTTGGAAATATATGCTTGAACCAATTGGATATAAAACATCCTTCTGGAATCGATACCATTCCTTGATGATTGGTTATATTATCAACCTAACAATTCCGCGCGCAGGAGAAGCTTCTCGTTCCGCAATGCTCTATCGTTCTGAAGGAGTACCATTTACAAAATCATTCGGAACTATCATTGCTGAAAGAGCTGTGGATTTTGTCATGCTATTGATTGTTGCTGGACTTACAGCACTTCTTGGAATGGAAAACTTCTTCAAGATATTTCATGAGATATCCGTGAAATTTGGAGGTAAACCCAATTCGGACCCAAATGCTTTCCCATGGAAAATTGTTATTTATAGCTTAATTGCTATCGGATTTATCGGCTTATTAATCTTAATGAAATTCAAACCTGCTTTACGCAATAAAGTAATCGGTTTTATTAAGGATATATTTGAAGGACTATTATCTATTTTTAAAACAAAAAACCCTTCCGGCTATCTGTTACATACACTTTTTATTTGGGTGTCTTACATTGGATATTTTGGGATTGCATTTTTTGCATTAGAAGAAACTAAAGACTTTCCATTTAGTGGTATTTTATTAGGTTTTATTGCAGGTTCTTTGGGTATTATTTTTACAAATGGTGGTCTAGGTGTTTTCCCTTTACTGATAGCAATGGTTGTTAATCTTATTTTACATGACAAAATCCCAAATGCACTTGCAATAGGAAATGCTTTAGGAATGATTATCTGGGCTTCACAAACAATACTTTTAGTCATTCTAGGACTAATTTCTTTTATTTTTCTACCCAAAAACTTCACCAAAGAAAATGTCAAAAATTGATTTTTTGAAATCCCGTATAGTTACTCTTGAGGAGGCGCAACGTAAAATTGGCATTTGGAGAATAAAAGATGAAACCATCGTTTTTACAAATGGGTGTTTTGACATCCTGCATAAAGGGCATGTAACCTACCTAGCGAAAGCAGCCGATCTAGGAAATCGATTAATTGTAGGTGTAAATTCAGACGCATCTGTAAGAAGACAAGGTAAAGGAGATGAACGACCGATCAATCCTGAAGAGGCGCGTCTAACACTTTTAGCAGCGTTGACTTTTGTAGATCTTGTTGTTCTATTTGACGGAGATACACCGGAAGAATTGATTAATTTACTTATTCCAGATATACTCGTTAAAGGCGCAGATTACGACCCAAATGTAAAAGATAAAAATTCCAAAAAATATATCGTTGGTTCAGAACTTGTGATTGCTCACGGAGGCCAGGTGTCCGTAATCGATTTAGAAGAAGGTTTTTCTACGACTGGAATCGTACAGAAATTAAGGAGTAATTAGTGGAAAGTTTAAAAGAGCATCTAACTTTTAACTTTTGACTTTTAATTTTTGACCTTTTTTTATTATATTTGTAAAAAAATAAAAGTTATGTCAAATCCTGATAATTTTTTCGATAAAGAAACGCAAGCTGTTGGATTTATTTACACAATCGTTGTTTTAGGTGTTTTAGCATCTATTTTCATCTGGGGATAATCCATATTTTCTTTAATTAACGTACTTCTTGTATGCCTTTTAATGCTTTATTCTCATGGGTAATCAAAAAAAGGGTACATCAAATCGATTTATTTCGAAAATTCCCACTGGAAGTTCAAAAAGAACTTTTATTTCGAATGCTTAAAAATGCTTCGCGTACTTCATTCGGAAAAAAGTATCATTTCAATCAAATTTCTGATTATAGTTCATTTAAAAAAACGGTTCCTTTACAAACCTATGAGGAATTAAAAATAGATGTTGATAAATTAATAGCTGGTGAAAAAAATTTATTATGGCCTGGCACAACGAGTTGGTTCGCAAAGTCTTCTGGAACAACATCCGATCGAAGTAAATTCATTCCAGTAACTAAAGAATCCTTGTTTGACTGTCATTATAAAGGAGGAAAAGATTTATTAGCGCTTTATTACACAAATTATCCCAACCGAAAATTATACAATGCTAAACACCTCATCATTGGTGGTAGCGCCAAAATTAATCCGATTGGTATAAATTCCTATTTAGGGGATTTATCCGCCATCATTGTTAAAAATCTGCCTTGGTGGGCCGAAATTCGAAGAACTCCATCCCGTGAAATCGCACTCATGGATGATTGGGAGAAGAAATTGGACAAAATGGCAAAACAAACCATCAAGGAAGATGTGTGTATCATTGCTGGAGTTCCGAGCTGGACATTAGTATTATGCAATCGTATCTTGGAAATCACTGGCAAGAAAAACCTTAAAGAAGTATGGCCTAACTTGGAACTATTCATGCATGGTGGTGTCAGTTTTCAACCATACAAAAAGGAATTTGAACGTCTTATTCCAGACCCTTCAATGCACTACATCGAAACCTATAATGCTTCTGAAGGATTTTTCGGCATCCAAGATAAGCCTGAAAGTGACGATTTGTTACTCATGTTAGACTACGGAATTTTCTATGAATTTATCCCAATGTCATCCTATGAAGGTATTAAGAGTGAAAATGTTATTTCACTAACAGATGTTGTGCTCAATACCAATTATGCCATTGTAATTTCAACTAACGGTGGTTTATGGAGATATATTTTGGGTGACACGATTTCATTCACTTCCCTCCTACCATATAAATTTAAAATCACTGGACGTACACAAAGTTTCATCAACTGTTTTGGAGAAGAAGTTATTGTAGACAATGCTGAAAAAGCAATTGCTTATGCCTGCAAAGAGACGGACACTATTTTGAAAGAATATACTGTAGGACCAAAATTCATGGAGAATCAATCCAAAGGCGGGCACGAATGGATGATTGAATTTGTACTAGCACCGATTCAACTTGATCAATTTACACTTTTATTAGATAAACAACTTCGGGCAATAAATTCCGACTATGATGCGAAACGCACGAAAGATTTAGCTTTAGAATTACCCATTATTCATATTCTACCTAATGGAACCTTCGACCAATGGTTACAAGGCAAAGGAAAATTAGGAGGACAAAACAAAGTGCCAAGATTGAGTAATGATCGAAAAATATTGGAGGAGTTGACAATTATTATAAATGCTTAATAATGAATAAACTAACTACCCTCCTGATTTTAAACTCTTTAACATTAAATTTCTTTAGCTTTTCGCAAGACTCCACGCAATTTGATCTTCACTCTTCGCTCGTAACACATAATTCCATTTGGGATGTGGACGAGCTGGGAAATACAATTATAGTTGAAGCAAACGAAATAAAAAAATACGATCTCAAAGGAAATTTACTTTTTACCCAGAGTATTAAATCTGTTGGTAAAATAACGAAATTAGATGCTCGAAATCCGATGAAGATTTTATTTTTTTCGGAGGATCAACAGTTGGTTGGTGTGTTAGATAACAGCTTAACATTTCAAGGAGAAAATTTTGATTTAAGCACGTTCGGTTTAAGTTATGTGCAAGCATTTTCCGCTTCGTTTCAAATCAATAAATTTTGGGTGTATGACCAAGATAATTCTAAATTAGAATTACTTTCGACTAACAAGCAACAAAGCGTAAAAATTGAAAATCTAAAAAGTCTACTCGGTTTTAATGAAGTATTTCAATTAATCGAGGAAGGTAACTTCTTGTACTTATTTGATAAAACTAAAGGAGTATATAAACTGGATAATTACGGAAATTTAATCGACTTTATCCCAACACAATCAGGAATTTATATAGGCGTTGAGAAAAATGTTATTTATGTATTAAGCGAAAAAAAAATTCGTGCCTACAGCGAAAATGAAGTCGAACCAATAGAACTTTCTTTACCTTGTACGGACATACTTCAATTTAAAAAACAGGGTGCGTATTTCTATTTTCTAGAAAAAAATAAACTTTCAAAATTTTCTTTTAAGAAATAAAAAAGAACACTTTAGATTTCCTATATTTGAAGCTCGTAGAATTTTAAAATCATAAAAAATGCATATAGCAGTAGCAGGAAATATTGGAGCAGGTAAAACGACTTTGACGCAGATGTTAGCCAAACATTATGGTTGGGAAACACATTTCGAAGATGTAGAACAAAATCCGTATTTAAATGATTTCTATGAAGATATGCAGCGTTGGTCCTTCAACTTACAGATATATTATCTTAATAGTCGCTTTACACAAATTCAAGAAATTAAGCAAACGAATGCGATGGTGATACAAGACCGAACGATCTATGAAGATGCGTTCATTTTTGCCCCAAACTTGCATTCTATGGGCTTAATGACAACGCGTGATTTTGAGAATTATTTCTCCTTATTTAACCTTGTTGAGTCTTTCGTTTCTGCCCCTGATTTATTGATTTATTTACGTGCAAGTGTTCCTACCTTGGTTCACCAAATTCAATTACGTGGTAGAGATTACGAAGAAAGTATCCGTATTGATTACTTGAAGCGTTTAAATGAACGTTACGAAGCATGGATTTCTACGTACGACAAAGGAAAATTATTAATCATTGATATTGATAACAACCGTTTCCCAGAAAACCAAGAGGACTTAGGAAAGATAATCAATGCGATTGATGCAGAGATTAATGGTTTGTTTTAGTTAGAAATGTAAAAATTAAAAAAAGCCAGAATATTTGTTCTGGCTTTTTTAATATATTTCAAAATGAGATAAATGAAAATGAAACTTTATTCTATTTCAGGCTTTTGATTCGCCATCTGATTCATCCAACGAATACGCGCTTTATTAGCCTCTTTTTGACTTTGCTTTTTATTCTTTTTTTGTTCTAACAACTTAGAATGGAGTTTTTTGTTTTCGGAGTTCTTTTGCTTTGCCATTTAACTATTCAAAATGATTCCACCCTTGCGCTTGCATTGGAACAACCGCACCATGCTTATCCACTAAATTCAATCCACTTGCGCGATCTGTAATATGACCAATAACAGTAAAATTTGGATTGGCCGCAACTTTTTCGTAATCTTCTTGTTTTACAGTAAACAACAATTCATAATCTTCTCCACCATTCAAAGCAGCAGTAATCGGATCAATGTTAAACTCAATTGCTGCCATGGATGTTTTTGCATCTAAAGGAACACGATCGTCATAAATTGTACATCCAACATTACTAGCTTTACAGATATGGAATAACTCGGAAGCTAAACCATCTGAAATATCGATCATAGAAGTTGGTACTACTTCCAATTCTTTCAAGAAAGAAATCACATCTTTACGTGCTTCTGGTTTTAATTGACGTTCTAATAAATAATCGTGTCCATCTAAATCTGGTTGAATATCAGGATTCGCTTTAAATACTTCGCGTTCGCGTTCTAATAATTGGAGTCCCATATAGGCACCTCCAAGATCTCCAGAAACAACCACTAAGTCATATTCTTTGGCTCCACCACGGTAAACAATTTCTTTTTTGTTTGCTGTTCCTAGCGCTGTAATACTTATTACTAATCCAGATAAAGAAGAAGTTGTATCCCCACCTACCAGGTCTACTTGGTAAAAATCACATGCTTTTTTGATACCAGCATACAATTCTTCCAACGCTTCTAACGGAAAACGGCTAGACACAGCAAAAGATACTGTAATCTGCGTTGGTTTTCCATTCATTGCATAAATGTCCGATAAGTTAACAACTACTGATTTATAACCTAGATGCATCAAAGGTGTGTACATCAAATTAAAATGAATCCCTTCCACCAACATATCAGTAGATACTAACATTGCTTCTGTTTCTGAAATAGAAATAACAGCAGCATCATCACCAACTCCTTTTAACGTGGTTGGAACATGTGTAGTGAAGTTTTTTGTAAGCGTGTCGATAAGGCCAAATTCACCTAAATCTTTGATATCAGTACGTTTTTCAGACATGGTTGATGGATTTTTAGATAGTAAAGATACTAAAATGGATTGGAAATTAATTCCAATTCAATTTTGGTCGTAAAAACGCATACAATTCTTCCGTCATCAACTCGTGTTCCACTTTATCTGGATGACCAACACAACCATTACCATAACGTTTTTTATATAAATACAACAAGGTATTTTTATCGTTAAATCGATTAAAAACAATACGTAGCATACTATCTAAGTAAGGCTTGAAACTTTCTTTTGCCATCGGACTATCAAGAATTAAAATTGTCGTTTTTGGATTCTCTCGGCGTACTTTTTTTAAGAATTTTAAATACGTTGAAGAAAATGTTTCTATTTTTTGTTTTCCATCGTTTTGTCCAAGACAGATAGAAATTAAATCCGGTCGATATTTTTTTTTATCCCATATAATCGAGCATTGGGATAAATCTGTATAATCATATATTTCAGGAATCGTTTTGTCGTTACTACAACAACTACGCGACATTCCATATCCAGAAACGGAAGTCAGCATCCAATCTGCATGCAACCTACGAGCTAATGTTGGTCCATAACTAATATAGGCACAATGCTGGTCAAACCAATGTCGCTCTCCACATTGAATGGAATCATTTTCCATTCCATTCCCGCAAGTCATCGAATCTCCAATAAATTCAATCCGATGTTTTTTCTGTTTAATCGGAAGCAATTTCTCTACACGAAGCCCTATAAATTCTAAGTATCCTATTTTAGTTTCTGTTGTTTTACAAATGGTAATTGTATGTTTTCCCTTCTTTAAATTTCGAGCAACGATTAACTTATTGGTTTTACCAGTCAAGTGTATACGTTGTACTGCTAATGAATCTATAATCACCTCAATATAATTATGTTCAGTCGATTCTTTTAAGAATCCTTCGTCATTGACTGCGATTTCACAAAAAGACCCTATAAAATTCGCTTGGATATATACACCGGGTGCCCAAAAACGAGGAGCATATTTATCCGAAAAATCAATGCGACCAACATAGTTGAACAGCTTATTTTCAGCGCCATAAAAAGTTGCATCGTCTTTTTTTGAAGTACTACATGAAACTAAGAAAAAAATACTTAAAAGAAAAATAAAACCTGATTTCATCGATGTTAGATTATGTTTAATTGAGGATTAGATAATCGTTCAAAAAAGGTGAAATGTAGAATAAAAGTACCCATAAAGTCAGAAATAATTGGTATTATTGTGCTGATACTTAAAAAAAAAGACATAAAATGTGGAATTCATTAGCGAGTATAATTTTACGTAACCGACTATTTATCATAGCGATTATAATTATACTCACTGTGTTTTTTGGCTACTTTGCAGCTACCTCTTTAAAAGTAGATAACAAATACGGAAATACCCTCCCAAAAGACAGTAAACCACAAGCAGATTATTTAAAATTCAAAGAACAATTCGGGGAAGACGGTTCCACACTAGCAATCGCAATTCATTCTGACTCGTTATATACCGAACAAAATTTTGTTAAATGGCAAAATCTGGCATTTAAAATCTTGGAAATTGGCGGTGTGGAAAGTGTCATTTCAGAAGCTACCTTATATAAAATTTGCAACAATAAAACAGAACAACGCTTTGAAATCCAGAAGATTTTCTCGGATTCTACCTTTCACGAAAAATCAATCGACTCCATTCGTAAAGAAGTAAAACAAAATCCATTATACAATGGCTTGTTATACAACGATAAAACAAAGGTTTCGCTCCTACTCATTGGTATGGATGAAAAATACCTAGCAGATAAGAAAAAGTCGAAAGTCGTATTTGAAATCGAAAAATTAGTAGAATCGTACGCTAAATACTTTGGGAAACCCCATTTCGCAGGACTACCTCACATGCGTGTCGTAATTGGTAAGCGAATCGTGAATGAAATGTATATTTTCCTAGGCTTATCCGTATTAGCATCTTCTTTACTCTTATTTATTTTCTTTCGATCCTTCCGTATCGTCATGCAATGTAATCTAGTTGTATTCGTATCCGTTATCTGGGCGCTAGGAAGTATTGCTTTATTCAATTTCCAATTATCGATCATGATGGCATTAATTCCACCATTATTGATTGTGATAGGAGTACCAAACTGTGTATTTTTAGTAACACGCTACCACCAAGAATATGTCATTCATCAAAACAAAATGCGTGCATTATTCATTATGATTAAACGCATTGGTTCCGTAACATTCCTAACTAATCTAACAACTGCTGTAGGTTTTTGCACCTTTACTAGTTCGGATAAACTAGCACAATTCGGAGTTATTTCCAGCATAAATATCATGGTAGTTTTTGCATTGTCGATTTGCATACTGCCAATCATGGCATCCTACTCCAATCCACCAAAAGAAAGACATCTTAAACACTTATATAAGATATATTCTAAAGGATTTATTGAATACATTATTATCATTATCTCCAAATACAGAAAGTGGGTGTACATTATTTCTGTTATTGTAGTTGGAATTAGTTTGTATGGGATGACCAAAATCGTGGCTACCGGAAATATTACAAGTGACCTTCCAAAAGATGACCCAATTTTATTAGACTTAAAATTCATCGAGAAAAATTTTGGCGGTGCTGTACCTTTTGAAATACTAATTAATTACAAAGAAAAAGGACGATTATTTTCGAATGAAACACTGGAGAAAGTAGATCATATCCAGCAAGAATTTGCAAAAGACACGCTGTTTTCTAAAAGTTTATCCATTGTCAATTTCATCAAATCGATCAACATGGCGTATTTTGATAATGATTCAACGCACTATACTCTTATCTCTTCCCGCGATAAACTTCGTCTCAAAAAATACTTTGACGAAACAGACATCAATAATGTCAATAGTGGTAGTATGTCTATTAAAGAATTGGTAGACACAACGAATACATCCCTTCGTATACGTCTACAAATGAAAGATTTGGGGTCTTATGTAGTTTCCAAAAAAGTAGATGCTTTGAAAATTAAGGTGGATAATATTTTGAATCCTGAAAAATCACACGTTGAAACCACTTTCAAAAAAGCATTTAAAGGCAGAAAAGATTTAATAGACACTTTGCTATATGAATATCCTTGGATATTTAACAATGTAACAGCGATACTTTCAAAAGGAAACCAAGATTTACAAACATCGTTTGACATGGATCCTACTAAAATTGATGCATATAAAAGTAAATCAAACTTCAAGAATATACTTAGACAAGCTATTGACGATGAGTATTATGATCTAACTTTCACTGGTACATCTGTTGTCGTTTCGGAAGGAACAAAATACCTTTTCATTAATTTAGTACAAAGTTTAATTTTTGCCATTCTTTCCATTGGATTATTAATGGCCTTCTTATTCCGTTCGTTTAGAATCATTTTGATTTCCATGATTCCAAACATCATCCCCTTATTATTTACAGCCGGAATTATGGGCTTTTTCCAAATTCCGCTTAAACCTTCTACCCTTCTTGTTTTTGGAATTGCCTTAGGGATTACAGTAGATAACGCTATTCTCTTCCTAGCCAAATACCGTCAGGAATTAAAATTACATACGTGGGATATTAAACAATCTATTTTAATATCCGTACGTGAGACTGGCCTTGGTATTTTCTATACTTCCGTAATATTATTCTTCGGATTTATTATGTTTGTATTCTCCCAATTTGGAGGAACTAAAGGATTAGGCTTGTTGGTATCTATTACTATTTTGGTAGGGATGATAACCAATTTAATTATCCTGCCATCGTTACTTTTATCGCTTGAACGCAAAGTAACTACCAAATCCTTCAAAGAACCATTCTTTGATATCTACGATGAGGAAGTGGATTTTGATAATCATAAGATTGAAATTGAGAAGTAATTATTCTCAATCAAAAACAGCAAGACTCACCTGAAAATACGCGGATAACTTCCGTAAGGTAGTATAGGAACATCACGTTTACCTTGTTCTACATGTGCAACTGCATAAAATTGTTGCCTAAAAATGACAATAATACAGTTGCTCGTAGAGAATATTAAACACAATCAACTTCTTAATGGTTTGTACAACATGGGATTCTATGATGACAACCTATACATGTTGAACATAGATTTCCTAAGCGCACAAATGTTTATACTAAAACATTCAATGTATATTATTTTACCATTCAGCTGAATTCTGACTTGTGTGAAACACACCTATGATATAAATTATTTGACCTTCAATAACGTAATGTACTCCAAATTTTGGGTTTCGCATAAATTTAACACGAACATTTCTATATCTAACCTGGGATTTTAAAGGATTTTTTTGAATCTAAGAAATTGATTTGTCTAGTGATTTAAAAACCTTTTTTCTAAATCAATCTCTTGTTCAGAACACCATTCTATTGCTTGTGTAATATGAGTATTCGCTCTATGAACTAATGAAATTTTAAAATTCATTTTACATTATACTCAGCAAACAAACGATCTCTAACTACATCCCAACTTTCTGTTTGGATAGTCGCATTTTCAATTTCTGCTAGACTTTTATCTAATTCAGATTTTTGCCATACTGAAAGATCTTCAGTTATAGGATTAGAAGACAAAATCTTTGCAGAAGTAAATGACTTAATCATAGAAAGCAACTTTTCTAATTCATTTTCATTAATGGTAAGTGAGACTTGATGCATATCTTCTACGTATTTAATTGTAAAAAATTGCTTTGTATTATAAATTTAATAGATTATATAATACAAAACAAAAAAGCCTCACATTTCTGTGAAGCTTTTGTTGGCCTACTAGGGCTCGAACCTAGACTCTTCGGAACCAAAAACCGACGTGTTGCCAGTTACACCATAGGCCAGTAACTGTCTGCAAATATAGGTAGAAAATTTATTTCGACAAGAAAATATCTAAAAAAATTAAGTGACCATAAAGTCAAACCTTATAAACTACTGTTTATTAATCCTTAATATATAATTAATGAAATAAAAATAAGCAAACAAAACACGATTGTTTTTAACGATTATTACCATTTTTCCAGAAATTTCTTATAGATTTTTGTTAATTTCGTTATTCTCAAAAATGAGAACAAAAGTTTATACCAAAAGAAATCAAAATGGATTACAAAAAAAGTAACATTTACTTAGGCTGGTTTGTATTTTTAGTTGCAACAATCGTCTATTTCATTACCATTGAAAGTACAGTAAGTTTATGGGATTGTGGTGAGTACATCACTGCTGCTTACAAATTAGAAGTTGGTCACCCTCCAGGCGCACCTTTGTTTATGTTATTGGGAAGATTATTCTCTTTCTTCGCTGCTAAAGAAGACGTAGCGATGTGGATCAACCGTATGTCTGGACTTTCTAGTTCTGGAACGATATTGTTTATGTTCTGGTCGATTACAATGTTGGCTAAAAAAATGGCTTTAAAAACAAAACGTACTTTATCTCGTGGTGAACAAATCGCAATTTTAGGTAGTGGTTTTATAGGAGCAATGGCTTACACATTTACAGATTCTTTCTGGTTCTCCGCTGTTGAGGGTGAGGTATATGCCATGTCTTCGTTGTTTACTGCAATCATCTTCTGGGCAATCTTGAAATGGGATGAAGAAACAGAATCTATCAAACATGGCGAATTACAAATGGCTGCTAGTCCTTTGCGTTGGATGATCTTAATCTTGTTCTTATTTGGTTTAGCAATTGGGGTCCACTTACTTGGTTTACTTGTGATTCCTGCTATTGCATATGTTGTATATTTCAACCAATCCAAAGATGTTACGTTAAAAGGTTTCTTTATCACAGGTATTATTGCTGTATTTACCTTAGGCTTCATTCAAGAAGGAATCATTCCTGGAACGATTTCCTTGGCATCTAAATTTGAAATCGGATTTGTAAATTCCTTAGGAATGCCTTTTTATATTGGAAGTTTATTCTTCTTTTTATTATTAATTATCGGTTCTATTTTCTTGGTACGTTGGTCTAAGAAAAATGACAAACCTATTTTAAATGCTGCTGCATTAGGATTTATTGTATTTCTAATTGGGTATGGATCATTTGCTACCATTGTTATTCGTTCTAGTGCGAACACACCATTGGATGAGAATGACCCGGAAAATTTAGTTACCCTTCACTCTTACTTGAAACGTGAACAATATGGAAGTTGGCCAGTTCTTTATGGACCATACTATAACTCAGTGATGAATGAAGATAGAACGACATGGAAAGATCGCTCTGCATTCTACGCACGTCGCTTTGTAGTAACACGTGGCGACCAAGATTTGAAGGCATTTAAAGACAAAGTAAATGCAGATCAATACGCTAAAAAACAAGGAGTTGGTTACGAGGTAATTGAAAAATATTTTGTAACAAATGAAGAATACCGTAAACAACAAGAGCCTACGTATTTACAAAACACCTTTTTCCCACGTATGTATTGGACTGGAGACGCAACAAAATCGGATGCTTACAAAAGCTGGTCGCGTTATGACCCGAAAGAAAATGTAGAAGGTGCAGAAATTGGTTCTGATGGACTGCGTTTACCTACTTTCGGTGAAAACTTAACCTTCTTTGCACGTTACCAAATAAATTGGATGTACTGGAGATATTTCATGTGGAATTTTTCAGGTCGTCAGAATGATATTCAAGGAAACGGAGACGCAATGCGTGGAAACTGGATTAGTGGATTTAGTTCGATAGATAAAATGCATGTAGGGGAAAATGGCGCAAACGCTCCGTTATATACTTCTGGAAATGAGTCGAACAACAAATTCTTCTTTTTCCCTTTAATTCTAGCAGTTATTGGAATGTGTTTCCATTTCTACAAAGCGCCTAAAGATGCATTTGTGGTATTGTTAACGTTTATTTTTACAGGACTAGCTATTGTTATCTTCTTGAATCAAAAACCATTTGAACCAAGAGAGCGTGACTATGCCTATGCAGGTTCTTTTTATGCTTTCTCGATGTGGATTGGACTTTCTGTCTTTGCCTTGTTTGAATTCTCCAAGGGGATATCAAAAGAGTTATTTAAGAAAATTGGATTTATTGTACTTGGAGGTTTAGTTTTCTTTGGGTTAATTGACATGGGTGATGAAGCGCATACAGCGAAATTGTCTTGGATTTATATTGCAGTTATCGCCATTTTAATCGTATTTATTGCACACCTACTCGGTAAAAAATCGAAGAATGAAGCACAAGGTGCAGTTGTGGCGATTTTGTTAACAATCGGAGCACCTTTAATTATGGCAGTTCAAGGATGGGATGACCACGATAGAAGTGACAAAACTTCTGCGCGTGATTTAGCATATAACTATTTAGAATCGTGTGGAAAAAATGCCATTCTATTTACCAATGGAGATAATGACACTTTCCCATTATGGTATTTACAAGAGGTTGAAGAAAAACGTACGGATGTTCGTGTATGTAATTTATCATTAATGCAAACAGACTGGTATACAGACCAAATGAAAATGAAAGCGTATGATTCTGAACCACTTCCAATCAAATTTAGAGAGGATCAGATTTTAATGTATGCAGGAAATACGGATCAAGTATATTTCTTGTCTATGTTAGACATGATGAATATGGGAATTTCTAAAGAAACACTATCTAAAATCTATTCGACGAAAATTAAATACAATAAAGCAGCATTTGAGCAAGCATTCCAACAATTCCAAGCAAACAATGCTGCAGTTGTGAATGGTGTACAAGTAAAAGATCCGTCTTTACAAGCACGTGTAGATGAGATCAAAAAAGTATTTAATACTCCAGTAGCAAAACCAAGCTACAAAAACGTAGAAGAAATGATGGGTGCAGCATTGGAATTATTGATGGCGTATTCCAACAGTATGATTCAAGCACCACAAGAACAAATGCAACAATTCAACGAAGGATTAAAAGCTTGGGAAACAGGATGGGATTATTTACCGATCGATGTAGCAATGGAATTTGTGCGTGATGACAATAACCAATTAAGCAATCAAGGAAGTAAACTTCGCGTATTCCCATCTAAAGGATTTATTGTACCAGTAAACAAAGAAAATGTTGTTGCATCCGGTATCGTACGTAAAGACAAAGCGAAATACTTACCGAAGGAAATTCGTTTTAGTATCGATAAACAAGCACTAACACGTGAACAAGTAATGATGTTAGATGTAATCGCTAACAACGATTGGAAACGTCCAATTTACTTCTCTTCTCCTGGAGGTTCTGATGTGTCTATTGCTTTATATACAAATGGTTTTGTGAAACAAAATGGTATTGCATATGAATTTACACCGTTACGTGATAATGAGCCTATCGATAAAGAAAAGATGTTAGAAAATTTAACGAAAGTGTACAATTTTGGGTTGATGAATAAAAAAGGAGTTTTATCCGATTACTATACACGAAGACATACTTCACAATATAGAGATCATTTCTCCCGTTTAGCAGATGCATTTTTACGCGAAGCGGAAGAACTTAAAACAAACAAATCGATTTATCCTGCGCAAATTTCGATGTTACGTCAGTCTGGAAATAAACAATCAGCAGATTCATTACAAGAAATTCTAAACGGAGCGGATAAGAAAATTGTAGAAAACAAAAAATTCGCAATTACATTAATTAACCGTTCCTTGGAAGTAATGCCTATAGCGAATGTAATTGATTATGGAGAACCAACTCCAAGTCGTGAAAATTATGAAGTTGGTCCTGGTATGATTTACCCTGCCTACACAGATGGAACGTTGCATGACTATGTTGGCGTATTATATCGTGCTGGAGACAAAAAACGTGGTGAACAAGTAGCAACGGAAGTAGCAACACAAATTGAAAGTATCTTAAACTACTTTGAATATAGTGATGCACGTTTTTCAATGAGTAATAAAGAAGACTTTGTATCTTCGTTGAACAATTACATGGTATTGGCTACATTTACTGCTGATCCAGAAGTTGGAAATGCAAATAGTGTCATTTCAAAACGATTAACAAATAGAATTAACAAATTATACAAAGTTGTAATTCCTCGTATTTGTTCAGATTTACGTAATGAAGGGTATGCGAGTGCAGATGTGAGTACGTTGAAAGCCCATTTAGAAGCAGTAGCTATTAAATTTGGTTATTTAGCACGCCCTCAGATGGCTGCTCCGCAAGGTGCACCTCAAGGAGGGCAGCAGTTGACTCCGGAACAGATTCAACAACTAATGCAAGCACAATAATGTATAAATTTAATTCGCTATTTCGTCGTTGATTTTCAAAGTTGTTTCACTCATTTACTTTTGTAAACTCGTTCTACAACTTTTCAATCGCCTCGAACTAACAAATTAAATTCACACATGCTAAACATAAGTGCTTCTAAAAATTAGATTTTTTGAGGCAAACAAGAAATTTTAACCTGCTCCCGATAGCTATCGGGATTACATCCGTAAATGAGAACACGAAGTATCAGCGTAGCTAATTTAAAATTCGCAGTTGAACGAAAAAAAAGCAATTTTTAGAAGTCACGTAAATGAAAATATTTAAAACCCCAAGTTTCGCAAGAAAAATCTTTTTCAAACGTACTTGGGGTTTTTCTATGGACACCAATGCAGTGTTTTTGACATTTGATGATGGACCTCATCCAGACATCACGCCATGGATCTTAGATTATTTAAAAGCAAAAAATATTAAAGCATGTTTTTTCTGTGTCGGTGAAAATGTAAAACGTTATCCTGAAATTTTTAAACGTATACTAAACGAAGGCCATCAAGTAGGTAATCATACCATGTACCATACAAAGTCGCACAAAACAACTTTCAAAGCGTATCAAGCAAGTATTGACGAAGCAGCTGAATATATACCTTCTAACTTATTTAGACCACCCTACGGACGCTTATCATCCTATCGCGCACATAAGTTATCCAAAAAGTATAAGATTATTTTATGGAGTTGGTTGTCCTACGATTTTGACATGCGTGTTTCCATGGATGAAATTCTTTTGAACGCAGAAAAAAATATTCAAAACGGAGATATACTTGTTTTACACGACAATTATAAATTTGCAATCCGACAAAAAGAATTACTTCCTAAATTAGTGAAACTACTTCAGCAAAAAGGATTTAAATTCGGGGAAATTCTGAACTAACTACTTTCGTTTGTACACAGGAACTGTAGAACATGGTTCACCGTACATGATCGACTTTGCAATTGGTTGTAATTTTTGAATCAACGTTGTCATCGCAAATTCTGGAGAAGTGATATCCGAACATCCTTTAATAATAATTCTCCCGTCTATATAATTTGTAACATCCAACGAAAGAATATTTAATGTAATCATTTGTTTTTCTAAATCTTCCAGTGTACCTACCATAGCCATTTTAGCAACGCCCAACAATTTTGAAGCTACCAACATATATGCCCAAGTTGGAACGATTGCATCCGTAGAACAATGTATAAACACAAATTTACTTTTGTAAAGTGACCAATCGTGCGTCGCAATGAAATCTCTAAAATCTTTTTCCTTAAGTACAAGACCTTGCCATAATTGCTCTGCAATATCTAACGAAAGAATTTGTGAAGCGTCTGGTTTAAAATCTGCCAAATCCATTGAGATTAGGCCGCTTTCTTGTACTTTGTTTCTTATTTCTTCCATAAATCAATGTGTTAGTCTTTGAATATCTATCACCTCCCTCTATCCCACCTCTGGGAAGGAAGTTGTAATTTCAATTAAAAAGTAATATTAAAAAATTTCATAGTATAATGATGTAAATATTCAAAATGATTTCGTCAATACTTTTACTAATTAAACAAAAAAGGTCCAGACTTTCGACTGAACCTTTCTCTAAAAATGTATCAATAATTACGCTTCTTGTAATTTGATTAAGTTTAATGCTGAACCAGCTTTGAACCACTCAATTTGTGAATCGTTGTACGTATGATTCAAGGAGATATTTTCTTTAGAACCATCTGCGTGAAGAACTTCCAATGTTAAAGGTTTACCTGGAGCAAAATCTACTAAATCTACAAAATTGAACGTATCATCTTGCTGGATTTTATCGTAGTCAGCCTCGTTAGCGAACGTTAATCCTAACATGCCTTGTTTTTTCAAGTTAGTTTCGTGGATACGCGCAAATGATTTAACGATTACCGCACGAACACCTAAATGACGAGGCTCCATTGCAGCGTGCTCTCTCGAAGAACCTTCTCCATAGTTTTGGTCACCTACAACGATAGAAGGGACATCAGCCGCTTTGTACGCTCTTTGTACAGCAGGAACTTCACCAAACTCACCTGTCAATTGGTTTTTCACTTTGTTTGCTTCTCCAGAGAATGCATTCACAGCACCGATCAACATGTTGTTGGAGATGTTATCTAAGTGACCACGGTATTTCAACCATGGACCAGCCATAGAGATATGATCCGTTGTACATTTACCTTGCGCTTTGATTAATAATTTAGCACCAGTAATATTTTTCTCATCCCAGATAGGGAAGTTCTCTAATAATTGTAAACGCGAAGAATCTGGAGCAACCGCAATTTGAATCGCAGAACCATCCTCAGCAGGAGCCTGGTATCCAGCATCTTCTACTGCAAATCCTCTTTTCGGTAATTCGTCACCTGTTGGAGCATGTAATTTTACTTGTTCTCCTTTGTCGTTTGTCAAGGTATCTGTTAATGGATTGAATCCTAAATCACCAGCAATTGCTAATGCAGCAACCATTTCTGGAGAAGCTACGAATGCGTGTGTATTTGGGTTACCATCTGCTCTTTTAGAGAAGTTACGGTTGAATGAGTGAATAATAGTATTTTTCTCTCCTTTTTCAGCACCTGTACGATCCCATTGACCGATACATGGACCACAAGCATTTGTAAATACTTTCGTTCCTAATTTTTCAAATGTATCGATGAAACCATCACGCGCTATTGTGTAACGTACTTGTTCCGATCCTGGGTTGATTCCAAATTCTGCTTTAGAAACTAAACCGTTTGCAACTGCTTGTTCTACAATAGATGCAGCACGCGCGATATCTTCATAGGAAGAGTTTGTACAAGAACCGATTAATCCCCACTCAACTTTCAAAGGCCATCCGTTTGCTTCCGCTTCCGCTTTTAATTGAGAGATTGGTGTACCTCTATCTGGCGTGAAAGGACCATTTACGTGTGGTTCTAATGTATTTAAGTCGATTGTAATTACTTGGTCAAAATAAGCTTCTGGATTATCATACACTTCTTTATCTCCAGTTAAGTAATCTGCAATTTTATCCGCAGCATCTACTACTTCTTGACGACCAGTAGCCGCTAAGTAACGACGCATAGAATCATCGTAACCAAATGTAGAAGTTGTTGCTCCGATTTCAGCACCCATGTTACAGATTGTACCTTTTCCAGTACAAGAAAGAGAAATAGCACCTTCACCGAAATATTCTACGATAGCACCAGTACCACCTTTTACAGTTAAGATATCAGCAACTTTAAGGATAACGTCTTTTGCAGACGTCCATCCGTTTAATTTTCCGGTTAATTTAATACCGATCAACTTTGGGAATTTCAACTCCCAAGCCATACCAGCCATCACGTCAACCGCATCCGCACCACCAACACCGATCGCAACCATTCCCAGTCCACCTGCATTTACAGTATGAGAATCTGTTCCAATCATCATTCCTCCAGGGAATGCATAGTTTTCTAATACTACTTGGTGGATGATACCTGCTCCTGGTTTCCAGAAACCGATTCCGTATTTACTAGAAATAGAAGAAAGAAATGTAAATACTTCGTTGTTTTGATTTAAAGAGTCTTGTAAATCTTTTGTTGCACCAACTTTCGCTTGGATCAAGTGATCTGCGTGAACTGTGGAAGGTACAGCAACTTGTTTTTTACCAGCTTGCATGAATTGTAACAAAGCCATTTGCGCTGTAGCATCTTGCATTGCAACTCTATCTGGTGCGAAATCTACATACGACTTCCCTCTTTCGAAAGCAGTTGTAGCGTTTCCATCCCACAAGTGAGCATAAAGAATTTTTTCTGAAAGTGTTAAAGGTTTGTTTACTACTTTTCTAGCAGCGTCGATACGCTCTGGGAATTTCGCGTAAACCTTTTTAATCATGTCTAAATCAAAAACCATGGTATACTTATTTTGTTTATTTCAAATTTACTACGCGAATTTAAGGAGATTTTTTGAGGGAAGGAAGGGATTTAAGGAAATTCTCTTACTTTTTTCTGGCCAAAAAAGTAAGCAAAAAGGCCTGTCGCTTCGGACTAATACGTTTCGTGTGTACTTCGATTTGGTTTTGGGGAATGTATAACTTTTATTTGGAGTGGTTTTTCAAGATGTAATTAAACGTACCTTACCCCATTAAAAATATATATCAAATAAGATGGCTGGAGAAAAAGGAGTAAAAGAAAAAGGTAAAAAGGTACCTGAAAAAACATTGAAAGAAAAAAGAGCGGCGAAAGACGCTAAGAAAAAAGAAAAAAATTCCAATTCTTCGTTGTAACAAAAAAGCCAATCCGAAAAGATTGGCTTTTTTGTTACTTATATTTTTACGTAACTCGTCGATTCGTTAAACAATTGGTGACTGAGACTCTCGGGGTCACATCCCTAACATCAACAATTCGATCGATTTATATTTCAGATCAAAAACCCTTCCAAGTACTTCACTTGTCAATGTACCTTTATACATATAAACTCCAGATCGGAAACCTTTGTCGTCTTTAATTAATTCTTTACACCCACCTCTATTTCCCATTTCCAATAAAATTGGCGCGAAAATATTAGACAAAGCAAAAGATGCTGTTCTTGGAACACGGGAAGCAATATTTGGCACGCAATAATGTACTACACCATGTTTTACAAAAGTAGGATTCTTATGATTCGTTACACGGGAAGTTTCAACACATCCACCTTGATCAATACTAACATCTATTATAACAGAACCTGGTTTCATTTCCTGGATCATTTCTTCGGTTACAATACAAGGAGTTCTACCTAAAGGAGCACGAACTGCTCCAATCACAACATCTGCACGCTTAATCGATTTTGCTAAAACTTTTGGCTGTAAAACAGAAGTAAATACGCGACGCCCTAAATTATTTTGTAATCTTCTCAAACGCGATAAAGAACTATCAAACAATCTTACAGAAGCACCTAATCCCATTGCTGCTCTTACAGCATATTCTCCAACAATTCCAGCGCCTAAAATAACCACTTCTGCAGGTTGAACGCCCGCAATACCTCCTAACATTACTCCCTTACCGGTTTCGAAATTAGAAAGTAATTCTGCTGCAATTGTTATCGAAGTAGTACCAGCAATTTCTCCCATCGTTCGAACAACTGGATAAGAACCATCTTCATCTTGTATGTAATCCCAAGCAATTGCTGTAATTTTTTTCTGCATCAATTTTTGAAGAATCTCTTTTGGCTGAACAGATAACTGCAATGCAGATATTAAGGTTTGTCCACCAGTCATTAGCTCTACTTCCTCTTCATTTGGTGGAGCTACTTTAAAAATGATATCACATTTATAAATTTCTGCAGGATCATAACAAATTTCTGCTCCTGCTTCCGAATATTCATTATCTGTAAAATTGGAATTTTCACCACTTTTTGTTTCAATTTTCACACGATGTCCGTTAGAGACTAATAAAGAAACTGCTTCCGGAGCAAGAGAAACTCGACGTTCCTGAAAAGTTGTTTCTTTAGGAATCCCAATATGTAAGCTTCCTTTTTTCTTTTTAATTTCGAGCATTTCCACTTGTGGTAACAAACCACTTTCTTTGATTAATGCTTTTAATAAATCCGGATTAGTCTTCATGTTTTATCGTTATGATTCTACTTAAATCTTCTTCTACGCGAAGATACACCCAAATTGTGTTATCTGGCAACATTTCGTGCATCTTTTCTGGCCATTCAATAAAACATACAACATTTTGGTATAATAATTCTTCTATTCCGATATCATACACCTCTTCAATTGCGTTTAAACGATACAAATCAAGGTGATACACTTTTCCTAATAGAGTAGATTGATACGCGTTAATCAAGGAATAGGTAGGTGAACCTTCCAATTCTTCTACGCCTATTGACTTCAAAATGGTTTGTACAAAGGTAGTTTTTCCCGCGCCCACTTGTCCTTCGAGCGCGACGATTTTTTGGTCATTTAGTAGTTCTGCAAGATAGATTGCAGGGGCTTTTAGGTCGTGGAGGGTTGTGACGTGGAAGTCCATGGTGTAGATTTGAAGGATAAAAATACAACAAGATTTTCAGTAGATACGCAATGCATTGCGTATCTACTGAAAATTTCTATTTCTTCGAAACCAATTCCACATAAGGAATCATTAATTCTTCGAGTGAAATCCCACCATGTTGAAAGGTATTCATGTAGTAATTAACGAAATGATTGTAATTGTTTGGGTATACAAAATAGTCCGTCTCTTTGGCAAAAACATATTCACTGGAAAGATTTGATTTCGGTAAAAATGCAAGTTTTGGATCGCGAATGGAAAACGCATCATTTTCCTTATACGTCATGCTGCGTCCTGATTTATAACGTAGGTTTGGATTCGTTTCCTTGCCTCCTGCTAACTTGATAGGATTGGTAACTTTTACACTTCCGTGATCGGTTGTAATAATAACCTTACCTCCTGCATCCGCTATTTTTTTGAAGATATCTTGTAATGTAGAATGTTCAAACCAAGAAGCAGTTAAAGATCGATATGCTGCTTCATCATCTGCTAATTCTTTAATGATATTCATTTCGGTACGGGCATGGGAAAGCATGTCCACAAAGTTATATACAATCACATTTAAATCATTATTTATCAATTGATTGAAATTATCGACTAATTTCTTTCCGGCTTCTAAATTCGTGATTTTGTTGTACGAGATTTTACAGGATTTACCCAATCGTTGCAAATTTGCTTCTAACAATTCTTTCTCATACATGTTTCTACCTCCTTCTTCTTCTTCTGTTACCCAAAATTTCGGGAACATTTTTTGAATTTCAGAAGGCATTAATCCTGCGAACAAAGCATTACGTGCATAATGGGTGGTAGTTGGTAAAATACTTAACACAACCTCTTCCTTAGTTACCGTAAAATATTTAGAAACAATCGGTTTCAACACTTGCCATTGGTCATAACGCAAATTATCGATGAGTACAAAATAGATTTTTTCAGTCGGTAAAAGTGGCGCTACTTTATTTTTAATTAAAGTATGTAACATTTCAGGCGCCGACTTACTGTCTTGCAACCAATCCGTATAATTGTCTTCGATAAAACGGGAAAACAAATCATTCGCTTCTTTCTTCTGGGAAAGTAAGATTTCTGTCATTCCGGAATCCTGGATTTTCTCTAATTCAAGTTCCCAGTAAACAATTTTTTGATACAATTCTATCCATTCTTCGATGGAGTCACAAGCATCTATTTTTTGTCCTAAACTTCTAAATTCTTGTTGGTAATTAGAATTGACTTTATCCGAAACAATTTTTTCATGTTCTAAATTCTTTTTCAGACAAAGTAACAATTGATTTGGATGTACCGGTTTAATCAGATAATCTGTGATTTTACCGCCAATTGCTTCCTCCATAATGGACTCCTCCTCACTTTTGGTAATCATCACAATCGGAACTGAAGGCTTTTTCTCTTTGATACGCACCAATGCATCTAATCCAGATATACCAGGCATATTTTCATCCAAGAAAATGATATCGTATTCGTTTTCTAGACATAAATCAATAGCATCCGAGCCATTATTAATTGTCTTTACAAGATATCCTTTTGCTTCTAAAAAAAGAATATGTGGTTTTAGTAAATCAATTTCATCATCTACCCAAAGAATTTTCGCTGCCATATCCTAATATTTTATAGTTTTGGTAAAAACGTTTAAATTTATTCAATTGAGACCAATTCTCCACCGAAAAAACAAAAAGAAATTAGTTAACGACCCAGTATATGGTTTTATTGCCATTCCAGATGATTTAATTTTCGATATAATTCAACATCCTTATTTTCAACGTTTACGCAGAATTTCTCAATTGGGATTGACGAATTTAGTATATCCAGGAGCATTACATACGCGCTTTCATCATGCGCTTGGAGCAATGCACTTAATGACCATTGCTATTGCAACTATTCGAAGAAAAGGGCATGAAATTACTCCAGAAGAAGAACGGGGAGTATTGATAGCCATCCTATTGCACGATATTGGTCATGGTCCATTTAGTCACACTCTGGAATATGATATTGTAAATAAGGTTAGTCACGAAGATATTTCCAGTTTTTTTATTGAGCGGATAAGCATGGCATTTGATGGAAAACTAGATTTGGCTTTACTGATTTTCAAAAACAACTACCATAAAAAATTTCTATATCAATTAGTTTCTAGTCAATTGGATATGGATCGATTGGATTATTTAAATCGGGATAGTTTTTATACGGGTGTTTCAGAAGGGAAAATTGGCTCTGACAGAATTATTGAGATGTTAAATGTCCATGAAGGGAATTTGGTTTTGGAAGAAAAAGGGATTTATTCGATTGAGAAATTTATAGTAGCACGTCGCTTAATGTATTGGCAAGTTTACCTACACAAAACTGTAACCGCTTCCGAGTTGATGCTGATTAAAATTATGCAACGCGCCAAAGAATTAAGCACTCAAAATGTAGAATTATTTGCGAGTCCCGCTTTTCATTTTTTCTTGAAAAATGCAATTAAGAAAGATGACTTTCAAAACAAACCTGAAGTCCTAGAACAATTTGCAAAAATGGATGATTACGATATTCTAGGCGCGGTAAAAGTTTGGCAAAATCATTCCGATAAAATTTTGTCCTTTTTGTGTAAACGCTTAATTAATCGCGAATTATTTAAAATCGAATTATCGAAAGAACCATTTAGTGAAGAGCGTATTCAGTTAGAACGTGAAAGTGTAAAAGCTAAATACGACTTAAACGATGAAGAACTTTCTTATTTCGTTTACAGTGAAAAAAGAAGTAACAATGCTTACAATAAGAAATATCAAAAAATTAATATTATGATGAAAAATGGTGAAATAATCGATATTTCTCAAGCATCTGATAATTTGAATATTTCAGCTTTATCGCAACCTGTGGCAAAATATTGTTTGTGTTATCCAATGTAAAAATAGACTTGAGTGACGAGTCTTGATACGATAAAAGATAAATCACAACTTTTAACTTTTAACTCAAATGAAAACAGCTATCGTACTTGGTGCATCGGGATTAGTAGGCACAGAATTGGTTCACCAACTACTAAATTCCGTTGAATTTGGAGAAGTGCAAATTTTTGTTCGCCGAACACTTGAAATTTCGCATCCAAAATTAAAAGAACATATCATTGACTTTGATAATCTTTCATCTTGGAAACAGGATCTTATAGGAGATAGTTTGTTTTCCTGTATGGGCACAACCATAAAAACAGCGGGTTCGAAAGAGAAGCAATATTTGGTTGATTTCACCTATCCATACAATTGCATCGAAGCAGCCATTGATAATGGTACCAAACAAATCATTCTTGTATCATCAATAGGTGCAAAAGCAACATCTTCCAATTTCTACTTGAGAATAAAAGGAGAATTAGAAGAAGCAATTAAAAAAATAAATCCGAGTAATTTCATTGTTTTCAGACCTTCGATTTTAGATGGAAATCGTTTAGAAAGTCGACCTGCGGAATATTTAGCAATAAAAATCATGCGAATTTTGGGGAAATTACCCTTTTTAAAGAAATTTGCACCGACACCTGTAAAAGATTTGGCAGCAAGTATGATTAAAATAACTTTGGAGAATATGAAGGGGGTGAAAGTGTTAGAAAGTTTAGCTATTTAGCAATGTTTTGATCAATTATAAAACTACCGAAATAGGGAGAGTAAATCTACTTCTAACAGGTTTACCATTATTAATCGCAGGCTTCCACTTTGGCATTTTTTGAACTACTTCAATAGCTGCATTATTTATTTTTTCAGAAAGACCTCTTATTATTCGAATATTGGATAAAGAACCGTCTTTTTCAACAACAAAAGATAGATAAATTTTACCTTGTTCAGATTTGGTTAAATCCGAAGGAAGCTCAAAGTTTTTAGCTATCCATTTTTGAAGAAAATCGCTACCCTCAGGAAAATGAGCGGCTTCTTCTGTAACATCATATATCATCAAATCTGTTTCTTGATTCTGCGTAAA
Organism: Crocinitomicaceae bacterium; assembly: GCA_044232905.1. Taxonomy (GTDB): domain Bacteria; phylum Bacteroidota; class Bacteroidia; order Flavobacteriales_D; family Crocinitomicaceae; genus CANHVK01. The sequence continues at coordinate 95,277 of JBIIKZ010000003.1, forward strand.
TCCTACATTGTTATACCCTAAAAACATTAAAATTAATATACCTAAAACCTTCATTAATTATACAATTATAAAACATGACAAAAATAATTGAATAATCTCTCAAAATACCTTTGATTACATGAATTTAGTATCTGATTTTTTATTTTCTTTGCAACGGTCAAACACATGACTTAGTTATGCTTATTTCTCCATGAAAAAATTTAAAAATCTTATATTTTATATCGTAACCATTGTAGGGTTTTCGGTTGCTATATATTGGATTATTGAATTTGGGAAAAAATTAGAATTAGGTAAGAAAATTAAATTGCCAATTTCGCACAATTCTAACTGGGTAGAATTTAAGACAACTCTACTTCACAACCTTGCACATCCTTTAGCGCTACTTTTAGCTCAGATACTCATCATCGTTTTAGTTTCAAGGTTATTCGGCTGGTTATTCAAAAAAATTGGTCAACCAACAGTTATTGGAGAAATATTGGCTGGAATCCTTCTTGGTCCTTCCTTAGTCGGTATGTATTTTCCGGAATTTTCCCATGCATTATTCCCAAAAGAATCCTTAGGCAATCTGCAGTTTTTAAGTCAAATAGGCTTAATCTTCTTCATGTTCGTTGTGGGCATGGAATTAGACATCAAGGTACTTAAAAATAAAGCAAACGATGCCGTAGTAATTAGTCACGCAAGTATTATCATTCCCTTTGCACTAGGAATGGGACTAGCATACTTTGTGTATGATTCATTTGCAGCAGAAGGTACACAATTCTTATCCTTCGCGCTTTTTATGGGGATAGCAATGAGTATAACTGCCTTTCCAGTACTAGCCAGAATCGTTCAAGAACGAGGTATGCACAAAACGAAACTTGGCACCGTAATAATCACGTGTGCAGCAGCGGATGACATAACTGCATGGTGTATTTTAGCAGCAGTAATTGCAATTGTTAAAGCTGGAACGTTTGTTAGCGCATTATATACTATATGCTTGGCTGCATTATACGTTTTGACTATGTTAAAAGTAGTTCGTCCATTTTTAAGTAGAATCGGCGAAATAAATGCTACAAAAACACACCTTAACAAACAAGTTGTTGCTATTTTCTTTATTGTTTTATTATTCTCCGCTTGGGCAACAGAAAGCATTGGAATTCACGCATTATTCGGAGCATTCATGGCTGGAGCAATCATGCCTGAAAGCACAAGTTTTAGAGATATTTTCATCACTAAAGTGGAAGATATTGCATTGATTTTATTACTTCCATTATTCTTTGTATTTACAGGATTACGAACAGAAATTGGCTTATTAAACGATGGACATTTGTGGATTGTCACCGGGATAATAATCGCTGTAGCTGTCACCGGAAAATTTTTCGGAAGTGCATTAGCAGCAAAATTCACAGGTCAAAGTTGGAAAGACTCTTTAATCATTGGAGCATTAATGAATACGAGAGGACTGATGGAATTAATTGTCTTAAATATTGGATATGATTTGGGTATTTTATCCAAAGAAATATTTACGATGTTGGTCTTAATGGCTTTGATAACTACTTTTATGACAGGACCTGCACTCGACTTTATTGAATGGGCAGCTTCGAAAAGAAGGTATAAAGGGTATGGTAAAAAAGTAATTGATTCTACCAAATATAGAATCCTTATATCCTTTGGAAATCCTGAACGAGGAAAAATATTACTTCGTTTAGCAAATAGTTTGGTTCGTAAATTAAATGACAATGCTGAAGTGGATGTCATGCATTTAGCACAAACAAATGAAATTCACCAATTCAATATTAAAGATTTAGAAACAGAAACAATGACCCCGATTAAAGAAGAAGCTTGGTCATTAAAACAACGAATCACAACCATATTTCGTGCTTCTAATGATGTTCCTACAGATGTTGCAGAAGAAGCTAATAAAGGATTCTATGATTTATTGTTAGTTGGAATTGGACAATCTATGTATGAAGGTAGTTTTCTAGGGAAAGTACTAGGATTCACCACCCGAATTATCAATCCTGAACGTTTGAGAAATCAATTGACAGGAAAAGAAAAATTATTTGACAAGTCTCATTTCGATGACCGAACACGTGATATCCTTTTAAATACGAATGTTCCCATTGGAATTTTCATTGAAAAAAATATTTCTCAAATTAACAATATAATTATCCCATTCTTCAGCGAATCAGATGTTCAATTAGTGAATTATTTTCAAAAAATGATTACCAATGCAGAGGTGTTAGTTACTGTTGTAGATATTAATGGTTTCATTAAATCAAACGAAGAACTAAATACCCGCCTATCCCAAATTCAAGAATATTTCCCGAATCATTTACAAATTTTAAGTGAATGGGAAATCGAGAAAACATTGGTCAACAAATACGATTTAATGTTGGTGAGTTTAGAAAGTTGGGAGTCCTTGGTAATAGAAGACGAAGACTGGTTGAATAACGCTCCATCTACCTTAATCTTACGACCAGCTTTGGTATAAAACTTAATATCACCTCACTTCCACCTATACTTACGTTTGGTTTTCGAAAGCAATCCTTTCTCTCCTCACTTCGACAAGCTCAGTGTAAACAAGGAGGGAAGTAAAATCTCTGTTAATTTTTCGATTTCCGCTTTGGTATTATAGGCATGTAGACAAATTCGGATGCGTTCTTGTCCTTCTGCTACTGTTGGTGAAAGAATAGCCTTCACTGCAAAATTATTTTCTTGTACTCTCTTTGCTAAACTTAAGGCATTTTCTACGCCTGGAACTTCGATAATTTGTATCGGTGAATTGGTAGCGCTAACTCCTTGGTAATTCAATGTAGATCTGAAAAAGTCAATATTTGATTGTAACTGAATTCTCGGATGATTATCTAAGGAGGATTCTATTTGTTGTTGAATTAACACATAATCTTGCATTGGTAAAGCAGTTGTATAAATAAACGAACGGGCAAAATTGATGAGGTAATATTTCAAGTCTTCCGATCCAAGTACCGCAGCTCCGTGAAAACCATATCCTTTGCCAAAAGTAATAATTCGTGCAAATACTTGCTTAGTATGGGTTAATCCTTTGCCGTTTTCTCCTAATACGCCTGCCGCATGTGCTTCGTCGACAATTAAAAATGCATTATATTTTTCACATAACTCAATCATCGCATCTATTGGACAAATATCTCCATCCATCGAATACAAACTTTCCACAGTAACAAATACAGTTCCTTCAGAAATCTTGATTTTTTTTTCTAAATCATGTAAATCATTATGGGCAAACGAATAGCTTTTTGCATGACTCAAACGAATACCATCTCGGATAGACGCATGAATGACTGTATCATAAATGACTGTATCCCCTTTTTGAGGAACAGAAGAAAACAGTCCAATATTTGCATCATAGCCAGAGTTGAAAACGAGTGCTGCTTCGGCATGAAAAAAATCAGCTAAAAATCTTTCGCAGTTTTCTGCTTCGATGGAATTCCCTGATATCAATCGTGATCCAGTACTACCGAGTGATGAGTGACGAAGAACGGGTGACGAGTGACGGCTTAGACCAAGGTAATCGTTTGAGTAGAAATCTACAAAGTCTTTAAATAAAGAAAGGGAGCGATAGCTCCCTGATTCTTTTCTATTTTCTAATAATTGTAAAAATTTTGGTTTCACGATTATTCAACAGTAATTTTTCGTGGTTGAAAAGATGCCTCCGCTAATTCTTGTTCACGCAAAGTTTGTTTACGTTTCTTTTCTTCATTTATAGCATCTGGATTAGAAACTGGTTTTTCGCCATCAGCAAAAGCTTGTTTAGGGAGTAATCCAAGAATCTCAAACATCTCCTTATCCTCATTAAATTCAGGATTTGGTGTTGTTAATAATTTGTCTCCAGCAAAAATAGAACCTGCTCCTGCCATAAAACAAAGTGCTTGACCTTCCATAGACATTTTTGTTCTTCCTGCAGAAAGTCTAACAACAGATTCCGGAAATGCAATTCGTGTGGTTGCAACCATACGAATCAATTCCCATTGTTCAATCGGCTTTTGATCTTCTAATGGCGTTCCTTCTATTGCAACTAATGCGTTAATCGGAATAGAATTAGGAGGTGTTTCCATCTCGATGTAACTCATCAATAATCCAACTCTATCTTCAATCGCCTCTCCCATTCCGATAATACCACCGGAACAAACAGTAATTCCTGCTTTACGCGCATTTTCAATCGTTTGTAAACGATCTTCATATTCACGCGTAGAGATTACATCTTTATAATAATCTTTTGACGTATCTAAATTATGATTATAGGCAAATAATCCAGCGTTTTTCAAACGTTTTGCTTGATCTTCATTCATCATACCAAGTGTACAACAAACTTCCATATCCAGATTATTTACTGCCTGAACCATTTCAACAACATTGTCAAAATCTTTATTATCACGTACTTCTCTCCAAGCGGCACCCATACATAATCTGGAAGAACCATTTGCCTTCGCGTTTTTCGCTTGTTCTACAACCGAATCAACTGTCATTAATTTATGCGCATCCACGCCAGTACTGTAACGCGCTGCTTGCGGACAATACCCACAATCTTCTGAACACCCTCCTGTTTTGATACTCAACAAGGAAGACATTTGAACTTCACGTGGATTATGAAATTGCCTGTGTATAGTAGCTGCTTCAAAAACCAATTCTAACAATGGTTTATTATATAACTCTAATAGCGTTTCTTTGGTATTGTATTGAGGATTAACTTTCATCTGCTTAATTTATCCCGTAAGGGTAATTTTGAATGCAAATATACAAAAATGGGATTGAGTAGAAAAAATATATCTGTAAAATGAATTATTGTATATTTGCTTACATACTATGTACGTTGCTATGTTTTTCTATTTATCTAAAATCCTTGATTTTCTAATTTCTCCCATCACTTGGATTGTGATACTTTTAACTATTGCTGTATTTACAAAAAATATACATTTAAAAAGAAAAACAATGATTGCATCGTTTATATGTATTCTTTTTTTTTCCAATCCATTACTATTAGCACTCTTTGAAAATCTAATTCCTAATTGTGAAAATGTAGTTTCTGATACCGAAAAAAAACATTTTGACACAGGAATCATTCTTGGAGGAATGCTTTCCTATGATGTATCACGGGATCGAATTTTATTTAATTCCAATGTAAACCGAATGACACAAACGGTTGAGCTATACAAAAAAGGAATAATCAAACATATTTTTATTACTGGTGGTTCTGGCAGTATTTTATACCCAGAGAAACGTGAGGCTAGCTTATTGAAAAATTACCTGATTCAGTATTTTCAAATTCCTGAAAAAGATATCAAAATTGAAAACAAATCCAATAACACCCATGAAAATGCTCTTTTCTCAAAAAAAATACTAGCTAATTTAGGTTGGAACAAACATAAATTATTATTAATTACATCCTCCCTTCATCAATACCGTGCACAAGCATGCTTTTCTAAACAAAATCTCAAAACATACATATATTCAAGTAAATCAAAAAAACATAGCTTAGAAAAAGTTTTACCTAAAAATCTCTTCCTACCCCAAGCAGAAATATTATTGGAATGGAATAATTTTTTACATGAGTTAATCGGTGTTATAACCTACAAAATAGCAGGATATATTTAATTTATGGTTACATTTAAAAAAAACACACCATGAATTATAGCGCGCCATCACTCACGAATCTTCTAAATATTAAGTATCCTATAATAATGGCTCCAATGTTTTTGGTATCTAATACTAAAATGATTATTGCAGGAATCAAAGCAGGAATAACTGGAGCAATTCCAGCGATGAACTATAGAACAACAGAAGAATTACGCACTGCTATTCAATCTATTAAAAAACAAGTAAATGGACCTTTCGGTATCAATTTAATTGTAAATACATCTAATTTTTCATACAAAGAGCAGCTTGAAATTTGCTGTGAAGAAAAAGTTGCTTTTATTATAACATCTTTAGGCTCTCCAGAATACGTGATAAAACGTGCTCATGAAAATGGCATCAAGGTTTTCTGCGATGTTACAGATATATCCTATGCTCTTAAAGTTGAAAAACTTGGAGCTGATGCTATCATAGCAGTTAACAAAGAGGCCGGAGGACATGCAGGGAAAATTTCCTACAGAGAATTAATTCCTGAATTATTAAGCAAATGTAAAATACCTGTAATATCCGCTGGTGGAATTGGATGCAATGAAGAATTTCAAAAGATAATTAATCTTGGAGTATCCGGTGTTTCGATTGGCAGTATTTTCATCGCTTCACATGAATCCGATGTATCCAATGAATACAAACAAGCTTGTGTAGATTATGGGAAAAAAGATATTGTTATGTCCACAAAATTATCTGGGACACCTTGTACCGTTATAAAAACACCTTATGTAGCAAAAATTGGTACATCTCAAAATTTTCTAGAACGGCTACTCAACAAAAATAAACGATTCAAAAAATGGTTCAAAGCGCTCACATTTTACCGTGGAATGAAAAGTTTAGAAAAAGCTGCATTTAGCGCAACCTACAAAACCGTTTGGTGCGCAGGTCCATCTATAGAGCATATAGATTCCATCAATTCCGTTAACCAAATTGTTTCAAATCTTGTGCGTAAAGATTAATAAATAGACCTAGTTTGTATCGAAGTTAACTGCAGAAGTTCATGACGACAATATTTATTATCTTTATACAAAAAAACACATGGAAATTTTAAAATCATTACTAGACTTCATTTTACATCTTGATAAACATTTATTTGATTTAATATTGAATTATGGCATTTGGATTTATGCCATTTTATTTTTAATCATTTTTGTAGAAACAGGTTTGGTGGTAATGCCATTGTTACCTGGCGACTCTTTATTATTTGCTGCAGGAACATTCTGTGCAGGCGTAGTGCATGAAGGAAAAACTGCAGAACTTAATCTTTGGTTAGTTTTAACCTTATTGATTATTGCAGCAATTTTAGGGGATGGTTTAAACTATTTTTTTGGTAAAACAATCGGATTAAAAGTGTTATCCTGGAAAATAAAAGGTCGTCAAATCGTCCAACAAAAATACATCGATCAAACGCATGCGTTCTATGAAAAACATGGTCCAAAAACAATTATTATAGCCCGATTTGTACCTATCGTTAGAACATTTGCGCCATTTGTAGCAGGAATTGGCGAAATGAGTTACGCTAAATTCATACGATTCAACATCATAGGTGGTGTTGCATGGGTTATTGGTTTGACTTTAATGGGGTATTTTTTCGGTAATTTAGAATTTGTACAAAAGAATTTTGAGACTGTTATTTTTGGCATCATTGGTCTATCCATCTTACCGATGATTATTGAAATCGTTCGTGCGAAATTCAAAAAAGATTAAGATGAAATTTGCACTTCTAGGTAAATCATTAGGACACTCATTTTCTAAAAATTTTTTCACAGAACACTTTGCAAAAACAGCCATAGAAGCCACCTATGAGAACATCGAATTGGCAGATATTTCGGATGTAAGAAACGTTTTAACGCAGAATTTTAACGGTTTTAATGTAACCATACCATTTAAAGAATCAATTATTCCATTTCTCGACGAACTAAGTCCAGAATCAAAAGTAATAGGCGCAGTAAATACTATAGTGATTCGTAATGGAAGATCTATTGGCTATAATACAGATGTATTTGGCTTCCAACAATCG
>JBIIKZ010000114.1:0-3940 GCA_044232905.1 Crocinitomicaceae bacterium
GCAAACATTGCTTCTTGTAAATTCATTATCCTTCTTTTTGAGAACGAAGGTCAGGAGGTTTTTGAATTTAAGCAAGATGTGGTTGGTCGGGTGGATACAAATCACCTATGAAAATCTTCAAGTCTCCAACCATATTCTTCAAGGCAATCCTTATTGCTTCTTCAGTTCTGATTATTAAAACTTTTGCATTTATTCTTATTAGGCAATAAAATGAGCGAACTAATAGAACTTTCAGATATAACCATTGTTTTTACTGGTGCTTTCTTTGTTTTTGGACTTCTACTTGCTGCAACTATGTCTGATTTTAAAGAATTGAAAAAATTCCTGGTGAAGTAGCATCCAATCTTGAAGCAATTAAAGATTGGGTTTATTTAGCCTTTAAAGCACCACGTACAAAAGGGTTACCCCTTTCAGAAGAACCGTTAGACAAATTTATGCTGCGAAACGAACTACTTGGATTAACCGATGGGATTATTGACTGGCTGTATAGTCATAATAAAGATTCAAAAGAAATCTTCCCTCTTCTAAGACGAGGTAATGAAATTGCTTATTATTTTGCAGAACGTGGAGTTGATAAAGAGGCAATTAAAGGAATTCAAGAAAATACTAACGCAATGAGGAAACAACTCACAAGAGCTTATTCTATTTCCAGAAATAACTTCATCAAACCTGCCTATCCCCTTCTTAAAAGCATACTTATCATCTTATTTTTATTGTAAATCGCACCAAGTTTAAAAAAGTTAAAGCAGATTGGTTTGTTACAACCGTAACTTTATTTTTAATTACTTATTTACACTTAATTGTTATAGAATTAAACGACCCTTTCAATATTTCAAATGGCGATACAGAAGTAGATTTAAAACCAATTGATCGCTTAAAACAACGTATCGAAAATGAGTTTCTTATAGATTAATTTTACTTATGAACTATTTCTCCCTTTGTTGTTTATATTATTCTTTCAAACGGTATATTTTTCTCAAATTCTTAACATTGATAGGGAAAACGGACAAGATTCCATTAAAAAATAATAAAAGCTTCGACCACTTTTCATACCCACGTTAGTATTTTGATATTAATATGAACTTCGAAGTGAATAAACACCTTAACTTTGTTGTCGAATATGAACATACTTTAGATTATTATCATCTTTTATCTATAAATCATTATTATTACACTGTAAGTATAGGATTAGTATTAAAAATATAACAATGGAAAAAAAGAATATACACATTTCTCATGCCATTCTTCGTGCAGTAAGTATTTTTGATCCGAAAGGAAAATCTGAAAAAGATTTTGCTAAAAGATTAGAATTACTAGGGTTCTCCAAACAATCTTTTCATCATAACTCATTGGATTTCTTCAAAAACAATTATTATCCTGAATTCAAAGAACTTATTTTCAGTAATCAAGAAAAGGAAACAGTTCAAACATTCAGAAAGGAGTTCAATCAGTCAATCTATTTTCTAAAAACAGTCTTTAATCCAGATGAAAATAAAAATATAATTACTCCGATAGAAACGACCTTAAATTATTGCGATTTATTTATTTTTCCGGATGGTTTGAGTTTTTTTATGCTCGATTTCTCTTCATCCAACAAAACGATTTCCGAGATTTCCGATATCAACTTCATGATCCAAAAATTGGATGCTGTAACCAAGGTGAAAATTGAACATAAGGAATTTAATTGGATTGAATGGGTGGAAGAAAATTGTTTGTTAGGGAATAAAATTCTTTCCGAGACTGCTGGAAAACAAATCCCAATTGATTCCTATTCGGGGTCAAAATTTAAATTATTCACAGTTCTAGAAACAAAAGAGGCTATTCTACAAGAGCAACGATTGGAATTACTTTATGACATTGGATGCAATTCAAGGATAGGAACAGCTGGTGGAACAGAAAGAGAATCTCCAAGTAAATCTTACTATAATGAATTAATGAAAAACACAATTTCAGTTTTTCAAAATTATGACATACTTCCTTTGTTTGATTCATTCACAGTCATTGGTAATGATATATTGACTTCTAATCAATCGGGAGAATTAAAAGATACGTTTGCATACAAAACGTGGAGTGATACATATTTTCGTTTGGTTTTGTTCAATTTGTATCTGAAATTTAATTTATTCAAATACAATGCTGAAGCAAAAGAAGACTCTGTAAAAACACGAGAAAAATTTGAGGAGTTCGTAAACAAGTATAATTTCAGCCATATCTCATTTAATTTCCTTCCTAACTTAATCATTAAAAACCACCGAAAAACACTTGAAATTGATTCAGAATTAGATCTTTTCCAAAAACGAATTAATCGAATTAGTTTGGCAATACAGGAAAAACAACAAGGAAGAATGGATAATTTAATCATGTTAATTACCATTATATCTTCAGCAAGTAGTATTCAACCAATTTTCAAAGTGTTAGACAATTTTAGGGGAACACATCATTGGAGTCCGATATTATTTTATACAATTGCAACAAGTGTTTTTATAGTTTTGGCAATACTAGTAGTTAGTTTTCTATTCCCAACACAATTAAAAAAAACAATTAAAAAAATCAGTCGCTATTTAACTAAGGAATGAAGATGAAAAACAAGCTTATCCTAACTGAAAACCGTATCTTTTATTGTTTGAAACACTTAAAAAAATTAAACAAGCAAACGAATGACTATTTAATCGAAAAAGGACATGATTTAATCGAAATTCAAGAACAAATAGGTCTAATTGGCTCGAAATTTTTTAGTAGTTTTTGCCAATCACCTATAGAACTTTACGATAAAATAACTGATCGAGTACCTTCCAAAATCATCCACCAAGAAAATGGCAATGTGACGTATTGTTATACATTTGAGGAGAATATTGGATACGATTCAATCATCGCTATTAGTGAATTAAATAGTAAAGAACGTAACAGCATTGTCTTGGAGAACAGAAATCAGTATGAAGTCAAAGTGATTCGTAAAAACAAACGAAATGGGACCAAAAAATTGAATGTTGTATTTCAAAAAAACAGCAATGAAATTATCACGATGTTTCCTGGTATTTACGCTCCACCATTACCTGCAGCATGGATGAATAAAGAAGAACTCTTAATTGCGAACGAATTCTGGGAAAAACATGTGTTTATTGTTTAAACAAGATTTTCATCGACTTCAATATCAAAACCATCAAAATAGGTGAAGAACTGTTCTACACCAACTTCTTTTTTTAATTTATCTACCGCACGCACAATATAAACAGCAGCGTTTTTTATCCTCAAAGCATCATCTAATTCTTTTATCGAATAATTCTTAAAGAACCGTAAAATGAGTAACTGACGGTCTCTTTCATTTAATACATTCAATAACTCTCGTATACTTAAAATTTTAGTGCTTTTAGCCCCTTCATTAACTCCAGGGTCACTATAAGAAGAAGCATCCATTTCACGCTCTAATTGCGTGTCATCAGCTACGTGTTTTTCATACTTTTGATCGCGTTGCTGAACACGTAAAATAGAAATGCATTTATTTTTAACAATTACTTTGATCCACCCTTCCGAAGTCCATCGTTCTAAATCTAATTCGCTCGACTTCTGAAGCTGTTCGTAAATATGTATCATCGTTTCTTGATACACATCATCCTGATCCATACTGTTTTTAAAATAATTTCCAATCACAAAACGTATCGTCTTGGAATAACGAGCTATTACCTCTCTATAGATTACCTTTGCGTTCATTTCCAAGATTAATTAAGTAAATGAATCATTGGCATTGATTTCGCAATTTCTTCCAACCCTTCTTGGTAAAAGAACAGAAAATCATTCATCGAAAAGGATTGCGCTGTAACATGCAACACAGAATTAAAACCTCTAACAGCGTTTTGTTTCGTTAATTCAGCTTCTTCAAGTACATCTGAAAAAGAAATACTTTCGTTTAAAAATAAAAGGTTGTAAACACTAAAATCAATCC
>JBIIKZ010000115.1:0-3901 GCA_044232905.1 Crocinitomicaceae bacterium
TAAAGAAATGAAATTGGCTATTGCTGAACGCAGAGCTGAATTAAAACAATTGGAAAAGAAAGGACCAGAACGTAGTGAAAACACAAGTAAAAGTGTAAACCTTGGTTTTATCTTTGAACGTATTGCACCTACCTTGCCTGATTTCCCATTTGACAAGAATGACTGCCGCAGCATGTTTGACCCTATTGACTATGTAATTTTTGAAGGGCTACATAAAAAAGGCAAGGTAGATAAACTTTATTTTGTGGATATAAAAAGTGGTGAAGCACGCCTGAATAAAACACAAAAGCAGATCAAAGAAATTGTAGAAAACAAAAAAGTATCCTTTAAACTTTACTAAATAAACCACAACACTAAACTGTCACCCTGAGCGGAGTCGAAGGGGAATCGTATGGTTATTGAAGTTTAGGAAATAACAAAAAAATATTATGAACGCAGATCTAATAAAATTCTTTTCATACCAACGCCAAATATTTGGTGTTTGTCCTTGTTGTGGTGAATTATTTCGTTTAAGCGATTGTAAGGTTTACCGTAAAGATGCTCCTGTCTCCGATTGGAAAGAGAAACTAGAAAAGCAAAGTACAGCCCTCGACCGCTTTGAAGAGAAATTAGATGAAAAAATGGAGGCTTTGCGTGAAAAAGCGCGTGAAGCCGGACGTAAACAGGCGGATAAGCTCATTAAAAAGGTTGACCCTGTATTTGCCCCCTTAAAATTAAACCCCGATGATGCTAAGGTTGTGTTCCATCCTATTGATTTTTTGGTATTTAATGGTATGAAAGCGAAGGAATTGAAAAATTTGATTATATTAGACTCAGCTAATAAACCTTCAGATTTAAGACTAACTCAAGAAAGTGTATTTAACGTAATTGAAAAAGGAAATTATGAATGGTTAACGATGAATGTGAGTATTGATGGTAAAATAAACGCTAAATAAAGTTTGATTTACGAATAGAATTAAAATTAAATGGTAACAGTTCCAACACTTCCAAATATAATTGGCACAAAAGTTAAACATGATGATTTGACTTTTACAGCTAGTGATCCAAAAAAAACAAGAGTAACTTTAGATGATTACTCGATTATTGTTTGTGAAAATGATCCAAGAATCTATATTTCTACTCTGGTTAATTGCATGGAAATTGATGGCGTGAAAATACCCTATTATTTGCAGCATACGGATTTATTTATTAATGCTCAAAAAATATTTAGGGACTGTTTCGGTGTTGAGCCAGATGTATTATTAGCCTCTGTATATAAGAAGGATTTTTCAAAAAGTTCATTCCTTTTTGCTAATCGAAGACATATTGAGAATGCGCTTAAGGGAACGGATAATATTTGTGTTTTTGATCTTAGTAACTCTGACGAGCCCGCTAAAATTAATCGAAAAGTTAAAGAAGAAATAAAAAAAAGGAAGTTAAAGTATATAGAAATTGAAAATCAGGAGTTAACGTTTACCCTTCCTTCGAGAGTATTTCCAGTTATCGGGACATATAACGATTTACGATTTGACAATAATCCTAATTTTAATTTAATTTTCGGATCTTTTTTACATCAAGAAATATACGACAGTAGTAAAACTGAGGAAAAGACGTCACCTTTAATTAATCAACCGAAAATAGAAGAATCAGATGGTGCAAAGAATATAACTAGTGAAGATTCAAACCCCTTGCTCTGGGAATCGTGTTTTGACGAAAAAATACGACAGCTATTTAAAGTGGGTATACCTTTATATTGTATAAAAAAATTCGACTTACATAACCCATCTTATATTGTAAAAATGAATAAAGAGAATGTTTTTTTGCCAGGATTTGAAAAATTTGACCCATGGAATATGAGTGAATTTTATGAATCGATTAATCGACAAGCAGTTACCAAATTTAATGAGACTATTGTTAATTTACTTTTAGGTTATAATCGTGCATCCTATCTTACAATTAATATTGATGCTTATATAGCAACTATGCCTCATTTTTACAACTTGGATAGAACTCCGTCAAGTGTTGAATTTAATGAAACCCTTCAAGTTAGCCTATCTCGAAAGTATGAACAAGCATACTATTTCGCTAAGAGTATTTCAGGACTCACTATGAAACATTTTATAGAATTTTTCATTGTTGAGTCTATCATTGATTTTTTAGATTTTTTTGACGATCCCGCAAAAGAATTAAGAAGGGCTATGGCCGAGAAAGATGAGACCTCAAAGTTGATTGGAAATAGAGAAATACTCTCGAAATTTTTAAATAACGATATGCCGAATACTGATTATAGTCGTTTTCTAAATGGGCAAATGATTGCTAAAAAAGATATTAGTTCATGGATTCCATAATTTATATAAATTAAATTGCAAACAAAAGAAAATATTCAAATCAGTAGCGATACTCAAGTAAAATCCAAACAAAGGGTTGCTGACCACGGAGAGGTATTTACCGCTCAGCGTGAAGTTAATGCAATGCTTGACCTTGTAAAGCAAGAAACAGAACGAATAGATTCCCGTTTTTTAGAACCCGCTTGTGGAACTGGTAATTTTTTAGTTGAAATTTTAAAAAGAAAATTAGCAGTAGTTGCAGATAGGTATTCTAAAAACCAAATTGAGTATGAACGCTATTCTATCCTTGCATTGTCAAGTATTTACGGTGTAGACATTTTAAAAGATAATGTGCAAACTTGTCGGGATAGATTATTAGGGATTTTCACCCATTACTATGTAACAAATTGTAAAAATGATTTTAAAGCAGATTGCATTAAAGCAGCAGAATTTATTTTAAGTAAAAATATTTTATGGGGCGATGCATTAAGTCTTAAAACTCCTGATGAGAAAGCAGAAGCTATTGTTTTCTCTGAATGGTCAGCAGTTAACGGAAGTATGATGAAACGCAGAGATTATACAATGGCTAATTTATTGGAAAGCCAGCCTATTGATGGTCTAAATTTATTTTCTGATTTGGGCGACCAAGCATTTATACCTACACCTGTAGGAGAATATCCTTTAACACATTTCTTAAAACTAGGAGAAGATGATTCAAACAAGTTATAACCCCGACGTACTTTCATGTCTTGCTAATTTGAGCAATGATGAAGTATTTACGCCGCCAAGTTTAGTAAATCAAATTTTAGATTTATTACCTAAAGAAATTTGGAAAAATAAAGATGCCAAATTTTTGGACCCTGTTAGCAAATCAGGCGTATTTCTTAGAGAAATTGGAAAACGATTAATGGTTGGTTTAGAAAAACAAATACCCGACAAACAAAAACGCATTAACCATATTTACAAAAATCAATTATATGGGATTGCTATTACCGAATTAACATCTTTTCTTTCACGAAGAAGCGTGTATTGTTCTAAAACAGCAAATGGCAAATATTCTATTTGTGATAAATTTGATGATGAACAAGGCAACATTATTTATAAAAGCATACAGCATACATGGAAAAACGGAAAATGTGAATATTGTGGTGCAAGTCAAGAAGTTTACGACCGTGATGATGTATTAGAAACATACGCATATCCATTTATTCATTCAGATATAACTAAAACAATATTCAAGAATATGAAATTTGACGTAATTGTTGGCAATCCACCTTATCAATTAAGTGATGGTGGCGCACAAATGAGTGCAAGTCCAATTTATCATAAATTTGTTCAGCAAGCTAAAAAATTAAATCCCCGTTATCTAACCATGATTATTCCTGCAAGATGGTATTCTGGTGGAAAAGGTTTGGATGAATTTAGAAGTGAAATGCTAAATGATGATAGATTAGCTGTAATTAACGATTTTCCTGAAACGTCTGACTGTTTTCCCGGCTTAAATATTCGTGGTGGTGTATGCTACTTTTTATGGGATAAGGAACATAAAGGTAATTGTAAAATAACTACACATAAATCAGGAATTTCTGGAAAGT
>JBIIKZ010000116.1:0-3869 GCA_044232905.1 Crocinitomicaceae bacterium
AAAGGTGGATTATTAGCTACTTCCGACGAAGGTAAAACATGGGAAAGAGGTGGAAACCAATTCAACTTACCAAGTTTCACGGATGTAAACAAAATTGGTTTTGCAGGGGAACGCGTTTTTGTAACTACTGAAAACAACTGTATATATTCCAATGCCTTATCGGAAGTTCCATTAAATGTAGGATTCCAAGAAGTGAAAGCTGCTGCTTGTGATAATAAAGGCGGTCAATTAAGTATCGCTTTTACAGGAGGAACAATCTTTACTGCTCCTGCTGCACCATATAAAATCAAATGGAGTACTGGGGATACCACATTGTTCTTAACAAATTTAGCGGCTGGTAATTATTGGGTGGAGATTACCGATAAAACTGGAACTAAAAGTAGAGATTCTATTGTATTAACAAAAGAAGCTTGTGCAAGTATTTCAGAAGTATCGACTGAAACTGCTTTCCAAATATATCCAAATCCGAGTAAAGGAAACTTTACAATTAATGCTTATAAGCTAGTAAACAACATTCGTATTTACAATGAATTAGGAATGTTAGTGAAAGAAATCGAAAAGGTAAATGCAACACAATTCGAAGTAAATACGGCATTCGACAAAGGAGTATATTTTGTATATGCAACAACCGAAGTTGGAACACATGTGCAAAAAATAATCGTTGAATAATAGAAGACCAATTTAGCTTAATAAATAAAGTTTAGCCTAAACAGTATTAGTTCAGGCTAATTATTAAAAATGACATATTAAAACAAAAAAAATGAAAACAATTAAATTATCTATCGTTGCAGTTGCAACATTAATCTTAGGATTAACATCGTGTAAAAAAGAGGAAACAACAACTCCAGCAGTCACTGGAAATGGTTCTGTTTCCCTAGAATTATCGCATAAATTCGGAATGATGAATGAACAAACATTAGCGATTGGAACACCAGTTATTCATCCAATGAAAGGAGATACATTAACATTCTCTAAATTCAAGTATTTTATTTCGAATGTGAAATTCAAAAAAGCAGACGGTACCTATTGGACGGAGACAGAAAGTTACCATATTGTTGATTTAGCAACAGCAGGTTCGTTAAAATTGAATTTTACAGATTTACCAGCAGGTACATATACACAAATGGAATATACGATTGGAGTAGACAGCGCACGAAATGTATCTGGTGCACAAACAGGTGCGTTATCCACTACAAACGACATGTATTGGAGTTGGAAAAGTGGATATATCATGCTTAAAGCAGAAGGAACCTATAAAGACAACAAAGCAGATAAAATGTTTGCATTTCATTTAGGTGGATTTAGTGGCGCGGATAATATTGTTACGAAACGTACAATGTTATTTGAAGGGGCTACTGCTTTAACCGTTACAAAAGATCAAACAAGTACTATAGGTGTTGAAGTAAACCCAGGTTTGATGTGGCATTCCGCACCAAGTGTAAAAACAGTGAATATGGTTCATATGCCAGGTGCAGCTGCAAAATTAATGGCATTAGGTGATAGTGGAATGGGATTCTTTTCTAACCCAATGTACTCTTTCCAAGTGAAAAGCGTAAAATAATATTTTTTAAAAAGAATAATATAACCCTCTCATTATTCATTTATTGAGAGGGATTATTTGCGTTTATTATATTGGTGTAATTTATTGTCATTATAAACATGTGACGAAATATTTTTATTTCCATCAACAAATTTGTTCAAGATTCTAAAAGATTAGAACCAAGGATACAAGATGCTAAAGATGGATTAATCAATCAAATAAAAAATATAAAAATGAAAATTATAAATAAGTTATCAGGAGTCATGTTGTTATTTACATGTACTATGGCTAATGCTCAGAATATTGATACGCTAACTATTAATGAGTTAGAAGAAGCAGTAGTTACAGCAAATAAAAAAGAAGAAAATATTGTACAAGTAAATACATCTGTAACATTATTAAATTCAAAAAAGATTGAAAACACGAGACTTTGGGGACTAAATGGTCTAACTGCCATAGTACCAAATTATAACTACCAGGAACTAGGTGTTTCCTTTCAACAAATACAATCTATCAGAGGAATTCAAGTTTTTAGTGAAAATCCTGCTGTTTCAACGTATGTAGATGATGTAAATAGTTTAGATATTTTAGCGAATGGTTTTATGTTTACAGACATTGAACGAATTGAAGTATTAAGAGGTCCACAAGGAACATTATACGGAAGAAATGCAATGGGGGGTGTTGTTAACATCATCACAAAAAAACCAAGCAATACAAGAAATGGTTTTGTTGAAGTTAGTACAGGAAACTTTGGCCTTCAGAGATATTCTGCAGCATTCAAAAGCCCAATTGTGAAAAATAAATTATTTTTTGGGTTAAGTACTCACTATCAACAACAGGATGGTTTTTTAAAAAATGACATTACAGGAACTACAAGTACAGACAATTCGTTAAACAATAAGACTGTTGGTGGTGAAAATAATGTCTATGGGAATATGTACTTAAAATGGTTAGCAACAAGTAAATTAAGTTTCACATTGAATGTAAAAGCACAACGTGATTGGAGTAATAACTCCGGTTTTATGATTTCACAAAAAAGTGATAGTCTAGCTTTTGCCAACCCAAACAAAATCAATTTAGGACGAATAGCGAAACATGAAAGAAATGTTATAAATACTTCTTTAGTAACAAAATATAATGGTAATAAAGCTACACTTACCTCCATTTCTGCTTTACAAACAATAGGATTTGGATTTCAAGATTTAGATTTCCCTGGAATATACCATTCTTATTATAATGGAAAAGTTGGTGAAATGCTTCCTCCTCAAAAAGTTTACAGCCAAGAATTACGTGTTAACTCTAATTCAGATAGTTTAAAAAAATTCAATTATACCGTTGGAATTTATACGTTTAGACAGTTTGGGTTTGAACCAACAACTAATACAGCTTATGAACTTTCTCCAATCGAATCAATGATGTATGGCCTTCCAGCAGGTTCTTTTTTAATTAGTAGAAATAGAAGTGATAATTTTGGATTTGCAGGTTTTGGAGAAGTAAGTTATTTAGTTTCCTCACGATTTAAATTAACTGGAGGATTACGTTATGATTACGAGAAAAAACAAGCAATTTTTAATGGTTTTGGTGATGCTGTATTAAGTAATGGTATCGTAACAGATATCAAACCAAACATTACTTCTAATGCTAAGTTTTCTGCTTTATCTCCAAAATTTTCTGCAAATTATCAATTTTCTAATAACTCAAACCTATATTTATCTTATACAAGAGGATTTAGAGCGGGAGGTATAAATGCTAGTTCATTGCCAGCAAATATAAAACAAACTTACGACCCTGAATATTCAGATAATTATGAGTTAGGATATAAAAAATATTTTGCAAATAAAAGATTAAGTTTTGCTTCATCTTTATTTTTAATTCATTGGAAAGATCTTCAATTTTATAATCTTGTTGCCCCATTTACCTATGCTAGAGAAAATGTTGGAAATGCACAATCTGCAGGTCTTGAAATAGAGATTACTGCAATTCCATTTAAAGGTTTTCAATTGGATGGTAGTTTAGGGTTAAATAAAACAGAGTATAAAGGATTCGATTTAAAAAGAGTGAATTATGGTACTGGTCAAGTAACAGCAACTTCTATCGGAGGTAATTTACTTTCAAACGCTCCTACAAGTACACTGTTTTTAGGTGCTCAATATGAACATAAATTGTCTGAAAAATCTAAATTTGTTCTTAGAGCAGAAATTAAAAATATCGGTTCATACTATACAGATATTCAAAATAAAATTAAACAACCTTCCTACACACTAATTAACTCGCGTATCGGATTTGAATTTAAGTCATACAGTTTATATTTCTGGGGACAAAATTTAAC
>JBIIKZ010000061.1:0-13627 GCA_044232905.1 Crocinitomicaceae bacterium
GGCGCAGGAAGCGGAAGCGCGTAAGAAGGCAGAAGCAGATTCTATTGCAGCAGCAAAAAAGTTAGAAGAAGAACGTCAAGCAGCCCTTCGACAAGCGCAGGAAGCGGAAGCGCGTAAGAAGGCAGAAGCAGATTCTGTTGCAGCAGCAAAGAAATTAGAAGAAGAACGCCAAGCAGCCCTTCGACAAGCACAGGAAGCGGAAGCGCGCAAAAAAGCAGAAGCAGATTCACTTGCAGCAGCAAAAAAGTTAGAAGAAGAACGTCAAGCAGCCCTTCGACAAGCGCAGGAAGCGGAAGCGCGTAAGAAAGCAGAAGCAGATTCACTTGCAGCGGCTAAAAAGTTAGAAGAAGAACGTCAAGCAGCCCTTCGCGAGGCGCAGGAAGCGGAAGCGCGTAAGAAGGCAGAAGCAGATTCTATTGCAGCAGCAAAAAAGTTAGAAGAAGAACGTCAAGCAGCCCTTCGACAAGCGCAGGAAGCGGAAGCGCGTAAGAAGGCAGAAGCAGATTCTGTTGCAGCAGCAAAGAAATTAGAAGAAGAACGCCAAGCAGCCCTTCGACAAGCACAGGAAGCGGAAGCGCGTAAAAAAGCAGAAGCAGATTCTATTGCAGCAGCAAAAAAGTTAGAGGAAGAACGTCAAGCAGCTCTTCGCCAAGCGCAGGAAGCGGAAGCGCGTAAGAAAGCAGAAGCAGATTCACTTGCAGCGGCTAAAAAGTTAGAAGAAGAACGTCAAGCAGCTCTTCGCCAAGCACAGGAAGCGGAAGCGCGTAAGAAAGCAGAAGCAGATTCTATTGCAGCAGTAAAAAAGATAGAAGAAGAACGCCAAGTAGCCCTTCGCGAGGCGCAGGAAGCAGAGGCTCGTAAGAAAGCTGAAGCAGATTCAATTGCGACAGCGAAGAAATTAGAAGAAGAACGTCAGGCAGCCCTTAAACAAGCGCAGGAAACAGCTCGTAAAAAAGCAGAAGCAGATTCAATTGCAGCAACGAAGAAGTTAGAAGAAGAACGTCAAGCAGCCCTTAGACAAGCGCAGGAAGCAGAGGCTCGTAAAAAAGCGGAAGCAGATTCTATTGCAGCAGCAAAAAAGTTAGAGGAAGAACGTCAAGCAGCTCTTCGCCAAGCGCAGGAAGCGGAAGCGCGTAAGAAAGCAGAAGCAGATTCTATTGCAGCAGCGAAGAAGGCCGAGTCTGATAAAATTGCTGCAGCTAAAAAATTGGAAGAAGATAAGAAAGCAGAAGAAACGAAGAAAAAAACGAATGAAATAACAAAAAAACAAGAGGAAATAAAACGTTTAATTGCAGTAGCGGATCAAAAATTTGTAACGAAAGAATATAGTGAATCAAAAAAATACTACGAAGCTGTATTAACGAAAGATCCAGGAAACACCTATGCGAAAAAACGAATAGATGAAATTGTGAAATCCTATCTAAGACCTTCGGATGTAGCAACAACAATCCCTTCAAAACCTGCCGAGGTAGTGCCCCTAAAGCCAAAAGAACTAACAGCAAAAGATATTTTGAATTCCATTGAGAAAAAACAAATTACATTTGATAAAACGGTTGCAGATAAATTAGGACATATGTATCCAGAGGGGGTTTCCCAAGATAAATACAATCAAAATGATAAAAACGGAATATTAGAAGCTAGTGTAACTCGTAGAATAGTAGTTATTAATGGAGTTGCAAATGTCTATATTCGTTCCCAATCGCGAAGTGGTATTATCTATTCCAAAAATGGAGAGGTGTCAACACAACAAGTTTGGCAGACAGAAACGCAAGATCCTTTATTGAAGAAGAATTATTAAAATTATTCCTTCTTTTCGTTTTTACCTTCCAAGATATTTTTGATTCGGATAATCATCTCTTCTAAATGCATTTTAGTTTCAACATCTTTAGTGCTTACTAATGCTAACTTCATTTTTTTTAGTAGTTCTGTTAAGTTGAATCGAGCTACACCAGGAATATCAGTAGTTGAAATTTCCACCTGTTTGTATTCCATTTCATACATTGTACCAGGTTCATTACTAATTAAATATGCGGTTGCTTTCGCTTCCATTAATTTTTCTAATTGACTTACATAAATTCGTTGTAAATTTCTGCGATAAATATCGATGGAAGTTTTTGTATTTAATTCTGCAAATATCTTATCGGATAGGAAGTTAAATAAAATAGGAAGGTTCATATTATCTTTAGAGACAACACTAGATTCTATTATACGTAATAATTTGTCTCCTGCTAAAATTCGGGTAAGCGCATAAGATTGCATATTTTTCATACTCTCTATACCTGTTTCTGGTTTGATCTTAGACAAAATAGTTTGATTTAACAACCATGTTGGCGTCTGAAAAACATAACTATCCATGAATTTAAGAGCGCTTATTTGTGTAGCTTTAGAAACAGGAACATAAACTTCTCCTGGCATGTCGAATGTTTTTGGAGTATCATAAACCCCACCAATATTTTTACTCACATGTCCAACATACATAGTGTATTGTTGTACTAATTTTCCATACATAATTTTTAACTCAGCATAGGATTCTCCGTCTTTTTTTGTCCACTCCGTTAAATTAGGTAAAATACGTTGTAAGTTTTTTATTCCATACATGGATGCGATCATTGCATTATCACTTAAATCTTCCGTTTGGTACCGTGGGTCAATACGACTAATTTCGGTGCCAAAACGCAAACGTGGATTTAGATTCTTTTCTTTGGTTAAAACATGTAGTTTATCTTTTTCTTCCAATGCATCTTTCGCATCCTCAAAATAACGATAACCCCATTCAATAGCCCATTTATCGTAATCGCCGATACGTGGCAAAATATCTTTTACACTATCTTCTGGTTGTGCAACATAATTAAAACGCGCATAATCCATGATGGAAGATGTATGTCCGTTTGCTGCACACCAATCTTTATCGCGCAATTTCTCTACTGGTGTAGCAGAACTTGCACCCATATTATGACGTAGTCCAAGTGTATGTCCAACTTCATGTGCAGAAACAAATTGGATTAATTTCCCCATTAATGTATCGTCAAACTCACGTCCACAAGCACGCGGATCATTTGGGGCAGCTTGTATAAAATACCAATCGTGTAATAAACGCGTTATATTATGATACCATCCGATATGACTCTCTAAAATTTCACCGGATCTAGGGTCATAAACTTTTGGGCCGTATGCATTTTGTATGTCAGAGGCAAAATAACGAATGACAGAATAGCGTGCATCCTCCATACTCATTGTCGTGTCGTTTTCTGGCCAATATTCACCACGAATAGCATTTTTCCATCCCGCTTGTTCAAAAGCTGAACTCCAATCATCTACACCTGCTTTGATGTATTTTCGCCATTTAACAGGTGTTGCAGGATCGATATAATAAACGATAGGTTTTAAAGGTTCAATTAATGCTCCTTTTGCTTGTCGTTTAGCATCATTTGTGTTTTTTGGCTCTAATCTCCAGCGTGTTACGTATGTTTGATTGCTAGTTTGTTGATTTTGTTCTGAATACTCGGTCATTTCATTTCCAAAATAACCAACTCTCGGATCAAAGATTCGTTTTCGCATTGGTTTTGTTGGCAGTAATACAAAAGAGGTATTTAATTCAAATGTCAGAAATCCAGCGTTTTGTGCTGCGGGAACATAGGAAGCGTTTCCTTGATTGGAATAACTAACAGCTTCATAGGTTTTTATATTCTTCAATTCGGTATTGATAGGGAAAGATCGAATGGAAGAAATATAGGATTTATCGCGTTGAAATTGGGTTAATTTAAATTGATCTTTAAGCGCACCACCTAAACCAAATGTTGCATTTTCAGAGGTGAAATATTCCGTTACATCAATAACAACAGAAGTGTCTTTGCGAATAGACAATATCTCAAAAGAACCAATTATTGGATGTGTATCACTATTATTAACAGCTTTTGCTAATGGAGTAGTACTATCGGATGCGAATGTTATGTGCGTAATATTTTTTAAGAATAGCAAGTTATTAGGACCTTTCTCCCAACGAACAACTTGACTATTTATTTCCTCACCACCATATTTTCCACACGCAGCTACTGTTTTTGAAAATCGAGTTACTGACATGATTTCGCGACCTACTATTGAATCTGCTATTTCAAAATACCATTTTGCACCAACTTGATGAACAGTAAATAAACCACTAGAACTTTTGGTGTTTTTTGGTATTACCTCTTTGTATGGCTTCAGTTTTTTTACATCTTCCTTTTTTACATCTGATTTTTTTGATTTTTTATTAAATATCTGACTATGAGTAGTTATAGAAAAAAAGCATAGGGAGAATATAAAAATAAGGTATTTCATGGTTCTGTATTTTAGAAATTTCAATGCTAAAATACCATTTTTTTAGCACAAAAAAAGTCGACCCTAGTGAGCCGACTTAATTGTCTAAAAAGTGTGTGTTAATTATTTTTGAACTTTCACAACGATTTCAATAGTTCCAAATTGAAAATCTTGTTGTTGCGTTTGTGTATTTAATCCTTTAGTAATGTTAGTAATTTTTACCAATCCTTTTTTACCAGCTTCTGTCTTGAAAGCAAATACATTACCAACTGCTAATCCGATAACTTTAGTATCGCTTATAGAGGAAATAGCATCAATTGTAGCATCATTTACGATAGCATCAAAATCACTAGTTGTAATAGAAGTGTTAGTAAATCGAGTTTTGTTTTTTGTAGCCCAATTTGCAATTCCTGAGTATACTGGACTAATTAAATTATCATCTGCAGCTCCAATTGTAGCACCGTTACCTCCAGAATAGTAATAGATTAAATCGATTAAAGACGAATTAGCAGCACTTGTGTTTACTGTGTATACTTGACCATTAGTACTTGAAAAGAAACTACCTGTTGCAGCATATTGAGAACCTAATAATGTTGCAGTATATTCTTTAATTGCTCCAGCAGGTTTAGTAAATGCAGTGATAGTAAATACAGCAGAAGTTGTAACATCTTTTTTGTCTGTCACAGTTATTTTGAATTTTTTTGATGTAACTACATCCGCCAATTTAACAGTGTATTTAACCGCATGTTTTGTGTCTGAATCAAATTTTGTAATTAAAGAATCTTGAATTTCAGTTTCGTCTGTATTAACCTCAAAAATTTTAATCGAAGCAATTTCACCATCCGCAACAACATCCGCTACGAAAGTATAATTTAAATCTGATGCTGATGCAGTGTATTGATTTACACCATTTAAAAATGTAATTGTTGGTGCGGCAACAACAACCTCATCTTTCTTACAACTTGTAAGAGTACTCAAAGAAGCGATAACTCCTAATCCAAATAAAAGTAGTTTTTTCATAATTTTAATTTTTTTTTAGTTTAAGATGACAAAAGTAAAGCTTAAAAATTGTTTCTAAATGAATTTTATGATTTTTTAATAGTATGTTATTTTTAACATTTTTTGAATTCAAAGTCTTTAAATAGTTATTTCAATTCCTTAAAAGCAAAAAAATTAGTAATCTTGTATAAAATATTGAAAACTGAACGGTTAGTACATGGTTTTTGCAAGTTTAAATTTTCTTTTTTTCTTCCTAGCGATTAATCTTATTCTCTATTATTTAATTAAGAATAAGACATTTCGTAATGTATTACTGACGGTAATGAGTCTCGTGTTCTACGCGTGGGGAGAACCGATTTGGATCGGATTACTCGTTTTTTCCTCTTTTCTAGATTACATTCATGGATTATTAATAGAGAAATTTCGAGGAACTAAATGGGCAAAAGTACCATTGATTTCCTGTATAATCATAAATTTATCCATTCTAGTTACATTTAAATATGCAGGATTTATTACAGATAATGTTAATTTTTTAACTGGTCTAAAGTTAAGTGTGCCAACCTATTCATTGCCGATTGGAATCTCTTTTTATACCTTTCAGACAATATCTTACGTAATCGATGTCTATAAACAAGAAGTAAAAGCACAACGTTCATTTATGAAATTTTTGCTCTTTGTAAGTTTGTTTCATCAACTTGTTGCAGGACCAATTGTTCGATATTCGCACATCGCAAATGAAATAGATAATCGTAAACTTAGAATAAATGACATCAGTGCTGGAATTTCCCGTTTTTGTATCGGATTATTTAAGAAAATTTGTATAGCAAATGTAGCCGGCGAAATGGTGGTAACCTATATGGGCGGAGATTTATCTACACTCGCTTTTAGTGAGGCTTGGTTTGGGATATTAATGTTTACCATTCAAATCTATTTTGATTTCTCTGGATATTCTGATATGGCAATTGGTATGGGTAGAATGGTTGGGTTTCATTACCATGAGAATTTCAATTATCCATATACCTCTAAATCAGCAAGTGATTTCTGGAGACGTTGGCATATTTCATTAGGAACTTTTTTCCGGGATTATATCTACATCCCCTTAGGTGGAAATAAAAAACGTTTTTACTTAAATGTTTTTATTGTTTGGATGTTAACCGGACTTTGGCATGGTGCTAGTTGGAATTTTATTCTTTGGGGACTTTTTTGGGGGACACTTATTTTGTTAGAACGTTTGTTTTTACAAAAGTTTTTTAATCGTTTACCAGCATTTGTGAGTCATATCTATCTTCTTTTAGCAGTTATTATTGGTTGGGTATTATTCTATTTTGTGGATATGAGTTCGGTGGTGCAATACCTATCCATCTTATTTGGTCAAAGTGGAAATAAATGGAATTCGTTAGAGTTTAACACGGTCTTTATGGCCAATATTTACTGGCTTATTTTGGCTGTAATATTGTGTTTACCTGTTTACCCCTATGCAAAACATCTTGCAAGGAATTCCTCCTTACGCGTGCAAGCAATCATTCCATATGCTTCCATAGCTTTTGACTTCTGCTTATTGTTTCTATCAACTGCAATGCTCGTCGGAAAAACGTTTAATCCTTTTTTATATTTTAGATTTTGAACGACGCACAACATATACAAGAAGAGTTAGAGGAAGAGAGAAAAATTTCTTCAGTTATACACATTGTTTTGTTTTGTGTAGTAATAAGTCTGTTTGGGATTCTATTTTTTATCTTGCCACAACAGGAAATAAGTGATGCTGAAAAACGTACACTTACACCTTTCCCAACATTGACAAAAGAATCTCTATTGTCTGGTGACTATATGGATAGCTTGGATTTATATACAGCCGACCATTTTCCTTACAGGTCAACCTTTATTTCTGTTTCTGATCAATTAAAATTAGTACGAGGTTTTCACAGTAAAGAAGAATCATTTTATAACGATGTGCAAGCAGTTGATGAGTTACCCGCTAAAGCAGGTACTTCTCCTAAAGACATTCTAGGATCGGAAGAGGCACTTAAAAATTGTAAAGGTTTATTAGTTGCTAATAATCGTGCTTTTCAAATATTTAGTAACGAAGAACCGATGAATAATGCGTTCTCGGAAATGATTAATTTATATGCAAAAAAACTAAAAGGGGTTCGTATTTTTTCCGGAGTTGTTCCTACAGCAAGTGATTTCTTTTTACCAGCTAAATACGAAGAATATATTGGAAATGAATTGGAGAATATTGCTGCATCGTACAAATTATTTAATAAACATATTATCCCTATTGAAATTCATCAAGAATTAGGACAACATAAAAAAGAATACATTTACTATAAAACGGATCACCATTGGACAGATTTAGGTGCTTATTATGGGTATAAAGCATTCTGTAAAGCTGCAAAAATGAAACCTATCGAATTGTTTGAAATGAAAACAAAACAAATCAAAGGAGATTTTTTAGGTACTCATTTCTTGAAAACGAAAGACCAACGCCTAGAAAGTAATCCAGATTTCATTAAATATTGGATTCCTCCAGTTG
The DNA here is from genome assembly GCA_044232905.1 of Crocinitomicaceae bacterium. Lineage (GTDB taxonomy): Bacteria > Bacteroidota > Bacteroidia > Flavobacteriales_D > Crocinitomicaceae > CANHVK01. The sequence continues at coordinate 7,829 of JBIIKZ010000061.1, forward strand.
AAAATTATGCGGTCAAATTTGATGGGGAAGAAGAGGAAGAAATAAAAGTTTTTAAAACATCCGATATTGCTAAAAATAAATATTTAGTCTTTTTGGGGGGTGATGAGCCTTTGATTCATTTAAGGTCAACAAAATGTGAGAATGGGAAAACAATTTTATTAATAAAAAATTCCTATGGAAATCCTTTCGCAGCCTTTTTAACTGCGAATTATGAAAATGTCTTAGTGGTAGATTATCGTTACACGGAAACAAGTATCGAAGATTTGGTAAAAGAATATGCGGTAAATGATATTATTATCCTTAATGGTATCTATTCTTCCAATACTCCAAACCACATTGAACGATTACGTGATATCATTGAATTAAAAGATGGAGTTAAAAACACCTTCAAAAAGAAAAAAAGAAAGAAAAAAGAAGATGATTCTACAATTCCATCGGATTCCTTGCAGTTGGATGTAGATACAACTTCTGTTATTGATTAAGAAAATTTTATGCGAAATCTGATTATATTTTTTTACACATTAATTCTTGGAGGGGCATTATCTGCTAAAGCACAGGAAATAATTGAGGTTGACTCCTTAAAATTTCCTTGGTACGCACCTTCCATAAATTATGTTCAATTTTACCATAAATCTGCCATAAAGCATTTTCAGGAATCTTTGAGTCAAGTCAATAAAACAAAGATTTCTATCCTGCACATGGGCGATTCTCATATTCAATCGGAAATTCCAACGGGTGTAGCACGACAATTATTACAACAAAAATATGGAGATGGTGGACGTGGTTTAGTATTTCCTTATTCAGCAGCAAAAACTTATTCTTCAATCCATTATTCATCCAAGCACGAAGGTAATTGGCAGTATGCTAAAACATTAAAAGTACCACCTGCTATACCTTTAGGGATCATGGGAATGAGTGTTAAAACAGAAGATTCTACAGCTTCTCTTACGTATACATTTAATACTAAGTTTCCCTCGAATTATAAAACACTAAAGATTTATTGTAATATCGATTCGTTGAGTTATGATATTAATGTAGAAACAGATGGTATAGTTTATCCTGTAGAAATAGATGCAGTTAGATTACCAAATAATTTACCATATGTATTAGTGAATGTACAATCATTAAGTAATGTAATAACGTTGAAATGCGTTAAAACAGCAAGGTCGCAGAAAGAATTTTTATTCTATGGTTTAGAAATTACGAGCAATGATGATAAAGGGATAGTGTATCATTCTGCAGGTGTTGGAGGATCACGTTTTAAAGGATTATTACATATCGAAAAATTCAATAGCCATTTAAAAACAATCAATCCAGATTTAGTAATTCTAGATTTGGGTACGAATGACTTTTTATACGATGATTCTATTAAAAGTAATTTACGCGCTGAAATTGTTGAAATAATAACAAATGTAAGAATTGCAACCCCATTAGCTTCTGTATTATTGTGTACTACACAGGACCTCTATTACAAGCAAAAAAACATAGAATCGTGCGAAAAATTTTCTACGATGCTTCAAAGTGTTGCTAAAGAGTTAGATTGTGCTTTATGGGATTGGTTTTGGATAAGTGGCGGCCCTAAAGTTTTAAAAAACTGGCAGGCTGAAGGTTTGGCGCGAACAGATTTGATTCATCTTACGAATTCTGGATATAAGGTTAAAGGTAAATTATTATACGATGGGATAGAAAACACGATGGATTACATTAAAAAATTTCCATCCAAAGATAGTTTAGTTATCAATATTGAGAAGTTAAAAGAACGTAAAACAAAAGAGTTTTACCTACAAGAAATTGCACGAAAAGATTCCGTAAATTTAATTGCAAAAGTAGATACAACTAAAATTCAATCTACGTGGGTTTTAGAAGATAAAATAGTCGATGTTCCTTTAAAACAGGTGGATGTTCAGCCAGTAAAAGATACGGTTAGAAAACTTCATACACCAAATCCATTGCTGACGTTGGCGAAAATAGATACCTTAAAATTGAATGTCCCGGTTATAAGTGGAATGCTAGGAGATTCATTAGTTTCCAAAGAAGCATTACTAGATAGTTTGAATACGGTCGCTGTTGTCGCTGAACAAAAACGCATGGAAGCGAGACGAACGCACACAGCAACGCCTATTAGCAACAAAATAACGATGTTGTTCAAAGAAGAAATCCTACAGGTGCTTCAAACTAGTCTACCGGTGAAAACAAATGTTAAAAACGCGAACAAAGAATATACTATTTCTCAAAAAACATTAAAAGAAACGATCGGAATTCCTATGAAAGATACTATTGCTGTTCTTTTACCGAAACCGAAGTTAGTGAAGAAAATTCCACCAAGACCAAAATATACCTACTACAAAGTGCGAAGTGGAGATAATCTTTCGGTGATTGCTAATCGCCAAGGATGTACTGTTGATCAATTAAAAACGTGGAATCGCTTGCGAGGAACAACGTTAGATATTGGTCAGACCTTGATGATAATGAAGAAATAATTTTTAACCCATCTCAATCAACAGCATCTATATTTCTTTTAATTGTTTTCCAATCCAAAAGTGCCCCAAATATACTAAAGGAGTCATTCCTACGGCAATTACTAATTTTGCAATATATCCTGTAATTCCCATAGTGAAATATTGCGCTAATGTAATTTTACCAGGTAAATAAAACGCAATCCCTAATACGATAAAGGAATCAATTAGTTGAGAAATCACAGTCGATCCTGTTGCACGTAGCCAAATGTGTTTGTCCCCTGTTTGTTTTTTAAATTGAGAAAATAAATACATATCCAATAATTGCGAAACGATAAAAGCAATAATACTACCTACAATAATCCACATACTCTGACCAAAAACTGCAGTAAATTGTTCGTCTTTCACAGGAGAAAATTCGACAGCTGGAATTTTCATGCCAAAAAACAAGAGGATAAAAGCATAGCAAATAAGACCAGCAGTAAGAAAAGTTAATCTACGTACCCCTTTTGGACCAAAATACTCGTTAATAAGATCCGTTGTTACAAAAACAATTGGCCAAGGAAGGATTCCTAAACTCAATGTAAATCCATATATTTGAATAAGTTTACCTCCTATAAGTTCTGCAGTAATTGCATTGGTAATAAAAATACCTGCAAGTAGTAAATAGATGAAATTTCGTTTGTTAGGCAACATGAATCTTAATTTTAAAACTAAAGATAGAGATGTTTTAGTAGTATTTACATGTGTGCCATTGATTTTTAAACATTTCCTTCTTGAAAAAACTATTTTCTAATATAATTTTTATATCTTTGCAAACTATTATTAATAACGTAAAATATACATTTATGAATTCTTACGAAACTGTTTTCATCCTAACTCCCGTTTTGTCTGATGATCAGGCAAAGGAAGCAGTGCAAAAATTCGAAAGTGAAATCGCTAATTTAGGCGGTAAACTTAAGCACAGCGAAAAATGGGGCTTGAAAAAATTAGCTTACCCAATCCAGAAAAAAACAACAGGATTTTATTTCTTGTTAGAGTTTGAAGGACCAGGAGCTTTAATCAATGATCTTGAAGTTGCATTTAAACGTGATGAGCGTGTAATGCGTTTCTTAACTGTTAAGATGGATGTAAATCATTTAGCTTACGCAGAAAAAAGAAGAGCTAAAATGGGTCAAGCAAAAGCAACTAACGTAGAGGCTTAATTTTATTAACACTTAAAAAACGAAGAAAATGTCACAAAACGATATTCGCTATTTAACGCCGATTAACATCGACATTAAAAAACAAAAATACTGTCGCTTTAAGAAAAGTGGTATTAAGTTCATCGATCACAAAGATCCTGCTTTCTTATTGAAATTGGTGAATGAGCAAGGTAAAATTTTACCAAGACGTATCACTGGTACTTCTGCAAAATACCAATCACGAGTTAACAAAGCAATCAAAAGAGCTCGTCACATAGCTATCCTACCTTACGTAGCAGATATGCTTAAATAAGAACTTTTTACAAAACTTAAACGAACAGTAAAATGGAAATTATCTTAAAGAAAAACGTAGATAAATTAGGATACAAAGACGAAACTGTAACTGTGAAAAACGGATACGGACGTAACTTTTTGATTCCTCAAGGATATGCAATTTTAGCAACTCCTTCTAATAAAAAATCACACGCTGAAACATTGAAACAACGTGCGCACAAAGAAACTAAAATTCTTGCGGAAGCGGAAGCTATGGCTGCTAAATTAGTAGATGTTTCTATCAAAATCGCAACTAAAGTTGGTGAGAATGGTAAAATCTTTGGTTCTGTAAATACAGTACAAATTGCTGAAGCTTTGCGTGCTCAAGGATTTGATATTGATAGAAAATCAATTAAGATCAAAGAAGAACAAATTAAAGAGATCGGTACTTACGAAGCAGAAGCTAACCTACACAAAGGTGTAAGACCAACATTCAAATTTGAAGTTGTAGGAGAATAATTTTTCTTCACTAAAAATACAAAGGCTATCCATTTGGGTAGCCTTTTTTTGTCCGTTTGCGTGAAGTCGAAGACAAAAAAAAGACCTTAAAATAAATTTAAGGTCTTTTGTAATGTCTAACAGTCTTAAATGTTATTCATGTATCCATTTGTCGTTTCTCATTTCCCCGAGAATTGTGACATTTTTACTTTTACTATAGTCTTCAGCTGCAATTAGCATCTGTTCTCTAGTGTCTCTTCGTATACGAATACCTCCAGACCCCGAGTTTTTAACTTCTATATAAAATCCATCTTTCAATCGCGCTGGTTTTGTAGGCGGACGTCCCATACTTTCAAATTTAAGTTGTAAATATACTTGTTCCAATGAACGAAACTAATATACAACATTTAAACGATAAATCGAAAAAGTTCGGCGGTTATTAACAGGTATTAACTTAAATGTTGATAAGTAATATGATTGTCCGTGAAAATCATTTTTATTTTTTTGTTGAAAAGTAACCAAGATACGGTTACATCGATAACTGACTTTGAGAGTCTTGTACGTGTATAAAGTTGGGATAATGTGCTATTATTGATGTTTTTATATACGATTTCCTCCTCTTCGAGGCTTGAAGGGCAAGAAGGTGTTAGTTCGCGTTCGTAACTCCATAATTTCACTATTATTTTATTTGCTACACAAATAGTTGCGTCAATTCGGTAGTAATATGCAAATGTTTGATCAGAGCTTAAAGCAGCAATCTTTATTTTTTTTTCAACAGAGAGAACCAAAATAAGTTTGTTGTCTATTTTAATCACTTCTGAAGTGTATTCAATAGGATTACTACAAAAGTTAGCTATAACAATTGGAATATTTTCTAGTTCGTCTTTTGGGTAAATCCCAATTATTTTTCCCTTTTCATTGACTCCGATAAGTAATTTTCCTCCAGATGAATTAATAAGAGAAGTGATTTTTTGCGCGAATGAAACTTCTTCAAAAGAACTAATTATTCTGTCTTGCTGATAGTTTACAGTTAAATCGAAGTCCATATTTTCCAAGATTTTAAGGCTTGTTCTTTTAACATAGATTCACCATTTAATATAGTTGCACCCGCTTGTTTTGCTTGCTGTAAGAATAGTGTTTCAGATGGGTTATAAATAAGATCAACTACAAGATGCTCGTTTGTTAAATATTGAAATGGAAATTCAGGACAATTTGTAATTGAAGGAAATGTTCCAACAGGTGTTGTTTGTACAATTAATTTACATGCGCGTAACATGTTTTCATTGATGTCTCTATAAGAAAATTCGTTTGGTTTGGAAGGATTTCTAGAAACATATAACACATCAATTCCTATGTTTTTTAAAACAAAAGCTACTGCTTTCGAAGCA
>JBIIKZ010000117.1:0-3697 GCA_044232905.1 Crocinitomicaceae bacterium
GACTTTTTGATTTACTAAATTCTTTTTTGATTCATACTCACATGGGCTGTATCTGTTTTCAAAGAAAAATCGCAAGATCATTCCTTTTTATTTTTGATTATATGTTAATTTATTGAATTATATTCTTTTAGTAAAGCTTCCCATACTCTTTTTTGTTCGAATTTTTTTAAGATAGTTGGTCTAGAATTGTATGCCATTATTTCAGTTTTACCATTTAACATTATATGCATTGATTTTACTAGTTCTGAAATGTTTTTAGTTGGAATTATTAAACCATTTACACCATTTGTAATGATTTCATTGCAACCATTAATATTTGTAACTATGCATGGTATATTCATAGAACATGCTTGTAAAATAACATTTGGGAATCCCTCTCTGTAACTTGGAAAAACCATCACATTTGAAATTGATAAAAACGGACGTATGTCTTTTATAAAACCTGTAGTAATAATATTTAAATTTTCTGTTATTATAGATGTTGTAGATGGAAATAAAGGATCTAATTCTGGTTCAGTTTCTCCTACTAATAATAATTTGACATTTTTTTGATCTTTGAAATTTGATTCAAAGGCATGGACTAATTCGTTAATTCCCTTGTCTTTTACAATTCTACCTACAAAAATGAAGACGAAATCTGATGGTTCAATTTTTAGTTTTTGTTGTAATGCAATTTTTGCTTTTTCGTCAATTATTTCAGGGTTGAAATATTCTGTATTTATTCCATTAGAACTACCATTTCCAATAACTTTAAGTTTATTTGATTTACAGTAATTTAATTCTTCAATAATTTTTTTTAAACCATTTGAGTTTGGGTATACTTTAGTTGCACAAGAATAGGTGATTTTTTCTACAATATTTAGTAATTTTCTTTTCGCACCTGTTTCCTCAAGTAGTGGTAGACCTGCTACTGTATGGAATCTGTGCGGAACACGAGCGATCTTTGCAGCAATCATCCCAATTGTTCCTGCTTTTGGAGTATGAGAATGAACAATTAGCGGCTTTTCTGCCTTTAGAAAAATGTACATATCCCATAATGCTTTCAAATCTTTGAGTAATGTTATTTTACGAGTAAGTTCAATATAATGGGTTCGAACTTTGTTTTCTTGTCCAAACTTTTCTAGACGTTCTTTTTGTGAAGAAATAGCAATAACTTCAAAATGTTCATTCATGAAAGTTAATTGTCCTTCAAGAAGTTTTTCAAGTGAAATAGGAACTGTAGTTATTCGAATGAGTTTAGCTCGATTCATTTTAATTCAAAGTTAATAGTTGAAATGTAATTTTGAAAATTATTCTTTTCAAGATAGTCTATTTTCTTTTTGATTTCCATATTTGGTAATCTTTCGTTTATGACTTTGGATAGAATTTTAGTAATGACCTCTCTATTATTAGTTTCACAAAGATGGATGCATGGTATTGAGTCAATATTTCCTGAACACAGAGTCGATATTACATTATCATTTACTGCTGCCATTTGTAATAAAACATTTGGAAAACCTTCCGTTCTAGATGACACAATACAAATGTTAGCCATTTTAAAGTAAGGGATTGGATTATGAATAAAACCTGGTAAAAAAACTCTGTTGTAAAGCGCTAAATCTTCAACCATTCTTTCATATTGAGATCTTAATTTTCCTTCACCTAGAATTAACAGATCGTAATCAGGAATTAAATGGTTAACTTCTTTAAATGATTGAATTAATAAATCAAATCCTTTTTCATAAATAAATCTGCCGGCTGAGACAATGTATTTTCGATTTTTTTCTGGTAGAAAACCTTCAAATGGTAGACTTGAATTTGAAATTATTTTTTTGAGATCAATTGGATTTTGAATAGTTTTCATTTTCCATTTGTGGGAAATAGAAAGATTATCTAAAAATTGATTTTTCATTACATCTGTTTGGCAAATTATTAGACTTGCAGATGAATAACCAAGTTTGTATTTTAGAATGTGAAATTGTTTTTTTAGTCCTTTAATTCGGAGGAATACAGATGTAGTTTCTCTAATAATTAGTTTTTTTGTTTTTAGTAGTTTGAACTTGTAAAGAAGTCCTAAAACAGCATTAATATTGATATTTGACGAAAATGTATAATCAAAATTTCGTTTTTTTGTAAACCAAATTATGAACCAAGCTAGTTTTAATATACCAGGGAAATAGGTTTTAGTATTGAGGTATTGAACTTGAATTGAATCACTTATATTATCCCAGTTTCTTTTCATGGGTGCGCGCATAATTATTATATGTACGGAATTTCCATTAGTGTCATATTCTGTGGCCAATGATTTCAAAAGTTGTTCAGCCCCACCAAGTAGATCATTTTGAATAACTAAAAGAATTTTTTTTGATTTCATTTTAACAATTATTGATTACTTTAGAAAAGGTTTAAATTCAGTAGTTAAGACACTATTTATTCTTTCTTCATAATTCAATTTTTTGTTTAAATCTTTATCAGAAAAATACAAATCTAACATTCGTTTTTCTATTTCTGAATACGATCCTATAATCTTTGCAGGTACTCCAGCAACTATTACTCCTGAAGGAATTGATTTTGTAATAATTGATCCTGCAGCTACTATTACATTATCCTCAATTTTCACACCAGGCATTATTATAGAATTTACTCCAATAAATACATTATTACCAATATCTATTCTTTGGAATAAGTATCTCCTTCCTTTCTCATCTCGCATTAGCCAAGTAGAACCATCATGAGTTATAAACTTGACTCCACTTGTAATTGTTACTTTATTTCCAATTTTTATTAAAAATGGTTCGCTTCCGAATTGAGTGGTGTAAATTCTACAACCTTCACCTATTTGAACTCCAATTTTTCTACCATATTTCACGGTACCTTTTGTATAAAGTATGTAGAATTTTTTTAAATGTCTTAAAATCATTATTTCTTATTTTTTTAGAAGATTCTGTTAACGTCTGTTAGAGTTGATAAATCAATTTACTTTTTTATATATCTGGCACATATAGGTAATTAATTGTTGAGGAATTTTACACACTAGTAAATAATGCACTATATTCTCCAAGAATTTTTTTGCTGCTAAATTTATTTTGTGCAGTTTCTATAATTTTCAAATGATTCCATTTCTGTTTTACTGCTTTTTGTATGATATCACTGTATTCAAAATCGTTTTTTACAATGTAACCATTGATTCCATGATCTACTATTTCTTTGGTTCCACCTGGAGCTTCGAATACAATTGCGGGAATACCAATACTAACAGCTTCAAGAAGGGCATTAGGAAAACCCTCAACGTATGAACCTTGAAGGAATAAAGTAGATTCTTCTAGAAATGAATAAACATTGTTTGTATGATCGATCATCTTTACCTTATTTTCAAGTTTATATTCTGAAATTTTATTTACAATTATTTCTTTCAATTCACCTGTTCCAATTATTGTATATTGAAAATCAAAATTTAATTTTTTAATTTCTTTTAAAATTCTTAAATGTCCTTTTTCTTGAGATAATCGTCCAATAGTTATAAACTTTATTAAAGGGTTATTTTTTGTTTTACTATGAGTTAAGTAATCATCCGTAGATTTTGTTATTGGGTTGTTAATTATTACGCATTTTTTTATGGGATAATTATAAAGTTTGATAAAATCATCTCTCATGTCTTGCGATTGGCATATAATCATATCAAGTTGATTATACAGTATTTTTTTTATCCAACTGGGTA
>JBIIKZ010000063.1:0-13133 GCA_044232905.1 Crocinitomicaceae bacterium
GTATATTTACATGGTTACTCTATTTCACTGGCGTAAAAGTAGATCAATTAATCATTACGATAAAGTATTACTCAAGAAGGTTTTTTCTAGAAATAGAATTAATTCTTCTTTTTTTGAAATCGTTACGATAGCAGCCTTTGTATTTATTGGGATTTTTAGAAACGCTTCTGTTTTTTACGTCCCTGCAGCAATGAGTCTTGTCATGCTACTAACGATCATTTTAATGTTGTTTAGTGCATTTCGTTCTTGGTTTGGATATTGGACACAAGCAATCTTGATTACCCTTGTTATTTTAATGAATTACCTCAGTACTAAAACTTCCTGGTTTCAATATACAAGCTATGGTTATGGACTTTCCTATAAATCCGATAAATTAGTACCCTTTAACATAGAAACAATCACGGAATTAAATCTTGAAAAAGAAAAAGTTGCCGTTGCTAAAGATAAATATATTCAAGTATTGAATAATTGGAAAAAATCCACTGGAGAAAAAAAACCAAAATTAATCTTGGTGATGACATCCGGAGGAGGTTTAAGAAGTGCTGTTTGGACTTTTTCTGTCTTACAAAAAGTAGATGAAAGACTTGAAGGAAATCTCTCAAAACACATACATTCTATCACAGGAGCCTCAGGTGGTATGATTGGAGCATCTTATTATAGAAGTCTGTTACTCCGAGATAAACAAAATAATACACTTAATCGTTATGATACAAAACATCAAAAAAACATCTCTAAAGACCTGCTAAATAAATTAATATTTTCAGCGTATTCTAACGACTTATTTTATAGAGACAAAATCAAAATTGGTACAAATACGTATACAAAAGATCGAGGATATGCATTTGAACAACAACTGCACGAAAACACAAATAACACGATGAATGTTCCTCTGTCGCATTTCAAAAAACCAGAAGAAAACGCTTTAGTTCCAACCATGTTCTTTACTCCTACAATTGTGAATAACGGACGAAGACTTTTAATCTCTACGCACAACATGTCTTTCTTGTGTGTAGGTAAAAAAAACACATCGGGATTAACCACTTCGTATGAATATTTGGACTATCAATCCTACTTCAACAATAATACTACAAACGATTTACGCTTTAGCTCCATCCTAAGAATGAGTGCTACCTTCCCTTTTGTACTTCCAATGGTTACCATGCCAACTACACCAACAATGCATATCATGGATGCTGGTTTGCGGGACAATTATGGTGGAAAATTAACCATGGAAATTATGTATTCCATGCGTCGATGGATAAAAAAGAATACAAGTGGTGTTATTATCCTTCAAATACGCGATACCAAGAAATTATTACGTGGGGATGTTGTGAAAAATGTTTCGCTCATTAATAAATTTACAATGCCTTTTGGAAATATGTACGATAACTTTCCTAAAACCCAAGATTTCGACCAAGAATCATTAATGCGATACGCTACACATCGAATTGGATTCCCAGTCCATTTTATTTCTTTCAATTTACTCGAAGAACAAAAAAAACGCATTTCACTCACTTGGCACTTAACAGGTCAAGAAAAAGCAAGAGTAAACAAAGCTTTTTATAGCCGAGGAAATAAATATGCTTTACACAAGCTAGAACGATTAATGCGCGAATCTGATTAATATGGAACCTTTAAGTCAATTATATCAGTATAATGTAAATGACTTTGTGATCGACACAAATTCTCCAGATTTCTTTGCTGAAAATTTTAAAAATTTAATTACTATTAATCAAAAAGATACTCTATGGTTAAACTTTCACTCTTTAACCTGTAAAGAATCAATCGAATCTCTTTTTACCTCACTTAACATCGATAAATTAACAATCGAAAACATTTATAAAACAGAAAAAAGACCGAAAATAGAAGAATATCCAGACTATTTGTTTTTCAACGTACGTTCTGCATTATCCAAAGGATTGAACTCGTTTTTCTTAAATAAAGATCAAATTTCCTTTGTACTAGGTGAAAACTTTCTTATTTCCTTTCAATCCAAAAAAGCGCAGCATTTTGAAGATGTACGTGATCGAATAGAAAAAAAACGCGGAAAAATCAGATTCAAAGGACCTGACTTCTTGTTATTTAGATTACTTGAAAGTATTACCGATAATTATTTTGAAGTTTTAGACGATATTGTCAATTCCATTGAAAAAATTGAACATCGGTTAATTCATAAACCAGATAATGAAATTTTAAAAGAAATTGAAATTCAAAAACGAAAACTAATTGAATTACGTAAAATTGTTTTCCCTCTTAAAGAAATTGCTTCTCATTTAGAACGAGTTATCACTCCATTAATCGATAAATCGAATCACTATTATTTCTCAGAAATAAAAGATAATTGTATCACAGTGCTGGAAGAAATTGATGACAACAAACAAATTCTCGATGGATTTTCAAACTTATATTTTGCTGTTCAAGGACAACGAATGAATCAAGTAATGAAACTACTAACCGTTGTAAGTGCAATTTTTATCCCTTTAACTTTCATTGTTGGAGTGTATGGAATGAACTTCGAAAATATGCCGGAATTAAGCATGAAATATGGATACTATATTTGCTGGGGTATCATGGTACTTATATCTGGGATATTATTATTTGCCTTTTATAAGCGAGGATGGTTTAAATGAGTGAAGTGTGACAAGTCAAGAGAAAAATCATGTAAATTATTGAATTTTAAACAGATAACAACTCAGGTCATTCTCATTTAACTAATTGATTTTAAACTCCGTTCGATTAACAATTGACCTTCCTAAAGTTAAACCATCTGCATAATGTAATTCACTTCCGACAGTTACACCTCTAGATAACGTAGTTATTCGTATATCACATTCTTTAAGTTTTTTATATAGATAAAAATTCGTAGTATCGCCTTCCATCGTTGGACTTAAAGCAAAAATAATTTCTTCAACTTCCCCACTTCCTGCCTTTTGAAGCAAAGAAGGTATATTTAAATCGGAAGGTCCAATTCCATCCATCGGAGATATTATTCCACCCAAAACATGATAAATCCCTTTATAAGAAGAAGTTTCTTCGATTGCCATCACATCTCGCACATCCTCAACCACACAAATAATAGATCGAGTACGCTGTGGATTTACACATATAAAACATAATTCTTCATCCGAAATATTTCCACAGGTAGCACATTGTTTGACTTTCGCTTTCATAGTAATAAACGCTTGCGCAAATCGTTCTATTTCTTCTGGCTTACGATTTAACAATTGTAACACTAAACGTAAAGCTGTTCGCTTTCCAATACTGGGAAGTGTCGCTAATTGTTCTACAGCATCTTCCATGTACTTTGAAGGTAATTTCATTGAAATAATATTGAATTGTAAAGTTAAACGCATTCTTCGTGTGTTTAAAGAATTTTCCAGTTTATTTTTTTGTTTACTTTTGAGTCGTGCAACAACAAGCAATTATTTATTTTGATTTTTTAGGCTTACACCTACAAGAACCAATGGCTATTATTTGGGACGGATTAATATCAATTACTTCTCTCCTTTTTTTTATACAACTTCGAAAGAAAAACCATACAATTTACATGAATTTTATTCGGTTTTTTATCTGGATGAGTATTTCTACATTTCTAGGTTTATTAGGACATCTTTTCTTTAAATATTTTGGTTTCTTTGGTAAATTCCCATCTTGGATTTGCATAAGTATTACTGCATATTATTTTTGTGTTGCAACACTTGAAATCAATCAAATAGGTCTGAAAAACTGGAAAATAGGCTTAATCATAAAAGGTATAATCTGCCTGATGTTATCCTTAATTTTTACCAAATTTAGTTTTGTTGCGCTAGACTCAGTAGTTTCCTACATGGTACTTGGAACTTTCCTAGGTTTAAAATTAATGCGTGAAAAAAAAAATGTACTTCTATTGATTGGAACAATTTGTATTCTACCAACTTTATTTATTTTCGGACTAAAAATTAATGTTAATCTATATTTTAATAAGGATGACTTCAGCCACTTTTTCATCTTAATCAGTCTCTTTTTTTATTACTTTTGCGCAACAAAAAAACAGAAAATATGACGTATGATATTGGCATAATTGGTGGAGGAATTGTTGGAGCTGCAACACTTTATAAACTTCAAAATAAGTATCCAAATCTTAAAATCATTTTGATTGAAAAAGAAAAATGTTTAGCAGATCATCAAACCGGTCATAATTCTGGCGTAATTCATTCCGGACTATACTACAAACCAGGATCTTTAAAAGCAAAAAATTGTGTAGAGGGCAGACATGAATTAGTCGCTTTTGCAAAGGAGCATAACATTGCCCATGACATCTGTGGAAAAGTGGTAGTTGCAACGAGAGAAAACGAACTAGAATATCTTGAAAAAATTTACCAAAACGGTATCGCAAATAATATTGAAGGACTAAAAAAAATTACAGGTGCAGAAATAAAAGAATACGAACCATATGTTGAAGGAATTGCGGGGTTATTTGTCGCATGTACTGGAATCATCGATTTTAGAGGTGCTACTGCGAAAATGGTAGAACTTGCTATAAGGACACAACCTGAAAGTAAACTGCTGTTAGAACATGAAGTTATAGATGTTAAAAAAGGTGCTTCTTCTTCAACTATTCTTACAAACAAAGGAAATTTTGAAGCAAAACATCTCGTTTTTTGTGCAGGGCTACAAGCAGATCGTTTAGCAAGAAAAGATGGTGTTAAATTGAAAGAACAGGTAGTCGGATTCCGTGGAGATTATTATGAATTATCCGAAGATGCGAAGAAAAAAGTGAGGAATTTAGTATATCCTGTTCCAGACCCTGCATTTCCTTTCTTAGGAGTACATTTTACTCGCATGACTAACGGTGATGTAGAATGTGGCCCAAATGCTGTATTTACATTCAAACGGGAAGGTTATGGTAAAACAGATTTTTCGTTAAGAGATACTTGGGATGCTTTAACCTATCAAGGAACTTGGAAACTATTCTTTCAAAACATGCGCTATGGAATCAATGAATACCGTCGTGCTTTCTCCAAAAAATTATTCTTGAAAACATTACAAGTAATGATTCCTAGTTTAACCATGGATGATATTGTTCCAGGAAGAGCTGGTGTTCGTGCATTATTATTAGGTGTCGACGGAGATACAAGAGATGATTTTCGAATTGAATACCACGGTAATTCCATTCATGTACTTAATGCGCCTTCTCCTGCCGCAACTGCATCATTAGCTATCGGAGGTTATATCGCAGAAGAAGCTGAAAAACATTTCAAATTAAAATAAAACCTAAATATTTAAAGGATATTCAAAGAGGCATGTTTTAAGTGCCTTTTTTTATTGTACCTTTGACCACCCTTAATTGGTAATACCTACATTTAATTCCCTATCATTCATCACTTTTTCGTCTGACTGATATACGTGCTTACTTCGCTGGTATTTATTGTTTTATCAACTAATCTAGTGCATGGCTAAGTCCCAAGAAACCTACAACAAAAAAGAAAAAGAAAAAAAACGTTTAAAAAAACGTCAAGATAAAAACCTCAAAATGGAGGAACGTAAATCTAATCCTACAGCTAGTGGACTAGATGCTATGATGGCTTATGTAGATGAAAACGGTCACATCTCCGATACTCCGCCAGATCCAGCAACAAAGAAAAAAATCGCACTGTCTAGCATTGAAATATCAGTACCTAAACGTGTTGAAGAAGAAATGCCTGCTGTTCGCGTTGGAAGAATTGATTTCTTTAACCACCAAAAAGGTTTTGGATTCATCAAAGAAAATGAAACGCAAGAAAAATATTTTGTACACGTTCATGGTTTACTTCAAGAAGTAGAAGAAGGAAATGCTGTTTCTTTTGAATTAGAAAGAGGTATGAAAGGTATGAATGCAGTAAGAGTTAAGAAAATCTAATAAACTATTTAACAAAAGCCTTAATCTGAATCTCTGTTAGTAGAGGTTCAGTATTGGCTTTAATGGTAACTGTTTTTGTTATTTCACCTATCTGACCTGGTTTTGGATGAAAACTAACTTCTATATAATCCGACTGACCAGGCAATACAGGTGCTTCAGGTTTGTGAGGAGTAGTACAACCACAGCTCGCAGAAACGTCATCAATAATTAACGGTTTTTTTCCAGTATTCGTAACTTTAAACTTACATGTATTATCTGATTCAGATTTGACATTCCCAAAATCATGTAGTTGTTTATCTAATTCAAAAGTTGTTTTAGACTCCTTCATTGCTTTTTCCTTTGCTTCAAACGCCTTTACTTTAGCTGCTAATTCAGCATCAGACTCCCCTTCTGTTAAAACTCTTACTCCACTATCTTCTTCCTTATTTTGTGAAGAAGTTGTGCACGAAGCCAACACAATTAAAATTCCAAAAGTCAAAAAAATTAGTTTCATATATAAAAAATAGTTATTCAATTTTCATCCAAATTCTTCACTCTTCACTCAAGCCCTGCTTTCTCAAAACTTCCATTCTTCAAGGTTTTTAATGCGGCCTGAAGAATATCATTACGTTCATTGTAAATTCTATAAAACTCTGTAGCGCCCCATAAATCTTGAGCTATCATCGATTTCAAAAATAATTTAATCAATTTTTCACTTGCAGGATATTCTTTTTCATCCAACTTCAATGATGGTTGCTCTTTGGATAAATAATTGAAAAATTCATCCATAAAAACATTATCACAATTAAACTTGGTAAAATAAGCATCAAAAGTCGGGTAATCTATCTTTAATTTATCCCTGTTTTTATTAACGTACGTTAATGTAAAACTGTTAAAAGCTCCAGTACCTAAAATAGAACGAAAATAAGCTGTAAACTCATTAGTATCTAAAGGAACAAACACATCTGGCATAATACCGCCTCCACCATATACCGTACGCTGCTTAACCAACGTTTTGTATTTTAATGAATCGGGAAATTTTATACTATCTTGATTCATTAATTCCCCATGTTTTAAACGTTTCAAAACATCGTTATGATACTCTTCTGAATTTTCCCCATATGGTTTTTGAATATTTCTACCAGTCGGTGTGTAATAACGTGCAATAGTCAATCGAATTTGAGAACCATCCGATAAATCAATTGGTCGTTGTACTAATCCTTTTCCAAAGGTTCTTCTTCCTACAATTAATCCTCTGTCCCAATCTTGAATTGCTCCAGAAACAATTTCACTTGCGGATGCAGAATTTTCATTCACTAATACAATCAGTTTCCCTTTTTCAAACACTCCTTTTGTATCGCAATTCATGTCTTGTCTAGGTTGGTGTTTTCCTTGAGAATATACCACCAATTTATCTTTTGTTAAAAACTCATCGCTGACAGTTTTAGCAGCAAACATTAAGCCTCCACCGTTATCTTGTAAATCCAAAATTAAATTTTTCATTCCTTTTTTTACAAGTTCAGCCAAACTAGCTTTAATTTCATCGGTAGTTGTATGTGAAAAACTATTCAATTTTAAATAACCAGTCTCCGGTGTGATCATATAATGACAATCTACGGAATGCATAGGGATTTTACCTCTGGTGATTTCAAATTTTAAAATATCCGGTTCGCCTTTTCGAAGTACTTCTACGATTACTTTTGTCCCTAAATCTCCCATTAATTTTTCACGTACTTGCGAATTTTTCAACTTAACATTAGCAATATTATCTGCTCCAACTTTTATAATTTTATCCCCAGCGCGCAAACCTACTTTTTCAGATGGACCTCCCGGAATTGTTGCTACAACAATTAATGTATCTTTCAACAATTGAAAACGTATTCCAACACCAAAAAAACTTCCATTAATTTGCTGATTTGCATCATCCACATCTTCTTTGGAAATATATACGGAATGTGGATCCAACTTCTCTAATGCTGCAACTATTGCTGTTTCTGTAATTTCTTTAGAATTAACATCGTCTACATACATGTAATTAATGTAGTTGTAAATTTCTTCGATTTTTTTAACATCTTTCATTAAGTCATTCTTTTGAGAAAAAGAAACTAGTGATAGAAAGAAAAATGAGATTACAAATAATTTATGGAACATACTATTTTTTTAAGTTGATTAAAATTAACGGATTTTTTAGAAATATATTTAATGCTAAATGATTTTTTGGGAAGATTTAACTAAACCAAACATCTCTAATCATTACGCATCCAGCAGTTTCATTAACTCGCTGAATAATTATTGATTTACCCTGCATTAATTCATCCCGCATTACCGATGAATCAAGGGATAAATGTAATACTTGATTTTGAATAAATATTTTTTTTGTCCGAGCAGAAACTGCTCTCCCCATCATTTCTTCCCACTTATTGATAATCTCCATTTCTTTCAAACGACCATCTAACCCATAAGCTTTCATTAACTTATCAATCACATCACCTAATGTACTTTGATTGGAAATTCTTTTTCGTTCGTCCATATTATTCTTGAATTAATTCAACCATATCAAACAACTTGTAATCCATGGATATACGGTTAAATATTATTGCTACTCGTTCTTTATCTGTATCGGTAACCAACACTTGTCCAAAAACATTATCCGAAACTAATTTCATTAATTTTTCCACCCGATGATTATCTAGTTTATCAAAAATATCATCTAACAATAGAATTGGCTTCTTATTCAATTGTTTTTTCAACCAATCAAATTGCGCCAATCGCAATGCTATTACAAATGACTTTTGTTGTCCCTGCGAACCAAATTTCTTGACTAAATGATCATTGATTAAGAATACAAAATCATCCTTATGAATACCTGCATTGGTATAACCAGAAAAGGAATCCTTTTTTAAATTTTCAACTAATAAATCTTCAAACGAAGCTTCATTTAATTGTGATTTATATTCTAGTTTTACGCGTTCTGTTTCGTTTCCAATAAATTCATAATAATATTGAAAGGTTGGTATAAATTCATTTAAGAAAGCAAGTCTTTTTTGATAAATTGAATTCCCTATCAATGCTAACTGCATGTCCCAAACCTCAATGCTTTCTCGTTCAAAGAACCCATTTTCATAAAACTGTTTTAACAACATATTTCGTTGGTCCAACACTTTATTGTACTTAACTAAACTATAAAGGTATTCCCGGTCAAATTGAGAAATTATACCATCTACCCAACGTCGGCGTGATTCACTTCCTTCCGAAATCAAATCTCGGTCGTAAGGAGAAATAATGACGGATGGAAATTCACCAATATGATCTCCTAATTTTTCGTAAGTAACCTTATTCCTTTTAACAACCTTTTTCTCTCCAACTTTGACTGCACAGTAAATCTCTACCTCATCTCCTTCCGCATCCCACAAGCCTTGCACAACAAAAAACTTCTCATCAAATCGAATATTTTGTTTATCTATAGGATTCAAATAGGACTTACACATACTTAAATAGTGAACTGCGTCCAACACATTTGTTTTACCAATTCCATTCCTACCAACAAAACAATTAACTCCAGGTTCAAGTGAAAATTCCGCTTGATCGTAATTCTTAAAATTAATTAAATTAATATGCTTTAAATACATTTCATCTTATATCTAGGTTCCTGAGGCTAGTTTACCTTGAACCTGTCGAAAGAAAGATCCGTTACTCTGATTTTAGATCACTTTTTTCCAAATCAACCACAATCGACCCAAAATCAATAACAAACCATTCTAAAAACAACTCCATTGTTAATTTTAAAGGCCAATATTCTTCTTCATCTGTCACACTAGAAAGTTCATTCTTAAACATCTTTTTAAAGTTCTTCTCTAATACAGGTTCAAAATCGAAAAAATCTTCTTCAACAAGGTATACTGTTCCCTCTGTTGCATCTTCTGCATCAAATTTCACTTCTGAATTATACTGATTTGCCCAATCCCAAAATGCTTGTCGAGGATGTATTGTTATGTAACTACGATTTACTATTTTCATTTTTTGAGGATATGTTTAATTGTTCGAACCATTCTGTTTTCTTACCTTTATTCTGAAAAAGTACATATTTCCAAGTACTTCCAAAACCTAAAGTATCTAATAGTGTCAAAATATCGTCTTTATTTAGTTGATTTTTAGACTCCAACAACAATAGACTTCGATGTTGTAGTAAAAGTACAAAAGCATTTGGTGAAACACGCACTTTATCTCCAAACTTCAAGGATAAATGTTTGTCTCCAAAATTATCTAACCAATTATAAAATGTATTCTCTGCAACATTTGTATCTACATATTTCCAATGTTTGTAAACAAACGAATCTATGGGAGAAATAAGATACCACTTATCGGATTTAACCGGATTAAATCGATCTGGAAACAACAAATTTGGGATTAGATGTAAGCGGTTTTCAGAGAAGCCTAATGTATCCAGAAACTTTTTAGAAAAAAAAGAAAGGGAATCGAATGTCCGCATCTTTGAATGCACGGAGTCTAATTTAGTATCTTCTAATAAATAGTGTTCAGATGGTTTATTTAAATCATCTAGTGTTACTTCTTTTTGATCGGAAGCGTGACAAGCAACAATTATTAATAACAAAATTAAGCCCCAAATGATTTTCATTCATCAAAGTTAACACGCAAAAACGTAGGACACAAAAAAACCCAAGACTTTCACCTTGGGTTCCAACTAACTATTTACAAACAATTCTTATTTCTCAATAAACACAAAGTAAATTATCAAAATAAAATCAATTGCCACACTTAAAATCGCTGATCTCCAAATCCACTTCATCGGAGTGACAGCTAACAACAAACTTAATGTTGTCATGGTTGGTACAACACACAAAATAAGTGTTCCTGTATATTTAATTGCACCTAAACCAACCGCAACTCCTCCAACACAACCAACAACTAATAAAATAATACTGATTAATCCAAAACGATTAAATTCTGATTCATTTATAACACTTGCTTCTAAACTACTTGTTCCCATTTTTCTTTGTTTTTGTATAGTACAAAGATTTGAAAATCAAGAAAAATATAGAATGATAGCAATTAGAAAAAAAACTGATTTTTGTCAGAAAAAAAAGCCGTGAAATACATCCACGGCTAATTACTTTTATATTCGACCCAAAAAGTCCAAGTTCTGATGTCTAAAGTTTAATATCTTTCATCTAATTAGACTCCAAATATTCTTCTACATTTTTTTGAATTCTTGCTTCGATGTTTGCATTATCTGCTTTAACAAACGTAGTACCTGAAATTTTCTCAAAAAGTTCAATGTAACGATCCGTAACTAATTGCACAAATTCTTCTGGCATATCCGGAATTGTTTGTCCTTCCAAGCCTTGAAAATGATTATCAATCAACCATTGCCTCACAAACTCTTTTGATAATTGTTTTTGACTCTCGCCTTTGTCTTGTCTTTCTTGGTAACCATCCGCGTAGAAGTAACGGGAAGAATCAGGTGTATGAATTTCATCAATTAAGATTACTTTTCCATCCTTTAATCCAAATTCATATTTTGTATCAACCAACAACAAGCCTCTTTCTAACGCCATTTCTGAACCACGTTGAAATAAAGCACGCGTATAGGCTTCTAATTGCTCATAAATTTCTTTAGTAACGTAATTTTTTGCAATGATTTCTTCTCTTGAAATATCTTCATCGTGACCAGCATCTGCTTTCAATGTTGGTGTAATAATTGGTTCTGGAAAACGATCATTTTCTTTTAATCCCTCTGGTAATTGCACACCACATACTTCACGTTTTCCTAAAGCATACTCGCGTGCAGCGTGACCAGCTAAATAACCACGAATCACCATTTCTACACGAATTGGTTCACACTTAATCCCTACAGAAACCGATGGGTCTGGCGTAGCTAACAACCAATTCGGAACGATATCTTTGGTAGCATTTAAAAAAATGGTCGCAATCTGATTCAAAACTTGCCCTTTAAACGGTATCCCTTTGGGTAAAACATGATCAAATGCAGAAATTCTATCCGACGCAATCATAACAACTAAATCATTATCTAATGTATAAACATCTCGCACTTTTCCTTTGTAAACCGATAACTGACCAGGAAAATTATAATTAGTGTTACTTATAGTGTTACTCATTGTTAAATTATAAATTAGTTTATTAATCTCTTTTGTCGAATGTCGAATGTCATTTAGTCTTTTGTCTAATATCTTTTGTCCGGTGACTCACTCGCTTCTTTCTTCTCAAATGCCTCAATTATTTTTTTAACCAAAGGATGGCGAATCACATCGTTTTGGTTTAAACGAACCACACCTATTCCCTCTACTCCTCTCAATGCATCTAATGCATAAGATAAGCCTGAACGTTGTTTGGATGGTAAGTCTGTTTGAGACATATCTCCTGTAATAATAAACTGAGCAGTTTGACCCATTCGCGTCAAAAACATCTTCATTTGCATCACAGTAGCATTTTGAGCCTCATCCAAAATAACAAAAGCATTGTCTAGTGTTCGCCCGCGCATAAACGCCAATGGAGCAATCTCTATCACCCCGTATTCCATCATTTGTAACAATTTATCCGGAGGAATCATATCGCGTAACGCATCATATAAGGGCATCATATAAGGATCTAATTTATCCTTCATGTCTCCAGGTAAAAAACCAAGATTCTCCCCTGCCTCTACTGCTGGTCTAGTTAAAACAATACGTTTAACCTCTTTTGCTTTTAAAGCACGAACGGCTAGCGCAATTGCAGTATACGTTTTACCAGTTCCAGCAGGACCAACCGCAAACACCATTGCATTTTTATTAGCTTCTGCGACTAACTTTTGTTGGTTAATCGTTTTCGCTTTAATTTTCGAACCGTTATTTCCATGTACAAGTACTTCGTCCCCTTGTGTCACTGGTTTTAAGCTTGGATCTTCTAATAGAATTTGTTCGATGATATTTTCATTCAAGGTATTATAACGATGAAAATAGTCCGTCAGTTGGTTTAATTTTCGTTCAAACAAAGCAATTACTTCATCATCTCCGATTAATGTCAAATCATTCCCCCTGGATACTATTTTTAATTTCGGATAATAACGTTTAAGTATTTGTAAATATACGTTGTTAACTCCAAAAAAATCAACTGGATTAATACCTTCTAATATGCAAATTTTCTCCAAAAATATTCGTTATAAAATGTGTAATTGAACTTTCTTGTTAGAATAAATCTTAATTTTACACCAAAGTTATATTTTTTTTGTCAATCACACATCAATAATTAAAGATGCCAA
>JBIIKZ010000118.1:0-3643 GCA_044232905.1 Crocinitomicaceae bacterium
AAATGTATTATTGACGTTAGTGTTTTACCTATTCTTAACTCCTTTAGCTCTTATAAATAGAATAAATAGAAAAAAGAATCCTTTGCAACTTAAAAATATTACCGCTTCTGTTTACACATCAAAAAGAAAAGAATTTTCACCAGAAAGTCTAGAAAAAATTTGGTAGAATAGTAAACATGAATTCAATTTCTCTATTACTCAAAATTTCAAATTTAAAAGTAATTCTATTTATTTATGTAGTTCTAACATTTGGTACAATTTGTTTATCAAAGACATATTATGTTTCTACTAAAAAAGGTGCTGATTTTAACAATGGAAGTAAAGATGCTCCTTTTAAAACAATTCAATTAGGCATTGAAAAACTAAAAGAAGGCGACACATTATATTTAGAGGAAGGAAGATACTTTATAAACTATCCAATAAAGCTAAAATCAGGAATTCATATTTTTGCAGATAAGCATGAAAAAGTTGAAATTCATGGTACTGAAATAAAAAATAATTGGATACAAGTTTCAAATAACTTGTGGAAATGTAATCAGCAAGACAGTATTCTTCAATTATTTATAGAGAACAAACCTTTTTTTCAAGCTGCTTACCCAACAATAATTGAAGGTATGAAAGCGCTTCAACAGGGTGCCTTTGCTGTAGCCTTTCCAAACAAACAGATATACATAGAAGGATTATTACAAATAGAAGACTCGCGAAATAGGAATATCCTAGGAATTTATGGGAAAAGATTAGTAGGATTAAATGGAAAAGTTATAAATCAAACCAATAATACCTTAAACATAGAGAACAACGCATGGTATTGGGACACCACAGCTAGAATTAGAAAAGAATACCTCGATACTGGTCAAGCTTTCATATTTGGTTCTAAAGATTTATTAGACGATGATAACGAATGGTATTGGGAAAATGGAGAATTATTTTTGCAATCAAATTCAAATCCGAACAATACCATCATAGAAGTAAGAACAAACAAGATGATTTTAGATCTTTCAAACTCATCTAATTGCTCATTAACAAATGTTACCTTTTTTGCAGCAAACATAAACTTAAAAAACAGTAAAAACTGCGTAGTCAAAAAGTGTAATTTCATGTACCCTACCCCATTTTTCACCTTTAGACAAGGTTTTGAGAAATTTTCACCAAACAGCTCCAACGGGTATGAAGATCCAGAAAATTGGCAGGGAAATGGACCAGATTGGAACAAATACGACGGGCCAGAAACTTGGAATGGGAATGGGATTGAAATTTCAGGAGAAAACAATACAATTGAAAATTGTTACATCGCACATTCCTGGGGTGATGGATTAACAGTATGGGGAAAAGGGAACCAAATAAAAAACAATATTATTACAGACTGCAACTGGATAGGGATTGACTGTGCTCCTTTAAACATTTCCGGAACAGAACATTTAATACAAAACAACGAACTTTCTTATGGTGGAAGATCTATACTAATTCATCGATTCCTTTCTAATAGTAAAATACTCAACAACCACATACACCATGGTGGTATAATATGTAACGATCAAGGATTGACATATTCCTTTTGGACAGACGGTAAAGGAACTGAAATAGCACACAACTACTTACACGATAATTTAGGAACTGAAAGACATTCAGGCATATATCTAGACAATTGGACATACAATTTCAATATTCATCATAACATTCTAAATAACACAGGTACAGGAATAAACATCAACAAACCACATAATAATCACTTGATTTTTAATAACACCCTATATAACAACACCTATTCAATGGGTTCTTGGGGACCTGAAGGCACTGAACTTAAAAACGTACATACTTTCAATAACATTACAGACTCAGACAGAAGGGAAAGATGGAACTACAAAGATTTCTATGGTACAAAACTAGAAACCAATTACAAATACAACGAACCTATATTTCAAGATCCAATCAACCACAATTTCCAATTAAAAAAATTCAGCTACCCAATTGACAAAGGAACAAGCAATGAGTACACCATTGGTTTTGAAGGAAAAGCACCAGATTTAGGAGCCCTAGAATCTGGAAAAATTCCATTCACCTATGGAGCATCGATCATAGTTCCAAACGAAAAATACTATCCACCAAGAGCTCCAATCAAATTAAAACTTACCGCAAACACCCCGGATACAACTTTATTCAAATGGGAATATCCCTTTGGAGAATGTGATACCTTTTACATAGAAAGAAAAATTTCAACCGACACCTTCAAAATAATTCAGAGATTAGCAGCAAATCAACTAGAATTCAACGATTCGATGCAGCCACCCGGAGAATACAGATACCAAATAAGAGCCAAAAATCAATACGGAATTTCAGAACCATCAAATTCGATTGAAATATTCAACCCAAAATACAATAATTCCTTCTTCTTAGACGCAGAAAACAACGACCTTCAAACAGGAACAGTGATAACAGGAGATTACATAAGCAACGCAGACGAAGCAGACTGGATAGCATACAAACAAATCAACTTCAGCGAGAACAAATACGATGCATGTTTAGTCAACATGGCAGTTCCTTGTGAGCAAGCATGGCAAGAAGTTCAAGTCCGCATCGACCGCCCAATGGGAAGAATGATAGGAAACTTTACAACAACGAGCACAGGAGCGTGGGATAAATTTGAACAACGAACATTTCCAATCGAACCCATTACAGGATACCACGATATATATATAAAATTCAAAGGAGAAGCAGGTATTGGATCATTCGATTGGTTCAATTTATACAATTCCAACGGAACCGTAAGAAAAACATACCCACAAGCAACCAATAATTGCCCACAAGAACGAAATACAAGCCGCCAAATCCCTATAACAATTTATCCAAACCCATCAACTGAAGAAGTTGCTGTAGCAATTGAAAACATCGAAACTAGCACAATCACCATTAAATTCGCCAACTTGAATGGAGTTTTATGGTTGAACAAAACATACACCAACCAACTACCTGGCACCCAAGAATACTACCTTCACAACGAAATCAACATATCACAATTAGAAAAAGGAATGTACATCATCGAAATAACAGTAGCAGGTAAAAGAGTCACCCAAACCAAAAACTACAAATTCATCAAAAACTAAAAAAACCATCTATTGGCTAATGCTTATTGCCTACCCTTAAACTTTTCCATTACTTTATCAGTTGAGTCTTGCATTTGCTTTAATCTTAATACAAAAAGCAAAAGCTTTCTAAATCTTTATCCGCGCCTTAAAATTTGATTACGTAAATTTTGAGGTAATGAAGCGTCCTACAAATTGACTGTTTAAGCTGACGACTTCAGGAGATAGCGAGTTTCAATTTGAAGAGCGAAATGCCCCGTAAAAATTAGTAATCTAATTCAGCGCTAGCCTTTTTGGCACTACCTTTTTGGGCAATGCAAAAAGGTAGTAATCCCAATTCATAATTGCCCCTCTGGCCTTGGAATTATTGGGTTTTGAGAACGAACTGAAATGTTAGATTTTGATGGAAGCTGCGAAGCAGATCACCGAAAAATCAACATTTCAGGAGAGAACAAAATAAAGCGCTCGAAGCTAAAATCTAAAATAAACACCAAAAACTGCGCTTTAACAAAAATTCCTCAGCCTTGACTTTTGGTTCTTTTGGTCAAGCAAAAGAACAAAGA
>JBIIKZ010000119.1:0-3637 GCA_044232905.1 Crocinitomicaceae bacterium
TATCAAAAATAGTTGAAATGACTAACTTTCATAATATAAACACTAGAAATTCATTGAACGAATTTTTAACTAGAATTTTTATTTCTTTTGATCTTCCTTTAAATCATTTCATCGATAATTATTTTAAAACTGGCGTTATTTTTCAAGTAGATAGTAATCAAGGGAAATTGATTATTGATGTTAATTTGTTACAAGAATTAATAGGCTTAACAAACGGTTTAAATTTCAAATTTAATTATGTTGGTACAACAGAAGAATTTCTTTCTCAGAATGGACTGTCTGTTTGGCCAAAAAATTTTAGTCCAAACGTTAAACGTTCATTAAAAGAGTTAGATCTTCAAATGTTAAATCATGCTCAAACAGTTGCTCAATTTTTTACAGATAAAATAGAAGAAAGATTTTTTGATAAATTACCTCTTCGAAAAAAACAATTTTGTAGGACGGAAATATTATTTGAATGTATGGAGATTAAAAACGCTGTAATTTACCGTCCACTGAAAACACTTCCATTGAAAACACTTCTTTTTATCCGAGAAAGTATAGGTGATAAAAAGCTGGATACCTCTACTAGTCTTTTAGAAGATACAACAATAGATGAACGTCTTGAGGAAGTAATTATAATTGCCTATGGAATTAAAAATGGATTCATCGATTGGAACGGATCTATTGTAGATTACCTACAGTATGTTGACCCTTATTATTTTATTAGTTTTACTGCCATAATGGACGTTTATTTAGACGCAATCACATTCGTGGATCTATACCATTTTTGGAACATGTATGAATGGATAGATTTATTACCTTTTCATTCGTAAAAAGTATTGATTTATATACATACTAATTATCCATACCGAACGTCATCATCAAGTTCTTTCGGTTCGATATTACGAAAGTTCTCACCCCCCCATTGTCTGATTTGTCTAACCACTTCAGGGCCAATATGAATAAAATATTCAAACCTCATCCAACCTTTTTCTAGTTGAATTGCCTTTTGCGATGCATGCATTGGTGAAGAAACAAGGTATTTCTGATTGTTGTAACGTGGACCGTCTTTGAGTTCAAAAGAGACTTTTTGTGGACCATTAAAGTTGTCTTTATACACTCCAACACAATCTTTCCAATAGGTTTTTGGATTAAAATCTCTAGGTATTTGATATTTTTTTGATTTGAAGTTTGCAGAAATATCAATTATTCTATCAATACTAAAAGGAAAAACTTCATTTTTTTCTGGGTCAAATGCAATCAAATACCATCGTTTATTATGTTCTTTTAAAAGATAGGGTTCAGCATGACTCACTTTTCTGATTTCGTCTACTTGAAAAGAGCGATATGTAAATTCAACAGTTTCATTTATAAAACTTATTATTTTATAAAAATAAGCCATATGATCTGAAACTTCACTAGTAATTTGATCTGCAAAAACATTTTTTCCCCAACCACTATAAATCTCATCAGTGGTTTCAAAATCTATGAAAGGCCTAATATCGTCTAGTTTTAAATTATCTTCTGCTAAAATATCTTCGATTGAAATATTTAAAATTTCTTCAAGCTCTTCAAAGAAGATTAATCCTTTGTATTTTTTTAGAGTTAGCGCCCATCTAATCAAATCCGTAATACCTTCTGAATCTTCAACTTTTATCTGATTTTGATCATTCTTGTCAATAAAATATAAATAGTTTTTCCCTATTTTTTCTCGGACAAGACAATCACTCATTAACAGTTTATTCAATAAATTTCTTATGGTATTATCAACAATCCTTTTTTCACCAGCAGCAGATCGTGTCATTTTTCTACCGTCTTCATGTTGTTCCCAAAACAACTCTACGTCAAGTACCGTTACTCCATTTGGTTTTGTAGCAATAAATTTTAATATCTCTGTTATTTTAATAAAAGTGGAATTTGCAAACTTTTTTATTAATCTCTCATTAATCATATAATAACCAATATATTGTTTGTCAACCTAAAGTAATAATTTTTATTGATTAATTATTAAAATAGTTCATTTTATTTCGTATCTCCATTAAGATATTTCCAACAATGTTTCTACCTTCCAATTGTTGATTTATTAGAGTCATCCCCCAAAATAAATCTTCAGGATTAAACGATTGACGACAAAACTGAACCAGATTAAGGTTTCCAGTTAATAATAATCTTGATTGTAAAATTTTTTTTTGATTAAATTTCAACTCCATTACCGTGCGTAAATTCTCAATATCTAAAGAAGACATGGGTTCTACTACCCTATTGGCAGCTAAACTTGAAGCTAATAGGTTTGATTTAAAAATACCCGTTTCATTTCGTATTTTTTGTCTAATTACTTCATCGTTAAAACGCATTGCTTGAAATAATTTTTCAGCAGAATCCCATACCTCACCGTTGTAAATAATCTTGCAAGGACTCATATTACCCAACCAATGTAAAGGAGTAAATGTTTTTGTGTTTTCGTTGGACATAGTTGTTACTTTTTATAATCAAAGTAATAAATAATGATTGCTTTTTATTAGTAACATCAGAAATGTAAGTTTCGAAAACTATTAAAGAATTATAAAAAAAACTGAATGAATAAAGAAATGAAAATCAGTTACTCATTCAGTTAAAGTTTATTGATTGTGAAAAAGTCAAGTTTATAATTACTTAAATATGATCTGCTAAAAACTGAGCCATATCATTGCCAAATCCGGCAGCAAAATGTCTACATAAAATAACTTTACTACCCAAGTCATTGCTATAAATTTCTATCGGACTTATTGCATCCATAGTAATTAGATCCATATGAGATAATGTAGGATTAAAAATTCGAATAACTTTTAATCTATTTTCTGAACCTGGAATGTCAACATAATGAGGATTTCGACCACAATAAATAACAACGGTTTTAAAACTTCGATAGAAATTACTCGCTGTCGTTGTCAAAAAATTATATCTAGCGCTATCCAAAAAATTTGCAAGGTTAAAATTTGCTACATTTTGGTTTAATGCTGTGTTAGTACTTAATTCAGAAATAAATATTTTTGAAAAAACATTGCTAGTAAAATCGTGAGTGTATAAACCAAAATTTTGATTGTGAACAATATTGATTAATCTCTTCATACCAGCGTAAGTATGACCAGCTCTATTACCAACAATATTTGCAGTTTGTTCTAGAAAAAGTGGATTAAATGGATTAAATCTATTTAATGGAGGGTTTCTATTCAATAAATTTAAATCAAATGAATTTTCTATGTGATTATAATTATCTAATAAATCAATCCAATGATCTATGTTTAGCTCAAGTTCATGTCTTAAAATTGGGGCATATGTAGTATCTAAAGGATCTAGAGCTTTTTCACTACCAATTAAAAGAGTATCGGCATTAGGATTACCCATACCAACATAAAAATCCTCCTTATTTTCGTTAAGGTCTCTTAAAAAATTTGAATTCAATAATTCAACAAATTCTTGTCTATTTATTAATGCCATACTTTTAATTTATTAAGTGATTAAATATTTTAATTGAAATAAAAATACTTATTTTTTGGGTTTATTTTATTTTGATGTGCTGGGGCTATATAATTAACCCTAATCTATAGTTGAAGAAATTTACATCCCTAGTCCCTCTATTTTTCCGATTTGCATCTGCAATTTTAGCGTTTATACT
>JBIIKZ010000120.1:0-3581 GCA_044232905.1 Crocinitomicaceae bacterium
TTTAGAGGCCGGTGCAACCATTCGTAATAAGTTAGGCGATTCTGTTAAAGCAACTATTGCAAACTTGGCAGAGGGTTTTGTAAATCATCCTGAAAATAAAAACTTACGCGATTTAATTGCTGCTAATACCTTTAATACAGATGAGTATTACAAACAGATGTTGCGTATTATTTATCGCGTTTTGTATCTATTTGTAATTGAAGAGCGTAATTTGGTATATGCCGAAAGCAAGGAGAAAGAAACCAAACGCTTTAACCAAATTTATTTTAATCATTACAGTTTATTGCGCTTACGTAAATTAGCCAAGCGAATTGCTCCGCCCGATGCAGCCCATCATTACGATTTATGGATGAGCCTGGTAAATACCTTTGCTTTATTTGAAAAAAGCGAAACCGGTAAAAAAATGGGTTTAATGGCTTTGCAAGGCGATTTGTTTAGTTACAATGCCATTGCAAGTAATCAATACGACTTGCACGAAAACCATTTAGCTAATGATGTTTTATTTAAAGCCATTAAAGCTTTAGGGTATTTTGAAACAGATAAACAGGTGTTGATTGCTGTAAACTATGGAGGATTAGATGTTGAGGAATTTGGATCGGTTTACGAAGGCTTATTAGAATTAAAATTAAAAATTGAACCCATACCCGGTTCTGATAAATACACATGTACTTTAACGGGAAGTAGTGAACGAAGTAAATCCGGTTCTCATTACACACCAGAAGAATTGGTGCAACCCCTTATTAAACACTCTTTACAATACATTATTGATGAGCGAAAAGAAAAGCCAGATGCCGAACAACAATTATTAGACATTAAGGTTTGTGATGTTGCCTGTGGCAGCGGACATATTTTACTATCTGCTGCTCGCAAAATAGCTTTAGAGTTGGCTTGTATACGCGAAACAACTGCAAGTAATAGCAAAGAAAAAGTAGAGCAACCATCACCCATGTATCTGCGCCAAGCCATGCGCGACGTAATACGTAATTGCATTTATGGAGTAGATAAAAACCCATTAGCAGTGGAGTTGTGTAAAGTGGCCTTGTGGCTGGAAGCTCACAATCCTAATGAGCCTTTAAACTTTTTAGACCATCACATTAAATGTGGAGATGCTATTGTTGGCTTGGCTCACCGCGAAGAATTAGAAAACGGCATTGCCGATGAAGCTTTTAAAACTTTGCCAGGTGATGATAAAGATATTTCTAGTACATATGCTAAACAAAATAAAGCCGAGCGTAAAGAAAGAGTAACAAAAGAATTACAGATTAAAGCAGATTTTGAAGCCTCCACAGCTGCCAATGTGCAAGAGGCAATGGAAGAATACAAATCCTTTAATAAACTATCTGAAAACACACCAGAAGAAATTGAA
The DNA here is from genome assembly GCA_044232905.1 of Crocinitomicaceae bacterium. GTDB lineage: Bacteria > Bacteroidota > Bacteroidia > Flavobacteriales_D > Crocinitomicaceae > CANHVK01. The sequence goes on from JBIIKZ010000120.1 coordinate 1,367, forward strand.
GCTAAGCAACGCGCCTACAAAAAGTTTTTAGATGGAAAAGGTTTTACATTTTTAAAAACAATGGCTGATAGCCAAGTTGCTCAGTTCTTCATTCCTAAAACGGCTGCTAATAAAGACAAACTAATTACCGATAATGAATACCGCCAAATATTGGCAGGACAAAAAGGTTGGCAAGGGCAAAAAACAGCCATGGCAACGTCAGTGGCACTAGAGAAAAGAATATTTCATTGGTTTTTGGAATTTCCTGAAATTTTTCAAAAGGGTGGGTTTGAATGCATATTAGGTAATCCTCCATATTTAGGTGGAAGTAAAGTTTCAACTCATTATGGTGATTCATTTAATCTTTTTATTAAAACCTATTATTCAAACTCTACAGGGAAATGCGACTTGGTTGCATATTTCTTTTTGAGAGCTTATAATTTATTAAACTTAAATTCATATTTTAGTTTTATTACAACAGATACGATTTCGCAGGGAGACACTCGAGCTGGGGGACTAGATGTTCTTATTAGAGAAAATGCAACTATCAATTTCGCATTAAAATCTATAAAATGGCCCGGTGTTGCGGCCGTTAGCATTTCTCTTCTTTCAATTCATAAAGGTTTATTTTACGGAAATAAATTTCTAAACAATAGATTAGTTAAAAATATTGGCGCACTCCTAGAAGATTCTATTGAAGTTAATCCTTATAGCCTTGCTAATAATAACAATTTATGTTTTAAAGGTGTTGACTTTGGCGGTGATGGCTTCATATTAAATAATAAAGAAGCAACAGAACTTAAGTCTATTAATAGCCAAAATTATCAAATAATCCATCCTTTACAAAATGGAAATGATCTTTCTAACCAACCAGATCAATCACCTTCAAGGTTTATAATAAATTTTCAAGATTTCTCAATTGAAAAAGCGTCTACATTTAAAGAATGTTTTAAGATTGTAGAGGAATTAGTAAAACCTGAAAGGATAAATTCAAAAGACAATAGACGAAAAAATAAGTGGTGGTTATTTGGAAGAGATGGGGGGAAATTAAATTCGCTTATTCAGAAATTAAATCATGTTTTTATCTTAACACGTAATACTAAGTATATTTTTCTTGTTCAATCAAATAAGGATATTGTTTTTTCTGACGCTATCGTTGTTTTTGCCTTTGAGGATTTTGAGAAATTTACGATAGTTCATTCGACAATTCATAATGAATGGGCCTGGAAGTATGCAAGTAGATTAGGTGATTCTACAATTAGATATTCAAATACTGAAACTTTCGAAACATTTCCATTTCCGAAAATAGTCAATAATATTGAATCAAAATTAGCGATTGTAGGCAAAGAATATAACGAATTTAGAAGATTATTGATGTTGGAATTAAATTTAGGAATCACAAAAACATATAATGCATTTCATACAAAAGATTTATCAATTGCAGAAATACAAAAAGCAAGCAAAAAAGATGAACCCACGTGCGAAAAAGCTTATGATGATGTTATAAAACTACGTGGGCTGCACAAACAAATGGACGAGACGGTTTTGGAGGCTTACGGTTGGAGTGATATAAAATTACAACATGATTTTTACGAAGTAGAATATTTACCGGAGAATGATCGTGTACGTTATACGATACATCCAGATGCACGTAAAGAGGTTTTAAAACGCTTATTAGAACTTAACCACACCATTTACGAAGAAGAAATAAAACAAGGCCTACATAAAGAAGAAGATGTAAAGAAATTTTATGAGCAAAAAGGTCAGCCTATACCACCGGAGGTCATTGCCATTATGGATGCCAACAAAATAGAAAAGAAAGTAAAAGATAAAAAAGTAAAATCAAAAAAATCAACCGCTAACGAAGGCGAATCTATCTACAAACAACCAGGGCTGTTTGAAGAGGATAATTTGTTTAATCTTGGGGAAAAGGATTAATTAAAATAAAATAATATGGAAAATAACGAAGAATTCATATTTATCTCATTGGTTTGCCTCTCAATAAGTGTATGGTTGTACCTTAAATTTAAAAATGAAAGGAAACAAAAAGAAAAACTATCAAGGGATTATACAAGGCTATTGGCTGATAATGCCTTATTGGAAGCAGAACAATTAAAGTTTCAATTGCAGCCTCATACATTAAACAATATCCTCGCTAATTTAAAAGCTATTTCTAATAAATTAAACAGAGGGATGGATTCGCTTTCTGATACTCTAGAATACATTTTATATAAAG
>JBIIKZ010000064.1:0-12890 GCA_044232905.1 Crocinitomicaceae bacterium
TAAAGGTGAAACTGGTGCACAAGGACTTCAAGGGCAAGCAGGAGCTCAAGGACCAAAAGGAGATACTGGATTAAAAGGAGATAAAGGAGACAAAGGAGCAACCGGAGACCAAGGCGCGCAAGGATTACAAGGACCTAAAGGAGACCAAGGTGTTGTAACTTCAAAAATTTATACAATTGGTCTTTGGCCTGAACTGGGCGGATATGTTTTTAGAATTTCCGCAGATGGAACACATGGATTGGTTGCTGAAACACGTGATCAATCAATTTCTTGTAAATGGTATTTCGCCCAAGATGCTATTAGCAATCCTGAAAATCACAGCACAAACGGAAAAAAATTCATGGATTGGAGATTACCAACTATTTATGAATTGAATGAAATGTACTGGCAAAAGGGAGCAATTGGAGGTTTTTCAATGGCGGTCTATTGGAGTAGTTTGGAGGACGAAGCGGACCTCGCTTGGGCCTTCAACTTCGGTAGTGGGGAAGTCAACGGCAACGGCCACATTGGCGACATAAAGCCCGATCCCTACTTCGTGCGCGCAGTTAGGGCTTTCTAGCCCTGAGCAGTTCCATTGAGCAGTTCCATTGAGCAGTTCCATTGAGCCTGTCGAAATGTGTCGAAATGTGTCGAAGGGTTAACTACTCGCACTGAGCAGTTCCATTGAGCCAGTCGAAATGTGTCGAAGGATGACCACTCGAATCCTGAGGCTCTCGAAGGATAACTATTTTATTTCTAAATTAATCGAATCATCATTATATTTAATGAACGCAAAAAACACCCTCGGAAATTAAATTTTCGAGGGTGTTTTTTTATAAATAATTTACTTTGGAAATATCTAAAAAGTAATATTAACGTTTTGCTTTAGTATCAAATTTCCGCGCGCCAATTCGTTTTTAAAGCTTTCAAGGTATCCACCAAAGGATTGTAATAACTACTTTGCGTTAATTCCTTTAGTTTACGGTAGGCGTGTAGCGTTCTGTTTCCATTTGCATCTTCTACAACAACGTTTAAACGGTTAAAGAAGTCGATGTTGAGCTCTTTGCCAAGTTCTTTTACAAAGCGCACAGAACTATCTACAGAACATCCAGAAGCATTTGCAGTTGATTGATCCACCACAAAAGCTATAGTGTATTCGTGCAATAAGCAAGCTTTTGCTTTTAAAGGAGTACTATGCGCTTTCCAGCTCGATGCAAAGTGTTCTAAATTTTCTTGTACAAAATGTGCTTCCGTTGGTGTAATCGCACGATTTGCGGTATACAACCAAACACGACTCTCGTCGGAAAATCCGTCAAATAGTTTATAAATCTGCTGCATTCGCGATAAGTTCTGCGACATCCAATACTTGAATCTCGTGTTCTTTATTAAAATTCTTCACACCGTCAGTCATCATCGTATTACAAAACGGACAACCGGTAGCAATAATACTAGCGTTCGTTTCTAATGCATCTTCCGTGCGTTCGATGTTGATTTCCTTGTTTCCTTTCTCCGCTTCTTTAAACATTTGAGCTCCGCCTGCACCACAACATAATCCTGTTGTTTTACAACGTTTCATTTCAATTAATTCGGCGTCTAATTTTTCTATCAACACCCTAGGCGCTTCGTATACATCGTTCGCACGCCCTAAATAACATGGGTCATGAAAGGTGATTTTTTTTCCTTTGTAGGTTTGATTTCCTTCCAACGCAAGTTTGCCTTGGTTGATTAAATCTTGAATTAATTGGGTATGATGTATCACCTCGTATTTCCCACCTAATTCTGGATATTCATTTTTAAGGGTATTAAAGCAATGCGGACAAGCAGTAACAATTTTCTTTACTTCGTAGCCATCCAATACTTGGATATTCATCATTGCTTGCATTTGAAATGTAAATTCATTTCCTGCACGTTTCGCTGGATCTCCAGTACAACTTTCTTCTGCACCTAGTACGGCAAATTTCACCTTGCAATGGTGTAATATTTTAGCAACAGCCTTCGTTATTTTTTTTGCTCGGTCGTCAAAACTTCCGGAACAACCCACCCAAAATAAGATGTCTGGTGTTTCTCCATTGGCCATCATTTCGGCCATGGTAGATACTTTAAATGCTGTACTCATATTATTTTTCAAAAACTTGAATAGTCACTTTTTTATCGATAAGATCGGTAAATTTACCCTTGTATTGTGTTGCACGTACCATGTGGTTATCGATCCAATGGTAGTTACCACCTCGCGGTTTCCCCATTACCATTCCATGGTATTTAAATCCATGTTCCGCCAACCAACGTTCGGTATATTCTCTATGCGCTTCAGTACGCGATGTGAAAAAGGTTATAATATGCCCTTGGTCATACCATTTATTTAAGGTCACTAATGCCTCTGGATATACAGCTGCGGTCAACATCCTTTCTGGTTCTTCGTTCGGGATATCATCGCAAATAGTACCGTCGATATCAATTAAATAATTTTTTACATTTTCTGGTAAAATAGGACTCAACGCGTGTCCGTTTTCATTTAAAGGAATTAGTTCCATAATTTATAATTTAATTATTTATAGCTATTATCCGTCCCTCGTCCCTCGTCACTCTTCTCTCGTCACTCATTCACCCAGTTCCCTCTATCAGCAGGTGAAAATTGCCAAGGTGCACCGTTATTTTCAATGTTGGTCAACATACCCGTTAATTCACTAGGTATTTTAGATTCTTCCATTACTAAATAACGTCTTAGGTCAATAATAATAGATAGTGGATCAATATTTACCGGACATTCTTGTACACAAGCATTACAGGAAGTACATGCCCAAATTTCTTCTTCGGTAATGTAATCACCCAACAAACTTTTTCCGTCGGTATAGTCTTTTCCATTTTTACGTTTTTCTTCCCCAAGTTCCACCAAACGATCACGCGTATCCATCATGATTTTACGTGGAGAAAGTAATTTACCAGTTTGGTTTGCAGGACATGAAGAGGTACATCTACCACATTCTGTACAGGTATAGGCATCTAATAGATTTTTCCAGGATAAATCCGTAACATCTTTTGCTCCAAAACGAAGAGTCGCTTCACTTTCAGTACCAGTAGCAGCAAATGGATCTATGGAAGGGTCCATCATTTTCTTCACTTCTTCGGTTACGGATGCAAGGTTTGAAAACTTTCCTTTTTGTTCCAAATTGGAATAATACGTATTTGGAAATGCTAGTACAATGTGGAAATGTTTCGAGTAAGGTAAATAATTTAAAAAAGTAAAGACCATGAGTAAATGTCCCCACCAACCAATTTGTTCGAAAACATGTAGTGTATGTTCTTCAAATCCACCAAATACAAAATTTGCAAGATGGGATGAGATTGCGAAATCGTACGAAGCACCATTTAAATTTAGAATTGCTTCATCCGCACCGTTCATGGTGAAAATAAATGTAACTAAAACAACCTCCATAATCAGAATTAAATTGGCATCTTTTTTCGGCCATCCTGCTAATTCTTTCATGTTAAGCCTTGGAAGTTTTAATAAATTTCTGCGTGCTAAGAAAATAATGGTAGCGATTAATGCTAAGACAGATAAGACTTCAATAAAACTGATCATGAATACATAGAAACTTCCTAGATAGGGACGGAAGAAACGGTGCTTAGCGCTAAAACCATCCGTAAAAATTTCGAGTAATTCGATTTGCGTAATGATAAATGCGGCATACAGACATAGGTGTAATAGGGCAGGAATTGGTCTGGCAAACATTTTCTTTTGCCCTAAAGCAACAAGCAACATGGTCTTCCAACGTAAGGAACGATTATCCGTGATATCCTTTTTTTGTCCTAATAAAATGTTAGAACGTACGTGTAGTATATTTTTAGTGAAAAAATAAAATCCTACAACAAATAGAATGCTAAAAATAATGATGGACATAGGTTTGAATTAAGGAATTGAATCTAATATTTTTCTTAATTTTTCTTCTTCTTTTTTAGTGATTTGAAGTCCTTTTGGTTTTCTGCTGAATACAGAAAGTTTGATGTATTTCTCCGGATGATCGTGTAAATCATCCAAAATAATTTGCACTTTTTTATTGGTGTTAACTAAATCATTGTATAAGGATTCGTCTTTCAAAAACTTGGATAGGTTACCTCTATTTTGTTCCGTTTCTTCAAGTGCCTTGTTGATTGTAGAAATTGTCTTGTGCGCACCAGCAATTACTTCTTTAAAGTTAGATTTTACGATATCATCGGTAAACGTATGGGCATTCCCTAATATTTCCGAAATCTCTTTGTTACTCTTGTCTAAATTACGTGTAATATTTGCTACATTTTGTAATATATCACTTAATTTTATTTTCTCTTCTTTTACTAAGTCATTCATTTCTAAGGATAAATCCCCAAAACGTTTGATTGCTAGTTTCGCTTCATTTAAGCTTGATCGGATATCGTTAGTACCTCTAGTTGTGTCAAATAAAACATTAATGGAATTAACCATTCTATCCACATTTCCTAATAAATGTTGTAACTTTTTGGAGACAGGATCTGCCATTGCTTGTACTTGCTGTGTCATATCCAAGGCTACCGAACCTTGAAAACTATTTCCAACTTTATGATAGCCTTTACTGATATCGTCTGGAAAAGCTAAAATAACCGCTTTGTTAAATAGGTCCAAAGAGCCAATTTGGATATTAGCGCCTTTAGGGATTTTTATATCTTTATTTTGAATATTAAAAGTCACCTTCACTTTTCTGTCGATCGTTTCCGTTGGTACATATTCAATGGATAACACTTTTCCAACTCCCACGCCATTAACTGCTACAGAGCTAGCTGGCATTATGCCACCGGATGAAGGGAAGTAACCGTAGTATACATCATCACCACCAAAAAAGCTACTTCCTTTTAAGAAATTAACCCCAGTTACTATCAATAGAATCGCACAAATTGCGATTATACCTAATTTTATTTCCTTACTTATTTTCAAAACTCACTTTTTATTTAGTTTACGCATCCCATCCTCTAGCGGGATTCTATTACCATTTTCTGTAGCATAAACAAAAGCATTTACAAACCCTTTTTTTCGCAGTTCATTTTTTAGGGTGTTTGCTGCTGTAAAATCCCCTTCAAAATTACCAGTTACATATTTGTAGGTTGCGCCATCTTTTTCTTCCTCAACCTTGATTCCGGCATACTTTTGTGTGCTTAAAGATACTTTTTTATCTGAAGTTTCAAGCTGAACTTTAAAAATAATTACAGATTTTTTTGCAGGGTTTGCTTGCGCTGAATTTAGGTATTGGGATTCATTATTTCCCTCCGTGTTTTTTGTTGGATTTACGGAATTTGGCTTTTTATCGCCTTTAAGTACGTCAACACCCTCTAATTCTGCTTTGTATTTTTGAAATGCCTCAAACATAGCACCTGCAATTTTGTTTTGGGTATCTGGAGTTTTTAAGAACGTTTCATCCGATGGATTTGTTAAGAAACCTGTTTCTATTAACACGGAAGGCATCGTTGTTTTATAGAGAACAAGAAATCCTGCTTGTTTAACACCACGGTCAAACCTGCCAATTTGTTTGAATTCGGTTTGTAGTTTGGATGCGAAATTGATGGAATGATCTAAAAAAATGGAAAGTTGTAATTGGCGCGCGATTATGGCATCCGGACTCATATCAAAATCTTTGTATTTTGCACCTTTGTCATCCTCTAGGTATATTGTACTATTCTCTCTATCTGCAATTTTTTGTTGGGATTCCGCGCGATGCAATCCTAATACAAATGTTTCCGTACCATAAGCTGCTGGAGAAGCGGAGTTTGCATGTATACAAATAAATAAATCGGCATTATTCCGATTGGCAATCTTTGCACGATCATCGAGCTCTACAAAAACGTCGGTATCTCGAGTATAAATAACATTAATGTTCGAGTAAGCATCTTTAATTTTAGCACCAAGCTTTAATGCGATTTGCAGACAAACAGTTTTTTCATTGGCAGAACTTCCGTGGCATCCAGGATCTTTTCCGCCATGACCAGCATCAATACAAACCGTCTTGATGGTAGAATTATCATTTTTGCGTTGCCCAAAACCTGTAAATGAAAACAATGTAATAAAGGATACTACACCAAACAATTGAAAGTTATATAGTGTTTTATATGGTAGGATACTTGTATTTTTATAGTTTTGCATCATTCTTAAAGCTGAAATAACAAATTTAGGTATATCTATTCGTGAAATTTTCGTTTAAACATCAAATTTTCTTCGTTTCATTGTTAATAAACTTTGTTTCTTTCCATGTCTATTCCCAAGTAGATACGGTTTTCACCAACAATAAATCGATTGAAACTATTGGTAAATATACAGCACGTGATTCTATTTTTAATGATGTAAAGAACAAAAAAATACATTTGTACGGCGATGCACATTTAGAATATGGTGAGATTAAATTATCTGCACATTATATCTTATTTGATGTCACGAATGAAGAAGTGTTTGCGACGTATCAATTAATGCCTGACAAAACCCGTATTGGCGAACCATTAATTATTCAAAACGGCGAAGAAATTAAAGCAGGAACGATTCGCTTCAATTTAAAGTCTAAGAAAGGATATATACAAGAAGTTTCCTTAAAACAAGAAGAGATATTTTTACAAATGGAAGTTGCTAAACGACAAGCAAATGAGGAAATCCATTTTAGAGACGGTATGTTTACTACCTGTGATTTAAAAGATCCGCACTTTCATTTTCATTTATCCAAAGCAGTTTTAATCCCAAATAAAAAAATTGTATCTAAAAAAATGAATGTCTATCTACGAGAAATTTCCTTACCGCTTGGACTTCCGTTTTTAGTTATTCCGCAATCTAAACCTAAAGATATTCAAAAAGGAAAAGCAGGGATATTAATGCCGAAATTTGCTCCTACTTCTATATTTGGGATGGGTATTTCAGATTTAGGATATTATCTACCAATAAACGATAGTTTACATACGACCTTTTTAGCAAATGCATATTCGAGTGGTAGTTGGTCACTTTCCAATACCACAGAATATAAACTAAAATATAAATTTAGTGGTCGAATAAATGTTCTTTACCAACAAAATTATCAAACCTTTCCAAGTAAGAAATTAGGCGATAAATTTAGTATTGTATGGCAACACACGAAAGATGTAAAATCGAATCCATATTGGAATTTTAGTTCGAACGTTAATTTTGTATCGGATAACAATAATAAAAACACGGTAAATCCAATCAATCCTAATTTCCTGTCCAATACGATGAAGTCGGATATAAATATCACACGTTCATTTCCAAACAAGCCGATGACTTTAGGGATTAAAATAAGTAGTAGTCAAAATTCGATTACCAAAATGATGGATGTTACCTCGCCAATTGTAACGTTTAATGTCACGCGTTTTTCACCCACAAAAATACTTTTTAAGCATCGAATAGGCGCGGATAAGTGGTTTGATAAAATTAACATCTCCTATAATTTCGAAGGCAAAAATATTTCTTCCTTCGCGGATTCATTGATTCGTAATAAAGATTTTACGGCGATAAAAAATAATTTCCTCAATGGATTTAAACAAAGTGTGCTTGTTACTTCTACCATGAAAGTATTAAAAAACACTTGGTCAGTTACCCCAACCCTAAGCTATTCGAGCTATTTTGATTTTCAACAAACCGAAAAAAAAATAGATGCAAACACGAAGCAAGTTGTACATACAATTCAACAAAAAATCGGGATGTTCCAAGATGTGAATGTAAGTGTTAGAGCTACTTCTCAAGTTTACACCTATTACCGTATTATTGGTAAAAACAAACCATTAGTACGACATATTTTAACCCCTAGCTTTGGCTATACCTATATTCCTAAAAATCCTTCTTATATGGCTTACTATTCGGATTTGACTGGAAAGGATATTGGATATTCTATGTATGAAAAGTCTTTGTATCGTCCTTCCAATTCAAACGCTGCGAGCTTACTAACTTTTGATTTGATGAACACCCTAGAATTAAAGACAAAGTCAACGAAAGATACCGTTTCAGGGTTTAAGAAAACGAAAATTATCGATGCATTTTCCGTGAGTGGTAATTATAATTTCCTGGCGGATTCCATGAAACTATCCAACCTTAATTTCTCATTGCGTTTGAGTCCTTTCCCGTTTATTAGCATTGTAGCAACATCGGCATTTAGTCCGTATGCATGGGATGCAAATACCGGGAAAACAATTAAAAGCTATGCTTATTCCGTAAATCATACCCTAGGGCGTATGCTTTCTTCCAGTATTAATACGACTTGGATTTTATCTACAAAAGAAGGGAAACGTAAAATTGCGGAGAACAAACAAGTTTTTACACCGGTGTATAATTCGGACATTCAATATTACATGCTTTATCCAGAACGTTTTATCGATTTTGAAATTCCTTGGAAAATTAATTTGACACATGTGTTTTCGATGCAGGCAAATACCAATAAATTACCAGCAAACACGAAAGATTTCACGACCATCCAAACACTTTCTGTGAATGCAGATGCGAGCTTTACCAAACGATGGAAAATATCAGGTACATCCTATTACGATGTTAAAACAAATAAAATTACGAATTGCAATTTTACTTTAACGCGTAATTTACATTGTTGGAATTTATCATTTTGGGTTACCCCAATAGGAACGAATAAAAGTTTTTTATTACGTCTAATTTCAAATGCTACTTTATTGCAAGATGCTAAATTAGAATTGCGTAAGCCGCCAAGTATCTTTTAAATTACTTTCTTTTTAATTGTCTGATAAATTACCATACTACTAATTAAAAGCAGTACCAGCATTCCTATCCTATAAAAAGTAGCATTACTTAGCTTTAAAAGGATACCAACTGGTAAAAGGTAAATACTCAAAAAGAACATTTTACTGCTTTTACGTACGAATTCTATCTTGCTATAAATTACACCAATAAAACTTATAATAAAGAGTGCTGTTGGTATTTGTAAAGCGTTGTTTAGTTCACTAAACTTAATGGATAAAATAGTAAGTGTAGCACCAGTCAGCATGGAGGAAAGTGTTATTTTCCCTACTAATTCTGTTCGCTTTGTGTCTAATAATAAATACACGAGTGAAAACACCAATACACTAAAAGCGATTTTAAAATAGTTCATCCAAGCGAGAAAGTGCATGGACTTTTGAAAGGTCATTATGGTTATTAATAGGATAAAAGTAATGGATATAACACTAAAGATTCTTAATATACGAACCATACTTATAATTCTAATGCGTGAATTCTTCTACTTTTCTCAGTTGCACATACTAAATTCCAAAGTGCACGCGCACCTACATTAGCATCCCAATCGCTAGCACTATCGTCACCAACTTCATTGAGGTCAAACCCGATGATTTCTTTGCCAGCATCAATAAGACTGAAAAACAAATAGTTTATTTCTTCTAATTCAAATCCACCAGCAACAGGAGTTCCTGTGTTAGGACATAAATAAGGTTTTAACCCATCGATATCGAAAGAGATATAAACGCGCTTTGGTAGCTCCTGTATAATATCATTTACAATTGATTTCCAAGTTTTCCCTTCGTATAATTCTTGTTTGATTTTCCAATCAAAAAACGTGGTGATTTTGGACGATTGTTCAATTAAATCAATTTCACTTTGCGCGACATCTCTAATACCAACTTGTACAAGTTTTTGAAGGTTTTTACAATTGTTCACCACATTGAACATGATAGATGCGTGTGACTGTTGAAAACCTTCGTATGCATCTCTCAAATCCGCATGCGCATCAATTTGTAAGATTCCGAAAGCTTGGTTTTGACTATCGATTGCTTCAATTAAACCAAGTGGAGTGGAGTGTTCGCCACCCAAAACAACTGGAATTTTTCCTTCTTGAATAAGTTGAATAGCTTTTTCTTTAAGATTATTTTTTAAAGCTATTTGCGCTTCATTAATCTCCTGAATTAACAGCGAGAATTCCGGGGAATTTTCTACTGTACCACCTTCTTCTAAAAAATGGATATATTCCATGCCTCGCAAACATAAATCATCGTTGATTTTTTTCCATTCTTTCGAAATAGGGGACATGAAAACTTTTGTTTCCCAGGCTTTTTCTAGCTGAAAGTGGTAAAAATCTAATTGCGTGGAAGCATTTAAAATTGCTTGAGGACCATTACTTGTTCCTTTGCCATAAGATGCTGTAGCATCCCAAGGAATTGGTGTTATGACGATGTTTGCATTTTCTTGATTCACTGGAAATCCAAAAATGTTTCCGTTTGCAATACCAACTCCGTTAGGATCAAAATTGTCACTCATTATTTTTTCAATAAAGTTTTTACAAAGTTAGGTGTAGCAAAACTACCAACATGTATATCTGAATTGTAATAACGTAATCCTTGCGTAGCTACAAATTTTTCAATTTCTTCCACTTTAGAAACGGATTTCGGATGCGCAGATCCTTTTAATCCATATTGGAAACTCCACATACCAGTAGGGTAGGTTGGAACATAAAATAAGGAAACAGGTGCGTTGTTTTCACCAAATATCCCTTGAAGTGTATGGTTTAATTCTGAAAATGCTTTTTCGTTGAATTTAGGAGATTCTCCTTGCGCAATTAAAATACCTCCTTCTTTCAATGCATTAAAACAATTCGTATAAAAAGAAACAGAGAATAATCCTTCTGCAGGTCCAACCGGATCAGATCCATCTACGATTATCAAATCATAAGAGTTTGGAGCAGCATCTTTAATAAAAGCAATACCATCATCTACTTTTAAATCCAATTTTGGATTGTCAAAAGCAGCAGCGATAGTAGGTAAAAACTCTTTGCACGCTTTAATTACTTCCCCGTCAATTTCTACCATCGTTACTTTTTCAACATGCTCGTGTCTTAATATTTCACGAACAGTCCCTCCGTCACCACCACCGATTACTAATATGTTTTTAGCATTTCCGTGTGTAAACATTGCTGGGTGAGAAATCATTTCATGGTAATGGAATTCATCTTTTATTGTCGTCATAACCATATCGTCCAACGCCAACATCATTCCGTATTTATAAGATTCAAGAATTCTAACACGTTGAAATGGAGATTGTACATCATAGAATACTTCTCCAGTAAAACGAAGTGATAATGCTTGACTTTCATCTTTATCTGTAAACCAAACGTTACGTGTATACATTTCAGGATTAGAACGTTCAGATGCTTTTTGACGCATGGTCGAAATGTCAAAATCATTTCTTGTCAATAAATTAACCGAACCTCTTTTCATTTCTAATGCAGAATAATTTTTTGCACCAAAGCATTCTTTTAAGAAATCAAATGAAATCCAAGCGTCCATTTCTCCACAGGTAAATAAATCTACTGCAGCATACCCATATTCTGGCCATGTATGAATTGCAAGGTGACTTTCTTGTATAACAACAACACCAGATACTCCATAAGGAGAAAAATGATGGAATGTAGAATTTATAACTGTTGCGCCTGCTTTTTGAGCAGCACCTACCATGTCTCTTTCAATACTAGCAACATCATTCATAACATGCGGATCGCATCCCATAAATTCAACAAGAATATGATTTCCTAAAGCGTGACTCATTTTTTTTATTTTTTGTAATTCGTTTGCAAAAATAAGGTTATTGTATAATTAACTTCCCTTTTTATTTAATATTTAGATTATTTTTTAGTGAAGAAAGCTATCAAATCATTAAGCAGATATTATTTTACCATCTTCCATTTCTATAATTCGATCACAGTTGGATGCAAACTCTTGGTCATGAGTTACTATCAACAACGTTTGCTTGAAACTATGCGCAAGTTCTTTAAAAATATCAAATACGATAAGACTGTTTTTTTTATCCAGGTTTCCCGTTGGTTCATCACCCATAATAATAAGCGGGTCATTGATAAGCGAACGCGCGATTGCAACGCGTTGTTTCTGACCGCCAGATAATTGATTTGGTAATTTTAATGCTTCGCTTTCGATGCCTAAAATTTTCAATTTTTCAATTGCGCGATGTTCAATTTCTTCTTCAGTGTATTTATTTAATTTTAGTCCTGGTAACATAACGTTTTTTAAAACGGAGAATTCATTGAGTAAGTAATGAAATTGAAACACAAAACCTATTTTCTCATTGCGAATTCTTGCTAACTCATTTTCCTTTTTATTTTTCATGGAAATTCCATCAATAAATAATTCGCCACGATAATCGGTATCCATGGTGGATAGGATATAGAGTAATGTAGATTTTCCACAACCTGATTTACCGGTTAAGGAAACAAACTCCCCTTTGTTTATTGTAAAATTAATGTCTTTGAGTACCTGAATAGTAACAGGGTCATGAAATTCTTTTTGGATGAGTTTTGCTTCTAAACTAGGGGTCATTATTTTCCGCGAATTATAATTACTGGATCTATTTTACATGCTTTTCTTGCTGGAAATAATCCTGCTAAATACGTTGTAGCGATGGAAAACAATCCGCCAATCAAATAATAAAAAGGATTATAAGAAACAGGATATGTTTTTATTGTTGGCAATGCAGGGGTGTTAAAAGGAATCTGGTCAATAATGGAGGTTAACCCAAATCCAAATAAAAGACCGAAAAACCCGCCGAATATGCCGATTGATAATGCAATCGTAATGAATATTCCTTTTACATCTTTTCCAGAAAAACCAGTTGCTTTTAAAATCGCGATGGAATCCATTTTCTCATAAATCATCATGTTTAATATATTGTAAATACCAAAACCAGCAACGATTAATAAGGTAATCCCAACTGCGTAAGAGATAAGTGTTCGAATCGAACTTCCTGTTTCAAATTGAGCATTTGCAGTCTGTATATCAATCGCCTCTACTTGAAATAATTTGCTATAGTATTTAGCTAATTTTGGCGCTTGTGTTAAATCTTTCAATTTAATTTGAATATCTGTGATATAGTTACTGGTTACTCCTAAAAGTTT
>JBIIKZ010000016.1:0-38560 GCA_044232905.1 Crocinitomicaceae bacterium
TATTAACTTTCTTAAATTTATATTACTCTTTGCTAGAATTATTCGCTTCAGAAGTATTTTAATCGCAACTAAATATTAATATGTATGTTTGTTACATCACTTAATCTTTCTTGCTTGAACTCAATTACCACCTTGACATTATTTAATTTTTCCGGTTATAGGAATAAAATTTGGGCTTTCGGACAAATGCAATTCGCCCATGTTTCTATCCGAAAAACACCTGGACTTACATTTTACAAACTGATGGGGAGTGGTAAAGACCCAGGTTTTAATCCATTGCCAGATTGGAGTGTCTATGCATTGCTCTGTAATTGGGAAAATGAAGCGGCTGCAAATGATTTCTTTCAAAATGCGGCTAAATTCAAAGAATATCAAAAACATACTAGCGAACAATGGACTATTTTCATGAAACCAATCCATGCAAAAGGGTTGTGGTCAGGTGCTAATCCTTTTAGTCCCGCTTCGGATTTGGATGAAACTAATCCATTAATCGCTGTAATTACCCGCGCTACGATTCGAAAAAAAAATCTAGTGCAATTTTGGCGTTATGTACCGATTTCCCAAAGTCCTATATTAAAGGGATGTAAAGGTTTAATTTATACGAAAGGAATAGGGGAGGTACCTTTGTTACAAATGGCAACTTTCAGTATTTGGCAAAGTATGGAAGACCTTAAGAATTTTGCTTATAATAGTCCAGAACATAAAGAAGCGATTTCAAAAACGCATAAAATAGATTGGTATAAGGAAGAAATGTTTGCACGTTTTCAACCATACCATAGTATCGGGAAGTGGACAGGAAAAGAACTTCTTTCTCCTTTTTTGAGAAATTAAACGATCTTCAAATTGGCTTGGCGATTACAGTCATAAATCCCATGGAAAATAGTTTCTGCATGAAGTAAATTGGTGCATGAAGTATCATACCAACAACAAATCGTATGAATCTTGGTTCCATGGATTTTCCCCAATCAATTTGCTTTTTTTCCATTTCACTCATCCAATGTAAGGTATAAGGGGCTAAGGAACCATAGTTTAATACTTTTTCTACTTGCCAACCACTATGCTCTAAAAGTACTTTTATATTCTCTGGAGAATAGAGTCCAGTATGTCGTGGAGTATGGTATCCTGCCCAATATTTTCCAAATTTACGACGTGTATAACTGTCAAAATTTGGAACTTCTAGGACCAATTTAGTTTCGGAATGAGAAATAGCAAGTAATTCTTTCAAATGTTTTTGTGGTTGGTAATCGTGTTCTAGGTAATGCCACATCGTAATGACATCCATTGGAAATTCACCTGCAAGGTCTGCGATTTCTCCTATTCTTAAGTCGATGTTTGCAAAAGATTCTGGTGCATGTTTCCAACCTTCATTACTAAAGTCAATACCAATAAGATTGGAATCAACCGTTTTACGTAATGCTCGTAAAAAAGTTGGGTTGCCACATCCCACATCTAGAATTCTACTTTTGGATGTCAAGGTAGCATATTTTTTAACTACACCAATTCTTGCTGCATCTGTTTTTTCTTGGTCTTTTTGTACAAAAGAAGCGTATTTTCCCCACGCTTCTTCCGCCCGATATGGAAGATACGCAGAGGTGTAAAATTCGCTTAGCTTAGATTCAGGAATACGCGGGTTTATAAAAACCAATCCGCAATCCGCGCATTTGTCAAAATTGTATGTAACAGTAGATGGTGTATGCATCATTGCACCAGTTTGAATGTACGGTGAAAACTTACTTGAATTACAAGCCAAACAAGTTGTTACGATTTCCATGAGCGTGAAATATATTTTGTGAATGCATACATAAAATGCGAAGAACGAAACTTCGACATGATACTTAAATCCTCCATGAAATTTGTTTGATCATCAAGAAAAGAAAATATTTTTTGCACCGAAATTTTGGAGTACATCGTTTCAAATAATGCAGGACCCATGTAGTTTTTTCGTTTCAAGATGTCCAAAAATAAGGTGTCGTACAGTCGGAATTTTTTAGAAATTAATCCTTCGTTTGCATCCCTACCTAACTTTAAATTTTCCACGATTTTTTTGGTGTTTCTCTCACAGTTCTTAAAAGAATAACCGGTAGTAGGTTTTACCCATCCTCCACCTGTTCCAATGCGAATGTGCTTTCCAATCGAATATTTTTCGAAAGGAAAATCACTCATCGGAATTACTCCTTTTTCTTCTTCAATAATCTGATAATTCGTAATTTTTAGTATGTCTTTAATGTATTCTTTTAATTTGTTGTCGTATTCTTCGTCGTGCAGTAAACTTTCGGTGAATAATGTAAATTCTACGAGTGCTTCCCGTTTGTTGAAAGGTAATACATACGTGAAACTAGTAGTTTCAGGATGTAATAACCTAAAATCCATCATGGTAAATTGTGCAGGATCAAAAGTATCTTCTTCCGTACGAATTACCCAGCCTTTGAAATGTTGTAAAAGTCGTGTATATGGATCTGTTGTATTAGAAAATTCTTCCGGTATGCGACTATCAAAAACAAGGTCTGCAGTATAGGTAGATGTCGCGCCTTTTATAGAAATTGCTGCAGCTGTTTCTACCGAAAGTACATCATCGCTTACCCATGTAAAAATGGGACTAGATGCAATTTCATCTTTTGCAAATCGATAAAAATCAATGGATTTGATCATTTTATAGCGATAGGGCGCTAAGGTTAATGGGATAGATTTTTTTGCGGTGTAAAAATGTCCCTGCGTCCAGCTATGATTCACGATCGTGTCCCATAAACCATCGCCTTTTTCCCAGAAACACCATGTCCGGTCATTTTGATCTTTAGTAGATTTATCAACTAGTAGAATCCGTTTGTTGTTGAAAAAAGATTCTTTTTTTATGGCTAAAGCCAAATGTAGTCCAGCGGCTCCAGCCCCTAGTATGGCGATGTCAAAATGTGTGGAGGACATAAAAAAAAGCGAAAAAAAGTAATTGAGAAGCAAAATGATGTAATGGAAACGGATGTTTCTTGGTATGTAATTCATCCTGCAAGATGATTTGCATTAGCACAGCAATAATAAACCAATCGATAAAGTTTCGAATCGGTGGGTAACCGATATCCCAATACCAAAAGTCAAATATCGGTGCGTTTACTTCGATGAAAAAATCGAGTATCACCATTAGTAGCGCGCTACAAAGAATAACCAACCATTTCGCTTGAATAAATCGTTTACAGATACTTCCAGTGATAAAAGTCAAAACCATCCAATTGACACCGATCAATAAAGGAACACCAGCGATTTTTGGTCCTAGATTATTCCCGTAATGATAGTTTCCGAAAAGTATACCTGTATGTACACCGACTAATTCAACCCCCATTCCAAGTAAATAGACAAGTGACCAAAGCACTATACTTCTCCAACCGTTTTGTAGTGGAAAATTCCAGATCGTAAAAAGTAAACAAAGGAGAAGGTTGAATGGTGTTTTGGATAGAAACCACTCCGAATCTCCTAACCAAATCCCTAGGATACCAGAAATGCTTACTAACCAAATTCCTAGTATAGAAATCAGCGTTTTGTTATTGGGTAAAAAAGAAAATACAGATTTTAATTGCATAAATCGGAAGTTATTAATTCTGCTGTTATTTTAGCGGACAAAAGACATAAGGGAATACCGCCGCCAGGGTGCACAGAACCTCCACTGCAGTATAATTGCTTTATTTGTCGGGAAAAATTCGGATGTCTAATAAAAGCAGTAAATTTAGAGTTACTCGCTGTTCCATATAATGCACCCCGATAGCTACTTGTTCGCTGTTCAATAAGCGGAGGGGTTAACACATCTTCGAATTCAATAAATGGTGTTATATCTACACCTAATAAACGGTTGATTTTCAGTATAATATTTTGTCTAACTTGGGCTAGTAATTTTGGCCAATCTTGTCCAAAGTCCCCAGGGGCATTTACCATAACAAACCAATTTTCACAGCCTGGTGGTGCATCCTTTTCTTCTTCTTTGCTGCTAATGTTGATATAAACTGTTGGATCCTTATACAGGGTTTTTAGTTCAAATAAATGCTTAAATTCTGTTTGGTAATCTTCACTAAATAAGATGTTATGCAAGTCAAGTTCGGGAAACTGTTTGCGTATTCCCCAATAGAAGATCACCGCAGAACTAGAACGTTCCTGACGAAGCGCACGTTTAGGATGTGGTTGATTTGCTAATAGTTTTTCATACGTAGAAAATATATCCATATTCGATACGATTACGTCCGCATGATACTGCTTATCTTTCACGCGTATCCCTACAGCGCGACGATTTTCCACTAAAATTTCGTCTACTTTTTGTCCGAAACGAAATGTTATTCCTTGTCTAACTGCTAAATCATATAAACTTGTCGTAATTTGATGCATACCTCCTTTCGGAAAGTACGTTCCTAAATGTAGTTCAAGATGTGGAATCATGCTCATAATCCCTGGTGTTTTATAGGGAGATGAACCGTTGTACGTAGCATAGCGGTTAAATAATTGAACAAGATGCGGTTCCTTCAAAGAAGATTCATTGAGAGAATTAAGGTCTGTACTTATCCCCATACTCGACATTTGCATTAAAGCTTTCAAGGTGTCTAATGACAAATATGTTTGAATCTTATGTAATGATTTCTCTAGGAATATCGGTGAGGTAAGTTCGTATTTCTTCTGACTGTTTTTCAGGTAGTTTAGAAGGGTAGATGCATCTATACCAAATTTAGCTGCGGCTTCTTGTACAAAAACTTCGCGATCAGCATCTACTGTAAAGCGAGTCCCGTCTTCCCAAAAATAATTACAAACAGTCGATTTACGTGTATAGGTAAAATGATCCTCAAAACGTTCATCGAATAACCCAAAGAGTTCTGTAACCAAATTCGGCATGGTAAATAGGGAGGGACCGGCATCAAATCGGTAGCCATCTAGAGAGAATGCATGTAATTTACCTCCAGGATAGTCATTTGCTTCGAATACAGCCACATCCATTCCAGATGCACGGAGTCGCAAGGCTGTAGCTATACCGGCTATACCGGCTCCAATGATTATTGAAGAGGACATTTAGGCTTTATATTTGTTAAATTTTTTGTTCAAATGTATGATACATGTAAGCTGTCCTTTAAAAGTAATTAAATATTTCCTATGGAATAAATATTAAATGTAAAAAAAGCTTGGAGATACTTACTTGAATAATTAGAGGCTTTTAACATTTGGTTTTTGTACATTTTTTTTCGTTTCCAATTCTTATTGTTTCTTCAAATGGTCTACTATCCTTGCTTTTCCTTATTTTTTTGTGAACTTTGTAAAAACACTTAATGCACTATGTGTTAATCACAACTTAAATTTAAAATGAAAGGTCAGCTTCATAAAATGCGTGTAACGCAAGATTCACCGATACAGTATTTTTTAGAACTCGATACCACAATCTGCATGAACGATTATATCGGTAAAGCGATTAAACTTTCTTGGAACGGTGTGATTCAATGTGTTTCGTGTCAAAAGGTAACGAAAAGTTCCTTTGGACAAGGTTTTTGTTATACCTGTTTCACGCAATCTGCATCGGCTGCAGAATGTATCATTCGACCAGAATTGTGTCGTGCGCACTTAGGAGAGGGAAGAGATATTGCTTGGGAAGAAGCGAATCATAACCAACCGCACGTGGTCTATTTTGCACAGTCAGATATTGTAAAAGTGGGAGTGACACGCGAAACGCAAATCCCTACACGCTGGATTGATCAAGGTGCGGTGGCTGCAATCAAAGTCGCAGAGACACCTAATCGTTATTTAGCAGGGGTATTGGAAGTTGCGTTAAAAGATCATTTTTCAGATAAAACAAATTGGAAACGCATGTTGCGCAACGAAGTCGATGAAAGCATCGATTTAGTAGAAGAAAAATGGCAGTTAGAAGGGATATTACCAGACGATTTATTACAGTATTTCACCGAAGATGATACCATTGAAGAATTCGAATACCCTGTAAATCAATATCCCACAAAAGTAAAAAGCATGGCTTTGGAAAAGTTAGGCTATGTAGAAGGAATCTTACAAGGAATTAAAGGACAATATCTCTTATTTGATGGGGATCGTGTGATTAATTTGCGAAAATATTCGGGGTATATGGTGGAATTCAGGAATGATTAATTATAGGTTTTGAATGATGATTTATAATTGTAGGGATATGGCATGCCATATCCCTACAATTATAAAAACGATAAATAAAATATATTTTACCTCCAATCAACGTATCCAAACCTATTAATCACCAATTAATTCGTCAATTCTATCAATCCGTCACTCGTCACTTCCGTCAATCCCTTTACTTCCGTCAATCCCTTACGATTTCTTCACGTATTGCGTCAATAGAACAATCTGCTGATCATTCACCCTTCCTTCAATATGTTCTGGGTTGTCGTGTACTAATGAAATATTTCTTACTGCAGTTCCACGTTTTGCAGTAAATCCACCCCCTTTTACGTTTAAGTCTTTTATTAAAACAACTGAATCACCCATGGTTAAAGGAACCCCATTGCAATCTTTATGTATTTGAACATCTTCTTTATCTTCGCCTTCGCCAGTAGCTTTCGCCCAATTTAAGGTTTCCTCTTCCAAATAAAACATGTCTAATAAATCTTGAGGCCAACCTTCTGCACGTAAACGTTGTAGCATTCTCCAAGCCATAACTTGTACTGCAGGAACTTCACTCCACATACTATCATTTAAACATCTCCAGTGGTTTGCGTCCGCTGATGTAGGATTTTCTATTTGAGTGTGACATGTTTCACAAATGAAAATATAATCCTCTAAACGACCGTTATTTGGAGCTGGAGCAACCTCGTAAGACTTTAATTCGTTTGTAGATGTGCATAATTCACAGGTAGAATTACTTCGTGTGTTTAGTTCTTTTTCAAATGCCATTTTTGTAAAATTTTAATTGCGTTAAATGTAAGTAAAAATATAGGACATTTGAAGGGTAAATACAGTTGTGTGATTAGAAATAAAACGTAATTTTAACTAATTATTGTTTAATCTTTTATGTAATATATGAAAATTAATTTTTTGCTCATTTTACCCTTTTTACTTTTTTCTTTTGCGAAAGATGCACCGAATCATAAAGGCATAGGAAATGTTACGGTACTAAAAGCATATTCTCAAAATGTGTTAGGGAAAAACGTAGGTTATTATGTGGTGTTTAAAAACAATGCCACGAGTGATGTCGATGCATTGAAATGGAAGGCCTTATTTTACGATAATTTCGATGAATACAAAGGAGAATCCGAAGGTTCATGGAGTTCTGGTAATTTTATTTCACCTATTAAAAGTGGGAAAACAACGGAAGATTTAGAAACTGCATGGATTAAAGATGCTTCTAAAGTGGTTATCAAGATTAAGAAAGTACATTTTGTAAACGGAAAAACGGTTGGTAATTAAAAAAATAAGTAAATTCTTAAACATAAAAAAACTCGATTTCACTTTTGAAATCGAGTTTTTTTATGGAAATATTAAACTAGAATATCTTCCGTAAAACGCTTAAAATAAAAAACGGATACCTAATCCTATAAAAGAAGATTGATTACCGTTAAAGTTAATATCTTTTATTTTAACACTTGCTAATCCTGCTGGATCTACTAAACTTTCATTCGTGTGTGCGATATTGAAAAGCCCTAAATTTGTATGGAATTTACCTACGAGGTGAACGTTTTTAGTTAATTTAAAATCTAATCCAGTTCCTAATCTTAATCCGATATTACTTACACTCGATATTGTGTAAAATGCACTAGCTTTCGCATCATTTTCAAAGGAATATAAGGAATAGTTTAGGCCACCTAATATTCTAAACATTAAACGAGGAGATACAGGGAATTCTTTAAACGCGCCTAAGGATGCATTCATTTGTGTTAATTCTCCTGAATCAAAAGTTACTGCTTTAGTAGTATCAATGTTTGTCAATACATCCCCTTTAACACTTTTTGGTCCGCTATTAGATTCCGCCCCTACATATATTCTAAAACTTGGATTTGCTGCCAATGGGAAATCAAGTTGAAATCCATTATAGTTACCTGTTACTAATTCCAAGCCAACTTTATTTTGTATTTCATCTACAGAATTAAAATATTCTAAACGAACTTGATTTTTAGTTAAATTTTCATACTGTGAAATTGATTTTGGTAAGCTATCAACTTGGTATATTTTTTTGTAGGTTGCAGGTAATCCTGTTAGTTTTATTTCAATTATAGTTAATTTTTTATTTTCAATCGTTTTAGTTGTTGTGAATATAGGATCTACTACATAATCACATTTATGCGTTTCTAAAAATAATTGCATTGCATTACTTTTTAAATCCGTCATTGCTAAATTTACTGGGGCTTTGTAAACTACAGCTTTTCTTTCTGTAACAACATCGATATCTGCAAGTAATGGTCTCATGACTAATCCAGTTTTCGAAGCTTCTAAGTTGTTTTCTCTCATATTAGTTTTTTTAACTAATAATTTTGAAGGAGCACAAGCAAATAGTCCAATACTAAGTGTTGCTAATAGTAATTTGTTTTTCATTTTAAAATAGTTTATAAATTATACGTAATATTAATGATACCTACTGAAATATAAGTTCATTTAAAAAAAAAATAAACAGCAAATTGAAATATTTTAATAAATAAGTTTAATCACGTAATTTTTTACGCTTATTTTTTGTTGATATTGATAACAATTGATTCGTTTTTGTCCAGAACAGACACGAAAGGAGTAATTACATTATCGTCAATAAAAATAATATTTACCGTATTTTTTCCTTCACTACCAGTAGAAATTGCGGCGAACTTTAATTTAGCACTTTCCACTTCGGAAAAGGGAAGTTCAATCAAGGTTTTCTTGTTTTTAATCACAAAATTTTCCAAAATCGGTTGATTGTCATAAAAGATGGTTATAATATCATTGTCTTCATTTGAACCATCCCAAATAAATAAGGATATCGTGTTTGACTTCCATCCCAATTTTATGAAATTTTTAGATGTAATTGTCTTGTAATTAATAAGTTGACTTATGTTCGGGTCGATCGTTTGGTTTACTTGTGTGAAACTTAATATTGGGAAAAATAAAAAAATAAGAAGCGTTTTACTCATAATAACATAGTTGTTGTATGTATTTTAAATTTTAATACATTACGTTAATACAAAGGTATAAAAGACTTTAGAAACTAATTCTAATAGTTAGTATCTTTTAATAAGTATTTGTATAAACAGCAGCTCTTATTTTCCCAATATATACATCCGAAACTTGTTTCAAGATACCAATTTTAGTGTCTTTTCCTTGAATACGAATCATTGAACCGTCGTTAATTACAGAAATTTTAATCCAAGAAATTGCTTCTAAAAATGGATATTTATCAACTAGTGCTTGTTGTCTCGCGTTATACTCATTCAGATCCATGAAAAAATCAATGCCATGTGTTCCAAAATCTTTGGCAAAGCCAGGGATTAGTAATTCTTGGTGCTTAGAAACATGATTTTTACCAATACCAACGATTTCCTTTTCATTTATTTTTAAATGGTAGAGCGGATTTGCAGAAAAAAAAGATTGTGTAAGATTGGAAATTGATTTTCCTGCATCACCTAGCGTTACATGAAAGCAGTGACTATCACTTCCTCCAAAATATATAAGTGCTAATCGACCTCCGAGTAGGTTGGTAACTGGTCTATTCCCCAAAGCCATCATCCCTAAAGCAAAATTTCCATGGATTTCACCAATTTGTTCGAAAAAATTAGGAATGAAATCCTCTACTAAAGTTTGAATTTTTAGTGGATTAAAATGCATCGACATGCCTAATGTTGCTTTTCCAGGTGACAAAGTAGAAATGCTATTTGCGCTAGATTTTTCAAAAAACAAACGATTTTTTAAAGCTGTCGAAAAATGATGTTTTGTATTTATACTTATACCTCCGTATTCAAAGGTTAAAGAGGAACTTAGCTTTGCCTCTTTAAGGAGTGATTCGATTTCCTTTTGCTTGAGATTGTCTAAATGAATTTTGACGTTTTTAGCGTAAAGCTGGTATATGTGTTCTAGGTGTGTTGTCCACTGAATTGCTTGTTTGTTATCGTATTTTAGTAATTCTGTACTGGAACCTTCCTCCTTGTTTAATTGTTTGAAAAGCTTCTGAAAATGATCTACTGAAATTTCACCTTGATTTTGATAATGTATAATGAGTATGTCATCTTGTATTCCAATGCTATAGTTTGGACCGATGGCATAATCTAAATGGTTAGTGTGTTCCAATAATAAACCAAGCGATGCAATTTTTTTCCGCATAGATTCCTTGTTTTTTATACGCGCAAATACATTGAAAACGGAAGGGTAACCTGTTTTATTTAATAAGCCCTCCAAGGAAAAATAAATACCTGAATCGATATAAATACTTTGATTAAATGCTTTTAATTCGGAAGTAATAAGTGTATTTATTTTGGGTAGGTGTTGAAAGTCCGCATTTTCTAAAATAGTATTCAAGTATACTTTTCCGGAAAAAATAACTTCTTGATTTTGATTAGCATATACAGAGAATTTTTCGCGCAAACTGTACTTCTTTTTTTCGTCTGTGCAGGAAGTCAATAAAGCAATGGAAAATAGTATGATAAGACTTAGTGGAATTAATCGCATTGAGGTTCGTTTTATCAATATTAATTACGAATTTTACTTTGTAAATTTAGTTAGAAAAATAAACGATATGCACGCCATCGAACCCTTTTATTTGTGGAGAGATTTTTACATTGCCTCGGAAGATGTAGCATCTCCTTTTTATGGAAGGGATTATAGTGAGTTTACTTATACGGATCAAATTTACAATTTTTACATCCACCCCCAGTGGGACTCCATTGGTTCTTCAACCATGTTTATCAAAATTTTGTATATCGATTACGACGAATCATTTGCAGTAATTGAAATGATTGGTGAATGGAATGATGCGATTGAAAATGATATTATGACATTAAAACGAGATATCATTGAACCTATCATGGAACATGGGATTAATAAGTTTATTCTCATTGGGGAAAATATTTTAAATTTTCATTATTCCGACGATTGTTATTACGAAGAATGGTTTGATGAGGTAGATGATGGCTGGATAGCCCTAGTTAATTTTCATGAACACGTCATCAAAGAATTTGAAAAAATACATATAGATAGTTATTTCGTTATGGGAGGTGAATTAGAAGAAGAAGATTGGCGAACCTTGCAACCTTACGATTTTTATGTGAAAATTTCCGAATATGTCCAAAAACGATTGTCCTAATAATATGTTGGGATGTTGTATTGCAACATCCATATTTTTATAAAATAAAAATATAAATATGAAAAAAATCCTAATCATCGATGACGAACGCAGCATACGTCGTGCCCTTCGTGAAATCCTTGAATTCGAAGAATTCGAAGTCTACGAAGCCGAAAATGGGCAAGAAGGACTAGATTTATTAAAAGCAAATCAGTACGACCTTGTTTTTTGCGATATTAAAATGCCTATGCTCGATGGTATGGAAGTGTTAGAAGCAGTCAAAAAAATAGAAAACGACACACCATTCATAATGATTAGCGGACACGGAACCATCGAAACTGCTGTAGAAGCGATACGTAAAGGAGCATTTGATTTTATTGAGAAACCACTGGACTTAAATCGAATTTTAGTAACCTTACGCAATGTAAAAGAACGAGTTTCTCTAGTGGAACAAACGACAGTTTTGAAATCGACGATTAAAAATATTAAAGGTTCTACCATCATTGGTGAATCGGAAGGCATACGTCGTATCAAAGACATGGTTGAGAAAGTTGCTCCATCCGATGCACGTGTTTTGATTACAGGCGGTAATGGAACAGGGAAGGAGTTGGTTGCACGCTCCCTTCATGAACTTTCAAATCGCGTAAAAATGCCATTTATTGAGGTGAATTGTGCTGCGATTCCATCCGAATTGATTGAAAGCGAATTGTTTGGTCATGAAAAAGGTGCGTTTACATCTGCCGTAAAAGACAAAAAAGGGAAGTTTGAATTAGCACAAGGTGGTACTATCTTCCTGGATGAAATTGGGGATATGAGTCTCGCTGCGCAAGCGAAAGTATTACGTGCCCTTCAAGAAAATGTGATCCAACGCGTAGGAAGTGAGAAGGATACGAAAATTGATTGCCGTGTACTTGCTGCCACCAATAAAGATTTACGCAAAGAAATACAAGAAGGTAGGTTTAGAGAAGATTTATTCCACCGCATCGCTATTATCTTGATACACGTTCCAACATTAAATGACCGTCGCGAAGATATTCCGTTACTAGCAGAACACTTTTTGACCGTAGTATGTAACGACCATGGTATTGCAAGAAAATCCTTAGATGAAAAAGCAATTCAAGCCCTTTCAACCATTAATTGGACAGGAAATATCCGAGAACTACGAAATGTGATCGAACGATTGGTAATACTTGCTGGAGAAGTGATTACCGAACAAGATGTGAACCTATTTGCGAATCCAAAGGGGTAAAAGTTTGGGTTTTATTTTCCGCCTTTCAGAATACTTCCAAACACCTTCGTTACTGTCGTAGTAGCAAGGGATGTAACATTTTTAACTGCTGCTGCAGGATCTTTACGTATTTTATTTTCCTCGATTTCCACCAATTTAAATAACCCAGAAATTGCACGTTCCGTAACATATGCATTTAAGTCTGGATTGATGTTTTTGCCCCCCGTAAATAGATTTACCTTATTGTAGTTTGTAGCGAGTGGTTCCCAATATTTGGTAAGTTCAACCGTTTGAATTGCTTTGTCTACTTCTGGTCTAAATGCTGTTTGGAGTTCTTTGGTAGTGTTGTTTTGTAAAAAGCGTGTTGCAGAGCCGTTTCCACCATTCAAAATTGCAAGTCCATCTGAAATTTGCATGTTTTTGATTGCGTTTAAAAAGATTGGGAGCGCTTTTTTTGTTGCTTCTTCTGCAGCACGATTTAAGGTTATTTCGAAACGGTCAACTTGACTTTTCATTTTTAATTTGATAGCTGCATCTTTTACCTTCTTAGCATCCTCAGGAAATGGTAACTTGATTAGCGTATTCTTCCAAAAACCATCCAAAGCAGAACTTTGTTTCACTGAATTTTCAATACTAATGTTCAACGCATCTTTTAATCCTTGAATAATCTCTTCTTTGGAAAGTAATGGGTTTAGTGCAATGGTTTTAGGTTCAATAGTGAATGAACTTAAAGTAGAAATTGCAGTGGTTACGAATGTTCCTACAAGTAAGATGGATAGAATATTTTTTTTCATGAATTCAGATTTGGTATTCAAACTTACGATAAATTTATAGAAAATTAGTTTATAATATAACGTATGGTAGCTGAACTTATTTCGATTGGCGATGAATTGCTAATAGGACAAACAATTAATACAAACGCTTCTTGGTTAGGAAGCGAATTAGCATTACAAGGTATTCAGGTAAAATGGTGCACGACAATTTCCGATGATAAAAAAGATATCTTGTTTACTGTTGATCAAGCTTTAAAACGTTCGCAATTAGTTATAATTACTGGTGGACTAGGTCCTACCAAAGACGATATAACGAAACATACTTTAGTAGAATATTTCGATACGGAATTAGTGATTGACCCAACAGTGCTTGGGAAAATTCAAGAATATTTTCGATTGAGAGGTCGCGATATGTTGGAGGTAAATACCATGCAAGCAGCTCTACCAAAATCTTGTACAATCATACCAAATAATCACGGAACCGCTTCTGGAATGTGGTTTGAGAAAAACGGGTCCATTTTAATAAGTTTACCTGGAGTTCCTTATGAGATGAAAGGACTAATGAAAGATTTTTTATTAGAAAAGATTCAAAATCATTTCCAAACCAAAGCGCTTTACCATAAAACGATATTAACAACGGGTATTGGAGAGTCTTTTTTAGCAGAAACGATGGCGGAATGGGAGAGTCGTATTAGGGATTTAGGATTAGGTCTGGCTTATCTGCCTTCTCCAGGATTGGTTAAATTAAGGATTTCTTCCTACCGAGGGAAAGTGGATGCTCCTGTAATTCAAGGTTTTTTTGAAGAGATCGAAGAAAAATTACCACAACATGTATTTGGTTACGAAAATGACACATTACCGGAAGTGATAGGTAAACTTTTGCTCAAAGTAGGAAAAAATGTTGGTACAGTGGAAAGTTGTACCGGAGGAGGCGTTGCGAATGCAATCGTTTCTATACCTGGTTCAAGTGCTTATTTTCAAGGGAATTTAACAACGTATTCTTACGAACTCAAAACGAAATTAGCAGGTGTAAAAGCGGAAACCTTAGCTAAATTTGGTGCGGTAAGTGAAGAAACAGTTGCTGAAATGGCAATCGGTGGAAGAGAAAAGTTAGGGGTCGATTACTGTATTTCCATTTCTGGAGTAGCTGGGCCAGAAGGAGGCACGCCAGATAAACCGGTCGGAACAGTTTGGATGGCAGTAGCTTTAGAAGGAGATTGTATCACGAAAAAAATAAATTTAGGAGATAATCGCGAAAGAAACATACAAATGACTATATTTGCATCTCTGAATATGCTTCGAAATGTATTATTAACAAAACGAAGTTAAAAAACAGAAAAATAGTTGTGTATTTAGAAAATAATTACTTTCTTTGCACCCGCTTTTAGATTTTTAGTTAAATATATATAAGATGTCACGAGTTTGTCAATTAACAGGTAAGTCAGTAATGGTTGGGAACAATGTTTCTCACTCAAACAGAAAAACAAAACGTAAGTTTTTCCCGAACTTAGTTACGAAAAAGTTCTTTCTTCCAGAAGAGGACAAATTTGTAACATTGAAAATTTCAACTTCAGCGTTGAGAACAATTAACAAAAAAGGGATCACGGAGGTTGTTAAAGAAGCTCGTGAAAAAGGATATCTAAAATAAAACTACTTCGACCCATTGTGAAATGGCAGAATAAAAAGTAAAAAAAATGGCAAAGAAAGCAAAAGGTAATAGAATCCAAGTTATTCTAGAATGTACAGAGCATAAAGCTACAGGTGTTGCTGGAACATCTCGTTACATAACGACTAAAAATCGTAAAAATACTCCAGAGAGATTAGAGATCAGAAAATACAATCCGATCTTACGTAAATACACTGTTCATAAAGAAATCAAATAATAATCTGACATGGCAAAGAAAGTAGTAGCGTCCTTACAAAAAGGAGGAGGAAAAGAGCATACGAAAGTAATCAAAATGGTAAAATCTGAAAAATCAGGTTCTTTTACTTTCAAAGAAGAAATCGTACATAACGATAAAGTGAAAGAATGGTTTGCAAAACACTAATTCTTAACTAAAGATAAATTAATGATTAGCTCTCTTACTAAAGGGGGCTTTTTCTATTTTTAATACTATGGCATTTTTCGGATTATTTTCCAAAGAGAAAAAAGAAACGCTCAACAAAGGATTAGAAAAAACAAAACAAAGTTTTTTCTCTAAAATTGCACGTACGATCGTTGGTAAGTCCACCGTAGATGATGAGGTGCTAGATAATTTAGAAGAAATTCTGATTACATCTGATGTTGGTGTTGAAACAACATTGAAGGTAATAGAACGCATTGAGGCACGCATCGCACGCGATAAATATTTGAATACTTCCGAGTTAAATCGTGTCTTGAAAGAAGAAATTTCCTCTTTATTAGAAGAAAATAATACACATAATCCAGGGGAGTTTAAATTTCCAGATACAAACGGATTTCCATATGTAATTATGGTGGTTGGTGTAAATGGAGTAGGTAAAACAACCACGATTGGTAAATTAGCGCATCACTTTAAATCAGAAGGTAAAAAAGTAGTACTTGGTGCTGCAGATACCTTCCGAGCTGCTGCAGTGGACCAATTAATCATTTGGTCGGAAAGAGTAGGAGTGCCAATTATACAACAAGGTATGGGCGCTGATCCTGCTTCTGTAGCATTTGATGCACTATCCTCTGCGAAAGCACAAGGAGCAGATGTTGTTATTATTGATACTGCAGGACGTTTACATAATAAGGTAAACTTAATGAATGAGTTGTCAAAAATTCGTCGTGTGATGGATAAAATTATCCCGAATGCGCCACATGAGGTGTTGTTAGTGTTGGATGGTTCTACTGGACAAAATGCATTCGAACAAGCAAAACAATTTTCCTTAGCAACAGATATTACAGCATTGGCGGTAACAAAATTAGATGGAACTGCAAAAGGTGGTGTAGTGATTGGTATTTCTGATCAAATGAAAATTCCAGTGAAATACATTGGCGTGGGAGAAGGAATGAATGATTTACAATTGTTTCACAGAGAAGAATTTGTGGACTCTTTATTTTCGGAATAATATGAAACAGATAATTGCATTAGGATTACTTATCGTTTTCACTTCATGTGCTAACGCTAAAAAATCAACGTCGAACACAAAGTCGATTGAAACAAAAAAGAAAGAGGCGTATAAAGATGTAAATAAAGTTGGGGATAAATTGCCAGAGACAAGATATCCAAATAGCGCCGATACTACAGGGACTTCACCAGCTCCATATAAATCCGGTGACGCAAGAGGATATTAGTCGTTTTTATTGTATTCATAGTGCTATTTACCTAATTTATAAAGGGTAATTTCTGTGAATTTTGGTCAAAAAAAAGACTGCCGAATAGACAGTCTTTAAAAAATAATAATTCTACATTAGAATTTAAACGATAATCCACCGTTTACTAATCCTCCTTGACCAATACCCATTGCAAAATTTGCTCCTACATTATCAGTAAAGAAATAGCGCATTCCTAAAGCTAATTTAAATGCGATTGGAGTGATTGCTCCAGATTTAGTATAAGAATATCCAGCATCTGTAGAAGATGCTGTATAAGTGCGATAATTGTACCCAGCTCCTAATCCTAAATATGCATCTAATTTGTCACTGTCTGCAAAGTGAAAATTGAAAGAAGCAGAACTACGAATGTTTTGTGAACCTATATTGTACGTATATACAACAGTATTTGAGTTTTCAGTAGTTACAGTTGAGTACGATACGTCTACTTTATTGAAATCAATATCCAATCCAACACCAAATTTGTCAATTAACATATATTCACCTCTAACACCCAAGTGATCTATAGAGGATGTTGATGCATTAGAAGCTACTGAACCTAACGTTCCTTTGAAAGCTGAGTTAAATAAATTGACAACACCATAATAGGTGTCTATTAAAACATCTCCTTTTTGTACAGCCTGAGCATTTGTGTTGAAACTAGTAAGTGAAGTAACTAAAACTGCAATTGTAATAATTAATTTATTCATAATATTTTATTTTGGTTTAGTACTTTAACGTTTTAAATTTAAAAAAGTTTCAAGATTTTGCTAGTGAATGTTATACAAACATATTTTTATCCAATTTCAGCCATTCTAACGTGGATTGATGAAAGATATCTTCTTGTACCGATTTAGATAAATCACTATCCTCAATGAATTTTCCAATTTCTAAATCTCCCAAGGGAAAAGGATAATCCGTACCAAAACATACTTTTTTACTTCCTTGCATCTTTAGAATGTATTTCAATAAATCGATGTCGTGCGTGATACTGTCTACCCAGAACTTTCCAACGTATTCACGTGGATTGATTGGATTGTCCATTGCAACTAAATCTGGTCTGCAGTTAAATCCATGTTCAACACGTCCAAGAGTAGGTAAGAATGAACCACCTGCATGGGAAAAACATACACGTAAGTTTGGAAGTTTCTCCAATAAACCGCTAAAAATCATCGAGCAAGCAGCACGTGAAGTTTCAGCAGGCATTCCAACTAACCAAGGTAACCAGTATTTTTTCATACTATCTTCCCCCATCATTTGCCAAGGGTGAATCATCACGGCCATATCTAATTCCGCCATTGCTTCAAAAATTGGATAAAATTCTGGCTCTCCAAGATTTTTATCATTGATGTTACTACCAATTTGTACCCCTACCAATCCAATTTCCTTACAACGTCTTAATTCTTGGATAGCAGTGTCAACATCTTGCATTGGTATTGTACCCAATCCAATGTAATTTTTCGGATAACGTGCAACTAAATCAGCTATATGGTCATTCAGATATCGGGATGACTCTAAACAATCTTTTGGTTCTGCCCAATAGGAAAATAATACAGGAATTGTACATACTACTTGTACGGTAGTTGTAAAATCTTTGTATTCATTTACTCTAAAGTTTTCATCCCAGCAATTTTCTTCGATACGACGAAAAAAACGACCGCCCTGCATCATATCCGCTGTTTTGTCCTCGTTGTGCTTTAAATAAATGAAGTCCCCATAACCAAATTTGCCATGCCAATCAGGAAGGTTTTTTGGGATAATATGCGAGTGCATGTCTATTTTTAACATAATCTATAATTTAATTTCAAAGTTAAACTTTTTGGTAATCTATAATTAATAACTCTTCGTCCGTCGCTCGTCTCCCGAAAGCTTTCTGGACATCACTCGTCACTTCCTCCTCGTCATCGTACCATTAATTTCCATGCGCCGTGTATTGGTTTGGAAATAAATTCGCGCTCATTTTTTTCTTTTAGATCTTTCCAAAGTATTTCAACAGCAGATTCTAGTGCCTTTTTTTCTTCTAGCATTGCTGTATTTACTAATTCCGGAGTTTCAAAATAATGTTTGATAAAATTAGTGTCAAAATCTCCAGAAGTAAAGGCTTTGTGTTTTAGTACATATTTACAGAAATCTAAATTTGTTTTCACGCCGGAAACTTGGTAGTTATCAATGGCAAAAATCATACGCGCAATCGCTTTTTCTCGTGTTTCATCCCAAACCACTAATTTCGCTAACATTGGATCGTAATAGATAGGTATTTCCATCCCTTCTTCAAACGAATCATCTACACGAATGTTTTTGCCAGTTGGTATCCTATAACGATTAAGTGTTCCAATATCTGGTGTGAATCCGTTAAATGTATCTTCTGCATACAAGCGAATTTCGATGGCGTGTCCTTGAATTACCAATTCATTTTGAAGTTTCGGAAGTCTTTCTCCGCGTGCAACTCGTATTTGCCATTCTACTAAATCTAGTCCCGTAATTTCTTCCGTAACAGGGTGTTCTACTTGTAGACGCGTATTCATTTCTAAGAAGAAGAAATCTAAATTTGCATCCAATAAAAATTCAACCGTACCGGCTCCAACATAGTCACATGATTTACAAACAGCAATAGCTGCTTCTCCCATCTTAACTCGTAACTCTTCACTCAAAACTGCACTTGGCGCTTCTTCAATGACTTTTTGATGTCTTCTTTGTATACTACATTCACGTTCAAAAAGGTATACATAATTTCCGAGCGTATCTCCAAAGACTTGTATTTCAATATGTCTTGGTTTACTTACAAATTTTTCTATAAATACTTCATCATTTCCAAAGGAAGAACGTGCTTCACTTTGCGCCATACGCATCTGTTCTTCTAAACTTTCGATATTTTCAACAAGACGCATCCCTTTACCGCCGCCACCTGCTGATGCTTTAATCAAGATTGGGAAACCTACTCGTAAAGCAATTTCTTTTGCTTCTTGAACATCTATAATTGCTTTGTCTACTCCAGGTACTAATGGAACATTGAATTTTTTTACTGCTTGTTTGGCTTCTAATTTATCCCCCATCACTTGCATGGAAGCAGGAGAAGGGCCAATAAAGGTAATGCCAGCATCATTTACTTTTGTCGCAAATTCTGCATTTTCAGATAAAAATCCATACCCTGGGTGAATTCCATCCACACCTAATGTTTTGCAATGTTCTAAAATAACATCTTGTTTTAGGTAGCTTTCATTCGATGGAGATGTACCTACATAAACCGCTTCATCTGCCTCACGCACATGCAGCGCGTTTTTATCTGCATCCGAATAAATGGCAACCGTTTTAATTCCCATTTTTTTTAGAGTTCGAATTACACGTCTAGCAATCTCTCCACGATTTGCAATAAGTACTTTTTGCATAATGACTTTATTTAGTTACCGTTAAACTATCCTTGCTGTTTAGTAACAAGTTTACAGGTATTGGTTTTCTGTTTTTTTTGTTTCGTTTAATAATTCTACGTTCGTTTTTTTGTCTAAAAATGTTTAAAAAACGTTGTAATGAAATAAATTCATCGACGGAAGTAAATTCTTCTTGGTAGTTTATTCCAACACCTTGCGTAGTGTAGGTTGTTAATTGATTATATAAGTTGATATCGTTGGATTCATTAAATGTACTCAATCGAAGATTTCCTTTGTCATCCAGTTTATATTCAATTTTTACATTACTGATAAGAAGGCTTTTATTTGCATTTGTATTACTTCCAAACTGGGAAGAAATCATCCAATCGCCATATTCTTTAGAGAGCCCAACTTTAATCGTAGAGCTACCAGTAGTTGTATTATCAGTAGGTGAAACCCTATCGGTAGCAGTGTTATAACTCAAATTGATTTTGTAGTTTTTAGATAAATCATTTAGAATACTATTTATTTGATTTGTAACTAAATCTGCAACTGCATTGGAACCAACATTATTACTACTAGATAGTAATGGTTGGAATTTTTTCCAAAGTAACAGGGAAAAGAATTGTTTATTTAATTCTTCTTTACTGTCATTAATACGTACAATTGCGGCTTTGGAATCTTCATTTATACCGGTTCCTGCATTGCCAAGTTCAATTTCGAAATCAATTTTAGGTTTCATTACTGTTTCACTTAATTTTAGTTTACAGCGCACTTCTTGTATTGATTTTGCATTTGAATTATCAATCGGTAAAATATCTTTTAATGTTGTAAATACAGAACTTACGGTTGTTAATTTTAATTCCGCCAAGTAAGGGTCTTTTGTCCAACTGATGGTTCCTCCTTCTTGTATGATAAAGTTTTGTTTTAATGGCCCAAGGACAAAGTTATAGGTACTTTGATTGGAATTCGAATTAAGAATTGTGTAGGTTCCGTCCATGGTTACATTTTCAGAACGATCCATATTTATAGTAATATCCCCTCCTCCAAAAGCAGTGATTTCATCTCCTAATTTTTCATTGAAAATAAGTTTTAGTTTTGCTTCTGGGGTGACTTTGAATTTTAAATCTAGAGTAACGCCGGAATAATCAATTTTAGGTTTTTTATCTTTTTTTACTTCATTCTTTTGTTTGAAACGAATGAATTTACCTTCTTCAATATCACCCTCCCCATACATCGGGAAATTAATAGTAGAACCTATTTCTGTCTTTAAATCTACATTGAAAGCAATATCATCTGGTTTTCCACTCATGTTTATTGTGCCAGTAGCATAGCCTTTACCATAGAAAATTTCTTCTTCTTTAAATTTTGTATTCATCACGAGGAAATGATCTACGGGTAAAACCATTCCTGGTATTGATGTAATATCTTCTTCGATATTTAGATTGACGTCAAACGTCCAGTCATCAAAGTTTTTATGATACACCGTGGCGATTACAGAACCGTTGTTTCCTTCCTCATCCTTGACTGGCATATTATTGATGTAGAATCCATCTTCATCCACTAAAATTTTACCTTTTGCAGCAAGGTTGATACCAAACATTTCAATTTTTGTTCGACCATTTACTAATTCAACTTCACCTTGTAATTTTGGCGTATCAAAAGTTCCTCCAACAAATATATTTCCCTTTATTTTTCCTTCAATATTTGAAATTACTTGCGGATCTAAAAAAGCGTTAATAAATTGAATGTCTGTATAATTAAAATCTAAATTGAAATTTAAATTATTTTGATTACGTAATGGGAAATAGCGTCCACTGAAATTGAATGTAGGATTGGATCGGTATGCTAAATCTCCTTTTACAAAAATACTTTTCCATTCGTCCTCCCAATAACCCGAAAGTGCAACGTCACCAATTTCTTCTTTGTTAACGAATAAATTTTTGATTTTTGAACTACCTGCAATTTTAAGATCTGTAAATGGCGTGCTGATTTTTGTGTCGGCATTCAATTCTCCTTTTAATTTTGTTGGAAGTTGAAAAATATTACTTACGTTAATTAACTCTAATCCATTAATTTGTATTTGAGCAACATCTTCACTTTTGTTGGATAGTGTTCCTTCAAAGGAAATCGTTTCTTCAAGATGTTTAATTAGAAAGTTGTGCATTTCTAAAAATTCCGGCGCGACATGTAAATCACACGCTTGGTCTAATGTCCATTTATTTTTATCAATATGAAAATAAGAAGGTAAAATGTGAAAAGCAAAGGATTTTCCTGGGTTGCAAGTTGTATTCCATTGGATGTTGGATTCTTTTTGATTTGGCAATTTCCAAGTAAGTTCTGAGTGTAAGACATTGTCGGTTCCAGAAGTTTTGAGTGAAATAGTTTCTAACTGAATCGAATCGGAATAATTTAATTGTTCTGCTTCAATTTCAGTTTCTGCTTTTTTATTAATAATTATACTTTTGGAGGATAATTTTTTAATTTTCAACTCTCCTAGACTAAAATAGGGCGCTTTTACTTTGACAAGAATTTCGTCTTTTGAAATATCACCTTTTATACGACTGCCTTTTGCAATTTTAATTTGGGGTGCAAATAAATCGATGATTTCATCTGCATTTTTCAGCTCTATATTGTAACTCCAATCATTATTTCTTAATAGCGATTTTCGAGGTTTTATTAATGCAGGCAAAACCTCGCTTAATCGATTATTTATTTCAGTGAATATACTAGTCATTTCTAAATTCCCATGCATATCAACATCGCAAACAGAAGAGTTTATTTGTAAATCATCCTCCTTTTTAGAACGTTTTAGTAGAATATTAAAGAAGTCAACCGAAGCTTGTTTATTTAATTCTTGATACTTTACATTATTCAATTTTATTTCTCCTGCATAGTTGTTTAAGTTTGTGCCTCTAACATCTAGCTCAATGTCCCCAGCTATTACCGTATTGACACGATTAGTTAAGTGTAGTTTATCTAATGCTGCATACGCTATATTTGCGGATAATTCATAATGCTCTTGGGTATTCAATTCAATAATGCCATCGTAAGAAATTCGTGCGTTTTCATCTTGTATTTCGAATTTACCTGCTATTGTATTGGCAACATACGACAACTTATCAAGTGAAATATTGGAATAGTTATAGTTTTTAAACGATAAATTTGCTAAAGTACCGGTCAATTCGTTTACTTCTAGATTAGAATCAAAATCAAACATACCATTTAAACTTATTAGTCCAGAGGTCTTTCCTAATAATTTAGTTTGAGAAATTCCTCCTAGATGAATACTGTCTAAATATATATTTGGTTGATTACCAGTAGAA
Source organism: Crocinitomicaceae bacterium (assembly GCA_044232905.1). GTDB lineage: Bacteria > Bacteroidota > Bacteroidia > Flavobacteriales_D > Crocinitomicaceae > CANHVK01. The sequence continues at coordinate 23,236 of JBIIKZ010000016.1, forward strand.
GTAAATAAATAGTTGTCGTTTTTGGTATCGTAATCAATTTTAATTCCTTTTGGAATTCGAACACCACCTTGTTTTGAACTTATTTTTTGTGCAACGATTGTTGCGTGTTGATTACTGCCTGTAATATGTACATTTTTCCCTTCAAAATACCCTAATCGTTTAACATAGCTGTTGAATTCTATAGGTTTGATACCCGTTGATTTAGGGAATTGAAATTGTTCAATATCTGAAATTGGAAAATAGCAGTATTCAATGTTTTCATTGTATTGTAAGTTATTTAATTCCCTAAAATCTGGTAAAATTAGATCCCCTTGCAAATAGGATTTTTCACCAAATTTTAAACGTAAATCTTGAATATTTAATGCTTTTAAATGATCTGTAACAATTCCCTCGACCTCGCAAAATTGATTCATACCTGTTATTGCAGAAGAAAAATATTGAATATCACGCATAGCTACAAAGCTTTTGTTCAAGACAGCGTTGAAGGATACTTTGTCATCAAATTCATTGAAATCATCCCATGTTGAAAAAAGCAATTCAAATTTCGGTAAACTAACCTCCGAACGATTGGTTCGAAATTTTAATTTATTTAGCGCTAGGATGTTCGAGTTAACTTTAGCATATCCTGAAAAACTTTTAATCTGAAAACCACAGCGTTCTTTTACGGATAATTGATTTATTGCCGCTTTAATTGTTCCGTGATTATACGACAAGTTGTCTGCGAAAAAGTATAATTTTTTTAAATGCAGATGGTTGTAATTGATTTCATCGGTAAAATTTAATTTTCGATAGTCATCATACCGGATATCTAAATTCTTGAGTGCTAATTTTTCAACTTTAAACGTATAAGGTTTATTGGAAGTTTTACTATCCGAAGCGAAATAATCGACAATAAATTGAAAGTTAAATTCTTCCGTTTTTTTAGAAATATTTAAATTGAAAATTCCGTGCTCTACCTTTACTTTTTTTAGGCGGATCTCTTTTTTGATTTGATTTATACCTTTCAGTGTAACAAAGAGCGATTTAGCATATACTATTTTTTTGTGTTGTCGGTCTTCAATATTAACTCCATCTAATACGATTTTATTAAAAAAAACGATAGATACTCGTTCTACGGAAAAAGTAGTTTTTAATTCTTTGGAGAAATAGGAAGTTGCACGTTGCGCCAAGTAGGTTTGTACGGGACTAGTTCTAACAAGAAACGCAAAAAACACAAAAAAAAGGATAAACCACTCGGCGAATATACCTAGTAATTTTCCTGTAAATTTGAGTACTTTTGTCATTAATTATAAAATAATAAACATTGAGTGCTAAACCTCTTATTTTGCTAGGCATTGAATCCTCTTGTGATGATACTTCTGCCGCAATTATCAAAGATACAATAATTTTGTCAAATGTTGTTGCAGGTCAGGATATTCATACAAAATACGGAGGTGTAGTACCTGAATTAGCATCGCGTGCGCATCAACAAAATATTATCCCTGTCGTACAGCAAGCAATAGCACAAGCTGGTATCCAGAAAGAGGAGATTGCTGGAGTAGCATTCACCAGAGGTCCTGGACTTTTAGGGTCTTTGGTGGTAGGAACTTCGTTTGCCAAAGCATTTGCTTTAGCACAAGATATACCTATATTGGATGTAAACCACATGTATGGACATGTATTAGCACATTTTATCGGAGGAGAGGAAAAGAAAAAGCCTGATTTTCCGTTTATTTGTTTAACAATATCAGGTGGACATACCCAGTTGGTTTTGGTAAAAGATTATTTGTCCATGGAGGTGGTAGGAACGACAATCGATGATGCTGCTGGAGAAGCCTTTGATAAAACTGCTAAATTACTAGGTTTTCCGTATCCTGGTGGTCCGTTAATTGATAAATACGCCCAAGATGGTGATGCTTCAAAATTTGTTTTTGCAAAACCCAATATGCAGAATTATGATTACAGTTTTAGTGGTTTGAAAACCTCTATTTTATATTTTCTGCAAAAGCAAATGAAAGTAAATCCAGCCTTTGTAGAACAAGAGATGCAGCATATCTGTGCTTCTGTTCAACAAAGTATTATTGATATTTTATTTGTGAAATTAGTAAAAGCGAGTAAGGATTTCGGGATTAATCAAATAGCCATAGCAGGGGGTGTTTCTGCAAATTCGGGTGTGCGTAAACGTTTGCAAGAAGAAGGTTTGAAGCATCGTTGGGATGTATTTATTCCTGAATTTCAATATTGTACAGATAATGCTGCGATGATTGCTATTACTGGGTATTATATGTACCAAAAAGGCTTGTTTGCAGATCAGTCGATCAGCGCAACGGCACGTTTAACTTTTAATCGTTAAGTTTTTTTTTAGATGCTATTTACTTTTTGTATTCACGTCTAAATACCATAAAACTAGGTGTTAAACAGGAGAACTTACCCATAATGGTTAGAAACCTAAAGTAATAGTGCATCAAAATACCTTTGGACCGATAATCCCTATTTATTTAAAATTTCAAGAATCGGTTCACCAGTTGTTAAACTTGGTTTTGATAGATTTAATAGATGGGTTAAAGTTGCTGCTATATCTGTAATCTCAATTTTTCGAAATACTTCTTGGGTAGGTATATTTTTGCCGTACCAAAGCAAAGGTACGTGTGTATCGTAACTATATCCTGAACCATGGGAGGTGCCTTGACGATTCTTTTCGGTGTCTTTTTCATAGGGTAAATATCCTGCATCTAGCATAAAAATAACATCGCCACTTTCTTCTTTTTGATACCCGTTTTTCACTAAATTTTTCCAATAATCTGCTGCTTCAGAACTTTCTAATTCAGTTGCGGTATAGACGTTTTTAATATTAAACCATAACTTTATTTGTTCTTTTATATAATTTTGAACAATAGTACTATTAATATCTTTTGATGTAAGTTTTTGTTTATCTAGATATATGTTATTGTTAGATACGTCTAGTATGCAATCAAATCCAAATTTTTGCGTGCAACTATCGCGTAATGCTTTCAGAGGATTCTCGAGAAAAAAGTATCCGCCAGGAAGTCGTTGATCGACTAATAATTGTGGTACTGGAACAACCGCGTGGTCTGCGGTAAGGAATAGGGTGAATTCGTTTTTCCCAATTTCTTTTTCAAGGTATTGAAGTAGTCGGGAAATTTCTTGATCTAAACGCAAATACATATCTTCAATTTCGATGGACTGAGGTCCATATGCGTGACCTAAAATATCGGTAGAGGAAAAGCTAATGCATAAAAAGTCTGGCGTAGCATGTTTTCCGAGTTGCTCTCCAGTGATAGCTTCCAAACTAGCATTTAGTAAATGCGTATTTGCAAAAGGAGTAGCAATAAATGCTTTTATTTTTTTTGAAGCTTCTAAATGGTTAAATGTGTACGGAAAGGTAGGTGTGGTGTTGCCGAAAATTAGTTCTTCATAGGGTGAATTATCCGAATTACTTTCTGTATAATTTTCAATTGGATAAAAAGTGTTCCAAGATTGGTTCATGTAGTTTAAAACGGATTTTTTTTCGTTGAATTTTTGCATCCATTTTGGGAGCTCTTTTTGATAATAATTGCTCGTAATAAAATCACCAGTTGCAGGATCGAACCAATAACTTCCATCGCTTTTGTGTCCGCCTGGAAGAATAGCACCTCTGTTTTTGATTGATAAGGAAATCACTTTTGAATTTGGGTAGGTTAATTTGAGTTGATCGGTAATTGTTATTGCTTTTAAATTTTGCGGAGAGCAAGTGCCGTTTTTAGATGTCGACCCTACACTTGAGTAATTGGAATCGCCAACACAATTTTTTTCACGATGCATTTTACGGTCATACCATTCGTTTGCAACAATGCCATGATTATCGGGTGTTGTTCCAGTGTAGATGCTTGCGTGACCAGGGCCGGTAAATGTAGGAATGTAATTGTATTGAGTGTTTCTACAATTGGTTCCGTTTTGCATTATTTTTTTGAAACCACTATCTGAAAATTTCGCGTAATAACGATATAAATAATCGTAGCACATTTGATCGATTACGATGCCTACGACAATTTTAGGAGGTGATTTTTGTTGGGAAAAGCTTTGGTTGAAGAAAACACTTGCGAAAAGTACCAGAAAGTAGGTTTGTTTTTTCATGAAATTTAGTTTTAGACTAAATTAATTAAAAGACATTTCAACATTTTTACTTTTTAGAAAGTTTATGAAGTGCAATAAGTGAATAACTCTTTTTGAATTTAATATTAAGTTAATAAACTGATAATAAATATTTTGCGTGGAATATTTTGAGGTGCTACTAGTTACGTGCAAAGTCGTATTTTGTTTTTATTTTTTCAACAAGCACAAAAACAATAAACTATGTAATTTATATAGTTTATCTTTACCTTTTATTGTAAATCTGAGAATTTACAGCTTACAATTAGTATTTTAAACTTATCAAAAAACGTGCCAGAATGATTAATAAATTTCTTTTAGTTTTTGTAACGCTTTTATCAATTGGGTTTTCTCATGCCCAAGTGAGTAAGTTGGTAGAGGGTAATATCATCGATGAACGAACAGAAAATGAAGTAGAGAAAGTGGAACTTTACCTAAAGAATTACCAAACTAAGAAAAAATACCTGGTTGAAACGGATGATAATGGTTACTTTAAACTAAAAAATATTCCTTTTGGGAAATATGTTTTAGTAGTAAAAGATAAAGATTACGAAACAAAGAAATTTAATTTCGAAATTAACGAAGACCATAAAGCGCACTTTACGTTTTCTCCTTTTAAAATTAAACTAAAGGTAAGTTGGATGTTCAACTGGGGAGATGCCTTTGGAGTAGAACATTTTTGGTCGCATTTAACTGCAAAAATCATTTTAGGTATTTACGGTATTTGTTTAATCTTAATTTTCTTTTACTCTGTATTACAATTAACGCTTTCCATTGCGTATGCGAAAACACGTAAAAAACGTGCTGAAGAGGTTACTCCTTTTATGGATTTAGCAAATGCTCCAAAAGTGACGATGCAATTACCAATGTATAATGAATTATATGTTGCAGAACGTATCATTGAAACCGTTGCTGCTTTTGAATATCCAGCAGATAAATTTGAAATACAAGTATTAGACGACTCAACAGATGAAACGAAAGATGTTATCGCGAAGAAGGTTGCGGAAGTTGCAGCAAGAGGAGTAAACATTAAACATATTCACCGTGTGGATCGTACTGGTTATAAAGCTGGTGCATTAGATGCAGCAATGGATCGCGTGGAAGGAGAGTTTATTGGGATTTTTGATGCGGATTTCGTCCCTGAAAAAGATTTCTTGTTAAAAACGATGCCGTATTTTCAAGATGCAAACATTGGAGTGGTGCAAACGCGTTGGGGACATTTGAATAAAGATTATTCGATTCTTACGGAATTACAAGCATTTGGATTAAATGGTCACTTTGCAATTGAACAAGGGGGGAGAAATAGTTCGGGGCATTACATCAACTTTAATGGAACTGCTGGTATTTGGAGAAAGAACTGTATTGAAGATGCAGGTGGTTGGGAACACGATACCTTGACAGAAGATTTAGATTTAAGTTACCGTGCACAAATCAAAGGGTGGAAATTTAAATATTTGGAAAATGTAATTTCTCCTGCTGAATTACCAATTACCATGTCTGCTTTAAAAAGTCAACAACACCGTTGGATGAAAGGTGGTGCAGAATGTTTCCGTAAAATGTTCTGGCAAGTAGTAAAAGCGAAAAATGTGAAGTTCTCCGATCGAGTGCATGCATTATCCCATTTGTTTAATTCCTCGGTATTCTTATTTATCTTAACCTTGTCTTTATTGACGATGCCTGTTTTACATATTAAGGATAGTTTCTCGGATTTGAATTCCATCATTCGATTTGGTTCTTTCTTTATCGTTAGTACTATCTTCTTAATGTATTACTATTGGTTGTCTTATCGCGATAAAACAGATAATACGGTTGGTTCCTTTTTCCGATTCTTCGGTCGTTTTGTACAGTTTTTAGTGGTGTCGATGGGATTATCCTTAAGTAATACAATTGCTGTTATTGAAGGGTATTTAGGAATCAAAAGTTCCTTTGTACGTACTCCAAAATTTAACGTTGCGGTGAAAAGTGAATTTAAAGGAAACAAATACGATAAGAAAAGTATTTCTATTCTTACAATCGGGGAAGGCGTCATGTTTGTGTTATTTGCGTTTACGGCAATTAATCGTGCTATTTACCAAGATTTAGGGATGGTTCCATTTCACCTAATGTTAGCCATTGGTTATGGATTAGTTTTCTTTTATACCTTGGCAGAGACACGAGGAGGAAAGAGATAGATTTTCCTTACCTTAGCAAACCAAAGTCATACCTATGTCTATCGAAGTAAAAAATCTTTCCAAATTTTATGGCCAGCAAGCTGCCGTAAATGATATTTCTTTTTCCATTCAAAAAGGAGAAATCGTTGGGTTTTTAGGACCAAACGGTGCAGGGAAATCAACCACGATGAAGATCTTAACAGGATTTATTCCTGCTACATCCGGGGATGTGAAGATTTGTGGAATGGAAGTAGATGTGGATTCTCTAGAAACACGAAAAAAAATAGGTTATTTACCAGAAAATAATCCATTGTATTTGGATATGTATGTACGTGAATACCTAGAATTTGTTGGGAAAATATACAAAGTTCCTAACTTAAAAGCACGTATCGATGAGATGATACAACAAGTAGGATTAGAGGTAGAGCAAAACAAAAAAATCGGGATGCTTTCCAAAGGGTATCGCCAACGTGTGGGATTAGCACAAGCGATCATTCATGATCCAGAAGTATTGATTTTGGATGAACCAACTACTGGATTAGATCCAAACCAATTGGTAGAAATTCGCGAGTTAATCAAACGTATTGGTAAATCTAAGACGGTGATGCTTTCTACGCACATCATGCAAGAAGTGGAAGCAATTTGCGACCGTGTGATCATTATTAAGTCCGGTAAAATTGTAGCTAATAGTACTGCTGCCGAATTACAGTACGAAGAAAACAAACAAGTAGTATACGTTGAATTTGAAGGTGAATTAGCTAAAAGTACCTTAAAGAAAGAAGTCGGAATTACAACGGTAGAAGCCGTAGGTACAAATGCTTGGTTGGTAGAATCTAATAATTCCGTAGATCTTCGTAAGTTAATTGCACAATTTGCACAAAAAAATAATTTATTGGTGTTGACTCTTCGTAAAGAAGAGAAAACTTTAGAGGAAGTTTTTAAGGAATTGACCAAGTAAGATTTGAAGATTTGAAAATTCGTTTCTTCCTTTTTTGTATTTGTTTCTTTATTTCTTTAAATGTGTTTTGTTTAGAGTCTAAAACGCATTATTGGTATACCCATGGTTATTATACCAAATCGATATATGCGCTACGATCTGAGTTAAAAACTTCCATTTCTCCAGAAAAAAAATCAAGACTGTATTTCGATATCGCTTATAGTTATTATGCAATGTTATTTGTAGAAGACTACAAAAAGCAATTAGATAGTGCAATCTATTTTGCTGCTAAAAAAAAGAATTTTTCTATCGAAGATAAAAAAAAATAGTTTTTCATTAGAGATTACTAGTTTAATAGAAATTGCAAAAAAAATGATCGATGATCGTAAAGCGTTTTCAGTTTCTTTAAGTAAAGAAGAAGAAAAAGCAATGTTAGCAATTTTAAAGATTGGTACTTCTGCTGGTAGTGCGCGTCCAAAAGCATTAATTGCGTTCAGTCCGATTACGAAAGAAATCCGAGCTGGTCAAGGGTATGTTTCTAGTGGTTTTGAACATTGGTTGTTGAAATTAGATGGAGTAAGTGGTGAGCAATTTGGCGAAAGTTCAGGTTGGGGAAGAGTTGAATATGCCTATTATTTAATGGCAAAAGAGTGTGGTATAAATATAAGCGAATGCCAATTATTAGAAGAAAATGGACGTGCCCATTTTATGACGAAAAGATTTGATTGTGAAGGAAATATAAAACATCATGTCCAAACCTTGTGTGGTATTCAACATTATGATTTTAACTATATGGATGGGTATAGTTACGAACAAGTTTTTCAAACAATGCGTATATTGAAGTTAACGTATCCCGAAGCAGAACAAATGTTTAGGAGGATGGTGTTTAATGTGTTAGCTACAAATTATGATGACCATACTAAAAATTTCGCTTTCCTATTAAAAAAGGATGAGTCATGGAGATTAGCGCCAGCATACGATGTGTGTTTTTCGTTTGATGAAACAAATTTTTGGGTAACGAAGCAAACCTTAAGTGTAAATGGGAAAAGAGAGGGTATAAGCAAACAAGATTTATTAAAAATCGCAAAAGAAAATAATATCAAAAAAGGGTCAAATATTATATAAGAAATTATTTCCTTGATTACATCTTGGCCGCATTACTCCAAAATTACAGGAGTAAGAATGGATTTAAGTAAAAGAATTGAAGAAAATTTGAACGTATTTAAAGTTGAGTAAAATGAAAGTTTTGTATTCTAATTTAGCTTGAATCGGTCGCAGGATTTTTTTTAACGACATAATAAAAAAGGTGCAAATTAGGTAATCAATTGGAGAATTTGTAGCGATTTTGTGTTTAATTTATACATGAAACTTTTTACTTTTTTACATTTAGTTTCACTTATACATTAAACTGTTATTTTTTCCTCAACAACTCTTTCTTTAAACACTCAAACGCTGGAATCAAGCGAATTTTACCATGTTCCGTTTCGATGACTTCTCGTTCATCGATCATGAATAGTATACGATCTAAAATCTACAACGACTTTATTTCTTGAACGAATACTTTTGATTTGCACTTTGTATTAGCGGTTTTATCTCTTGCAAGAGATAAAAATGCTATTTTTTTGTCTCTTGAAAAAGATACAATTATCATTTTTGCACTGCAACTCCCCTTGAAAATCGTTCAATAGAATCTGTCCCTACAGCAGTAAATCTACTATCCGAAGACGAAGGGAATGGTCCGCCGTGTTGCATTGCAGGACTAACTTCAACACCTGTTGGAACCCCATTCAAAATTACTCGTCCAGCTTTTTCTTGTGCTAGGTAAAATAAATTTTGTGCTTGTATATTTTCTTCGTTGTGAAAAATGGAAAACGTCAATTGACCGGGAATATTTTCTAAAATCTGCTCTAATTCGTTTTTATCTTTACAAATAACCAAAAGTGCATGCGGACCAAAAACTTCTTCTTGCAGGAGTTTATTCGTGTTAAACGTTTTTCCATCCGTAATGGATAATTGCGGTATGCCTGTATTGCAAGTATTCGTTGGAATCCCTTTGGCGAAAAGTTGTACTTCTAATTGATCGATAATATGATATGCTCGCTTTGTATAGTTATGGGATATCGTTGGATGAACCATCGCATTGCTTTCTTGTCGCTCAAACACCGTTTTGAACACTTCCAAAAATCGATCTGATGTTGGTGATTTCACCAAAAACAAAGCGCCAGGTTTTGTGCAAAATTGTCCTGCATCTTTGGTGATGGAGATAGCAAGTTTGGTTGCAATGTCTTCTGAATTGGGAATAAGTGCAGAAGGTAAAATTACTACTGGATTTAAACTTCCCATTTCAGCAAATACGGGAATAGGAACTTCGCGTTGTTGTGCTAATTGATTTAATGCCAATCCACCTTGTATACTTCCTGTAAATCCTACGCCTTGAATGCTCGGGTGTTGCACCAATTGTTTTCCAACTTCGTGATTTGTTGCGTTTAGATGCGAAAATACACCTTCGGGTAAACCAAGTTCTTTAGCTACCTTAACTACCAATTGTGCTACTTTATAACTTGTGTGTGCATGGTATGGATGACTTTTCACAATCACAGAACAACCAGCAGCCAAAGCAGCGGCAGTGTCTCCGCCAACGGTGGAATAGGCAAATGGAAAGTTACTTGCGCCAAAAACAACAATAGGTCCTATACCTAATTTGTATTTCGTGATTTGGGGTTTTGGGATAGGAATTCTGTTAGGATTTGCATCAACATGGTGTTTAATCTCCCAATTTTTCGAAGAAATTAAATCTGCAAATGCTTGTAGTTGAAATGTGGTACGTGCAAATTCGACTTCTGCGCGATCTTGATTTAATCCAGATTCCGAAATATAGGTAGCAAGTAAATCGGTTTTATGTAATTCTAATTCGGTTACGATAGTGCGTAAAAATTGTGCGCGCTCTAGAGGGGCAGTTCTTGAATAGGTTCGGTAAGCCGATTTCGCTAAAATTGCACTTCGATCAACTTCCTCGTTGGTAGCTTCAATAAATAGTGCTGGATGCAACTGATCCGTAATTGGGTTAATCGTTTGATAGTTTATGGTTCCTTCAAATGAAGTTTGGTAGCCGATGAGGTTTGGGATTTTCATGTATTAACTATAAATATCTCTTCTGTGTCCTAGATCAATAATTTCTATGATTAATTTGTGGTCAAATATTTCATAGATGATTCGATAGTTTCCTGATCTAACACGATAACCATCTCGACCTTTTAATTTTTTACTTCCAACGGGTCTAGGATTGTTTTCTAATTGCGTAATTGTTTCGATTATTTGATCTACAATTAAATCAGGAAGCTTATCTAGTTTTTTCTTAGCCTTTTTTGTTAATTCGATGATGTATTTAGGCATTCTTTTTCTTTCTGTTTTTTACGTAATCAGAAAATAAATACCGTTCGCCTGAATCTGTTTTTTTAGCCTCATCATATAATTTAATATCATCTAATTCCTCCAATTCTTCTAGTAGAGAATTAAATTCATTCATTGGCAAAATTACTGAAACTGGTTTTCCTTCCTTGTCTGTAATAAATTGTGGATGCAGAATCATAATTTATAGTTTACTGATTTATAAATATAATAAGAAATGTCTGTACTACCATGTTTTAGTGGTAAATATCTATTAAAAAACTTGATAAATAGTTATATGTTGTATTGATTATAATTTTTAGCGCAGAGATTTTTTGAGATTTTTGACGTAATAGCGTTTTCGAGTACGCAGAGTCTATTTTGACTTCGTCTCACAAAAAAAAATATGAAAAAAATCATGACATATTTTACACCGACGAGTCATTGTGTAAAAACAAAAAAGCCACCTACTAAAGATGGCTTTAATTATTTAAAAGAAAAATATTACGCTTCTACTAGTTCAAACGTATAACTTTCCATAATTTGATTCGAAAGTAATTTCTTACACGCTGTATCTACTTTTGTAGTAGCCTCGTCTTTAGATGTTGCGTCTACAAACAAACGAATATGTCTACCAATACGAACACCATCAATTTCAGGTAATCCAATGTTTTTCATACTGCTTGATACAGCTTTTCCTTGTGGGTCTAATAATGCATCCAATGGCATTACATCGATTTCAGCTTTAAACTTCATATTGTTTGTTTTTTAATAAATAAATTTTCAACTACAGATAATAGGATATACAAAAGTATAATAATTGGAATGGACCACACCAATATTGTTGGAATTAATATTCCACAAGTTATTAAGAATAAAAAACGAAGTTCGTTCCCTTTCCACTTGAAGTGCTTGAATTTAAAGGAAAAGAAAGGAATTTCAGAAACCAATAATAAAGACATTAAAATAATTAACGGAACTAAAACGGATGGAGTTACAATTGTCTTAACCAATTCTCCGGCAAACGAATGATCTCCTTGGTAGAAAAAACATAATAACGGAAAGGAGGTGAAAAAGATAGTGTTTGCTGGAGTGTTTAAACCAATGAAAGAATCACTTTGTCTAGTGTCAATGTTGAATTTTGCCAAACGGAAGATAGAAAAGAATGGGATGATTAATGCAATAAACGGTACGAAAGAAAATGATTTTCCGGTCATGATTTTTTCTACCCAAAATCCAAATGAAATTTGAACACTCCAATTTAATGGTGTTGCATTACCAGTATTGAAAGTTGGATCTATTATACTTGTTAACAACACTAGCATCATTACCCCAGGAGCAACTCCAAACGTAATCATATCCGCTAAAGAATCCATTTGTTTTCCTAATTCCCCTTGTTGATTTAACTTTCGTGCTAAAAAACCATCGAAAAAATCGAGAATTGCACCTAAATAAATTGCAAAAGGTGCTAAATCAATCCTTCCAGATACAGAAAGTAAGATAGCTAGGATCCCACATAACATATTCGATGCTGTAAATAGGTTCGGGATATTAAACATGGAGAGGGTACTTTTCATCAATTTTGTAGTCAATATATAAAGTATCTTTTGTTACTTTTATGGTTTAAATGCAAGTTGGAATACAAAGAACACAATTTTTTTAAAAATCACGTGTTAGTTGAAGTACAAATTTTATATATGAAGTTTCATTTTTCTTTTATTTTACTTTTAATAATAGGTGTTTTAGGTTCTGTTTCTGCCCAACAAACCACTACCACTGCTCCGAAATATTCCAACGAATTCCTGCAAATTGGTGTTGGTGCGGATGCTTTAGGACAGTCCAATGCGGTCGTAGCAAGTACGGAAGGTTCTAGCGCTACCTATTGGAATCCTGCAGGAGTTGCGCTAACTAAGAAATGGTTGGAAATAGGAGGGATGCACTCCGAATATTTTGCTGGTATCGCTAAATATGATTTTATTTCCCTTGCGCATGCAATTGATGCGAAAAGTGGAATTGGGTTTTCTATGATTCGATTTGCCGTAGATGATATACCTAACACCACGCAATTAATCGATAATGGTGGAAATGTTAATTACGATAAGATTACATTATTTTCTGCAGCAGATTACGCTTTTTCATTAGCGTATGCTCGAAAATTGAAAGTCGAGGGTTTGCGTTTTGGCGGTAGTATGAAATTGATTCACCGTGCAGTTGGTAGTTTTGCACATTCATGGGGATTTGGACTCGATGCTGGCTTACAATACGATGCGAAGAAATATTGGAAGTTTGGTTTAATGGGACGCGACATTACTTCTACATTTAATGCGTGGGTATTTACTTTAGACGAACAAACCAAAAAAGTATTCTCGATGACAGGTAATTCAATTCCGAGAAATGGCATGGAATATACTTTGCCGCGTTTTATTTTAGGTACCCAATGTAAATTTCCTATAAATACAAAAGGAGATTATGTTGCTGGTGAAATTGATTTAGATATTACGACAGATGGAAAAAGAAATGTATTGATTGCTAGCTCACCATTCAGTATTGATCCACATATAGGAGTGGAAGTTGGAATTCGTAAATTTTTTATGTTCAGATGCGGCGTTGGTAATATGCAGTATGTGACAGATTTCAATAAAAAGAAAAATTTGACTTTTCAGCCGAATATTGGTGTTGGGATTCAATTTGCACAAGTGGTTTTGAATTATGCTTTTACAGATATCGGGGATCAATCAACTGCATTATATTCAAATGTTTTTTCTGTGAAATTATTGTTGGATAAACCTGCTAATTTTGGTAAGTGATGAAGAATTATATAGGAATATTTGTTTTTTTATGTCTTTCATTTACTGGCTTTTCTCAAAAATACGGGAATGAATGGATTAATTATTCGCAAAAATACTATTCGTTTTACATCGCTTCGGATGGTGTTTTTAAGCTTGATTACAATACGATAAGAGCAAGTGGAATTGATGTGAAATCATTTACTTCTGATAACATTCAAATTATTGGTCGTGAACGTGAAGTGCCAATTTACATCGTTGACGGTGGCGATAATAAATTAGATTCTGGAGATTATATATTATTTCACGCGAAACATAATGATGCTTGGTTAGATTCCGTTTTGTATGAAAATCCTAAAGACATTGGTAATCCAAGCTATAGTCTGGTTAGTGATGGTTTGTATTATTTCTTTACCTGGAATGCAAAAACCACCAACTTGCGCTTTACAAAAGATATTTCGGTAGATTACTCAAATTATGCACCAACCAATTATTGGATTTCCAAGAATACTTACTATAATATCAATTATTACAGTGAAGCGATTGATGCCAATAATTTATCTTCTACGTTCTATTCTCCAGGAGAAGGTTTTTGCAGTAATTATGATGGTGTGGCATCAAATATTTCCTTAGATATAAATTTGTTCGACCAGAATCTAATCTATACAGGTTTTGATGCACCAGATGGTAAAATAGACTCGAAAGTTACTTCCCATTCCAAAGCACAATTTATTGCAAAAGGGAATCATCATTTTCGTTATACCTGGAAAAACAGCAAAAAAGTGCTTATTGATACAGTTTTTGTTGGACATAAATATATTCATCACGAGTTGACAATCCCAATACAGGATTTAAAAAATGATAATATTCTCAACTGGTCTATTATCAATGATCAAGGTGCTTTGACAGATAATCAAGGGATTAATTGGATAGGCTACACATATCCAAAAAAAACAAATTTAGAAGGACAAAAATCAGGTAATTATTTGTTAGATAATGCCAATACTTCCGCTAAAATTAATTTGACGATTAGTAACCATAAAATCCAAAAGCCAATCGTTTTTACCTTGGGTTCAAAGCCCGTTTGGGCAACTCCAACACTCGATGTTGCTGGTAATTGTAAGGTGTTAATTCCGAATACGAATGATGGCTCACAACAAGAATTAATTATAATCGATGAAAGTTTAATTAAATCAATTTCAACTATCAGTCCAGTAAATGGAACCGCAAACTTCATTGATTTTGATGCGATAAGTAGTGAAAGAGCAATTATTATGGTGTTTCCGAATGTTTTAAAAGCGAGTGCAGCTCTTTATGCCGCTTATAGAACTTCTCCTGAAGGAGGTAATCACAATGTAGTGTTTACAAACGCGGAAGAGTTGTATTTACAGTTTGGAGGTGGTATTCCAAAACACTTTATTGCAATTAGACGTTTTGCGCATAAAATGTATAACCAAAGTTTAAATAAACCCGCTGCATTATTATTACTTGGAAAAGCAGTAAATAATAAAGGATTAAGAACTCAAAGTATAGATGCAGTTGGAAATGTGCAGTATAATAGTGCAGTTTCGATCCTTCCTACATTTGGTTTCCCTTCTTCAGATAATGGTTTTACAGGTAAACTTGAAGGGAATGTAGCTCCATTAGTAGCAACAGGAAGAATTTCGGTGAATAACGATCAAGAATTGTTAAATTATTTAGATAAGATAAAAGAATACGAAAAACAACAAGATCAAAATTCAGTATATAATTCAGAAACAAAAGATTGGCAAAAACATGTCCTTCATTTATCTGGTGGTAGTAATACTTACGAGCAAAAAAACTTCACCAATTATTTAATTAATTTAGAGTCAATTATTGAGTCGAATGAATTTGGGGGAGAAGTTTTATCATATACTAAAAAAAGTAGTGCACCAATCGATCCTTCTAACCTTGCT
>JBIIKZ010000001.1:0-280263 GCA_044232905.1 Crocinitomicaceae bacterium
TAAATTCATTGTCAATCTCATCTTTACCACCCAAATGTATATTTACTCCTTTCGATGGAATTGTTTGGGAAGATTTTATCGATTTAATTACCGTTTGATTATTCGTTGATTTTATCTCTCCAAGTTTTGTTTTTTTTGGAGACTCCATATGCGCATATCCATCAATTTTAAAAAAGGACACGGCATCTTTTAATACTTCTGCTTGATTATTTAATTCTTCCGCACTTGCAGCCATTTCTTCTGCTGTAGAAGCATTTTCTTGCACCACAACATTTAAGTTTTGAATCGCATTATTTATTTGTTCTGCACCTGCACTTTGTTCGGTACTAGATGCGGTTATTTCTTGAATTAAATCGGATGTTTTTTGAATGTTAGGAACAACTTCTGTCAACATTTCACCTGATTTAAGTGCTACATCTACGCTGATTCCAGAAACCTCATCAATTTCTGTCGCCGCTGCTTGTGAACGCTCCGCTAATTTTCTAACTTCTGCTGCAACTACCGCAAATCCTCTTCCGTGTTCTCCGGCGCGCGCAGCTTCAACTGCAGCATTTAAAGCTAACAAGTTGGTTTGACGGGAAATTTCGCCGATAATTGAAATTTTAGAAGCAATCGTCTTCATCGAATGCACTGTTTGAAAAACAGAATCTTTGCTCAATTGAATATCTTTTGCTGCTTGCACAGAGATTCGTTCTGTTTGTTTTGCGTTACTCGAATTTTGTTGAATATTTGCCGTCATTTCCTCCATCGAAGAAGAAATTTCTTCCACTGAACTTGCTTGATTCGTTGCACCAGAGGATAATTCAGTTGCTGATGATGCTATTTGACTACTTGCAGAAACAATATTTTCAGCATTTGCTACAACAGTTCCGATTAATTGATTTAAGGTCTCTAATGTTTCGTTTAAATCTTCCCCCATCGTTTTTAAAGAACCCGTAGACTCTATCGAATAACGTTGTGTTAAATCACCTTCTGCCATTGCACCAATCACTCTACTAACTTCATGCGCTGCATTTTTTGTTGCTAACTCCGTCTCTTTTTGGATCGTTATATCCGTTGCAATTTTTACGATTTTAATTATTCTACCCATTTCATCTTTCACTGGGGAATAAACAGCTTGTATCCAGACTTTTTTACCACTTCTAGTGATACGCATAAATTGACCTTTCTTCACCAATCCTTTTGCTAAATCTTCCCAAAACATACTATATTCAGAAGAATTTACAAAGCTAGGTTCACAGAAAATTCGGTGGTGTTTAGTTTGAATATCGGATAATGAATACTCTAAGACATGTAAGAAATTATCATTTGCGGTTAAAATAGTTCCTTTGGTATCAAACTCAATAAACGCATACGAATTATCAATTGCATTTACAACTCCTTCCGCTGCTTGTTTTTCAAATGTTTGTTCTGTATTGTCATACCTAACACCGATGTATTTTACAGGTTTACCATTCTCACCTAAAACAGGAGCAAACACACCATCTACGTAATACGGAGTTCCATCTTTCTTTCGGTTTTTTACAACCCCTCTAAAAATTTCTCCTCTTCCAATCGTTGACCATAATTCCTTAAATAGTTCTTTTGGCATATCTGGATGGCGCACAATATTTTGATTTGCACCTATTAATTCTTCTCGTTTGTATTGCGAAACCTCACAATGTTTATCGTTAACATAGGTAATGTAACCCTTCAAATCAACCTCCGAAACAATACACATGATATCTACAATTTTCATACGCGTATCGATTTCACGTTTCAATTGTGCTGCTTCAGTATGCATTTTGGAAATTGTATCTCCAATAGACTTTAAATGTGGATCAACGACTGAATTAGCTTGAAATTCAAATGAATTTTGCGTGTTAGAGACAATTGCATTTGCAAACGCATCTACCCGTTTCAATTCTAAATCAACCACACTAAGTGCCTGATAGCATCCAGAAAAAATGGATTTCAAATTATTTCCAAGGGATACATTTGTTTCTTTCCCAAGGGATGAAATATATTTTTCAAGTGCAAGAGCGTCACGCTTGTTTGCACGATGCATTGTTATCCCTGCAAGCAATACCGTCAAAAAAGATATAGCTAAAAACATAAAAAACAACAACGAATGCATTGCTTTATTTACTAAAAAAACCTCACTAAGACCTAATAGTATTATTGAAATCAATGAAAAAACAATTAGGATTTTACTACTTTTTACCATGTTATATTTGTATCAAAATTTGTTAATCAATTAAATATACTTTTTATTGTTGTTTAATACAACGTGTTTTTATTATTTACGAAACTTTTAATTTAATAAAATACACCTTTATGCGAAGCTATTCGAATCATAAAAGCAAATTTTTCTAATCCATGTGCACCACCAATATTCGCAAGGTATTGAATACAAGGTTGAAAATTAATATAATTTGAGACAATATTATAATTTAACTCTAGCGCTTTTTCTGTTAGACTATATTTATCCACTTTTACAATACCATTACTGTAAAAAGGTGTAGCCAATGCAAGTGAAATTACATCTGCATTTCTTTTTGGAAATAAACCGGTATACGATAAACCTCCTCCTGCATAGTAATTAAAAATATTATAATCGCCAGGAGCCCAACCTAAATCGATAAATGCATAAAGTCCTTGTGAAGAATCATTCGCTTCTGCTTTAAGTAATTTATCTGCAATAAAATAAGCACCAAAATTAAAATGATTCGTAGTAGTATCCGATTTATTGGTGTAATTCTTGAAATGCATCGATTTTGAACCTGTATGTCCCCAAACACCAAATTTATATTCAGAAAGTAACAAATCGTTTTTAAAACTACTTCTACTTATTTCGGATATCATAAATAGACCTCCATCTTTAAATGTCTCCACATATTTTGTTGCGTGTGGGTTCGTCAACTGATTTCCACCAACCCCTTGTGCTATTGCAGCTCTAAATGAAACATTTTCGTTTATATCGTATTCATAACGTGCAGTTAAATTCGTGAAAGGGAAAGTTGAAAAAGATGGGACATTATACGCCAATGTTGGTTGGAGTCCAAACGAAGAATTTATGAAATTTAAACCAATATTTGAGAATGCAAAATCAAAGTTTAAGTCATATTGGCCTAAAAGCAAACGCGATTTCTTAAAAAAATGTTGGTAATACAAACTGTAGATGAATGTTCGATAATTCAACTGCCCATTCCCTAAATGGATGTGATTATTGGTATCTGGAAAAGATTCTATATTATCAAACATCTGGTAATCTCCTACATAATCCGTAGTTGGATTATCCCCATAGGTGTTTAATATATAGGTGGAGAACATACCATTTTTCCACCAATTATTTTCTTTGGTAAACGTTGTAATTTGAATACCATTAACACCTAGAAATAGTGGTTTACGAATCGATGTTACTTTTGCGAAATCGGTCATATTCATCACATATGTATGTACTTTAAATCCTTCGGAAATAAAATCTTTCGCAGTGGTATCTGCTTCTTGTGCTTTGGTGAAAAAACTAGTTAGACAAACTAAAAGTAGGCTTAAACTTATTTTATTGAAATGGGGACGCATGAACTAAATATTGAAAGTGTTTAAACGAATAAGATGAGACTTATTAGAAGCCTCATCTTACTGTATTTTAATCATGTATGTATTGTTATTAAAACTCGATAAAATCGCTATCTAAATTATCTGGTCCTCCTAGGTTTATAGAAATACCCCCAGTATTTGCAGTACTGGATTTAGATGTATATTCCGAAGGTGTACTTTTAGATTTTGGTTGCACTTTATGGATTGTTTTGTTGGCTAATTTTGGTTTAGAAGCCATTTGATTCATACCTTCAATTTTAAAAAACGCAATTGCATCTTGTAAATTTTCTGCTTGCGCACTTAATTCTTCTGCACCCGCAGCCATTTCTTCCGCTGTTGCTGCATTTTCTTGCACAACCAAATTTAAGTTTTGTATTGCATTATTGATTTGCTCCGATCCAGAACTTTGTTCGTTGGAAGAAGCCGTAATTTCCATTACTAAATCTGCTGTTTTTTGAATGTTTGGAACAACATCATTTAACATTTGACCCGATTTCTGGGCAACATGTACACTTTTTGCTGAAACTTCATCAATTTCTGTTGCGGCAAGTTGCGAACGTTCTGCTAGTTTACGTACCTCCGCTGCTACTACTGCGAATCCACGACCGTGTTCTCCAGCTCTTGCAGCTTCTACGGCAGCATTTAATGCTAATAAGTTAGTTTGTCTAGAAATCTCTCCAATAATTGAAATTTTAGAAGCGATTAATTTCATGGAAGATTCTGTTTCGCTTACAGATTCTTTACTTTCATTGATATCAATTGCTGCTTTGGAGGCGATTTTCTCCGTTTGTCTGGAGTTACTTGTGTTTTGTTGAATGTTTGCCGTCATTTGTTCCATCGAAGAAGAAATTTCTTCTACCGAACTCGCTTGATTCGTTGCCCCTTCCGACAATTGCTGTGCAGAATTAGATATTTGAACACTTGCGCTAGAGATATTCAAAGTATTTTCCATTACTTTAGAAATCAACGAATTTAATACCTCAATTGTTTTATTCAAAGCATCGCCCATTACTTTTAATTCTCCAGAAGACTCAATAGAATAACGTTGCGTTAAATCACCCTCTGCTAATGCACTAATAACACGACTAACTTCTTTAGCAGCTTTTTGTGTTTCCACTTCTCCAGCTTTTTGCGCAATTAATACATCAATGGTTGCATTTAAAGCATCCCCCATTTGTTTAAGTTCTGCTTCCGATAATACACTGTATTTTTGCGTTAAATCACCGCTAGCCAATGCATCTAATACACGCATCACTTCTTTCGTAGCATGTTGTGTTGCTAAAGCTGCATTTGTAGCTGAAGTAACATCCGTTGCTATTTTCACTACTTTGTTTACTCTACCTAACTCATCTTTTACTGGAGAATAAACCGCTTGAAGCCATAGTTCTTTGCCTAATTTAGAAACTCGTCTGTAAAGGCCATTTTGCGCAAGACCCATAGCCAAATCATCCCAAAATTTTAAATAACTCGCAGAATTAGAATCACTTGGATCTACAAATAATTTATGGTGTTTGCCAACTATTTCAGGTAAAGTATAGCCCATAGTAGTTAGGAAATTATCATTTGCTGTAATGATATTACCTTTAGTATCAAATTCAATAAATGCGTAAGAAGTATTAATTGCATTTACGATTCCATCTGCCGCTTGTTTTTCAAAAGTTTGCTCTGTATTCTCGTAACGAACACCTAAATATTTTACAGGTTTACCATGTGGCCCCAATACAGGAGCAAAGACTCCATCTACGTAATAAGGTGTCCCATCTTTTTTACGGTTTTTAACTGGCCCGCGGAAAATTTGTCCTCTACCAATCGTTGCCCATAATTCTTTAAATACCTCTTTCGACATGTCTGGGTGACGCACCATATTTTGGTTGGAACCTATCAATTCATCTCGCGTATATTGAGAAACCTCACAATGTTTATCATTTACATAGGTAATGAATCCTTTCAAATCCGTTTCTGAAACGATACACATTTCATCCATTAATTTCACACGTGCTTCAATTTCACGCATATTCTGTTCTGCTTCACTTCTAGCTTTCAATAGATTATTTTTCATATCCACTAAGGAAGTCCCCAATTCATCTTTAGTACCCAAAAGTTCAAAATGCGTTTCTAAATTTCCTTTCCCAACTTCGGAGGCAAATTGTCCTGCTTTTTTAAAACCAGCCAACATATTTTCAAGGGTTTTCAACAAACCAACATTTGCAAGTCCTTTTTCTTTCTTAATCTCTACCGATAAATTTCCAACAGCAATTTCATCAATATAAGCAGCCACGACACTTGGTTCTGCTCCTAGAATTTGCATAAATGCTTTAATGATAAACTGCGCAAAATAAATTGCTACTAATAAACTAATCAAAGTGATAATCGCAATTATGGTTGAAGATAAGGTTGCAAAATTTTGTGCTTGTTCGTTCGAACTTTTAGAAATGGTCGTGATGTCTTTTTCTAAACTTTGTATTTTAGCTGCTAAATCATCATTTAATTCATCAAAACGATGGTCTGCCGCTTCTGTTTCAATGTTATTTCTTTGGAGCGCTAGATAGTAAGCTTTATTTTTAGAAGCTTGTATTTCTAAATCAAATCTTGAAAAAGTATTCGATTCAACAACTTGTAATAATGGAATTAATTCTTTGATGTAAAACTCTTTTGCTTGTCCAATCGTAGTCGCTATTTGTTGTTTATCCGCCGTAAATTCTGTTCCCCAGTCAGCATCTGCTACTAATGTTTCAATAGAACGTGTATTTGCATCAAATTCGGCTTTTGCTTTTTGATGGCTTTCTTGTGGGAATTTAGCTTCCTCGGTAGAAGATGCAGCTAGAAATTCCATCACCATTTGCTGATCCCAACGTAAAGCATATTTTATGTTTTTTATCGCAGTTGAGATTTCGTTTGATTTTTCTATGTTTCTATCCAATTTACTTCCTTTTGATTGAAGAATAAGTTGAGAAACAGACATAATCATTATGAAAAGAATGATTACTGAGAAAGCATATGTTAATTGCTTTCGGATAGGCATTTGTTTGAATTTGTTCATTTATTCTATTATTTGATTAATTATTTTTCAATATCCGTATCTATATACTCACTGATGGATTCAAGGTCATTACTTGAGAACACTTTATCAATGTTTAGTACCATGATAAAATGATCGTTTTCTTGTATCATTCCTTGCACATAATCCGAGCGGTAACGTGAAGCTAAAGTTGGCGTTTGTTTTATTTCATTGGTATTTAACTCAAATACTTCTGATACTGAATCTACTAAGGCACCTACTTCGATTACCTCTTCATTCACTTCAATACTGAGGACTAATATACATGTATTTATGGTAAACTCGATAGGTGTCATCCCAAATTTAATACGGGTATCAATTACTGGTAATACAGCACCTCTTAAGTTAATCACCCCAACTAAAAAATTGGGAGACTGCGGCACCTTGGTGATTTTAGGAACTTCTAAAATTTCCATAATTTTCATTACAGGAATCGTGAAGTTTTCACCTTCTAATTTGAACGATAAAAACGATTTAGTTTCCCCATTCAATGCGTTTTCATTCATTTGTTCACTTTTCATGATCTTATTTCTACTTTAGCATGTTCCGTATATAAATCAATAATTTTATGGGTATCCATCACTAAAGCGATAGAACCATCTCCTAGAATTGTAGCTCCAGAGATAAAATCTTGATTTCTATAATACTTCCCAATTGGTTTAACAACTGCCTGATATTCACCTATAATACAATCTACACTTATACCTACTCGACGATCTGAATCACTCACTACAATTATCTGTGAACTTTCAGCGTCTGAAATTTCATCATATCCAAACTCTTTGTGGATATTGATAAAAGGTATTTGTTGGTTATCTAATACTAATAATTGGTTGAAATTACCAATCATTTCTTTGTTTTCTACCTCATAACATTTGTCTACCACCGACAATGGAATAATATAAAATACATTGGCTACCTCTACTAATAATCCATCTATAATCGATAGACTCAAAGGCAATTTAATGGTTAATGTTGTTCCGATATTTACTTTAGAATCGACAATAATAGATCCTTTTAACTCAGAAATATTTCGTTTTACAACATCCATCCCTACACCTCGTCCAGAGATATCCGTTACCACCGCAGCAGTTGAAAAACCTGGGTAAAAAATAAAGTCAAAAATTTCTTTATCGGAAAGTACATCTTCTGGTTTCAAGAATCCTTTACTTATTGCTTTTTCGCGAATTACATCCACATCAATCCCTTTACCATCATCGATAATTTGAATGTATACAGAAATACCAGAATAAAATGCTTTTAACTTAACTGTTCCTTTTCGAGGTTTTCCAAGTGCCTCTCTTTTTTCTGGTAATTCTAATCCGTGATCCAAACTATTTCGGATGATATGCATTAAAGGATCGGTCAATGTTTCAATAATCGACTTATCCAATTCTGTTTCCCCCCCTTCCGTCACGAACTGAACTTCTTTATTTAAAGACATAGAAACATCCCGCACTAGACGTTGGAAGCGACTAAACATATTATTTATAGGAACCAACGTCATCCCGAAAGCAATATCTCGTAATCTTCGTGATAACTTTTCGATATTTTCGGAAATTATTTCTAATTCTGGAGTTTCATTTTTTTGATTGTAAAGCGTTAAGGAAGCTTGTGTAGTTACAAGTTCACTTACTAAATTCATTAATTCATCCAACTTATCGGAGGACACACGAATACTCGAAACCACCTTCTCTTTTGTCTCAGCTTTGACTGTTTTGATGGCATCATTTGCTTCAGAAACTGACTTTGGTAGGGAAGGACTTTGGACAATCGCTTCTACTTTTTTACCTACTTTTTGAAGAATTGCCTCTAATTCATCCGCAACTATTCGAACATCTTTAAAATTGGTAGCATTTACAAATTCTCCAAATTCAGCGTTAGCAATTATTTCCGTATATCCATACGTAGTGATTTCGATTGTAGCAGATGATTCTGCAAAGACAAAAACCTCTTCTAACGCAGACTTTGGACTTGTTGTTTCTAAAAACACATCCCAATACGTAATACAACTTGTTGGTTGAAAATCATCAATGGATGCTATTTTCTTAAAATGGGGAACAATTATGGACTTACCAAGTTGTGCAATTTCGGCTAATAAGATCATTGGATTTGAACCATCTAACAAAAATTCATTGGTTGGCTCGAAATAGATATGATATGTTTTAGGCACATTTTCTAATTGCTCGAATTGTACTTCTTCCGCGGACTTCGTTGGTTTGTTTGGGGTCTCATCCGAAGTGTTATATACAGATTTTTTTTCAATAAATTGATGAATCTGATAGATTAGTTGATCGTGATTTTCTTTATTCGTTGGGTCTTCTAATTCCGAATCGATGATAATACGATTCAAGTGATCAAACGATGCTAATGTAGTATTCAGTATATCGCGGGTTAATTGCATTTCACCCTGACGAATTTTATCGTAAATCGTTTCTAAATCATGGACAAATTCGGCAATTTTTGCTAAACCAAACATACTACTGTTTCCCTTCAAGGTATGCATCACCCGGAAAACTTGCTCAATGTTCGATTTATCGTTCGGATTATCTTCCAAGGATAACAAGGAAGATTCCAAATTTTCAAGAAGTTCATTTGCTTCTTGAATGTAAGTGGCTTTCATTTCTTCCATTAGCGTATCACTTTATTTACCACAGCAATTAATTTCTCTTTGACAAAGGGTTTAATAATCCAACCGGTTGCTCCAGCGTTTTTAGCCTCTATTTTTTTAGATTCTTGCGATTCAGTAGTCAAAATTAAGAAAGGAAGATACTTAAATTTATCTAATTTTCGCACCTCTTTTAGAAATAAAATCCCATCTAGCAAAGGCATATTTAAGTCCGAAATAATCAAACTTACTTGTTCATTTTGCTTTAATAAATCCAGTGCATCTTGACCATCTTTCGCTGCAATAACAGTAAATCCAGCCTCACGTAAAGCTAAACCAACTACTACTCGAATACTTTCTGAATCGTCTGCTATAAGTATTGTTTTTGCCATAATTATCTATTTTGGAAGTATCAAGATTGAAATTCAGTAAAACCACAAGTATTAAGCAATTTTCTGTCTTCTCGAGACAATTCCGCTTGAATTGTAATGAATTTATCTAACGGAAAAAAATGTACGCGAATCGCATGAAATAATTGAATCACCGTTATATCAATGTCCGTTATATTAGTTAAATTAATTTCTGCAATGTCATAATTTTCAAACACAGAATGCACTTTAGAATACAATAAATCCACATGTTTAATTGTTAAATTCCCCTCTAAATTGATAATCATTCTTCGTTGCGTTTTTCTTCGAGAAGGCTTAAAAAGCAATGTTAAATCTTCTAATAAAACATCCTCATATATAGCAACTTGTTTTGAATTCTCCGTATTTTCTGGTTTAAATTCTATTGGTTTTTCAGGTTGAACTTGTGTGTCTGCAGTGGAAGTGGTTGGCGCTAAATTTTCAAAAAATTCATCTAAACTTACAGAAACAGTCGGAGTCGCTTCTTCTTCTTGAATAGCTTCATGGGATAATATCTCCTCCTTTAAATTTTCGATAGGAGCTGTTGGAGCAGTTGGTTCTACATTGACTTTATCTTCCTTTTTTAAGGGAATCAACCTATCCACTTTCATGTTTTTTCCTAAAGCCATTGTATTACTTATTAAATTCTATTATTTCTTCTGCCAGTAAAATGTATTCTTTTGCTCCGTTTGAGTTAGGGGAATATGCTACAACACTTTGTCCATGTGATGGTGCTTCCGCAACTTTAACATTTCCACGAATCGACGTTTGAAAAAAAGAAAAATCGTAATTTGCTTTTACAAAATCGATCACTTCTTTCGATAGTTTTTTTCGTAAATCGATATTCACACCTAGCACCCCTAAAAATTCCAATTTTTCGTTTAGCACCATTTTTATTTCCTGAATGGTTCGAACAATATGCATCAATCCTTGAATACTAAGTACGTCTAATAAAATTGTAGACATGACATAATCAGCAGCTGTAAGAGCATTTACGGTTAACAAAGAACGCGCTGGGGAACAATCGATCAAGATAAAATCATAATTAGCTTTGACTGCATCCAATACGTTCTTAAGCAAGTATTCTCTATCATCAACACTATACATAGACAACTCGATATCTGAAAGTCGCATGGAAGCTGGTAAAATATCCATTTTTTCCTGATGGATTACCACTTCTTCAAATTTCTTTTCATTACTTAATACATACGAAATATCTACTTGCTCTTCATCAAAACCAAAAGAATAAGAAAGATTACCTTGGGGGTCGAGATCAACCAGAAGCACGCGCTTACCTTTCAGTGCTAATGCTGCACCTAGATTGATTGCGGTAGTAGTTTTTCCAGTACCTCCCTTATGATTTGCAATTGCCAGTATCATCACTTACGATTTCAAGTATAACGTATACTAAAACTAGACAAATATAGCGTTATTAACGTAAAAATTGATATGCGTTTAAATCAAAATAAACCTTTTTTTGCATTTAAGTCTTTAGACGTCTCTAATTTTGTAGACGAGATACTAGAAATATAGTTATTAGTATCTATTTTAATCTAACACTATGATTTTTAATATTTTACAAAAATATTTTTTGGTTCCGTAAAGAAACGTAGAGCTTCCCAACCACCTTCTCTACCAACTCCAGATGATTTCACACCACCGAAAGGAGTTCGTAAATCGCGTACCATCCAACAATTAATCCATACAATTCCAGATTGCGCTAAATCCGCAAAACGATGTGCACGTTTTAAATCATTTGTCCAAAGCGTAGTTTGTAATCCGTATTCTGTCGAATTTGCCATCATTAAAGCTTCTTCTTCCGTATCAAATGGAGTCAGTGTAACAACTGGTCCAAAAATTTCTTCTTGGTTTGTTCTACAATCATACGCTAAACCTTCAATAACTGTAGGACGCATGTAGTATCCCTTGTCGTAAGGCGCTTCTAATTGTACACGCGTTCCACCGGTTAAAACTTTTCCGCCTTCTTCTTTGGCTAGTTCGACATAGGAAAGTACTTTTTCTAAATGCGGCAATGAAACCAATGCTCCCATGTTTGCTTTAGGGTCTGTAGGATTAGAAACAATCGCTTTATTCACTTTTTCTACAAAAGCAGTTTTAAATTTCTCATAAATCACACGTTCCACAAAAATTCGGGAACCACACAAACAAATTTGACCTTGATTTGAGAACGAAGAACGAATTGTAGTGCTTAACATTTCCTCAAAATCACAATCGGCAAATATGACTACTGGATTTTTACCGCCAAGTTCTAGGGATAATTTCTTAAACATTGGCGCTGCTGTTCGCGCTAAATATTCTCCTGTCTTCGTACCACCCGTAAACGAAATTGCTTTAATTTTTTTATGTTTTACAATTGCATCTCCTACTTTTGCCCCTAAACCATGTAAAATATTTAATACACCATTCGGCATGCCAGCATCTTTTGCTACTTGACCCAGTAAATATGCAGTAAACGGTGTAATTTCAGATGGTTTAGCAATAACACAGTTACCCGCTGCTAATGCAGGTGCTATTTTCCAAGAAAATAAGTACAAAGGAAGATTCCAAGGCGAAATACATCCAACGATACCAATCGGTTTACGTAAGGTATAATTGATCCCTTCCCCTTGCATGTGGTGTGATTCGGATGCAAAATGCGTGATAGCTGTTGCAAAAAAATGAAAATTTGAAACCGCTCTTGGAATATCTACATGTCCGGCTAATGAAACTGGTTTACCATTATCTCTCGATTCCGCTTGAACAAATTCATCCATACGTGCCTCGATACCTTCCGATAGTTTTACCAATATTTTACTTCGTTCTTCGTTGGACATTTTAGACCAAATCGGAAATGCATTTTCTGCTGCTTCTACTGCTAATTCTACATCGCGTTCGTCAGAATCTGGAATTAAAGAATATACTTGACCTGTAGCAGGTTCATAATTATCAATATATGCATCGCTAATAGGTGCAATATAATTTCCGTTGATGAAGTTTTGTAGTTTTATCATTTTGATAGAATAAAATTTAGTGCAAAGTTACGAAGATAAAGAGGATTTTTCACCTCCCTTTATCCCTCCTTGCGGATGGACCGAGGTAGGTGACAGCTTGAATTTAATACCCTAATATCTTCAAATAATCCGCTGCAGTTTGTTCTTCGGAGAAAAGTTCTGTTCTAATCTTTCCATTTTCATCGCGACGAATCAATACATGCTTTGGTTCAGGAATCAAACAATGCTTCAATCCACCAAAACCACCTATTGTTTCTTGGTATGCCCCAGTATTAAAAAAACCAATATATAGCGGTTTAGTTTTACTGAATTTAGGTAGATATATCGCATTTGAATGCTGTTCTGAATTATAGTAATCATCGCTATCACACGTTAATCCACCCAATAATACACGTTCGTAATCATCATTCCAGCGATTAATTGGTAACATGATAAAACGTTGGTTGATTGCCCAAGTATCTGGAAGGTTGGTCATAAAAGAAGAATCAATCATGTTCCAACGCTCTCTATCGTTTTGTTTCTTTTGTTGTAATATATTAAAGATTGCGCCACCACTTTCTCCTACTGTAAACGAACCAAATTCAGTGAAAATGTGTGGTTCTGGGATGTTGTTATCCGAACAAACACGTTTAACTTGCGTTAAAATTTCTTTCACCATATAGGCATAATCAAAATCGAATTGTAACGATTTTTTAATTGGGAAACCTCCACCAATGTTGAGGGAATCTAACTCTGGGCAAACTTTTTTTAAATCACAATAGACACGTAGTAATTTGGTTAATTCATTCCAATAATAAGCAGTATCGTTTATTCCAGTATTAATGAAAAAATGCAACATTTTGATTTTAACCCGCGGATTTTCCTGTACAATGGTTTTGTATAAAGGTAAAATCTCTCGGTAACGCACCCCAAGTCGTGAGGTATAAAACTCAAATTTAGGTTCTTCCTCTGACGCTACGCGAATACCTATTTGAATGTCTTTCGATAAATCTGCTGTGCTATCAATTAAATCTGATACTTCTTGCACATTATCAATGACAGGGATTACTTTTAAATCCGTTTCCGCCATTAATTTCGTGATGTTGTCAATATATTTTTTTGGTTTATAGCCATTACAAATAATATATCTCCCAGGACTTAATTTCTCCGTATCGTATAATTTTCGAACGATATCAATATCAAAGGCAGAAGAGGTTTCGATGTGCACATCGTTTTGTAATACCTCATCTAAAACAAATGAAAAATGCGAACTTTTAGTACAGTAGGAGTAATAATAATTTCCTCCATATCCCATATTATTCATTGCCTCACGGAACCATCCTTTCGCCCGTTGAATGTTATACGAAATTTGCGGTAGGTAATTAAATTTCAATGGCGTACCATATTGTTCAATTAATCGCATCAAATCAATTCCGTGAAAGATTAAACGATCGTCTTGCAAGTTAAATTCATCTTGCGGAAAATCAAAGGTTTGATCAATTAAATCAATGTATTTCGTTCTCATGGGCCAATAATATGGTGCAAATTTGCCGTAAATTATTGAAATCGCCTAGTGATTAGGGTTAATTTTTGATTACATTCTCAAAATCAGTTTCAGATTGAAACGTCTTTGGGTTAAGTAGTTTGGAATGGCATAGGTTTTACCGGTAACATCTTGCACCCACTGCTGAGAAAGCACATTGTTAATTCCTAATAGATTAAATACCTCCAGCGATAAAATAGCATCTGAAAAACCATGTTTAGTCTTGATTTTTAGTGCATGTGTTTTTTGTAATAAATCATAGGAAAGTCCTAAATCTACCCGTGCATAAAATTTCTGCCGTAGGGTATCTTTATAGCGTTGAAAATCTGGTGGACCATACGGCAAACTAGTCCCAAAATTAAATCCCATTTGGGCGGTTAACATCTCGTAAGAAGGCATTTTATCTTGAAATAAAATCGCAAAGTTAATCCGTTGATCGGTAGGTCTCGGAATATATCCAGGATGATACACCGTACTATCCACTTTCTTTTCATCTATCGTAAATCCTGGAATAATCGTTTCCCCATTTTTATTGCGGTAAACCGTGTATGCATCGTGTAAGAGATTTTCCATGGTTTTCAAGTAACCAATTTTAAAGAAAGATTGTACCCCCTCAATAAATTCACCATGAATATTTACATCTGCTCCATAGGCATAGGCAATCGCATCATTATTTGCATAATATCGCGTACGAACATTATCAATTTCATAGGGATTTACATTCCAGAAATATTTGTAATATGCTTCTAGGGCAAATTTGAAAGGCGTTTTTCGATTCCACATCGCGAAGTTAAAGTCATAACCGGTAATGATGTGCGCAGATTTTTGAGAAACTACTTGCAAATTTAACTGTCCATCAAGGGTTCTAAACTCTCGGTAAAATGGCGGTTGATAATACAATCCTGCTGCTAATCGGACTTGTGCATTGCGACGCATCACTTTATTGTTGGAGTAGAAATATGTTCTTGGAAAGAAAATCAAGGAAACGCGCGGAGTAACATATTGTTCTTGATTAACTTCCGTATAACCAAAACGTACACCGCTTGTCAACAAAAAACGACGGGACGCAGCTGTCAGGGTATCTCTAAGCGTAATAAAGGTCTTTTTACCTAGCGAATCTTTGATAAAATAGCTTGCTTTCACCGGAAAATTGGTGTTTGTCTTGCCCCATTCGAAACTATGTTGTAAAAATCCACTGATTCGTTGTGTTTGTAAGGCTAATTTACTTTTTAGCGCATACGACAAATTAAAATCTGGATTTTTCGTGTTTGGAATGGTGTATCCCGCAGAATCGATATTTTTCCATTCACTCAAAACATCTTTGAAAACATCTTTTTGGTAATTTACACCCCATAATAAGCGTTGTTTATCTGTCAATTGATGTGCACCATTATGATATAAATTTACAATCGTTGCTTGTAAATTATTACGTGCATGCGTAAGATAACTTCCAACCCCGATGGATGCTATCGAATCTCCAAAATTCTTTTTACCTGGGTTTGTCTCTAATAAATTGATATAATATTGTCCTTGTACATCAAAATATTCTTTCTCATTCGTTTGAAAGACACTCGCGTAAAAATCTAAATTTGTTTTATCATTGGGTTTATATTTCAACGCTGTCCCACCAGTCATTGTTTCAAACTTTGTTTGTTCCTGTCCATCAAAATAAATCTTTAAGCGATACGCTTCATTGACTGTTCCAAAATCGGTTTCTTGGGTTGTTGGTGCAAAACGGTAATTATTGGAAGAAAGGTGTCCCAAAGTACTCCAGGTAAGTTTTGGAGTAATCGCATAATTTAGCAAAAATTGCCCATCATAAAAAACAGGGTTATACGAACCTTGCGTTGGTAAAGCATTTAATAGATAGCCATTTGCGCGATAACGTGCTCCAACCAAATAATTGAATTTAGTATTAACTTTTTGGGCTACGTGGGCTTCAACCCCCATTAACGACATCATTACCGAAGCATTCGTGGAATCTGGTGTGATGTAAGTTATATCTAATACGGAACTTAATTTATCGCCGTATTTTGCATCAAACCCTCCTCCACTAAATCGAATGTCTTTCACCAAGGAGGAATATAAAAAACTCAAACCCTCTTGTTGGCCAGAACGTGTTAAAAAAGGACGATTAATTAAAAAACCATTTACATACACCAAGTTTTCATCGTAACTACCTCCTCGTACGTTATAATTGGAAGTCAACTCGTTATTAGAACTGGCAGCAGTCGAATAGATTAATGTTCGCTCAACAGAATTGGAAGCAATTTTCTGCAAATCTAAAGAAGGTAATTTGAAAATATTATTATCCCCTTTATCCGTTTTTAGAAACACAGAACTCATTACAGTGAGTGGAAATTTTATCTTTCCTAAGTGTGTACGCTGATTCGGTGAAACAAAAACGGATTTAGCAATCTCTATTGAATCATAGGAAAAAAGTATCTTTATTTCTTGCTCGACTGGGGCAGAAAATTCAAAATGTCCTAAAGAATCTGTATAAAAATATTGGTTGTTATATCGGACTTTTACATTTTCCAATGCTTTGTCTCTTTTTTCTACACACGTACCTTCAACGATTCCATTTACCTGTGCGGATATGGAATAAGCTAAAAAAACGAAGAGTGAAACAAAGAAAAAACGCATAAGTAAATGAAAACGTAAAAAACGTGATTTTCGTATATTTTAGTCTAAAAGTAACACAATCAAATCATTTTCAAAGGGGTCCATAACACTTTTTAGTAGTTGAATTTTTGATTGGATAGCACCATCTTTACAAAAACTTAAAAAACTTTCGGTTCGTTCTTGCAATGCATTATTTGGCAACATCTTTGCTTTTAAATCTTCCAATTGCTTCATTGCTAGATCTAATTGACTTTTTCGTTGTTTGATAAATTTTGCTTTTATTCCTTCCATTTGTTTGGATAATTTAGCAGACTCTGCATCGACATATTTTTCCATGTTTTGATCAAAAAGGGAGCCCTGATCACGTAATACATTGTTTAATGTATCCAACGCTTTATCTAATTGGTTAAAATTTAATGCTTCTCCAGAATTCGCTTGGATATACTGACGCTGAAGCTCTTGTAAAGGGGTGAAAATATCTTCCCAACTAAAACCTAATTTTTCCCATTTTTTTAACTGCGAAGCTTCTACTATTTGAATAGAATTACGAACACTTAGTAAAGGAAATTCTAATCCAATAGCTTCAAAAATTCCTTTTTGCTGGATCCAATAACTAATTTCTCCTCCACCACCTACATACACTAAATTTGGTAAAATTGTTTCCTGATAAGCAGGTCGAAGCATTACATTTGGTGAATAATGATTTGGATTTTCTAGAAGCTCTTTTAATACTTCTGGACTATTTGCTTCCAACAGGCGTTCCCGTTTACCTTCCGACAAACGAAATAAATTAATAGGACGTGCAAATGCCTGCGGTGTAAACCCTAATTTTTCAATGGTTTGATTTGCTTTATGCACACTTACTTCCACAAATGGTGTTTGTACTTCCCGCTGCATGGTTTCTAAAAACAAAGCTTTTAAGCCTGGGACATTTGGTTCCAACACAATTACACCCTCTTTTTCAAATAAGGCATGGTAGATTTGTTGGGTAGCATCCGCAACATTTTTCCCGGTATATTTTTGAAGCAATTGGTGGATTTCACTTTCTGGATAATTTTGAAAAAAAGCAGCTATTTCAGCCTTCATTTCTTCCCAATGATGTAAATTGTACTTGCCAACTGCACCCCCTTGATTTTCATTCCAACTAATTTTTTTACCAAAAATTGTCGTGTGATTTACTTCTTCGATATCATGATCTTCCGTTGCCAACCAAAATACTGGAACAAAATCAAAAGTAGGATAGGCTTTTTTTAACTCCTCCGTTAATCGGATACAGTGAATTATTTTATAAATGACATAAGCAGGACCAGTTCCTATATTTAATTGATGGCCTGTCGTAATTGTAAATGTATTTGGACTTTCTAATTTATGAATATTTCTAGCAACTGGAGACTCTTTAGCTAAGTTTATAAATTGTTTTTTTAACTCACCTACGAGTATTTGTCGGTTGTGTATAGAATAGTTTGCTTGTTTTCGATGCATTTGAATGCCCAAATTCTCCAAGGAAAAAGGTGCCGCGAGTAATTCTGTTAGATCCTCCTGTTGATAGGTTAATTTCGTTACTAAACGTGAAAATTGGTGTGTTTTTTCGCGATGTATGGTATGTTTTTGCATAGAACAAATGTACAGAAAATTAAAAAATGTAACTTTGCATTTCAAAATATTACTATGGAAGCAATAATTAAAACAGTAAAAGGAGATATGAAAGTATCTTTTTATGAAAATGATGCACCAAAAACGGTTGCCAACTTTGTAAAATTAGCAAAAGAAGGATTTTACGATGGATTAACTTTTCACCGTGTAATTCCAGATTTCGTAATTCAAGGAGGTTGTCCTAAAGGTACAGGAGTTGGTGGACCAGGATACAAAATTGATTGTGAATTAACGGGAGAAAATCAATACCATGACCGTGGTGTATTATCGATGGCTCATGCTGGAAGAAATACAGGAGGATCTCAATTTTTTGTTTGTCATAGCAGAAGACAAACTTCGCATTTAGATAGAAACCATACGTGTTTTGGAAAAGTATTTGAAGGTTTGGAAGTAATCGACCAAATCAAAGAAGGTGATAAAATTACAGCTATTGAAATAATAGAAAAATAATTTTTCGATCCTAGAATTCAAATGAAAGGTTGTTCTAGAAGTAGAGCAACCTTTTTTTATGCATTCGAAAGCATACTTTATGGCAATTTCATTGGATAACAAAAAAAAAAACCACAACTTTGTGACCAAATATTTCTTGCTCCATATGAAAGTAAGCATACTTTTTATATTTTTTGTAGTCTTATCACCTGTTTTCTCTAGTAAAGCAAGTGACTTAATGGATACTTTAAGCTACAATTATTTTTCGCCAAATGGTGATTCTATCAATGATTCCTATTTCATTGAAAATTTAGAAAAATACCGAGATAACAAATTTTCTGTTTTTAATCGTTGGGGAGATTTGGTTTTTTATGCTTCGCCTTATTCCAACAATCCAAATGACGGAGAAAACAAAACATTCATAGGATTGTGTAACCAACCTTTGTGTATTTTCGGTAAAGAGTTACCAGAAGGAGCGTACTTCTACCAATTTGAGTATAAATTCGAAGACAAACCAACCTATATTAACGGAAAAATAATCTTGAAACGATGAAATTTTTTGGTGTCGTACTTTTTCTGTTGACTAGTTTCGTCGGTTTTTCTCAAACCCGTCAATTCTACAATCAGTATATGTTAAATCCAGGATTTTTAAATCCTGCTAACATGGATGTGTTTACTAAATTCGGTACTACTTTCCTTGCCCATTATGATTATACGAGTCAAGATAATTCTGCGAATAATTTTGCAGTTGTATCGCACTATAATTATCGTCCACATTTAGGGTTTTCTGGTTTTGCGGTGAATGATAATTTCAGCGGATATAATCAAATGGAGATTGCGGGAAATGTTGCATATAAACAATTTACGCGCAGCAATGGAGGAATGTCTTTTTCGTATGGATTCCGTTTAGGATTTACGCAGAATACTTTAAATGCTACAAATTTATATTACAAACAATTAGACGATCCTACATTAACACAACCTGGAATTAATAAATTTGGGATTAATTTAGGTTTTGGATTTGCAATGGTGACGCCAGATTTTGATCTTAATGTTAGTCTACCTGGACTAATGGGTAACAGACTTCCAACCTCTGCAATAGATACTAGAAAACACAGTATTTTAGATTTAAAAAGTAATAACTTATTTATTTCTACGGGCTATAAATTCCGTTGGGATAATGGATTCTATGTTTTCTACCCAACAGTATCTATTCGAAGCATCGTTGGAGCACCTTTAAATGTAAGTGCTGATATGAACTTTTTATTGAATCAGTTGATTTGGTTAGGTGCTGGATATAGAACCGATAATACAATCGTAGCGAGTGCAGGTATATTTTTAGATTTAGGGTGGAGATTTGTATATACGTATAACAATGCAGCATTAACGAAACACTTTAATACTGGATCAAACCATGAGTTGTCTATCGGATATGCACGAACTATTCCTGAAAACCCTTTTACATACCGTAAGTTTACAAAAACAAACGGAGAAATGAAGAAAAAGAAAACAATCAAAATCAATTTACCTAAAATCAAGATTTTCAAGAAAATGAAAGGAAAATTGAAGTACGATTAATAAATGAGGATTTGTTAAGAAAAGTTATATAAACATAGGAGCGAAAATTCGTTCCTATTTTTTTTTACCATAATATGCTGTAATCCAAACTCCAACAAATATCATTACCATATACCCTATTTTCTCAATGGTAATTGTATTGGTATAATCATCCGCAACACCTAGTAAGGAAAAAAGATAGGCAAACAACATAACCAAGACGGGCTGTGTATAGATGTATGCACTTGCAATTGATGGGCCAACATATTTGAGTCCATACATAGTCAAGAGATATGTAAAAAAAGTAACCCCAATCACAATATAGGTGATTTTAGCCCAAATAATCGGATGGATTGCACTAAAATCGATTTGCGCCATATCCATGTAGGTTGGGGGATATATTAACATATAAAACAATCCAAAAGTAAATACATAGGTAATTACCGTAAATGGACTATATCGTTGCATTAATGGTTTGGCAATTACTAAATAAACAGCATAACTCGCTGCGTTTATAAATAAAAACAAATCTCCAAGTGTAGAATCTCCATTGCCAGTATTCCCAGCTAAAGACAATAAAATTGCTCCTGTTGCCCCTAAAATAATACCAGTAACTTTTGTAGTAGTAATTTTTTCTTTCAATAAAAAATAGGCGATAATGGTTACTAATATTGGATTAGTAGTCATAATTATTCCAGAATTTATCGAAGAGGATAAACTTAAACCATGAAAGAAAAAGAGTTGATTGATTGTAACACCAAACAAAGCACACAACATGAAAAGTCCTATGTCTTTGCGTTGAATACGTTCTTTGGGTAAGAATGCTTTAATTAACCAAAAAAGCAAGGTTGCTCCTGCAATGCGAAAGAAAATAAAAGTTGTGGGCGTTAAAAAAGCTGGCATAACCCCTTTTGCAAGGATATGACCAGCTCCGTATAACATATTTACTAATAATAAGGCAAGATGTGCTCTCCAAATAGAATGTTTCAAAGGCATTAAATATCAAAAACCGTTTTAAAATCCATAACTAAATTATCATCTACAGCAACACCTAGCATGGATGGTTTTTCTACCTTGAATTTATCCAAACTAACATTAAACGAACCTGATAAAATAATTTTTTTATCGGATGCAATTTGTTTTGCTTTGATTGTGATGTCTTTTTTGATACCATGAAACGATAATTCACCTACTATTATAAGATCTCCAGCTTCTTCTTTAATAGCTTTACTTACAAATGTAACTTTTGGGTATTTCGTTCCTTCCAAAACCTCTAATGCATGGGAGTCGCGACTAGAATTTTGAGAATCAAAAGAAGCTACAGCTGCTGCAACAACTAATTTTGTAATTTGTTTTGAAGTATTATCATAATATCCCCCACAAATAAAATCTTTCGTTGTACCAATAGATGTATGTGCTGGATGATCTAACGTGTAACGAATAAAAGAATCCGTTTTATTGAGTGTTAATTTAACATTGTCAAAGGAACATAACATTAATGTAAGTCCAAGAAATAGCGAATAGATGATTGATTTTTTCATGAGAGTTGAAGTTAGAAAGTTAAAAGTTTGATTAAGAAATTAGAATTTCATTACGATTACCGCACCCGCAAACAATGAGGTTGTAATATAACCGGATACTTGGTGGAAGCTTCGTAATTTATCACTAGCATTCGCAGATTGACTTAGATTGCCATACATCAATCTTCCTGCCAAAGGAGTAAGAAGCATTCCTGAGAAATGAAGATATGCGAGGGTGCGATGCGCTTTCATATTACTCCATCCTTTGTTTTTTCTAATTATCACTGGTGGCGGAGCTAACAATTGCATTAAGGCAGTCGCGCCATAAGCGATCATCGTAGTAGTAATCGCAGCTTTATGAAGTGGTTTTATAAGTTCTTGGGTATCTCCACTTCTTGTATTAATCATAATTTGACCCGTAATACAGGAACCTATCATTCCGCCTAAAGCAACAAAACCAAGGGCTTGATGTGTTTGAAGCATACGTCTACGAACGATTAATTCACGTTCACGTTTATCGGTTGTTAGCTCAAAATAGTTAAACTTACGCATTGCTCCTTTTTCTCCCCATAGCGAACGGCGAATAAGTCCCATTCCCTCTGGTAATAAACTTTGTTTGATGTCGTTTGCTCCTAATTCTTGCAACAAAAGGTCGTCTTCCGAAAGCTTTGTGGTATCTGTTTGCGCATTTAGTTGATGGACTAACATCAAGCAGAAAACACCCAAAAAAGCGATTTTTTTCATTTATTTTTTATTTAAAATTACCTTATTAATTTAATAAAAATCCCTTTTACAATAGAATAAACCAGGCTTGGTTTACTTTATTTTCAAGGATATTGATTACTAATTGGTTATTTGATTATTAATTTTTTTATTACTTTACTATCGCAATCCTTTGCGAAATCTACTGCAGTCTTACGCGAATTATCTATCGTTTGCGTATCCGCCTTATTCTCAATTAATAGTTTTACTATTTCTTCATTTTCAGCCATTATCGCAAACATCAGCGGGGTTGTTCCAGCATTATTTTTAACATTTACATCTGCATGCTGTTCCAAAAGAATTTTAACCAGTGCTGTATTCGATTTATAACACGCAGCTGTCAATACGGTTCCATCTTCTGAAATAGCATTTACGTTCGCACCTAAATCAAGTAATACTTTTACTGCTTCTAGCTGATTCCTGTATCCTGCAATTATCAGAGGAGTATAACCACTTTTATTGGGCGTATTGATTGTGTCTGGATTTACTGTAGATAATTGCTTTATTACCTCCAAATTTCCTTTTCTACAGGCTTCATAAATATCTTGAGCATATGCATTTAGACTAATAAAAATGCTCAAAAAGAGAAATAACGCCAATTTATTCATTTCAAAGCAAATTATTGTACCACAAATTTTCGTTGTACGAATTTACCATTACTCCCAAAAGTTAAAATATAAACTGCAGGTTTGAATTCAGAAATATTAATCGTTAATTCACCTTTTACATTACTTTTCTCTTTGATTATACTTCCTTGTAAATCTGAAATTTGATAGCTGTAATCCGCATCATTTACAGAAATAGTAATAAATGAATTGGTAAGTTTGATATATTGCTTGTCTGAAATTTCAATGATATCTGCTGAAATATCTGGAGTTACCCAATTTAACGCAATTCCATACGCACGGTTGGAGCTTCCATGATCCGCTAAATTGAAAGAAGACCCTGAACCTCTCGCCCAAATTAGATTTAACGATGCTGCATTGTAATTGAATACTGCATCTTTAACATCGCCAGTATTTAACTTTCTAGAAGCTATTAAAGTTCTTGTAGATCCAGAAACAGTATTCGATTTAATCTTCCAATCTTGTTGCACATCTTTTACGACAGAACTGTAACTTCCCATAAAATAATCCCACCAATCTTGTGAACCTCCAGATGCAGTGTAAATTAACGCGTCTGATCCTCCCATTTTAGTTCCAAATCCTACCGCAATCCATTTCGTAGAAGGACCTGCAAAAGTTACTGTGATTGAATCCGTAGTCATCGATGCTCCAAAAAATATTCCGGAACCTGAAAGAGCACCTGAAGCAGATTTTAATTCTTGATAAGCAATTGTTTTAGTTTGCGCTTGCAAAAAAAATGATCCAAGCAACAATGAAAAACTTACAATTAATTTTTTTTTCATTTATATACCAATTTAAGTTAATTGAGAAAAAACTTAATCCATTCGAAATTAATAAATTATAATTTCAACCATTGATTTACATTTTTCTCTCGCTTTCAAGACGTAAACTTACGCATGTTGTTGCTTACATTTACCTAGTAAACTAATTTAGAAACAATCTACGTATTAACGAATTTCGCCACCCGCATCAAATGCTTTTTCAGGGGAAACAAAACTCAATTCTCCTACTTCATTTTCAGCCATTAAAATCATTCCCGCAGATTCTACTCCACGAATTTTACGTGGTTCTAAATTAATTAGCACCGAAACTGTTTTACCAACGACCTCATCGGGATTATAAAAATTCGCAATGCCAGAAACGATTGTACGAACATCCACACCAGTATCCACCGTCAACTTCAATAATTTATCTGCTTTTGGTACTTTTTCTGCTTCGATAATTTTACCTAAACGAATATCTAATTTGGTGAAATCATCGAAAGAAATATTTGGTTTTTGCGGTGCACTATTCACTTCAACGGGTGATGCTTGACTTTCTTTTAAGAATGCAACTTCTGCCTCCACGAAAGCATCTTCAATTTTTGGAAATAAAATTTCTGGTGTATTTACTTTATGTCCAGCTGTTAAAGTTATTTTTTGACCGATTTCTCCCCAAATTGGTAATTCCACATTTAAGAAAGAACGTAATTTAGTAGCAGTGGAAGGTAAAAATGGTTCCAACAAGAAACTTAAATTAGCCGTAATCTGAAGTGCAATATGTAAGATCGTCTCTACCTTTTTAGGATCTGTTTTTACTAATTTCCACGGTTCACTATCCGCTAAATATTTATTCCCCAAACGCGCTAAATTCATTACTTCCGATTGTGCCTCCCGAATTTTATACGCATAAATTAATGTTGCTATTTTAGCTGGAAAAGCTGCAATCGTATCTAGTACACGTTGGTCTTCTTCGGTAAGTTCACCTAATTCTGGAACAATTCCTTCGTAGTATTTTTGGGTCAATACTAAAGCACGATTCACAAAATTTCCAAGGATGTCAGCCAATTCATTATTCACACGTGCTTGAAATTCTTTCCACGTAAATTCACTGTCTTTACTTTCTGGAGCAATTGCTGTTAGTGTATATTTTAATTCGTCTATTTTGGATGGATAACGTTCTAAATATTCGTGAAGCCAAACCGCCCAATTGCGCGATGTAGAAAATTTATCTCCTTCTAAATTCAAGAATTCGTATGCAGGAACATTGTCAGGTAAAATCAAATCTCCATGGTCTTTCAATAAAATCGGGAAAATAATTGCATGAAAAACGATGTTATCTTTTCCAATGAAATGTACCAATTTACGATCGCCCGTCCAATAGTCTTTCCAATCTTTATTGTTGTCTAACGCCCATTGTTTTGTAGCAGATATGTATCCGATTGGTGCATCTAACCATACGTATAACACTTTACCATCTGCGCCTTTCAAAGGTACTTTCACTCCCCAATCTAGGTCACGCGTCATGGCTCTTGGCTTCAAGCCACCCTTGATCCACGACATACATTGACCAATCACCTGATTGCGCCATGTTTTTGGATCGTGTTGTTGTTTACCATCTAATATTCCATCTTGTATCCAAGCAGTCAACCATTCTTCGTGACGATCCATTGGTAAGAACCAGTGGGAAGTGGATTTTAAAATTGGTTTTTTACCACTTAAGGTAGAAAGTGGGTTTATCAAATCCGTAGGACTTAATGCAGAACCGCATTTTTCGCATTGGTCGCCATAGGCATTTTCATTATGGCAATTAGGACATTCCCCAACAATGTAACGATCGGCTAAAAACTGGTTGTAATCTTCGTCGTAATACTGTTCCGTTGTTTCTTCAATAAACTTACCATTCGCTTCTAGTTTCAAAAAGAAATCTTGTGCCGTTTTATGGTGAATTTCAGTAGAAGTACGGTGGAAAATATCAAACGAAATTCCAAATTGTTGGAAAGAATCTCCAATTACTTTATTGTATTTATCTACGATTTCCTGCGGAGTAATCCCCTCTTTTTTAGCGCGTAATGTAATTGCTGCACCATGTTCATCACTTCCACATATAAAAGCCACATCGTGCTCATTCATGCGTAAAAAACGCACAAAAATATCTGCTGGTATGTAAACTCCTGCCACGTGCCCTAAATGAAGTGGTCCGTTGGCGTAAGGCAATGCTGCGGTTACAGTAAATTTTTCCTTGCTCATAAATGAATGAATTTGTAGACTGTAAAGATAATAAAATAGTGACGAGCAATGAGTGACGAGTGACGTTGGGGATTTAAAATTATTGGATTACCAAAAATACAAAAAATGTAAATTTTGGTAGTTAATTACCAAAAATACAAAAATTTGTAATTTTGGTAGTTGATTTGTATATTTGTTTCAAATAAATCAGGATTTATGAGTGTTCCATACATAGGTAGAGCGTTAACAGAAGAAACTTTTGAGACTGCTAAAGAGTTCAAAATAGTGTGTGTTATTGGGCCTAGACAGTCTGGTAAAACAACCTTATGCAAGCAATTATTTACGGAAAAGGCATATGTCAATCTAGAAGATCCTGACGTCCTACTATTTGCAAAAACGAATCCGAAAGCATTTTTAGCAAAATACCCAAAAGGTGCAATTTTTGATGAAGTTCAGCGCATTCCAGAATTATTTAATTACTTACAAGGCATTGTAGATTCATCCGATGAAATGGGTCAATTTATCTTATCGGGAAGCAACAATTTTTTGATGCAACAAAACATTTCTCAATCCTTAGCTGGTCGAGTTGGTTATATTGAACTATTACCTTTCAGTCTTTCGGAGTTAGAAGCAAGTAATATCCAAAATGAATCACTCAACAAACAAATACTTGAAGGTTTTTATCCTGACATAATCTGTAAGAAATCAAGCGCATCGCGATGGATTACCAATTATATACGTACGTATTTGGAACGAGATGTTCGCTTGATACGTAATATTGGGGATATACTTTTGTTTTCAAAGTTCCTTAAAATCTGCGCGAGTAGAACCTCTCAATTACTTAACATGAGTTCGATAGCAAAAGAATTGGGCGTAGAACATAAAACGTTAGATGCTTGGCTAAGTGTACTTGAAAGCAGTTACATTCTATATCGCCTTCCTCCCTATTTTAATAATTTCAATAAACGCTTAATCAAATCGTCCAAAATTTATTTTTACGATACTGGAATCGTTTGTCATTTACTTAGCATTCGTTCGGTAGAAGGATTACAAAAAAGTAACTATTATGGCGCAATTTTCGAGAATTTTATCGTTTCCGAAATCATCAAAAATAGAAAAAACAAAGAGCAATTTGGAGATGTCTATTTTTACAGAGATTCCACTGGAAACGAAGTGGATGTTCTCATTGAAAATGAAGGAAATTTAATTCCTATTGAAATAAAATCAGCTGGAAAAATTCAAAAAGAACACCACAAAAATCTGAAATGGTTTCAAAAAGTATTTAGACAAGAAGGAGGTGTTTTACTTTACGCTGGTAATGAAAACGAAAGTTTCCCCAACGAAATTGAACAACTTTCATGGACGAATGTAAAGGATTTGTAACTTTGATAAATAATAACGCAATTGTACAATTTTGCAGTTTAACGAAAAAAAAGCAATTTATAGAAGTCATACTATGATACAAGTAAAAAATTACGTAATGGGTCAATGGACCACAGGAGCAGGTTCAGAAACAACTTTATACAATGCATTAACAGGCGATGTAATTGGCGAAACTTCCAGTGCTGGATTGGATTACAATCAAATTTTAGCATACGGAAGAGAAGTTGGAGGAAAAGCATTGC
Source organism: Crocinitomicaceae bacterium (assembly GCA_044232905.1). GTDB lineage: Bacteria > Bacteroidota > Bacteroidia > Flavobacteriales_D > Crocinitomicaceae > CANHVK01. Next base: position 27,970 of record JBIIKZ010000001.1, read on the forward strand.
GTAAAATGACCTTCCAAGAAAGAGGTCGTATGTTGAAAGCATTGGCTTTGTTTTTAATGGATAAAAAAGAGTCTTACTATGCTTTAAGTGCCTTGACCGGTGCTACGCGTGTGGATTCCTGGATTGATATTGAAGGAGGAATCGGAAACGTATTTGCAAATGCTTCTTTACGTAAACAATTTCCAGATTTACCATATTACGTAGACGGAACGGCGGCTCCATTATCTAAAAACGGAACGTTTATCGGTCATCACATCATGGTGCCTAAACAAGGGGTTGCGGTGCACATCAATGCGTTCAACTTCCCAATTTGGGGGATGTTGGAAAAAATGGCTGTGAACTTAATGGCGGGTGTTCCATGTGTGGTTAAACCATCCGAGTTTACGTGTTTTGTAACCGAATTAATGGTTAAAGATATTATTGATTCCAAGTTATTGCCTGAAGGAAGTTTGCAATTAGTATGTGGTCTTGGAAGAGGAATTCTTGACTTTGTAGATAGTGAAGATGTAGTAACCTTTACCGGAAGCGCGCATACAGGGAAAGTATTAAAATCCTTGCCTCAATTCAGTGAACGTAGTATTCCATTTAACTTAGAAGCAGATTCCTTGAATGCGACGGTATTGGGTAAATATGCAGTTCCTGGAACTATTGAATTCGACCTATTCATCAAAGAAACAACCAAAGAAATTACCATAAAAGCAGGACAAAAATGTACGGCAGTGCGTCGTATTATTGTTCCAGAAAATTTAGTGGAAGAAGTATCCAAACAAATTTCCGCGCGTTTGGCAACTACGAAAGTGGGTGACCCAAGTGAGGAGGGAGTGCGTATGGGTTCTTTAGCAACACAAACGCAAGTGGATCGTGTGCGTCAAAATGTACTTCAATTAGCGAAATCGCAAGAGATTGTTTACGGAAACGTAGATCACGTAGATGTGGTAGGAAATAACTGTGCAAACGGAGCTTTTTTCTCCCCTATTTTATTTGTGAATAACGACCCATTTAATAAAACAGATGTACATAACATCGAAGCATTTGGACCAGTATCAACTGTAATGCCTTACAAAGACATCGACGAAGCAATTGAATTAGCGCGTATGGGTAAAGGTTCATTGGTATCTTCGATAGTTACCCCAGATAATCAAGAAGCAACTGATTACGTAGTTGGTGCTGCAAGCATGCACGGTCGTATATTAGTTCTGAATAAAGACTGTGCGAAAGAAAGTACAGGTCATGGTTCTCCTATGCCATTATTGACACATGGTGGTCCTGGTCGTGCGGGAGGTGGTGAAGAAATGGGTGGTAAACGCGGTGTATTACATTACATGCAACGTACTGCAATTCAAGGTCATCCAACAACAATTACACACATTACCCAACAATTCCAAGTTGGTGCAGAAATGCCAGAAGCAAATCCGCATGTATTTAGAAAACATTTTGAAGAATTAGTCGTTGGAGAAACGGTATTTACACATAAACATACGGTATCCGATGCAGACATTGTGAATTTCGCAAATGTGTCAGGAGATAATTTCTATGCGCACATGGATGCGACATCCTTGGAAGGAACCATTTTTGAGCGACGTGTTGCACATGGTTATTTTGTATTATCGAAAGCAGCAGGATTGTTTGTAGACCCTAAAAAAGGTCCGGTGTTGTTAAACTACGGATTGGAAGAAGCACGTTTTACGAAACCTGTATATCCTGGCGCAACCATTGGTGTACGTTTTACGGTAAAAGAAAAAGTAGATCAAGAAAAACGTTCGGAAGATGACATTGCGAAAGGAATTGTGAAATTCTTAGTGGATGTATACGATGAAACAGGAGAGACGGTTGCTATAGCTACGATTTTGACGATGGTGAAAAAGTTGAGTGACGAGTTAAGAGAGACGGATTGACGGTTAACTATAAAGCAAAAAGAGGTTTTTCGAATGAAAAACCTCTTTTTTTATAAATATCTCGAGCAAAAACATCTTCGCTCGTCACTTCGTTACACTTCGCTCAATTACCCAACTAACGCTTCGTAATCTGCTGCAGATAATAAAGATTCTAATTCAGAAGCATCTGAAAATTCCACTTTAATCATCCAACCATCTCCGTAAGGATCAGAGTTTACTACTTCAGGAGTTGCTTCTAATGCTGTGTTAAATTCAATAATTTTTCCAGACAAAGGTAAATACAAGTCAGAAACTGTTTTAACTGCTTCAACAGTACCAAAGATTTCTTCTTTTCCAAGTTCTTCACCTTCTGTTTCAACCTCTACATAAACGATATCACCTAATTCACCTTGTGCAAATGCTGTAATACCTACTGTAGCTACATTACCTTCCACACGAACCCACTCGTGATCTTTCGTGTATTTTAATTCTGCTGGAATACTCATTGTTGTACTATTTATATTTAGAAAACAAAGGTATAATTTTTTAGATAGTATTCTGAATCGGACTATCAAAAAAATGAATAACTTTACTTAGTATGCCGGAAGAACACGAAATATATACCTTAAAGCAAGTTGCTAATTCCATCCAAAAGGCTATTTCAGAACGTTATAACCGCTTATACTGGGTAAAGGCAGAGATGCACAAACTCAACTACACTATCAAAGGACATTGTTATCCGGAACTGGTCCACAAGGAAGATGGAAAATTAGTTGCTGACATGCGTGGACAAATTTGGAAAACTAACTTCGATCGCATTTCCAAAAATTTCAGTGAAATTGTAAAGGAACCGCTACACGACGGAATGACCCTCCTTTTTCAAGTTAAAATTTCGTTTCATCCGTTATATGGCATGTCGTTGGACATCCTAGACATCGATCCAACTTTTGCATTGGGGGAATTACACAAAGAACGAGAAGAAACGTTGAAGCAATTAAGTAAAGAAGGGATTATTAATGCAAACAAAGCGTTGGCATTTCCATTATTACCTAAGCGTATCGCTGTCATTTCGGTGGAATCAAGTAAAGGGCTTTCCGATTTCTACAGCGTTATTAAAAATAATACCTGGGGATATCACTACTTTTTCATGTTGTTTACCGCACAATTAAATGGCGACCCGGCAATCGAAGCAATTCAAACACAACTAAAAAAAATTGAAAAAGTAAAAGACCATTTTGATGTAGTGACCATCATTCGTGGTGGTGGTGGAGAAATAGGACTTTCGTGTTACAATAATTATGCATTAGCAAAAGCAATTGCTACTTTTCCTTTGCCGGTCTTGACTGGAATTGGACATTCAACAAATACTACCGTATCCGAAATGGTTGCTTATCGTAACGCGATTACTCCCACCGAGTTGGCCGATTTTTTACTCCAAGCATTTCATAATTTTTCTGTACCCGTTAAAGATGCACAACGCATTATTATACACGAGAGTAAACAAACTTTAAAAACAGCACAAGAAGGATTAACGCAAGAAATTCGCGTATTTAAAGGAGAAACAAGTAACTTATTAGTTGCCTTTAACCACCAACTTAAAGATACTTCAAGGAGTTTGCAATTAAATTCTAACATCCGATTTCACGAAGAAAAAAAATACCTTTTTAGTAAGCAAGAAAAATTAAAAAATGGTTCAAATAAACTTCATCACGAAAAAAAATACCTATTAAACCATTCTATACAGATTCTCAAAAAGAATCATGCCAATTTTCAATTTTCACAACAATCGCGCCTAGAAGACTTATCCATTTTTCTAAAACAAACATTTCCTAAACGATTAGATAAAGAGCTGGATAAATTAAAAGTTATCGAACGGAACATACATTTGGTTGATCCAGTGCAAGTTCTCAAAAGAGGTTATTCGATCACCTTATTTGCAGGGAAAGTGGTTTCCGAAAGTAATCCAGTCTCCCTTGGTGACAAATTGAAAATTATTACCCTAAATACAAGCATAGAAGCAGAAGTTACCCACCTAAAAAATAATGAAAATGAGTGAGGAAATTACCTACACAGCAGCATTTGAAGAATTGCAATTAATCGTTCAAGAAATTGAAGAAGGCGGAATTTCCGTGGATGAATTATCGATTAAAGTAAAACGCGCTGCACAATTAATCAAGATTTGCAAATCCAAATTGACTAGTACAGAAGAAGATGTAAATCAAATACTCAAAGAATTGGATGGCGAATAGTTCTTTAGAATGATTCTAAACTAATTTCAAATTCGACTTATATTATCCTTTACTTAAAGGGTAAAATTCGTCATTCATCGAAAAATAAATTTCGATTTAAAAAAGGATATATAAATTAGCCTAAAAAATTAAAAATGAAACGTTATTTAGTTCTTTTTGTGCTGTTAAGCATCTCTATAATGAGCTTTGCACAAAATAAATTTACAATTAGTGGTACAATAACAGAACAAAACAAAGGAGAAGCTTTGATTGGTGTAAAAGTGCGGGTGAAAGAGCAATCTTATTTAGTTGCAACCAATGAATACGGTTTTTACTCGATAACAATTCCTGAAGGAAAATACATCCTTGTAGTATCCTATATTGGATATCTTCCACAAGAAAAAGAAGTGGATTTAAAAGAAAATGTATCCTTGAATTTTGTACTAGAAACTCCCTCTGAAAAAACAAAAGAATTGGAGACAGCGAAAGTAACTATCAATAAACAAGATAATGTACGCGGTTCTACGATGGGGGTGGAACGTTTAGATCCAAAAGCGATTGCGAAAATACCAGTATTATTTGGTGAAAAAGACATCATCAAAACCCTGCAATTATTGCCTGGTGTAAAAAGTGCTGGAGAAGGAAACTCTGGATATTATGTTCGCGGTGGTGGTTCCGATCAAAATTTAATTTTATTAGACGAAGCTCCTGTTTATAATGCATCCCACCTACTTGGTTTTTTCTCTACATTTAATTCTGATGCCATTAAAGATGCTACCTTATACAAAGGAAATCAACCTGCAAATTTAGGAGGTAGATTATCTTCAGTTCTTGATATTAAAATGAATGAAGGAAATAACCAACGCTTCAATGTTAGTGGAGGATTAGGATTAATATCGTCAAAATTAAATATCGAAGGACCTATAGTGAAGGATAAATCTTCGTTTTTGATTACTGGAAGAAGAACCTATGCAGATTTGTTTTTAAAAGCTAGCAAAGACTTCAAAGATAATACGCTCTATTTCTACGATTTAAACACTAAATTAAATTATAAAATTAGTCAAAAAGACAAAATATACCTTTCTGGATATTTTGGTAGAGATGTGCTTGGTTTCGGTTCAACTTTTGGAATCGATTGGGGTAATGCGACAGGAACCGTTCGTTGGAACCATATCATATCTCCAAAATTATTCTCAAATACCTCTGTAATTTATAGTTCGTACGATTACAAAATCGCAATTACTGCAGAACAAGTAGATTTTACGATTAAATCGAAGGTATTAGATTACAACTTAAAACAGGAATTTCAATATTTTGCTAATACAAAAAATAAAATCAAATTTGGATTAAATGTTATCAACCATAATATCACCCCTGGACAGTTAATTGGTTCCAAAGGTATAACTACAGGCATTGTGCAACTTAACCCTGCTAAATCTATTGAAGGAGCGCTCTTTGTACTAAACGATTGGGAAGTAAGCGAAAAATTCTCTGTAAACTATGGTGTTAGACTATCCACATTCTCCGTTTTGGGTAATGGACAAGATATGTATACCTATAAAAATGGAGAAGTAAATGATACATTAAATTATACAGATAATGAATTTGTTAAAACATACCCTGTATTTGAACCAAGACTTTCTATGAGTTATTCCTACCGAGAAGATCAAAGTTTCAAATTAGCGTACGCACGAAATGCACAGAATATTCACTTGGTATCCAATGCTACTACCTCCTCCCCTACGGATGTTATATTAGGTTCTACGATAAATACAAAACCTGAAATTGCGGATCAAGCTGCTTTTGGTTGGTTTAAAAACTTTAAAGAAAACACCTATGAATTTAATGCAGAGATTTACTATAAGTATTTACAAAATCAAATTGATTATCGTAATGGTGCAAATACCCAAGCAAATCAAGTCTTGGAAGGAGAATTACTATATGGTTTAGGTAGAGCGTATGGTTTAGAAATGATTTTGAAGAAAAAGAAAGGTAAGTTTAATGGATGGGTGTCTTACTGTTTATCAAAATCTGAAAGAAAAATCGAAGGAATAAATGATGGTGCATGGTATAATGCGAAACAAGATAGAACACATGACGTATCTGTTGTAACTATTTATGATCTAACACCAAAATTATCAATTTCCGCTTTATTTGTTTTTTACACAGGAAACGCAGTAACATTTCCTTCCGGTAAATACACCATTGAAGGTCAAACTCAATTTTTATATACTACACGAAATGGTGGAAGAATGCCAAATTACCATCGTTTAGATTTAGGTGTAAATTGGATCCGAAAAAATACGGATACGTATGAGAGTAGTTGGAATTTCTCGATTTACAATGCCTATGGAAGAGAAAATGCGTATACAATTGCATTCCGAGAAAAAGAAGGAAATCCAAACATTACAGAAGCGGTTCAGACCTCTTTATTTAGATGGATTCCAGCAATTACCTACAACTTTAAATTTAAGTAAAATGAAATTAAAAATGAAATCAACACACTATTTTATAGGACTTTTTAGTTTATTTATAACCCTATTTTCTTGTGAGAAAGTAATAACGTTAGATTTAAATAAAGATGATCCAAAAATCATCATTGAAGCTGCAATAGAAGTGGATTCTTTGAATCAAATTGATAGTAGTACACAGTATGTATATATACGAAGAACGGTAAATTTTGATACTGAAATAAGTGGATTGGCAGTAGATAATGCTTTGATCACTTTAACTGATGGAAAAGATACGATCAAATCAGGACCTAACAATTACAAAGGGGATGGAAAATATGAATTGAAAATACGTCCCGGATTTTTAACCCAAAATAAGTCATATTCTTTATTCGTTAAAGTAGATAATATCGTTTATTCTGCTTCAAGTACATGTCCTACTTATGCAGTTCCTTTAGACTCGGTTGGGGTATTTAAACAAAAATCATTTGGAAGATATAACTATTCCATTGCTCCAATACGAAATGAAACACCAGTAGGTATTCCGAATTGGTATCAATTTAAAGCGAAAAAAGACGGCGATAAAATCAATAAAATTTTGGTAGACGATGATCAAAATTTAGATGGTATAAAATTTACTCGTAAACCGATATTTGAATTAGATGAGTTTTCTCCTGACACAGTAGTAAATGAAATACCAAAATTCAAAATTGAAAAGAATGGTATTACTACTCTAAAAGACTCTGTAGAAATAGAACTAACACTTGTAAATATTGAGTATAAGGTATATCGTTATTTATTTAATTTAGTATTAAATCAAGGTGGTAGACAAAGTGCTACCCCATCGAATCCAGACCCTATTTTCTCTAATGGAGCATTGGGTTATTTTTCGGTTCAAAAGAGTTATACTCGTAAAAAATGGATTAATAACAAATAGTTATAAGTTAATAGTTCTTCTTATTTGTTAATTTTGTTCATCTATGAACGGGTTACCAAAGATTTATACTATTGCTCTTCAAGCCGCAATTGACGCATCCTTTGTGGTCATGGAATACTACAATGGTGGTTTCACAAGTGAAAACAAGTCAGATGGAAGTCCTGTTACCGAAGCTGATAAAGCTTCTTCCGACTTAATTAATACCCGTTTAATAGAAACGAATATCCCAATTATTGGGGAAGAAATTCTAAATACAGATTTTTCAATCCGCAAAAATTGGACGGAAAATTGGTGTGTTGATCCTTTAGATGGGACGAAAGAATTCATTAAAAAAAATGGGGAATTCGTTATAAATATCGCACACATTGTAAATGGTAAGCCAGTTTTTGGGATTATCGTATCTCCTGTTCAACGAAAAGTATTAATTGGCGGGAAAGAAACTGGTGTACATATTGCTTTATTTGACACCGCGGGAAAAATAGCTGGATGGAAAGAGCAACAGGAGAATTCTGTTTTAAATCAACCTTTAGTTTTAATTTCATCCCGCAGCTTTCATTCCATAAAAACCGCTGAATTTGTGGAGCAATTAAGAAAAAAATATGGAGCATTAACCTATATAGAAAAAGGAAGCGCTTTAAAATTTTTCGATTTAGCAGCTGGTAATGCAGATATTTATCCGCGTTTTGCGCCAACCATGGAATGGGATATTGCAGCAGGTCAAGCGATTTTAGAAGCATTAGGAGGAACCATTGTGAATGTTCAAACTGGTCTACCTTTAGTCTATAATAAAGAAGAACTTTACAACCCTTTTTTCCTTGCACAAACAAAAGCAAGCATCCATACTAAAATCAATGGAATTGTATGAAATTTAGCGTTTTAATTGTTTTTATTTGTTGTTTTTCTGCTGTCTACGGACAAAATAGAATTTTATTAAACCAATCCTATTTCAAAGACAAATTTATTTATTTATCAAAAAATAAATCCATAGAAACTTTTTTTCCTGCAAATGCTAACCAATTAAATGTAGCACATTTAAATAGAGATTCCGCCGCGATTTACACCGATATAGAAAACTATTTATTCAAGCGTTTTCCTATCGAACTAAAGAAACAAGATTTTACACTTTCCATTACCCCTTTAATTAACTATTCCAAAGGTAGAGTAGGAACATTAGACTCTAACTATTGGCCAGTTTACCGAAATACCCGAGGAATTTATATCGAGGGTGATTTAGTGAATAAAATTGGTTTTAATTTCTCCTTTAGTGAAAACCAAGCAAGTTTTCAAGGATATGAAAATGCATATTTTAACCAACAAGGAGAAAAGTATATCAAATCATTTGGTATCTACAGCACGCAAAATGCAATGATACCTGGGGCTAGTAGAACAAAACCATTTAAAGTAAATGGCTATGATTATGCGTTTTCTTCTGGAAATGTACATATTAATTTCCATCCGAAATTTCAAGTAGAATTTGGTAATAATCAACATTTTATTGGTTCTGGCTATCGTTCTTTATTACTTTCAGATAATAGTAGTATTGCTCCAAGTTTACGCTTCAAATGGAAGATTAATCGCTATTTTGACTATCAAATGTTGTATCGAAAACAATTGAATTTGTATCGAAAACCTATGACTTGGGCAGTAGAATCTAACTACGAAACCAAATTATTTGCGGCAAGCTATTTAACCTTCAAACCAAAAGAATCAATATCTATTAGTTTGTTCACTGGTGGAAATCAATTACGCGGTGATTCTATGCAAATGCACCCATTAGATGCACGCCAATTAATACCATTACCATTATTACAAAACGACCTAATACTAGGAAATACATCCATATTAAATGGAATTACAGGGTTAAACGTCGATCTTGCATTTACAAAAGTACGCGTGTATGGCCAACTTGTCGTAGATAAATTTAATAGCTCATGGTTAGGTGCTGGTCAGCTTGGGGTTTACTATTTTGATGCATTTGGTGTTAAGAACTTTCAAATTCAATGCGAATGGAACCAAGTACCACGTCATTTTTATGCTGCAAATCGCGCGAAATTGGCTTACAGTAATTATAATCTTCCTTCTGCACATCCAAAAGGAAATAATTTTAAAGAAGTATTCATAAAACTAGGATATACCTATTCTAGATTCTATTTAGATGCAAAAACAAATTTCTACTTTACCCAAGGAGGAGATTTAAAGCAACAATTTCTTTCGAATTCTATTTTTGTGCTTGACCCATCACAAAACACAAATCCACAAGGAAATACAATTTTACACAACCTTGAATTGGGATATCGTATGAATAAATTATATAATGCAACATTGTTTATGTCTTATCAAGGAAGAGCGAGTGATTTCCATTCAATGGATATTACCTACCAATGTTTGATGCTCGGTATAAGAACAGCAATTACAAACGAATATTTTGATTTTTAATGCGGATTATACTTTTATATATATTATTATTTACAGGGATTGTTCATGCGCAACAAACTGCGCAAGTAGAGCGTTTTTGGTTGAATTCAAACACGCAGACTACCGTAAAGAACTTACAATTTTACCAAATAGATTCTTTGTTACTAAAAGATAGTAGCCATACCCAATTTAGAATACTACCAGATATACAATTCGCATTTAATGGTTTTGAGAATCATACTTCCGATTTTAAATTACAAAATGGTTTAACATTTACTTTGAATGGTAACTTTCGGGATAAATTTTCCTACATGCTAGACTATCGCGTTGGAATAGCAAATCAATCTCCTATTCCTTATAATTCAACATTTCAGACAAAATCGTTTTTTTACACTCCTATAAAAACAGTAAACCCTGTCACTTCCTATTCCATTTACGGCGATTTAAGAGGGAGAATACTTTTTAAGCCTAATAGCATCTTAACCTTATCTGCAGGTTTGGATAAGTTATTTATTGGAGAGGGAGATCGGTCCTTGTTTTTTGGAAATCAAGGGTTTGCTTCTCCTTTCGTTTCGCTTTTGGGAAAATTTAAAAAATTTGAATATCATTTCATTCAACAAGTTTGGCGAGAAAAACAAGGAACCCATTTTGTACCAAAAGGAAATGCCACACACTATTTAAGTTTTAAACCAACTAAAAAATGGAATATCGGTTTATTTGAGAATGTTGTATATCAAATGAAAGATACCTTATATAATCGTGGTTTTGAAGTTGAATACCTAAATCCATTGGTGTTTTACAGGCCACAAGAATACAATATGGGCTCCAGTGACAATGTATTATTAGGGCTAAATATTTCCTTCACTCATAAAAACACGATGTTATATGGACAAGTATTAATTGACGATTTTCTACTTTCTGCAATCTTAAAACGTAACAAATGGTGGGCAAACAAATTTGGTATTCAACTTGGTGTTAAAGGATGGAAACAAATTGATTCAACTACAAACTTATTTTACCGAACAGAATTAAATCTGGTAAGACCGTATACCTATTCGCAAAAATTTTCTGGGGGTGTAATGGGTAATCAAGGTCTTCCGATTGCACATCCTTTAGGATCTAACTTCCTGGAACTTTATCAAGAAATTTCATTTCATCGAAAAAAATGGAGTTTTGAGATTTGGGCACAAGCATATTTAAAAGGGGATGATTGGTTTACAACTGCAAAAACTACCTCTTATGGAGGAGATATTTATCAATCATACGATAAATATGCAAAAGAATTTGGGAACACCATTGGACAAGGTAAAACCACCCACATTTTGCAACTTGGAACATATATCTCCCGAAAAATTAACTATGAAAAAATATTTTTCGAATTAATTAAACTTCCTAAAATGCTACAAAGCAATCAGATGTCGATTTTTATAGAACCGAAAGTACGATTCTCGAATGTGGAAGGTGAAAATTTCACCAACTATTTTATCACTTTTGGGACAATCAAGACGTTAGGAAGAGAGCGTCGAAACTATTAACTTTATGCCAAACATTAAACGATGGAATTAATACTAAAAGCTGTTTTTACAGGAGTTATCTTAAGTTTAATGATAGGTCCTGCCTTTTTTTTACTTTTAGAAACGAGTATAAAAAAAGGTGTACGCGCTGCATTAGCATTTGATTTAGGAATCTTTTTAAGCGATTTATTTTACATTGTAATAGCCTATATTTTTTATGGCGAAGTCGCAAAACTAGTCTCTGGAAAACATACCGAACTACTAAAAGCGATAAGTGGAGGGTTATTTATCATTTATGGTATTATTTCTTTCTTCAAAAAATCTAAAATTCAAAGCCAAGAAGAAATAGATAATTCTAGTAATACCTCCAAAGACTATTTCATTCAATTTTTAAAAGGCTTGATGTTAAACTTGGTAAATCCAATGGTAATTTTCTATTGGTTCAGTGTTATGGCATTAGGAACAGAGCATGGTGCTGATAGTTGGATTGACAATATTTTATTCATCGGCGTGTTATTAATTACCTTTTTCTCTATCGATGTTCTTAAAATCATGGGCGCTAAAAAATTACGTCCGTTTATTACAGATCAATTACTAGGATCACTTAATCGCATTACCGGTGCAATTCTGTTTTTATTTGGAGTGGTTTTATTACTTCAAGGTATACTAAAAAATTTTTAATTCCATTTTATGAAAAACATCCTTTTTATACTCTTAATCGTCTGTACGTTTGTTGCAAAAGCGCAACTAGTTAAAAAAGAAAATTTAACGGAAAAAGATAAATTGTACTGGGATTTTAAAAAAACCAAACTACAATCTACAGGTGCCTATTACAAAGATATTTTAGGCGAAACACGCGATAAACATGGCAAATGGGAATATTTCAATGAATTCGGGGACAACGAAGAAATTCGAAATTATTACCGCGAAAAATTACATGGTCAAGTTTTCTTAAAATATGCCAATGGAAAACCACGCCAAGAGGGATATTTCAAACTCGATAAACAAGATTCTATTTACCGCGAATGGGTGGAAAATGGAACCCTTATTGTTGAAGGTAAATACAAGAATGGAAAACCTTTCGGAATTTGGAGAAGGTACTACATGGATGGTAGAGAACAAGCAGTAGAAGAATACATGGATACACTTTGTATGGTGAAAGATTTTTGGAAGGATGATTCACTACATACACGAACAATTAAAAATGGCACAGGGATCAAAACAACCTATTATCCAAATGGAAAAGTAAAAGAATTTTATAATTATAAAGAAGGTTTACGAAATGGAGTTTTTGAAGAACGTAGTATCAATGGCTACTTATTTTTAACTGGATTTTTTAAACAAGAACGCAAGGATGGCGAATGGAAATATTTCTATTACACGGGCGATTTAGAAAAAATCAGTAATTATAAAAACGGTTTATTGGATGGTACTTATTCCTATTATTATGACACGAAGGTTTTAAATGTTTCTGGAAACTATACAGCAGGAAAAAAAGAAGGAAAATGGTCTTGGTTTACAAACAAAGGTGGAAAAGACATGGAAGGTACTTTTGTAAACAACCTACAAGATGGCGATTGGACCTACTATTACCCATCTGGAGAAGTTTCATACAAAGCTTTTTACAAACAAGACAAACGAGAGGGTAAATGGGAATATTACTATGAAAACAAAAAATTATTTAAAGTTGGAACCTACGCAAACAACTTAAAAGATGGTTTATGGGAAACCTGGTATGAGGACGGAACCTTATTAATGAGCGGTAAATACGTCAAAGGGAAAGAGGAAGGAATTTGGAAGAACTTTTGGCCGAATACAACACTTAAAAATCAATCTACCTTTGAGAATGGATTATTACATGGCCAATGGTTTTCCTGGGCAATGGATGGAACCGTAACACTCACTGGTTTTTATAAAGAAGGATATAAAGTAGGAAAATGGACCAAATACTATGATAATGGTAAGGTTGAGGACATTAACACCTATAAAATCATCGAAAAAGACGCACCAATTGATTATGGATTCGCAAAAGGTAGAAAGGTGAAAGAAAGTGTTAGACATGGTTACCATGCATCTTATTCCATGAAAGATTTTGCATTAACTGAAGAAGGGCATTATATCAACGATGAAAAAGATGGTAAATGGGTGGATTACCTTCCAGGAGGTGTCATGCCAGCTGTTATTACGAATTACAAAGATGGGAAATTAGATGGATTAATGACCCAGTTTGGTCGACGCGGAGAAAAGATTTCAGAATCCGAATATAAAAATGGGTTGAAAGAAGGAAAATTCCGCATGTTTGATGCGACTGGTAAAATTATTCTAGAAAAAAAATACGCTAAAGGTCAAGAAGTTCGTCCGTAATGAAAGTAGTTTTTTTAGATACGGTTCATCCGATATTGGAAGAACGCTTAACTCATGCAGGTTTCACATGCATAGATGCCACTCAATCGGATCTAGAAACATGTCACACCTTGGTACACGATGCAATTGGTATCGTTATACGTTCCCGTTTTCCAATGCGCGAAGCATTTTTGAAACATGCAACAAGACTTCAATTCATAGCGCGTTCTGGAGCAGGTATGGAAAATATCGATGAAGCATATTGTCGCGAACAAAATATACAATTATTTAATGCTCCGGAAGGAAACCGAAATGCAGTTGGAGAACATGCTTTAGGAATGTTATTGGCTTTGCTTAATAAATTCATCCCTGGAAACAAACAAGTAAGACAAGGAATTTGGGATCGTGAGGGAAATCGTGGAGAAGAATTAGATAGCAAAACCGTCGGCATCATCGGTTATGGTAATAATGGTCGTGCATTCGCCAAAAAACTTCGTGGATTTGAATGTAAGGTAATCGTTTATGACAAATACCTTGAACAAATCTCTGACGATTTTGTATCACAAGTTCCGATCGAAACACTCTATAACGAAGCGGATGTAATTAGTTTTCACATCCCACAAAACGAAGAAACTAGCTATTGGGTAAACCATGCTTTTTTTGCATCGCTTAGTAAACCTATTTACTTGTTAAATCTTTCCCGCGGAAAAATCGTAGATACCGAAGCATTACTTCACGCGATTGCAACGAATCAAGTAAAAGGCGCAGGATTAGATGTGTTAGAATTTGAAAAAGCGAGTTTTGAAAATTTTTCAGATAGTGAACGCTTATCTGTTTTTCAAACATTAATTGCATCCGATAAAGTCATCCTAACCCCACATGTTGGAGGTTGGACGACCGAAAGTTATTTTAAGTTAAGTGATGTTTTGGCAGATAAAATTTTAGCGTTCTTTCAGTAATTTTAAGCGTAAATCATATCTAGCGCTTTACAAAACTTTACCACAACTTCTGCTAATATTTCTGGGGTATGTGCTTGGGAAACAAATCCTACCTCATATCCACTTGGACCTAGGTACACTCCTACTTCTAACAAAGCATGGTGTAAATGTTTGAATCCAGTCATGTCTGGATTGATATCATCTGCACGACGAATTGTTTTATTTCCTGCAAAAGACAACCAAAAGATAGAACCGATGGTATGAATTTCAAATGCATAATTATTAGCTTTCGCATGCGCATTAATCGGTGTAATAAAATCAACCGTGCGTTTTTCTAATTCTTCGTAGAAACCTGGCTTTGCACATTCAGTTAACTGTGCAATTCCTGCTGCCATTGCTACTGGATTTCCGGATAAAGTTCCTGCTTGATATACATCCCCATCTGGAGAAACACGCGCCATAATTTCTTTGCTTGCACCATATGCTCCTACTGGTAAACCACCACCGATAATTTTACCATAGGTAACAAGGTCCGGTTTGATGCCGTAATATTCAGCCGCTCCTGAAAAGGCAACACGGAAACCAGAAATTACCTCATCGAAAAACAATAAAATACCATTTTCGGTACATATTTCGCGCAATGCTAATAAGAATGTTTTTTCTTGTAATAATAATCCGTTGTTTGCAGGTATTGGTTCGATAATTGCACACGCAATTTCGTTTTTATAGGTTTCTATACACGTTTTTAATGCTTCGATATCGTTCAATGGTAGGACAATCGTTTCTTGCGCAAAACTTTCTGGAACACCAGCGCTTGAAGAAGCTCCAAACGTAATTAATCCACTACCAGCCTTCACTAACATGGCATCTACGTGTCCGTGGTAACATCCTTCAAATTTGATTACTTTATCTTTTCCAGTATACCCGCGCGCCAATCGCAATGCTGACATCACCGCTTCGGTACCAGAACTAACAAATCGCATTTTTTCAATGAAAGGATTGCGGGATAAGATTAATTCTGCCAATTCATTTTCCAAACGAGTTGGTGCACCAAAACTGGATCCATTCTGCATGGTAGAAACCACTTTTTCGTATACAACTGGATTGTTATGTCCTAAAATCAGTGGACCCCAACTACAACAGAAATCGATAAACTCATTATCATCTTCATCCCAAATACGGCATCCATCTCCTTTTTTAATAAACAACGGTGATCCATCCACCGATTTAAAAGCACGCACAGGGGAATTTACACCACCAGGAAAATAATTTTTTGCAGTCGCAAATAAAGCTTCGGAAGTTGTTGTTTTCATAGGATAAATGATTTGAAATTGTGGGTGTAAATTTAGTGTTTTATGAAGTTAATTGTATCTTTGAGATCGATTAATTAAGATTAATCCTTTTAATTGTATTACAACTATTATTTTCAACATGGAAAATACACTTTCATACGCGCAGCAACAAGACGCAAACGATTCATTACGAGCGTACAGAGATCGTTTCTTTTTACCAACATTTCACGAAAATCAAGTACGTTATTTCACAGGGAATTCTTTGGGATTGCAACCTAAGACGGTTGGTTCTTTCATCAAACAAGAGTTAGACGATTGGGCAAAATGGGGTGTGGAAGGACATTTTCATGGAAAAAGACCTTGGTTTAGTTACCACGAAAATTTAACCGAAAAAATCGCGAAAGTGGTTGGTGCATTGCCAGGAGAGGTAGTTGTAACACATTCATTGACAACAAATTTACACTTGTTAATGGTGTCTTTTTTTACACCACAAGGAAAACGTAAAAAAATCATTTGTGAAGCAAAAGCATTCCCAAGTGATCAATATGCGTTGGAATCGCAAATAAAATTTCATGGCTTGGATTTAGCAACGGATTTGATCGAGATTGCACCAAGAGAAGGAGAACATTTAATCCATGAAGAAGATATACTAGCAAAAATCGCAGAAGTTGGGGATGAGTTAGCATTGGTAATGATTGGTGGGGTAAACTACTATTCTGGACAATTATTTGATATGCAAAAAATCACGGAAGCAGCACACGCTGTAGGAGCAATTGCTGGATTCGACTTAGCACACGCAGCAGGAAATATCCACCTGAAATTACACGATTGGGGGGTTGACTTCGCAGCTTGGTGTTCGTACAAATATTTAAATTCATCTCCTGGAGGAGTATCTGGGATGTATGTCCACGAAAGACATGCAAACAGACCGGAATTACCTCGTTTTGCAGGATGGTGGGGTCACGATAAATCGGTGCGTTTCTTAATGGAACAAGGTTTTCAACCAATGCCAGGAGCAGAAGGATGGCAATTAAGTAATGCACCTGTATTAGGAATGGCAGCACATTTAGCGTCCTTGGATATTTTTGATGAAGTAGGAATGGAAAAATTGTGTGCAAAACGCGATCAATTGACAGCTTATTTAGAATTTATCATCGATGCTATTTCTTCAAAACATAAAGAATTGTGCACTTTAGAAATTATCACTCCAAGAAATAAAGCACAACGAGGCGCGCAACTATCGATGTTGGTTCATGGAAAAGGAAAAGCCATTTTCGATAAATTAAGTGAGGCAGGAGTTTTAGCAGATTGGAGAGAACCTAATGTTATTCGTTTAGCACCAGTTCCATTGTATAATTCTTTTGAAGATGTGTATTATTTCGGTAAACATTTAGCGGATGCAATTGTAGAATTGGCATAAAAAATAAACTATAAGATGTTACATGTAACATCTGTACAATATCGTATTAAAATGAAAAAAATAGCAGTAGTAGGAGCAGGTTTAGCAGGAAGTTTGCAAGCCATATTAATGGCAAAAAAAGGATATGAAGTATCCGTTTTTGAAAGAAGAACAGATTTACGTAAGGCAAAGTTAATTGCAGGAAGATCCATCAATTTAGCATTGTCGCATAGAGGTTGGAAAGCTCTAGAATTGGCAGGTATTGCAGACGATATTCGCGAAATTGCAATCCCAATGTACAAGCGTTGTATGCATGCTCTAGATGGTACATTGACTTACCAGCCATATGGCAAAGAAGATGAAGCAATTTATTCTGTTCCTCGTGGTGGCTTAAACCAAAAATTAATGAATTTGGCGAGTGAATATCCTTCCATTTCATACCATTTCAATCGAATATGTAAAGATATCGATTTAGCTACTAATACCTTGGTCTTTGATAATGCAGAGACCGGGGAAAGCGAAAATCACCAAGTGGACAAAGTATTTGCCACTGATGGAGCGTTCTCTGCTGTACGTATGCGTATGCAAAAAAGCAGCATGTTCGATTATTCCCAAAAATATTTGGACCACGGATACAAAGAATTAGTAATTCCTGCCAACGAAGACGGAACACATAAATTAGACAAAAATTGTTTACATATCTGGCCGCGTGGTGAATTCATGATGATCGCTTTGGCTAATTTGGATGGAAGTTTTACCTGTACTTTGTTCTTCCCAATGAAAGGCGAAGTTTCGTTTGAAAGTTTAGAAACCAAAGAACAAGTTTCCGCTTTCTTTGATAAAATATTTCCAGATGCAGTATCTATGATGCCAACATTATTGGATGATTATTTTACCAATCCAACTGCAACATTGATCATGGTACGTTGTTCACCTTGGAACTATAAAGAAGATGTTGTTTTAATTGGAGATGCAGCACACGCAATTGTTCCTTTCTATGGACAAGGGATGAACTGTGCGTTTGAAGATTGTACGGTTTTCCATGAAATGCATGAAGAAGCAAATGGAAATTGGGATGGATTATTAGAGCGTTTCTCCGAAAGAAGAGTCCCAGAAGGAAACGCAATTTTAGATTTAGCCTTACAAAATTATGTAGAAATGCGTGATTTGACAGCAGATCCAAACTTCTTGTTGCAAAAGAAAATAGAAGCAAAATTTAGCAAGTTATATCCTGAAAAATGGATTCCATTGTATTCGCAAGTTACATTTAGCCATATCCCTTATAGTCAAGCGATTAGAAATGGGAAAGCACAAGATGTAATCATGGCTGAAATCTTGAAAATGGAGAATATTCACGAAAATTGGGATACGCCAGAAGTAATGGAAAAATTATTGACTTTAGTAAACTAATTGCACATGAGGTCTTTTCTACTTATTCTTGTTTCCCTGCTTTGTTTTAGTTCGGTTATAGCACAAAAAAAAAGTAGAAAAGATTTTTTTGGTGGTCCAAAAGATTATCGCAATCTGAGTAATAAAGGATTAACATTCTCTTTTGGTACTACCTATACCTTTACAGATACTAGTAGTCTTTATATTGATGAACGAACAGACTACACGT
The DNA here is from genome assembly GCA_044232905.1 of Crocinitomicaceae bacterium. GTDB lineage: Bacteria > Bacteroidota > Bacteroidia > Flavobacteriales_D > Crocinitomicaceae > CANHVK01. Next base: position 46,978 of record JBIIKZ010000001.1, read on the forward strand.
TTCAACCAAAAGGAAAATATGGTTTTTTTGCAGAAATTGGCACCGTTGCCTTTAACCTAAAAAAACCAAAATTCAAATGGGGAAACTTAATCAAATACACCGATTGGGGCATAGGATTTAACCTATATGGAGGTTCTGAAAATACTATTGTGTATAATTCTGCAGAAAATTCGGAAAAGCAAGTTTCCTATGGCTCTTTTTATCTAGGAAATGTAACTGGTAGACTAACCTTTCACCATACTTTTTACATTCCTAAAACCACCATAATGATTGACAACGGATTAGGAATAAATCTAGATTACCGGGTGTTCAAAAATGATTCTTTTGATAAAACAGACCAAGAATTAGTAGCATTAAAAATAAATACACAAGCATTCTCAGGGAACTTTTTTGCGCAACTCCATTATAATTTAGGGATTGGTTTAAAACTTAAAAGAGGAAGTTACCTTATTCCTACCATGCAACTACCAATACTAGGTATGTACGCATGGAACAAAGGAAGCGCACGTACCAATTGGTTTTCAAGTGATTATTTGCCAGTAATTTTTAAACTGAAATTTATTTATCTGTTTGAAAAACGTTCCAAAGGTGGCTGTGAAAATTTTGGTTCCGAAGAAGATAGAAAGCGTAATGAAGAATATATGCAAAATAAGTAATTCGTCTTTTCTATGTGGAAATATTTCTTTCTTTTCCTGTACATTTCTTTCTCTTTTAGCGAAGTACAAGGACAAGAAAAGGATAGTCTCAACATACTGGAAAATAAAGAATTAGAAAAAGCAATTGTAAAAACAAAGAATTCAGGAATTTTAGAAACCGAAGTTGGTGGCCTCTCACTGACCAAAAAAGAACTAGAAAAATTACCGGTTTTTTTAGGGGAAAGAGATCCCTTTAAAGCCCTACAATTATTGCCAGGAATTCAATCTTCTGGGGACGGAAACGGAATTTATGTTCGTGGCGGTGGGATTGATCAAAATTTAATTACACTGGATGATATTCCAATCTATAATGTTTCCCATTTGTTTGGTTTTTTCTCAGTATTTAATACAAATACCATTCAAAAGATAGATATTCATAAAGGTGGAATGCCCGCAAATTTTGGAGGCAGAATATCTTCTGTCATTGCAATTACTACCGAAAATGGAAATTTAAAGCGTTGGAAAGTAGATGGAAATCTAGGTATATTGGCAGCAACATTAACTTTTCAGGGGCCAATCAAAAAAGACACAAGCTCACTATTGTTTTCCATGCGAAGGACCTATGTTGATTTACTACAAAATATTTTTATTGATAATAATTCAAATTTTCAGTCTAATTATTATTTCTACGATATTAATTTCAAATACTTTCATCGCATAAATGCTAAAAACAAACTTTATCTGACCGGTTTTATGGGGGCTGATTATTTTTTGTATAACGACACGAAAGATAAAACCTTCTCCAATGAAATTAATTGGGGAACAAAATTACTTTCAGCGAAGCTTATACATACCATTAATGAAAAAGCAAGTTTGAGTATAACTCAAGGAGTGACTAATTACCAAATGAATTTTGGTGCATCAATTTACAGTTATTCGTTTAACTTATTGTCTTCCACGAAAGACTATGTTTCTAAAATGGAATATTTATGGAATTATTCAAAACGATCAACTTGGCGAATTGGAGTTGATAATACTTACCATATAGTTAGTCCAAATAATTTTCAGGTGAATGGAGGTGAAGCAAAATTTAACTACTCGGATTTAAAAAGATTAAATTCAAACGAAGCCGCATTTTATATCAGCAACGAATTCAAAATCCATCCTAAAATAGAAATATCCGCAGGATTAAGAATAAGTTCGTTTATGCAATTAGGGCCATTTACGCGCTATGATTATTCGAAAGGATATGGTTTAAAAGATTCTACGTATTATGGATCAAGGTCAATTGTATCTAATTTCGTTAACCCAGAACCTCGCATTTCTGCATGTTATACAATTTTACCGAATGCTTCTATAAAAGCTGGGTTTTCCCAAAATTATCAATACATACATTTAGCACCTGTCTCCTCTATATCATTACCAACTGACGTTTGGGTTCCAAGTAGTTCGATTATAAAACCACAAATGGGAAGGCAATTTTCGATTGGATATTACAAACAATTTCCAAAAAAGAATGTAGAAACCTCTGTGGAAGTTTATTATAAAAAAATGAATAATCTCATTGAATATAAAGAAGGTGTATTGAGTTTGATCAAACTTCAATCTAACTACGATGACAACTTTTATTTTGGTAAAGGGCAATCCTATGGAATCGAATTTTTCGCTAAAAAAACAATGGGTAAAACCACCGGATGGATTGGGTATACTTTATCTAAATCCACGCGAAATTTTAATGACATTGAAAATGGTAAGACCTTTTACGCTAAAAATGACCGTAGACATGACATTGCGCTTGTATTTAATTATGAATTATCTTCCAGAATTAGTTTTTCTTGCATATTTATCTATAAAACTGGTAATGCGATGACTATTCCTTTATCCCGTTATTTTCTACAAGGAAACATTGTAAATACCTACAGTCCTAAAAATTCCTATCGAATTCCTCCTTATCATCGGGCGGATATATCTATGACTTACCAACTCAAAAAAACGGAAAAGAAAGAATCCTCTTTAAATTTCTCTATTTATAATGTGTATGGAAGACAAAATCCGTTTTATATGTATTTCGAAACAACGGGAGATTTGACGAAATTTTCCATTGAAACAAAAGTCAAACAAGTATCCTTATTCACCATATTACCCTCCATTTCCTATAAATTTTGTTTCTAATGCGCTTAAATAGTTACTTATTTTATTTGTTACTTGTGACTTTATTGCTCGTTACGTTATTTTCTTGCACCAAAGAAATTAAGATCGATTATCCACAAACAGAAAAACAATTAGTGGTTGAGGGGTATATCGAACAAGGGAAATACCCAATCGTTTTTTTAACGAAATCGAGCCCTTATTTTGAAAAAATAGATAGTGCAAATATTGTAGAATTAATTGCGAGTTTAGCAAAGGTCACGGTGAGTTGCGAGGGAATCGAAGAGGTACTGACATTACGTTACAACGCTAATTATTTTCCTGCATATTATTACGAAGGATCATCCTTATTGGGAGAAATTGGTAAAACATATACCTTGAAAGTTGAATTGTCCGGTAAAACATATACTTCTTCTACGACAATTGTCGAACCTGTTCAGATCGATTCTTATTCTATTATACAACTAAAGAATAACATTAACCAAAAATTCATTGATATACAATTTACCGATCCCTCAAAAAAGGCGAATTTTTATAGGGTTTACGTAAAACGAATTGGAAAAGATTTAAACTTTTACCCTTCCTATTTATCCACATTTAGTGATTTTAGTTTTGATGGTAAAGCATTTACCTATGAAATTGTGCGATCGTTCTCCCCTTTATTAAGTAAAGATAACCATAGTTATTTTATCGATGGTGATTCTGTTTCTGTAAAATTTTGCGCTATCGAAGAAAAGCAATACAATTATTGGAAAAAAATAGAAGGTCAAATAGCGTTAGCAAGCAATCCATTTGGTGTTTCTAGTAGTGAACCTCCTTCTACAATTACAGGAGGTGCATTAGGTATATGGGCTGGATTAAGCTCAAAATATTATACTATTAAAATAAAATAGTCGATTAAACTTTTTAAAAAGATTAAGAAAACCAAGGCCTCCGAAGCAGAACAAATTACTAGCTGTTTTAAAATTAAGTGTTTTTGACCCACAAAAAAGTGTTGACGTAATTAGGGAAAATACACCCTATTTCATGCCATAAAACCCGATTAAAAATTTAACTTTGCACCATAATTTACTAACGTAAACCTATGAGTGATCCTATCAAACACGAGTGTGGTATCGCACTTATCCGATTAAAAAAGCCTCTTGAATTCTATTTAGAAAAGTATGGAACGCCTTTTTACGCATTAAGTAAGCTGCATTTGTTGATGGAAAAGCAAAGTAACCGCGGTCAAGATGGTGCGGGTGTTGCAAATATCAAGTTTGACATGAAACCAGGGCAGCGTTATATTTCGCGTCAACGATCGGTTCACAGCAAACCTACTCAAGACATTTTTGATTACATCAATGGTCGCTTTAAAGCACTTGAAGAACAAGATCCTTCTAAATTAAAAGATGTGCAGTATTTGAAAGAAAATGCTGGATTTACTGGAGAATTATTCTTGGGTCACTTACGTTACGGAACGTTTGGAAGAAACAGCATCGAAAGTTGTCACCCTTTCTTACGTCAAAACAATTGGATTACACGTAATTTGGTGGTTGCGGGTAACTTTAACCTTACTAACGTAGATGAATTATTTGACGTTTTGGTGGAAATTGGGCAACATCCAAAAGAAAAATCAGATACGGTTACAGTACTAGAAAAAATTGGGCATTACTTGGATGAAGAAAACGATGAAATCTATCGGGATTTAGAATCCAAAGGGTATGCAAAAAAAGATATTTACGATACGATTGCGAAAAACCTAAATATTGAACGCATCTTAAAACGTGCTTCCAGTGATTGGGATGGTGGCTATGCAATGGCCGGTTTATTTGGACATGGTGATGCATTTGTATTACGCGATCCGGCAGGAATACGTCCAGCATACTGGTTCGAAAACGACGACGTGTGTGTTGTTGCATCTGAACGTCCTGTAATTCAAACAGCATTCAATTTACAACAAGAAGATATCAAAGAATTAACACCTGGACATGCCTTGATTATCAAGAAAGAAGGGCAAATTTCAGAGGTTAAAATCAACGAACCAACGATTAACAAAAGTTGTTCGTTTGAGCGTATTTATTTCTCTCGTGGAAACGATGCGGAAATCTACGAAGAACGTAAAAATTTAGGAGATTTAGTTGTCCCACAAGTATTAAAAACCATCAATTACGATTTAGATAACTCTGTTTTCTCTTTTATTCCAAATACTGCTGAAACTTCCTTTTACGGAATGATCAAAGGTTTGGAAAATCATTTAAATGATGTAAAATACAAAGCATTAGCAGCCATTGAGGGTAAACCAAGCGAAGAACAACTGAAAGAAATCTTATTCAAACGTGCACGTATTGAGAAGATTGCGATAAAAGATGCGAAATTAAGAACCTTCATTACGCAAGACGATCAACGCGATGAAATGGTTTCCAGTGTGTATGATATTACCTATGGTTCCGTAAAACGCGGAAAAGACAACTTGGTGATTATCGATGACAGTATTGTACGTGGAACAACCTTAAAACAAAGTATTTTAAAAATTTTAGATCGTTTAGGTCCTAAAAAAATCGTTGTTGTTTCCTCTGCGCCGCAAATTCGTTTCCCAGATTGTTATGGTATTGATATGGCCATCATGGGTGATTTTATCGCATTTGAAGCGGCAATACAATTATTGAAAGACACGAAACAAGCGCATATCATTCAAGACGTTTATAAAAAATGTCAAGAGCAAACAAATCTACCAAAAGAGCAAATTAAAAATTACGTTAAAGAAATTTACGCGCCATTTACAAACGAACAAGTTTCTGCTAAAATTGCGGAATTATTGACTCCGGCAAATATCCAAGCTGAAGTGGAAATCGTATACCAAACCGTGGAGAATCTGCATAAAGCTTGTCCTAAAAACTTAGGAGATTGGTACTTTACGGGAGATTATCCAACACCAGGTGGTAATAAGGTCGTAAACAAAGCATTCATGAATTACGTAGAAGGGAAGAACGTTAGAGCGTATTAAGAAACGAGTGACGAGTGACGAGTGATGAGTGACGTATAGAAAGAAAAAATAGACGGAAGATAAGTTAACCATGAAAAAACAAACCGCTGTCATCTTTTATGTACTTGCTGCGTATGTAGCTCTGCAGTTTGCATGGTGGGGGTATCATCTTATACAACTCACGCAAGAACTCGGTAAAACAGATGCAATAATTACAAAAAAAGTAATTATGATTACCGGGGAAGGATTGGTGTTTTTCATGATCCTTTTTGTTGGTTTGTGGAGAATTCGAATTGCAATCAAGCGCGATCAACAACTCAATGAAAGACAAAGTAATTTCTTATTGTCCGTTACCCATGAACTAAAAACACCCTTGGCTTCCACGAAGTTGTATTTACAAACTTTGATGAAACGTGATTTTGAGTTGGAAAAACGCAATGAATTATTACAAAAAGCCTTGTTGGAAAATCAACGCTTAGAAGAAATGGTAGAAGCGATTTTAACTGCTTCACGCCTAGAAAATCAAACGATTGTTCCTCACAAAGAATGGATCAACTTGAATACCGTATTTACCGAACTTGCAAAACAATACAATACACGTGTAGATAAAGAATGGATTGTATTAGATCTACAAGAAAAAATTTCTATTGAGACGGATGCATTTATGCTTAAAACTATTGTGACCAACCTTATTGAAAACGCTTATAAATACGCTGGAACACACCAAAAATTAATCTTGTTTTTACACCGAGATAAACAAAATAGTAAATTTGGAACAAAAGATTCAGGACCTGGCATAGCACCAGAAAATCAAGCAGATATCTTTCATAAATTTGTACGATTAGAAAACGAAGAAACACGTTCTCAAAAAGGTACTGGACTTGGTTTATTTATTGCGGCGGAATACGCTAAAATAATCGGTGGTAAAATTGAATACAAACAAAATAACCCGAAGGGTGCAATTTTTGAAATAACGCTATGACAAAGAATATTGGACTGATTATTTTAGATGGTTGGGGAATTGGAGATAAATCTAAATCCGACGCAATTTTCAATGCAAACACTCCGGTAATGGATGGATTATTAGCAAACTATCCTTCCGCTACTTTATTAACGTGTGGAGAAGACGTAGGGCTACCTGAAGGTCAGATGGGTAACTCGGAAGTAGGACATTTAAATATTGGTGCTGGGCGAATTGTATACCAAGAATTAACCCGTATCAATAAATCGATTCGTGACAAAGAATTTTTTCAATTAGAGGCCTTATTAGACGCGTTTAAAACTGCGAAGAAAAATAATGTTCCTGTACATTTGATTGGATTAGTTTCCAAAGGAGGAGTTCATAGTTCCCAAGAACATATTTATGCCTTGTGTGAAATGGCAAAGCAACAAGGTGTTGAAAATGTATTCATTCATGCTTTTACAGATGGTAGAGATTGTGATCCTAAAAGCGGTTTACATTTCATCCAAGAATTAGAACAAGAACTTACAAAAACAACTGGGAAAATTGCCTCTGTTGTTGGACGTTATTTTGCAATGGACCGCGACAATCGTTGGGAACGCGTGAAAAAAGCATATGACTTACTGGTTTTAGGGAAAGGAACAGCCGTAAATTCTGCGGAAGAAGCTATTATAAATTCTTACGCAAAGAACATTACTGACGAATTCATCGAACCAGCATATATAACTAAAGACGGAAAACCGATTGCTAAAATCCAAGAAGGCGATGTTGTTATTTCGTTCAATTTTAGAACAGACAGACCGCGTGAAATTGTATCCACATTGACCCAAAAAGATTTCCCGGAATTTGAAATGAAGAAATTAAACCTTCATTTATATACGATGACAAGTTACGACGCAACGTTTGAAAATGTGCGCGTAATTTATGAAAAAGATAACCTTTTAAATACACTAGGAGAAGTACTTACAAAAGTAGATCGTACGCAAGTACGTATTGCGGAAACCGAAAAGTATCCACACGTAACCTTCTTTTTTAGTGGAGGACGTGAGGAAGTATTTCCAAAAGAAACGCGTATTTTGGTCAATTCTCCAAAGGTTGCAACCTACGATTTACAACCTGAAATGAGTGCTCCTGAAGTGAAGGCTAAAATCATTGCGAGTATGCAAATCAATAAGCCAAATTTCTTTTGTTTGAACTTTGCAAATCCGGATATGGTAGGTCATACGGGCGTTTACAGTGCGATTCAAAAAGCGGTAGAAACAGTAGATACTTGTTTGGGAGAAGTAATTGAAGCAGGGAAAGCATTAGGGTATGAATTTTTAGTCATCGCAGACCATGGGAATGCAGATTTTGCGCTTAATGCGGATGGTTCTCCAAATACTGCGCACTCCTTAAATCCTGTTCCGGTTGTATTAGTTACAAAAGATGATGTCCAATTAGAAAATGGAATTTTAGCAGATGTTGCACCAACTATTTTAGGTCGTTTAGGAATTGCTACTCCGCTTGAAATGACTGGGCATAATTTGGTGAAATGATGGATGAATTAGTATATGTTATTACACTATAAAGAAATAGGCGAGGGAAAACCATTAGTTATCCTTCATGGACTTTTCGGTACATCCGATAATTGGCAAACACATGCTAAAAAATTAGGAGAATATTATCACGTAATATTGGTAGATCAACGAAACCATGGACATTCACCTTGGTCCGAAGATTTCACGTATGAACATTTAGCAGACGATTTAGAACGTTTAATCCTTCATTTAGGAATAGATCTATTTACTTTAATTGGTCATTCAATGGGAGGAAAAACAGCCATGTATTATTCCCAAAAATACCCAACTCGTTTGGAAAAAATGGTTATTGTCGATATTGGAATCAAGCAATATCCTATGCACCACAATGAAATTATTAAAGGCATTAAATCCCTCGATTTAGCTACTATTTCTTCTCGTTCAGCAGCGGAACAGGCGATGATCCCTTTTGTCGATTCCTATGGTGTTCGACAATTTCTACTCAAAAATTTATATTGGGTGGAAAAAGGAAAATTGGCATGGCGCATGAATGTGGATGTGCTCGAGCGCGAAATGGAAGAAATCTTGGCACCAATACCGAACATAGAAGTTTGGACACCTACCCTATTTTTGCGAGGAGCAATGTCAAACTATATTCTAGATGAAGATTGGGATGCTATTGAAGAAATATTTCCAGATGCAACACTTGAAACGATAGAGAACGCCGGACATTGGGTACATTCCGAACAACCAGATGAATTTATAGAAAAGGTATTAGGATTTATAATTCGATAAAATTAATTCCCGTACGTCATCAAATACGACTTCAAGAACTCATTAATTTCACCATCCATAATTGCTTCCACATTACCAGATTCATGACCTGTGCGAACATCTTTGACTAATTTATACGGATGCATCACGTAATTACGAATTTGAGAACCCCATTCGATTTTCTTTTTGTTCGCTTCAATTTCGTTCCGTTTCTCCATGCGTGCACGTAACTCCAACTCGTATAGTTGCGAACGTAATAATTGCATTGCTTTCTCTTTATTGGCTAATTGCGAACGAGATTCCGAGTTTTCAATGATAATACCTGAAGGCGCGTGACGTAAACGTACTGCTGTTTCTACTTTGTTTACATTTTGTCCACCGGCACCACTTGCACGCATGGTTTCAAAACTAATATCTGCAGGATTTATATAAATTTCAATCGTATCGTCTACCAACGGATATACATAGACCGAAGCAAAGGATGTATGTCGTTTAGCATTCGAATCAAAAGGGGAAATTCGCACCAAACGATGCACACCGTTTTCACCTTTTAAATACCCAAATGCAAAATCGCCTTCAAACTCAATCGTCACTGTTTTGATCCCTGCAACCTCTCCTTCTTGATAGTTTAATTCTTTCAGTTTATAGCCGTTTTTTTGTCCCCACATCATGTACATACGCATCAACATGGATGCCCAATCACAACTTTCAGTTCCTCCAGCACCAGAGGTAATTTGGAGTACCGCACTTAATTGATCTTCTTCCCCGGAAAGCATGTTCTTCAATTCCAATTCTTCCACTTTCGTTTTTAAATCGGAATGGGATGCATCTAATTCTGGTTCGGTAGCCTCCCCATCTTTAAAGAAATCTAATAAAACCTCTAAATCTTCCACGGCAGACGCAAGTTCTTCGTAGGTTGTAATCCAAAATTTAAGCGAACGAATATTTTTCATTTCCGTCTCTGCTTTTTTAGGGTCATCCCAAAAAGAAGGATCTTGTGATTTTAATTCTGCTTCCTGAAGTTGTACCTTTTTTTCTGTAATTTTTAGGTAATTGGAAATTGCTTGTATACGTGTTTGTAATTCTTTAACTTGATCTTGGTTAACCATTGTATTAATTAGGAACGTTTAAAATTAGAACTTAGAAGAATAATTTTCAAATTCTTCGTGCATTTCTTGTTGGTATTGTTTGGTAACATTGATCGGAACATATTCTTCCATTACGTTTGTTTTGTCTAATCCAAAATCTTCCGCTGCTTTTAAACCGGTAGACTTAATGAAGCGGTATGCTTTCACACATATAATTTGGAAAGCGGTTAGCTTATTGTCTGTTGCTACTCGCGAACTTAAAACAACAAATTTAAAGTCTGGATTTTCCATATCATCTCGCACACAATCGAAGATACTTTTTCCTTCAATCTCACCTTTCTGCACCATGTGATCGTGAATTTTTCGAATCATATACTCAATTCGGTGTTCTTCTTTGAATCCAAGTTGTAAAGAAACATGGTAGCAATGTTTGTCTATAATTTCATTTACCGAATAATCTACTCCCCATGGATCTGCTTTTATTTCCACATGTAAAAACCAAACAATATCTGCTCTACGTGGGCGTTTTTTAAATAGAGAATAATAAACGGTTGAATCTAGTTTCGAAGGACTCACACTACGAGTTGGATATACCAGGTTAGTTGCCTCATATGGAATTTTATCGTCCAAACGTACTTTCTCCAATTTATTCACAACTCGCGACATTGGAATATATTCCGTGATGTTTGCACGTAGTTGTCTTGCTTTGTAAAACAAATAAAGTGCAGAGAAAAATAAAATTGCTAACACTAGGGTAAACCAACCGCCTTCCGGAATTTTGTGAATATTTGAGAATAAAAAGACTCCTTCTACCACAAAGAAAACAGCAAAAATTAAGGTGAAAATAGCTTTTGATTTTGGATAACGGATATACAACATTAGAATAAGTAATACCGATGTCATAATCATATTAATTGTAATTGCCAATCCATAGGAAGCTTCCATTTGGGAAGATGTTGGGAATTTCCATAGTACTAGTAAACAACCAACTAACAAAACACCATTGATAAACGGAATGTATATTTGTCCTTGGTGATCTGTTGGATATTTCACTTTTAAGTTAGTCCACAATTTCAATTTAATGGCCTCATTCATTAGCGTAAAAATACCAGTGATTAAAGCTTGTGAAGCAATGATTGTTGCTGCAGTTGCTATCGTTACTGCAAAAATCAGCATTTCTTTCGGCACCATTGCGTAGAAAATAGTTTGATTTGGTAACAAATGAAAACCAGGAGTTAAAGCCAAAGCCGCTTGTCCCAAATAATGAATTACCAAAACAATACTCATCATTCCCCAACTAATACGAATATTCCCTTTGCCACAGTGTCCTAAATCGGAGTATAGTGCTTCCGCTCCTGTTGTACATAAGAAAACAGCGCCTAATACCCAAAATCCACCAGGAACATTCACAATTAAATTATATGCCCACCAAGGGTTTAATGCTTTTAACACCATTGGATTTGCAGATAAATGCGTTAAGCCCAAATACAATAAGAATCCAAACCAAACCAACATAATTGGTCCAAACACCTTACCAATAATCACAGTTCCAAACTGTTGAATCGCAAAAAGTGCAAAGATAATTCCAATGATAATTTGCATAATTGGCAAATCTGGATTAATATTTGCTAAACCTTCTACTGCGGATGAGATCGAAATGGCTGGCGTAATAAATCCATCCGCCATTAAGGATGCACACCCAATCAAGGTCGGAACGATTATCCATTTTGCTTTTTTATCTTTCAATAGAGCGTAAAGCGCAAAAATTCCTCCTTCTCCTTTGTTATCCGCATTAAGCGCGAAGTACACATATTTGATGGTTGCTAGTAGTAAAAGTGTCCAAATTACTGCGGATAAACCTCCTAAAACTAAGCCTTCGGATAAATTTTTACCTTGACTTGTAATTGCTTGAAAAACATACAATGGAGAGGTACCTATGTCACCAAAAACTATCCCGATGGTTATCAATACACCTGCAGCGGTAAGTTTGGTTTTATGCTCTGAACTCATTTCAAAAAATATAAGAATTGGACATCAAATGTATTTAATTCTTGGCATTTTGAATTAGAAATACAGAATTATTTTACAAATATTTTAAATAAAGTATAACCTATTGATTTACAAATATTAAACAATGTTAATACCGCATCAACCAACCCCGATTTTGCATCACCTGATGAAAATTTAATAATTCATCTGCTTGATTCAACGTATCATAAATCGAATCAAATTTTATCTGCTTATCTTTCTCAAAACCTGGCGTCAACGCATAGGGAAAATCCTGCATATTTTCTACTTTGATTTGCGCTGCATCTTGCAAGTATAAACGTAACAATTGGATGGATTCATTATCCGTGATTGGAAAATCGCTTGCTCTTACGGAAGTGAACAAGTGTATCGTTTTTTGCGCACGGGTGAATAATACATTGAGTCGTCGGTACCCATTGCGACGATTAAGTGGACCCATACGCAATTGAAATTTACCGGCTTCATTTTTTCCATAACCAATAGAAATGAATAGATGTTCGCATTCTTCCCCTTGCACTTGTTCTAATGTTTTGAAAAATCCTTTTCCGGTGTCCAAGTTTTCACTTATTTTTTCTTGCGATTCGGATGACAAACATTCCCAAATACAACTTAATTGTTCCTGGGAGAATGCCACTACCCCTATCGAATCGGATGCAATCAATAATTGTTTTTCAATTGCCCTGGCAATTTTCTCTGCTTCTACCACATTTTTACGCTGGACAAATTCTCCTTCTGGACAAAAATGTAATCGAATTGGATACTCTTTTTTTAACGCTGTTGGATAGGCGAGTAATTTGTTTTGATAAAAATGTTTATTTGAAAATGCAATCAACGCAGGATGCTGACTTCGGTAATGGTGTGTTAACATTGCTGTTTTCCAATAATACGAAGCATGATGCAATAGATCCATTTGCTCCGATTTTTTGGAAAAATAACTACCTGGCGCCATCTGTTTGCTATCTCCACATACCAATGCGCGCGCACTTCTTTGTAATGCTCCTAATGCATGTGTTAAGGGTAACTGACTCGCTTCATCAAAAATCACTAATTCAAAAAATGAAGTTGCCATTGGAAACGATTTAGCCACTTGTCCTGGCGTACATAACCAAATCGGTATTAAAAGTTCTATCCATGCTTTAGCGTCCGAATTCAGTAACTCGCGTATGGACTTGGTGTGTCTCGTTTTCGCGAATTCTTTGACTAACAAGGACTTTCCTTTTTTTAACCGTGCCTTTAATTCTTTATCACTTGGCACTAATTTGTTGCTCGGTGTTTGTAGGATACGATGAAATGCATGAAAACGCGCTGCTCGGTGCGCATGAATAAAAGAAACAAACGCTTGATTATCCTCGTGTTCACTTTGAATGATTGCGTCTAATTTTCGACCTAATTCCTCTCCCGAAAAAGTGCGTAAAACAGGAAATAAGTTCTCTAATTCAATAAGGTGTGCTTTTAAGACAATCTTTTCTAGTTCTTCAAAAGAATGAGCGAATTGTATGGAGCCATACATCGCAGAAGAAATTTTGTTCAAATACCCTGAAAAAGAAAGTGAATTGGAATAATTATCGCGGATATGTTGACCAAAATCTATTAAAGATACTTCAGAAGAAAGTATAAAATACGTACGTACTTTTTGAACAAATTGGTTTATTCGGTGGTTATGCTCTATTAATCGGACACGGTATTCGACTGAATGTTTTGCCGCTATTTTTAGTTTTGAAATTTCACTACTTTCCCATTGGATGACCCATGCATAAATACTTTCTAATTCGGAAGTTACCGGTTGAACCCCTAAATGCAAACAATCCATTTCCAATTTAGTTAATTCTGCTGTTACTAGTAGGTGCTTTTTTGCGCGCTGAAGAAGCTCCAAAACTGGTAGGGTGGTATCTTGGAGATTTAATAAAATTTGTTTTCTAGTTATTCTGCGGGTCCACCAAGAACCAGTAGCTAGATTAGTTTCCCATGTTTTTACTTGTAATTCTGTCGGAAACTGTTTCCATAAAGCCATTTCAGGTTCTAACAACCTTTGTTCTTTCTGCTTTTTTTGAATTTCTAGGTAAAGTTTCTTAAACTTTTTACGCAATGGATTTTTTTCAAAAAGTTTATATTGTTTTTTAACAACTTCATTCTCGATGATTTGCGCATAAATTACCTCTGAAAGTAGTTTTTCCACTTCTGCGATACACGTTACACCAAATGTATTGTGTAAAAAAGTACTATCTTTTATAAATGACGCGATTACCTCATCCAAACGAACACTTGAATCGAAACATGTCTTTTGAAATGACTTCAAGGTATGTGTCTCGAGATGTTGTGCGTAAAATTCCTTGATTATTTCCACCTCTTGTAACCATTCTTTAAGGGATGGAACATTGGAAACGTAGGGAACAAGTGCGAGATCTTTACCAGCAAGCATTCCCAAAAACGCACTGTATGAAATCCCACCTACCAGCTCCTTAGCGGTTAATTTATCCAATAAAAGTTGCAGGTTTGCCCTTTTTTGTTGTCCGACATACATTGGTGGACGAACCTCTTCTAGGTTGTTTTCCAATAATTTCCAGGTACTAATCAGCTGCGAAATCAAATCTTTTGCACGCGTTTCACTAGTGAGCACGAATTGATAGGGATCTAATCCGCGTTTCGCTAATTTTTTTGCAATTACATCCAAGGCCGTTTTCTTTTCTGAAACAACTAATTGACTTGCATGTGACGTTAGACGTTTTCCTAAAATATTTGTAATCAGTTCGGATTTCCCAGTTCCTGGGGGGCCTTCCACCACTAAATTATGCGACGCAAGTTGGTTAATTACAGTTTGTTGATCCCGATCTAAAGAAGTAATATTTCCGGGATCCAATGTAATATTACGGAAGGATGTAGCGCTTTCTTCTCCAAGTAAGGATTGAACTAATTCGCTAGGAACTTGTGTTTGCAGTTCTTCCAATTCTTTCACCAACAAAAAGCGATGGTGATGGAAATTTCCGATAATCGAAACTTCAGAAATTGGATAATTATGTGCGATTAAACATTGGTAAACGTATTCATTTTTAGCTTCAAATGTATCCAGATCTAAATTTTCCAAAGATAGATTGTGCATTTTTTTAAATTCAAGCGACAAATATGGATTCAGGAAAGCATCTTCTAGTTCAAATGAAATTTCAAGCGTATGTGTGTTTTTAAGAATACGATAACGCAATGGCACCAACCAAATTGGCGTGTGTTGCTTCTCGCTTAATGAAATTGTATCCAATGCTAAACAAAGCGTATCCGTATCCGTAGACTTTTGTACCGAGGAAGCAAATGCTACTAAGCGTTTCCATGTGGGTGTTAAGGAGAAGGAAATCGGCGATACTAACTGTTTCTCTATAAATACCAGTTGTTTATGCTCACGGGGGCAATGTACCAAAATATCCGAAGAAGGAATTGCTAATAATTCTTCTAAATATGCTTGAAAATGTGATTTTTCATAGGTAGAATGCATCTCCGATAAGCCATAAATTGGAGCGTCAAAGGTAAGAAAATATAGTGTGTTCTAGGAATAAACTTTATCTTTGTTTTATGGCAGAACACTTCTCCCTTATTGGTACTAACCGTGAAGAACAATACACTTCTTTGCTTCCGCAGATACAAGCATTGATAGGGAATGAGAATAACCTGATTGCCGTACTATCGAATACCGCTGCTGCTTTGAAGCAACAATTCGGATTTTTTTGGGTTGGATTTTATCTTGTTCAGGAGCAAGATTTAATACTCGGTCCTTTTCAAGGAACGGTTGCGTGTATGCGCATAGCAAAAGGGAAAGGTGTATGTGGTACTGCATGGGAAAAAGCAAATTCACAATTAGTTCCAGATGTCGATGCATTTCCAGGACATATCGCGTGTAGCAATGCTTCAAAAAGTGAAGTGGTAATTCCAATTTTCAAAGGGAAAGAGGTAGTTGCCGTACTAGATGTCGATAGCGACAAATACAATGATTTTAGTCCAACAGATCTTATATTTTTAGAAAAATTATGCAATTGGTTAAGTTCTTATTTTTAATACTATTAGGTAGTATCACCTTTGGTTGTGCGCTTCAAGGTTCTATTGACGGTGGACCGAAAGACACGCGCGCGCCTCAGGTAATTTCAAGTACACCCAAAGCAATGTCGACTAACTTTCAGTCGAATGAAATTCACTTCCAACTGAACGAGTATTACAAATTAAATGATCCAAATACCACACTATTTATTGTGCCAGCACATGTAAAATTGGAAACTGATGCCAAAGACAAAGAATTGATCGTCAAAATCAAAGGAGAACTCCAAAAAGAAACAACCTACGCACTCTATTTCAATAAAACCATCCAGGACATCCATGAAGGAAATGATACCCTAATGACGTATGTTTTTTCTACTGGAAATTGGATCGATTCTTTACGTTATTCCGGGGTTGTTAAAGATGCTTTAAGTCGTTTGCCCTTACCCAAATTAAATGTTTGTTTATTAGCAGATACAGCTACGAATTATAGTCAAAAAGCCAACTATTTTACTACTACCAATGAACAAGGCGCCTTTACGTTCTCCTATTTAAAACCAGGAAAATACCACGTGATTGCCTTTGAAGATAAAAGCAAAGATATGATTCCACAGGCCTTTGAAAACCTTGGATTCACCAAACAAGCCATACACATTACCCAAAACACAAAAGATTCACTGCCAATTTTAGTATTTCCTCCAACACCAAAACGCTTGATTCGCTCTGCCAGTTTTGTCGGTCCGAATCAAATCATACTCGGTGCAATAAACGAACTACAAAGCGCACGATTCTTCTTGAAAGACAAAGAAATCAAACCTTTTCTGCAAGCACACGGAACCGATTCTTTGAGCTTATTTACAGACCTTCAACAATTAGATACGCTTCCATTACACATTCAAACAGCGAATTCGAAGGATAGTGCTTACATTCGTTTACCCTCAAAAGAAAAGCAAAAATCACCTCGTTGTTGGACAAATCCAAAACAACTTCCGAATCAGGCAATTATTCTTTATTTTTCGGATGTAATTTCTCGATTCAATTCGGATTCCATCCAAGTATATGCGAACGATACGCTTCCATTGAAATACCAAGTAAGTAAAAACACCGAAAATTCCATCTCGATTCAATTGCCTAAAAATGAGTATAATAATCTAAAAATTAAATTATTAAATCAATCCGTTCAATTCAAAAACTTTACTGGAAATTATAAAACAGAACTTCCAATAAACCAAGTTGAAGAAAAACAAATTGGGAACATACTTGCTAAATTGGATTCATTGCCGGATGGAACCATCGTCGAACTTTTTCAAGGAACAAAATGGATTGTCTCACATATTAAACAAACCAATGAAAAAATTTATACTTTCGGATTTCTAGACAAAGGCGATTACCGCTTCCGATTTATTTTGGATGCAAACAAAAATGGTCGTTGGGATACCGGTAGTTTGACAGCGAAAACACAAGCCGAAGAAACACGCTGGTTTAACGAGACGATTACAGTGCGTCCGAATTGGGATATTGAGGTGGTGTTGGACTTGAAGAAAGGGAGGTGATATTAGTGCATAAAAAATAAATATAAGTTATTGTATAATAACAAAATATACATAAATTTGAAAAAAATAAAAATAACCTATTTTATGAAAAAACTAATCTATTTAGCTTCTTGTTTGACTTTAGTGTCTACTACACTTTCATCCTGTAAAAAGGAGGCCGTAAATCCAACTACAAATAATGGTAATGGAACAGTAATAACTTATACTCCTGAACAAAACAAATCAAATTTGCAACAGACAGGTTTGGATGCAATGAAAGAGATGGATGAAGCTAAAAACATGAAAGTTATTGATAATCTAATTTATTTTTCTGAATTAGTAGATATTAATGACCCTATGGAAAGTACAAAGGCTTCTACTCTAATGCCAATCATTATGGTTAACGCTTTAACTAAATTCAAAGAGACTGGTAATCATGAGTTCATTTATTCTGCAATGAAACAAACTAAATCGTTAAGCAGTGATACAAGTATAGAATCATTATTTAATAATATTAAGGGAATTTATTCTTGGAATGCAAGCGAAAAAAAATGGGATAAAACCACAAATAATAGTCTTATTTTCAAGTTTCCTGCAACAAAACAAAATAATGGTAACAATGCAACATATACGATAGATTACACACCGTATAACGGAAACGCTGCTGCAACTGAATTAAAAGGAAACATGCCTTCTTCATTAACTGCAAAATTAGATATAGACAATACGAATTATTTAACCTTTGGTTTTAATGCAAATTATGACTCCGAGGGAATTCCAACATCTATTACATCTAACCTTAAAGTAGAAAATTTCAATTTTGGTCTTGCAATGACTTCATCGGCTAGTGAGGTAAGTTCCAAATTCTCATTTACGCACCTAGATAAAATTGTAGTTGCGATGGGTTGTACATTCAAAGGTGATTTTCTAAAATCAAATCTGGAAAATTTAGAGAATAACATAACAAAAACGGAGGATGCTAACAAATTAGTGACTTCCATGAGTGCCTATTTTCAAATCTTAAATGTTAAACTTGAGTCTTCAGCAGATGTTCAAGCATTTACAGATGCAATTAAAGCAAAAGGTGGTTCTGACAATATTAATAATGATAGTGAATGGACTAGTTTAATCAATAAATATCTAATTACTTCTATATTTTACACAGACAAAAACGCGAAAATTGGTAGCGGTGAAATGTACATGAAACCTTATACGGAAACATATACTGTTTGGGAAAATGGCGTTGCTGTTCAAAAAACAGAAAATAAAGAAGATACAAGTATACGAATCGTTTTTGAAGATGGATCAAAAATAGATTTAGAAACATACTTCTCTAATGGATTTGATAAACTTGAAAACGAATTCGAAAATTTCATAAATTCCATGGAAAACAATTATAAGATATAATTAAATATTCCTGTAAAATATAAAGGCTATCCGAAACGATAGCCTTTTTTTAGCAGTATAAATTCGTTAATGCCACGAGTGGCAGCGTCTTTGGAACATTTATTTTTAGGATTTTGACGCAACTGGTTTAATCGTTGCAAAAACGATCAATCCTGTCTTTTTTCTTTCCTCTTTTATGTCTCTGCTCATTTCAACTATTTCCTTACTTTTACCCCATGAATTCCGCCTTCGCTTCCTGGAAAATTTACCTTGCCATTCTCTTTGGTTTGAGTATTACCGGATATTTGTTGTTCCATAGTTTGAATCAAACACACTTTATTGCATCCAAGCGACATGCAACGCACTGCTGGAAAGATGTAAATCACAACCAACAAATCGATTATGCGGATACAAAGGAGTTTTATCCGTGTAAAAAAGGCACATACAAACAAGAAGAATTAAGCGATATTCTTACCGAAATTTCTTGGAAACCTGCTTCTATTTTTTGGATTTTTCTCGCGATGCTATGCATGGTTGGTCGCGACTTCTTCTATATGTTGCGTATTCGAATATTAACCAAAAAACAATTATCCTGGAAAAAAGCCTTCAACGTCATTTTATTATGGGAATTTGCCTCTGCCCTTTCACCTGGAGTGGTTGGGGGTGCTGCCGTTGCGATGTTTATTCTCAATAAGGAAAAAATCAATTTGGGTCGCTCCACTGCCATTGTGATGATAACAGCATTGTTAGATAACCTGTTTTTCATCCTACTCATTCCTTTAGTGTTTTGCTTTATTTCTTCCAACATGCTCTTCCCGAATGCAACCTGGGTCGACAAAAGCATTGCCTTGATATTTTGGGGAGGATTTGGAATTATTGCCCTGGTGTGTGTACTATTATTTATGAGTGTATTTCTATATCCAAAAGCGATTGGACAACTATTATTCAAATTATGTCAGCTCCCTTTTTTACGAAAATTTCAAGGGAAGATGGTGAGTTTACAACAGGATTTACAACTTACTTCTACTGAAATGAAAAAAGAAAACAAGCGTTTTTGGTTCGGAAGTTTTGGTGCTACCATCCTTTCGTGGACCTGTCGTTATTTGGTGATTAACTGTGTATTGGCGGCATTTTTACCCATTTCGTTTTTTAACCACATATTTATTTTAGGCAAACAATTGGTACTTTGGATTTTCATGTTAATCAGTCCTACACCTGGTGCGAGCGGCATCGCAGAATTTGCTTTTGGAGAACTCATGGGTGAGTTTAGTTCCTCTATTTTGTTAATTGTTGCACTAGCAGTTATTTGGCGACTCATCTCGTATTTCCCCTACCTCATCCTAGGTTCGATATTATTGCCCAAATGGTTGCAGAAAAAAGCCTGAAAAAGATTATCTTTGCTCCAAATTTTTAGCAAAAAACCCATGAGTGCAATCGAACTTTCAGAACAAGAAATTCAACGTAGAGATAAATTAGACAAATTACGCGCGTTAGGAATCAATCCATATCCTGCAGATTTATATCCGGTAACAGACACAGCAAGTGCTATTTCTGAAAACTTCGAAGACGGTAAAACGGTTTGTATCGCTGGTCGTTTGATGAGTCAACGTATCATGGGGAAAGCTTCTTTTGCGGAATTATTAGACAGTACTGGTCGTGTACAAGTATACTTCAACCGCGATGAATTGTGTCCTGGTGAAGATAAAACCTTATACAACGATGTATTTAAGAAATTGTTAGACCTAGGAGATTTCGTAGGGGTAAAAGGATATGTATTCAAAACACAAGTAGGTGAAATTTCGGTACACGTGCAAGAATTTACCTTGTTATCGAAAGCATTGAAACCACTTCCGCTTCCAAAAACGGATGCAGATGGAAATACACACGATGCATTTACCGATCCAGAATTGCGTTACAGACAACGGTATGTAGATTTAGTGGTAAACCCACACGTAAAAGATACGTTCATCAAACGTACGAAAGCAATGACTTCGATGCGTAACTTCTTCAATGAAAAAGGGTATTTAGAAGTGGAAACACCAATCTTACAGCCAATTCCAGGAGGAGCATCTGCACGACCATTTATGAGTCACCACAATGCATTAGACATTCCATTATACTTACGAATCGCGAATGAATTATACTTAAAACGTTTGATCGTTGGTGGATTTGATGGGGTGTATGAATTCGCGAAAGATTTCCGTAACGAAGGAATGGACAGAACACACAATCCAGAGTTTACCGTAATGGAAATTTATGTAGCCTACAAAGACTACAACTGGATGATGGATTTCACCGAACAAATGATTGAGAAAGTAGCAATGGATGTTTGTGGCGACACTGAAATAACCGTTGGTTCTAATAAAATATCCTTAAAAGCACCATTCAAACGTATTTCGATGCGTGATTCTATTTTGGAATTCACCGGATTTGACATTTACGGAAAAGACGAAGAGGAATTACGTACGGCTGCAAAAGGAATGGGCATCGAGGTAACGGAATCCATGGGGAAAGGAAAATTAATCGATGAAATCTTTGGTGAAAAATGTGAAGGAAACTACATCCAACCAACGTTCATTACCGATTACCCAATTGAAATGTCGCCATTGTGTAAAAAACACCGCGATAACCCAGAATTAACAGAACGTTTTGAGTTGATGATAAACGGGAAAGAAGTAGCAAATGCTTACTCCGAGTTAAACGACCCAATCGACCAACGTGAACGTTTTGAAGAGCAATTGCGTTTGTCTGAAAAAGGCGACGACGAAGCAATGTTTATCGATCAAGACTTCTTACGTGCATTAGAGTACGGTATGCCACCTACATCTGGTATGGGAATTGGTATCGACCGTTTAGTGATGTTATTGACAAACAATTCATCGATTCAAGAAGTATTATTCTTCCCACAAATGCGTCCGGAGAAATTCCAAACAGGACCAGATTTAAAAGCATTCCAATCGATTGGCGTACCTGGAACTTGGGCGGAACACATGACGAAAGCAGGTTTCGCTAGCGTAGACGAATTGTTAGAGGCAAAACCAACAGCAGTTCACCAAAAATTGAACGGTTATAGAAAGAAAAACAAATTAGAAATACCAGCCTTATTGATTGAAGAGGTGGAAGCGTGGTATGCGAAGTAAAATCATAATAAATAAGCCAGTAGAGCCACTATGCATTGTGGCTCTACTGGGTTTTATGAATGTCTATGTAAAAAAAAAGTAGTACTTTTTCCAGTATACTAGAAAAAAAAGTATATATTTTTCCATTATAAAATTTTATAGTCAAAAAACACGTGAATTTTGAAAGAAACTCAAATTAACATGTAACATATTTTATTAAATGAAAAACAAACTTTGCATGGTACATTTTGTTAAAACTACCCATGAAAAACTGCTTCTTGATTGTATGTATACTCTTTGTTTTTCAAAGCAAATTTTATTCGCAAATTACAAGTGAAATAGACAGTAAAACCATTGAAAAAGCAGATGAATTCATCGAAAATGATCACTTTTCAGAAGCCTTACCGTTATACCTTAAAATAATCAAAAAAGATTCGCTAAATCCGGAGTTAAATTTCTTGGTGGGAGTTTGTTATATCCATTCAAACACACAAAAATCAAAGGCTATTCACTATTTAGAACACGCAATTACGTGTATTGTGAAATGTACCTTAAAAGATGATAAAGCGCATCAAATGGCATTTTTATACCTTGGAGACGCATACCATTCCGACTACCAATTTGACAAAGCAATAGAAACATACCAACATTTTAATTCCCTTATTTCCCCAAACAAAGAAAAAGGATTGGTGGAAGAAGTCGCGCGAAAAATTGACATGTGCAACGTTGCCAAACAATTAGTTGCAAATCCTGTGGATGTTCAGATAACGAATTTAGGTCCGCACATCAACACCCAATACGCCGAATATTCTCCTGTACTAACAGCAGATGAAAACACGCTAATTTATACTACACGAAAACCAAATAGCACCGGAAGAGTTGGTGATAATTCCGGTATTACGTTTGAAGATATTTTCATTGCACATAAAAAAGATACGACCTGGGAAATCGGAGCAAACATAGAAAAACAATTAATACAGCGGGAAATGAAGCGTCAGTCGGAATTTCAATCGACGGTCAGATTATTCTTATTTACAAAGATTCAATTGATGGTTCAGGGAATTTATACCATACCCATTTGCAAGGAAATCGTTGGACCAAACCAGAAAAATTAAATGACAATATTAATACGAAAGGATGGGAACCAAGTGCTTTTATGTCTGCCGATGAAGAAAAATTGTACTTTGTGAGTGATCGACCTGGTGGATATGGTGGGCGCGATATCTACTTGAGTAATAAACTTCCAACAGGTGAATGGGCGAAAGCAACGAATTTAGGTCCAACGATAAATACACGCTTTGAAGAAGATGCGCCATTTATTCACCCAGATGGAAAAACAGTGTATTTCAGTTCAAATGGACATGAGACGATGGGTGGCTTTGATATTTTCTCTAGCACATTATCGCCTACCAATCAATGGGAAAAACCTGTAAACATCGGTTATCCAATCAATTCACCGGAGGATGATATCTATTTTGTAGTTAGCCCAAACAAACAACGGGCCTATTACTCTTCTTTTAAAGCAGGTGGATACGGCGAAAAAGACATTTATAAAATCACGTTTAAAACCTTTGTGGAGCCTCCGCTTACCGTACTCAAAGGTTGTGTGACCGATGCCTACGGAAATCCAATTGTAGGGGATGTATTTATCACAGTTACCGACAATGAAACAGGTATCGTAGCAGGAACCTACCACGCGAATACAGTAAGTGGGTGTTATATTCTGGTACTTCCTTCCGGAAAAAATTACAATGTCACTTATGAAGTAGAAAATTACTTGTTCCAATCCACGAATATAGATGTGGTTAAGAGTTCTAATTATTATGAAATCCGTGATGTAATTCAACTTCAACCCTTAATCGTTGGTTCAAAAATTATATTGAAAAATCTATTTTTCGAGTTTGATAAATCGAGCCTACGACCAGCATCGAATGTGGAACTAAACAAACTTATCGCGATTTTAACAAAGTACCCTAACATGGTAGTAGAAATTTCAGCACACACCGATTCACATGGTACAGACGCATACAACTTAGTGCTATCGGAGCAACGGGCAAAGTCAGTTGTTGATTTTCTAATACATAAAGGTATTCCAAGCTATCAACTTGTCTCGAAAGGCTATGGAGAAACTCAACCAGCTCAACGTAATACTAATCCAGATGGTAGTGATAATCCAATCAACCGACAATTAAATCGTCGAGTGGAATTGAAAATATTAAGTTTAGACGGAGCAAAAAAGAATTAAAGTATTATCCACATTATTTTATAGATAATAATCCACATGAATCCACCTATCCTTGCGTCAAGATGTAACTTATTCGGATTGAGGTCTTGTCTTGTGAGATAAGATCTATTAGCCTTTTCTCCTATTGATTTTTAAAAAAATAGCTGTAATTTTATGATATTTACATATGGAAGGTGAAACAATAATCAAAGTTGAACATTTAGCCAAACGCTTCGGCACGTTTGAAGCGGTGAAGGACGTTTCTTTCAGTGTGAATAAGGGAGATGTGTTTGGATTTCTTGGGCCAAATGGTGCTGGAAAAAGTACAACAATTCGTTGTCTTTTATCCCTAATCACACCGGATGCTGGATCGATCAAATTGTTTGGGAAGTCATTCAAAACGGATCGCTCAGCAATTTTATCGAATATTGGCAGCATCATCGAAAAACCTGACTTTTATAAATACTTGTCTGCACAGAAGAATCTTGAAATCTTTGCACGTGTGTCTGGAGCGAATGTTTCCAAAAAGGAAATTCAAGAAATGCTTGAATTTGTTGGTTTGGGCGATCGTGGCAAACACAAATTGGGTGGTTTCTCTCATGGAATGAAGCAACGTTTAGGCATCGCACAGACACTTTTACACAAACCTGATTTAATCATTTTAGACGAACCAACTACTGGTTTGGATCCGCAAGGAATCGTTGAAATTCGTAATTTAATTTTACGACTCAAAAATGAACAAAACAAAACAATCCTTTTGTCTTCGCATCAATTATCGGAAATAGAATTGATAGCCAACAGAATGGTGATTATCAACCAAGGTCGTTCAATTGTGGAAGGCAGTGTGAGCAATTTGTTGAATACACAAGAACTGCTCGTGCGCATCGAAGTAGACAATGCACGTGCTACTGGCGAACTCTTACAAAAGGCATATCCAGAAACGATTTTAAAAATCAATTCCGATAGCGAATTAGAAGTTACGTTCATCAAAGAGTTGGTTCCTGAACTCGCGCGTCTGTTGGTCAGTAACAACATGAATGTGCATGCCATCGAACCAACACGCAAACTAGAGGATTATTTCATGAAAATCATACAAGCATAAATATGTTACTAAAAAATACATACAACGAGTTTATCAAAATACTTTCGAAACCTAGAAGTTATTTAGGAATCGGCGCTTTAACCTTGCTTGTCGGAATCATCATTTTTGCAATGAAAGCAGATGGACGGTCGATCATTTCATTTGTTACTTCTTCTTTCGAACAGACGTTGACGTTCAATGGAGATATTTTGAATGGCAACCTAATCGCCTTCATTATTTTACAAATGTTAATTGTTCATATTCCTTTATTGGTAGCTTTAGTTACAGGCGATCTCATCTCCGGTGAAGCAGCAATGGGAACAATTCGCATGTTGGCGACAAAACCAATTTCGCGCACGAACATTGTTCTATCGAAATTCATTGCTGGTGCAATGTACACCTTGTTTTTGACATTATGGCTTGGCTTTTTTGCCTTGTTCGTTTCACGGCAAATTTTTGGAACGGGTGATTTAATTGTACTCAACAGTGATGGTTTAGTCATCTTGCAAAACGCCGATATTTTATGGCGTTTTGGACTTGGGTTCTGTGTTGCGTTCTTGTCACTTTTAACCGTTTCAACGCTATCCATTGCATTGTCTGCATTTGCAGAAAACTCAATAGGACCAATTGTCTCCACAATGGCTATCATCATTTTGTTTACCATCATTGGCAGTCTGGATGTTACCGTTTTCGATAATATTAAACCCTATCTTTTCACTACACACATGGCATCCTGGCGCAGTTTCTTTGAAAATCCGGTTCCTTTTTCTTCGATTATTCAATCGATTGTAATTCTCGTAGTTCACAACGTCGTGCTCGTAGCAATTGCTATATACAAATTCAACAAAAAAGACATTACATCATGATGAAAAAGTTCCTTACCCTCTTAATCATCGCAATTCAATTTGGCGTTATAGCACAAGAAGCGAATGATATTCTAAGCCAAGTTGTAACGAAGCTGAATACAGTGAACGATTACACGGTGACTGCAAGTTTTAAAGCAAACATTCCTATGATTAAAATCTTACCTTCTAAAGCGACTATCTATTTCAAACAGAAAGATAAGTTCAAAGTAGCTTCGAAGGGGATTGTCATCCTCCCCAAACAAGGATTCACGGAAATCAACGGCTTTCTGTCGAACAAGAAATCCTACTTAGCTGTTGCTGGAGACACGACCAAAATTGGTAACGTCATTACAAAATTGATCACCGTAATTCCAAATGGGGAAAGCAATGAAATTATACTTGCAAAATTATGGATAGACACAAAACGTTCGCTTATCATAAAATCGCAAATCACCACCAAAAGCAACGGTTCTGTCACTACTTCGTATTCGTATAGCGACAATGTGACGTATGGTTTACCGAGTGAACTGGTTTTCGAGATTGACGTGAAAGCCTTCAAACTGCCGAAAAGTGTTGCGGCCGATATCAATAAATCAACAACTGAAAAGAAAACCAAACCGAATAAAAAAGGGGTGATTACAGTAACGTTGACGGATTACAAAGTCAATACTGGCTTGAGTGATGCGATTTTCACGAAAAAGAAATAATCATCAGTATTAGAGAACATAAAAAACCTTTTGCAGCGTACATCGAGACTGTCGAGAAATGGAAGGAGTTTTGTGCATTCTTTATTTTTATTTCATTTTCAAGGTTAAAAAGAATCACAGTGAATCTAGTACAACTCAATCGTATCAATTAGATGGACTTTAGGAAGACTAGGGAAATTAGTACTTACTTTCCGATACAAAACTTACTAAAGATATTCCCCAACAAGTCATCCGTTGAGATATCCCCCGTAATATTCCCCAAATGGTACATCCCTTGACGAATATCCATCGCGATAAAATCACCAGTAGTTCCGTTTTCTAATGCTTCGGATGCTGCTTGTAATGCTGTCGCGGTTTTTTGTAACTCCTCTACGTGACGCGCATTCGTTACAATCACTTCTTGTTGGATATCCACACCTTGGGTAATTTGCGCTACCATCCAAGTCGATAATTCAGAAATTCCTTCGCCTGTTAAAGCAGAGAGGTACAAATAAGGTACAAAAAGTTCATTTTTTTGTTGATTAACATCCGATTTATTGATAAGCAACAATACGTGTTTCTCCGGATTGTTTGCTTGTATTTCGCTAACCCAATGCGCAACTTCTTGTACATCGCTGCGGGTTGCATCTGCTAAGACCAACACCAATTGTGCTTGCTGTATTTTTTGTTTGGAGCGTTCGATGCCAATCGCTTCAATTTTGTCGCTGTCGGAATCACTCAAACCCTCACGAATTCCTGCGGTATCAATCAAACGAAATAAAATTCCATCGATGTTTAAGGTTTCTTCAATCACGTCGCGCGTTGTCCCTGCGATATCACTCACAATCGCACGTTCTTCGCCCAATAATTGGTTCAATAAGGTACTTTTACCCGTATTTGGTGCGCCAACAATAGCTACTGGAACACCATTTTTCAAGGCATTTCCTAAATCAAACGAACGAATTAATTTTTGGATATAGGTCAAGACCTCTTTTACCAAGGCTTTTAGTTCCGTCCGATCTGCAAATTCCACATCTTCCTCTGCAAAATCCAACTCCAACTCTACCAAACTCGCAAAGTGAATTAACTTTTCACGTAGGTCACGTAATTCATTGGAAAACGATCCGCGTAATTGGTTCATCGCGACTTGGTGTGCACGCTTGCTTTGGGACGAAATCAAATCTGCCACCGCTTCTGCTTGCGACAAATCCATCTTTCCGTTCATAAACGCACGCATCGTGAATTCACCTGGCTGCGCCGTACGACATCCCTTTGCTATCAGTAATTGTAAAATTTGTTGTTGAATGTAAGTCGAACCATGACACGCAATCTCTACGGTTGGTTCGCCTGTAAAACTCTTACCACCATGCAACACGGTCAACAATACTTCATCTATAATTTCTTCGCCATTTCGAATGCGACCAAAATGCGCAGTATGTGTTGCAACAACACTTAAATCCTTCGAAAAAATTGCCGAAACAATCTCCAATGCTTGCACACCAGATACTCGAATGACAGCAATTGCTCCCATGCCGTTTGCAGTGGAAAGCGCACAGATTGTATCGTTGTTATGCCCGAAATGGTTCATTATTTTTTTCTAAAGAATATACGAATTGGAATCCCAGAAAAGTTAAAGTTCTCACGTATTTTATTTTCCAAGAAACGCTTATAACTCTCCGCAACGTATTGTGGTAAATTACAGAAAAATGCAAATGCTGGCGCATGTGTTGGTAATTGCGTCACATACTTAATTTGCACGTATTTACTTTTTACAGATGGCGGTGGAGTTGCGTCAATGATTGGCAATAACAAGTCGTTCAAATCCGAAGTAGAAACTTTCTTGATACGGTTAGAATATACTTCCATTGCTGTTTCCAATGCTTTATGGATACGCTGTTTCGTTACCGTAGAGGTAAAGATGATCGGAACATCGTTGTATGGTGCCAATTGTTCACGGATTTTCTCCTCATACTCATTCATGGTCATGTGGTCTTTTTCCACTAAATCCCATTTGTTGACTAAAACAACCACTCCTTTGTGATTTTTCTCAATCATATAATAAATAACCAGGTCTTGCTTTTGAATTCCTTCCGTTGCATCAATCATTAAGATACAAACGTCCGAATTTTCGATGGTACGTACCGCGCGAAGCGTAGAATAATATTCAATATCTTCGGTAACTTTCGCTTTTTTTCGAATTCCTGCAGTATCTACTAAGATAAAGTCGAATCCAAAGGCTTTATAACGCGTATTAATCGCGTCTCGCGTCGTTCCAGAGATATCGGTTACAATGTTTCGGTCTTGACCCGTAATCGCGTTTACAAACGAGGATTTACCCACATTTGGTTTTCCAACAATCGCAATACGTGGTGTATCGGTATCATCTACAAATGGTGCGTTTTTATCAAATACTTTTACTAAATCGTCTAATAACTCTCCGGTACCACTTCCATTCGAAGCAGAAATATCATAAACTTCTCCTAATCCTAGCGACCAGAATTCGGCAGACATTCCAAAACGTAAAGCACTATCTACTTTGTTTGCAACGATAAACACTTTCTTTTTAGACTTACGAAGCATCGCAGCAACTGTCTCGTCTAAATCTACAATTCCAGTTGTAACGTCCAATACAAACAAAATAGCATTCGCTTCTTCAATCGCTAATTTTACTTGTTTACGGATTTCCCCTTCGAAGATATCTTCCGAACCATGCACATATCCTCCTGTATCGATTACCGAGAAAGGTACGCCATTCCATTCACCACGTCCATAAATACGGTCACGTGTCACCCCACTCACCTCTTTCACGATCGCATTTTGCGACTCCGTTAATCGATTGAAAATTGTAGATTTTCCTACATTTGGTCTACCTACGATTGCTATTATATTGCTCATTATCTTTATTTGTTGAAGTATAAATAAATTGCTTTTTCTTCGTTCAACTTCAAAATTTACTTTATCATTTACTCCAGTAAACTTTTTATTTTCCTCAAAAAAACCTAATCTATTTTCTCTTCAAACTTTTTAATTACTATTTATATTTTCCCTCTCCCCAATTTGACAATTTATTATTACAACAGCAATTCATAAATCATCATCCATAATTCATAATCCCTTAATATCCGTACTTCTTCAACTTCACTTCCGACTCTCTCCAATCCTTATCCACTTTCACAAAGGTTTCAAGGAAAACTTGTTTCCCAACAAATCCTTCGATGTCTTTTCGTGCTTCACGACCGATGCGTTTTAGCATCATTCCACCTTTTCCGATGATAATACCTTTTTGAGAATCGCGTTCAACCACAATTACCGCACGAATACGAATGATATTTTCTTCCACTTCATACGTATCGACTTCGACTTGGCATGAATACGGAACTTCTTTCTCACAATGTAAGAAGATTTTCTCGCGGATCATCTCTGAAACGAAGAAACGAACTGGTCGATCCGATAAATCATCTTTATCAAAATATGGCGGAGAAACAGGTAATAATTCCAAAATACGTTGCCACACCCAGTCTTTCCCAAAACCATGTAAGGCAGAAACAGCGATGACTTCCGCATTTGGTACTTTTTCTTTCCAATAGGCCAAACGGGTTTCTACTTGGTCTTGTTTTCCAAGATCTACCTTGTTGACAATGCAAAGAACTGGAATTTTTAATTTTTTTATTCGCTCTAAAGTTGCTGCGTGATTCATTTCACTTTCGTAAATATCCGTGATAAAAAGTAAAATATCTGCGTCTTTGAAGGATGATTCTACGTAACTCATCATCTGTTCATGCAATTTATACGATGCATTTACCACTCCAGGGGTGTCAGAAAAGACGATTTGATAGTCTTCTTCGTTAACAATACCGTGAATTCTGTGTCGTGTAGTCTGTGCTTTGGAAGTAACAATAGAAAGTTTTTCACCAACCAACTGGTTCATTAACGTAGACTTACCTACGTTTGGACTGCCTACGATGTTTACAAATCCTGCTTTATGTGACATGAATGTGAATTATTTATTAAATAAAGTTTGGAGTACAAAGAAACAAATTATATCTTTGTACCGCAATTAAAGTTTACTACTTTATTTGAATATAGTGCGGGGTGGAGCAGTTGGTAGCTCGTCGGGCTCATAACCCGAAGGTCGTCCGTTCGAGTCGGGCCCCCGCTACTAAGCCATAAGGCAACGACAAAAGCAATCTAGAAATAGGTTGCTTTTTGTCATTTATACCCTCTGTATCCATTGATAATGCTGAACTAATCAAAAAAAAAAGATTTACATTTTTGGTTAGATATCGTCTATTTTTAATGTCCAATGATAAACCTTCTGGAAACACTAATTCTTGTGTTCTCTTTTTTACCTCGATGTTATTTAAACCCCAGTATTTACTGATGTTTGAAACTACATCAACAGACATATCAATGTATCTATCTAGGTTAGATATTTTTGAATCCGTTTGAATTAACTTTAGTTTCAAATCATCTATTTTAACTTCTAACTCTGATTTTAATTCATTATAAATCTCTTTATCATCTATTAAACCTTTTGCATTTCTAACCTTTAGTTCTTTTAATTCTGTAGCCAATTTTTTCAATTGTTCATTGATTACTTCATTCTCCGATTTAGTCTCACCAGAAAGCGTTTCGTATGACAATCGAAGTTGTTGTTTAAATATATCTACAACTCTGTCTGATGGCTCTAAACTGCTCAATAAACCTTGGAATAAATCATCTGCTCCTAAATCTTTTGACTTAGTATTTGTGTGTGCATTAATACTACCCTTCACACAACCTTGGCATTTATAATAATGTAATCCTTTAGCCTTAACTTCGTATCCAGTTAACTTATTACCACAACCTGCACACCTAACAAAACCAGTCAATGGTCTGTTTGGATTTGCCTTGTCTTGCTTATAGCCAGCATTATTCACTTTTAGAATCTCTTGTACCATCATATAATCATTTGGTTTAACGATTGGCTCCCAATTACCTTTTACAACATCACCATCTAACAATTTATGTGCTACCAATCCAGCATAGAATGGATTTCGCCACATATCACTCAATGCTTGTTTTTTGATAACCAATCCTAAATCAAATAATTTCGCCATTATAATATGGTCTTTCTCTCCTTGTAGTTTCCACAGCCAAGCTTTCTTGAATATTTCTCCTTCATTATTGATTAGAATCTTTTGAGTTGGACTATAAAACCTAATATCTTTTACCTTCGGTCCATATTGGTCGTAACCACGTGGTGCTACTCCTAGCCAATTACCTAGTCTTAAATACTTCTCCATACCAGGTAAAGTATGCTTTAATCTATCAATGTTCTCTTGCTTTGCTTTTAACAAACCTTGATAAATCTCCAACTTACCCTCTTCGGTCATCGTATTTTTACCAGTGCTTATATCTATGATATGTACACCCAACTCTTCAACAAGTTCAGTAGCCAACCCAACAGCACTACCACCACTTCTTGAAAAACGATTTATTGTATTTAATAAGATAGCTAATGGCTTTTGTTTTAAACTTCTCACCTCGCTAATTAATCTTGTAAACTCCTTACGAGTAAAGTCACCGCTGGCACTTTCATACGTACCACCAAATTCTGAAATAACTTCATAGTTATTTTCATTCGCATATTTTTTCGCATGTTCTAACTGAACAACCAAACTTTTATTTGACTCCTGGTCTTTGCTACTCACACGTGTGTAAATCATCACACCCACATTGTTGTTAACTTTAGTATCTTTCTTTTTGCCTAAAGCACTATAATTTCTTAAATCCATTTTATTTTAAATTTTAATGTTTATAATATTATTGCATATACCTAGTTGTAGGTAAGTAAACCGAAGCACCACCACAAGATGGTGCTCACGATTATTTGTTAATCTCGTTCTGGTACAGTTTGTATGTTACTACCGAGAATTTATAGAGTTCATTAATTAACTCCAAAATAGTCTCTTCGCTTAAATCATCGAAATTCCCAGTAGCACGAACTTGTGCAACACTTAACTTCTTTGGATTCGATAAATTATCAGCAAAAGAGAAAAATAAATCACCTCCAACGTTCTTGGCATTTTCTTTCTTCACCCATTTTTACATTATTCAATTCCCTTCTAGGAGGGCTTATGTTGAACGCACCGAAAACCACGTCTAGTTTGAACTCTTTAAAACTTTAAAAAGAGCATTATTAAATAATATCGGCATTGCATTAGAAGTAAAATAAGCACTTTCGCACATGCTTTACTTGATTGGGTATTTATATTGCAAAGTTACTAACTTTTTTGGTTAGATGCAACTGTTTCAGTAAAAAATGTTTACAATAGACGAAATTTATGTTGTTTATAAGCCGTTGTATCATCGTAAACATTTGTCCATCTTTGTACTATGGATATTGTAAAAAAAATAGGTGAGCACATCAAAACCGAAAGGAAGAAGCAAGGTCTATCCCAGGAAGGATTGGCTATGAAGTCCGAGATAGATAGAGCTTATATGAGCACCATCGAGAAAGGTCAACGAAATATTTCTATTCAAATTCTTTACCAAATTACTTCGAAAGGTCTTAATAAGAGTCTAGCTGATTTCTTTAAAGAAATGAGTTTATAGTGAACAAAAAAAGCCGACATATAATATCGGCTTTACATTCAGTTTTTTGACTTATTAATGAAGTCTAATAAAATCATTTGGATTATTATTACAATTTTCGACCATTAACCCTGGTAACTTATTTTTATAGTTAGTGGTAGTTACTTATTGTCATTATTTCATTGGAGGTAAATTGTAGTTAAACTCTGCCAATGACTCTGCTAATAGTCTAGGTGTCATTTCGTGATTATTTATATTATCTAGATTTGCTCCAGAATCTATAAATAAAGTGACAATTTTATAGTCCTCGTTTGAGTTAAAAATAGCATCCATAAGTGGAGTGTTTCCATTGCTATCCTTTAACTCTAGGTCGGCATTATTGTTTATCAATATCACAGATGCATCAATACAATTTTCATTTGCTACAAAATGTAATGCAGAAAATCCGTTTCTATCTTGATGATTTATGTTTGCACCATTATCGATAAGCCACTTTAATAGTTCCGTATTATTGTAATATGCTGCCCATATTAATGAAGTCCTTTGATAACCATCCAGTGCATCAATGCCAACTTCAGATAAAATACTTTTTACGCTTTCGTTGTTGCCATCTCTGATGTCATAAGAAATGTTTTCTACTCGTTGGTCTGATTTATTTGTTCTGCCTGGTCTTGCCATAATTCTGTCTGTTTAAAAATCCCTATAACGATTCTATCTTATATTAAATTAAGACAGTTACTTATATAAACAAAAATAATACAAATATTTAATTGATATGAGATTAGACACCTTTAATCAAAATCTCTCTGGTAGTATTTGATGAATCTTTAT
The DNA here is from genome assembly GCA_044232905.1 of Crocinitomicaceae bacterium. Lineage (GTDB taxonomy): Bacteria > Bacteroidota > Bacteroidia > Flavobacteriales_D > Crocinitomicaceae > CANHVK01. The sequence goes on from JBIIKZ010000001.1 coordinate 81,388, forward strand.
TTCACTATTCAGCATAACAAATACGTGCTAACGTTATGCTAAATCGGAACATTAAATACTTAAAGAATCATAGATATTGTTCATTTCTTCTTGTCTTAATCCCAAATAGACCTTTGTCATACTTAAACTGCTGTGATTGTACAAGTCCATCAGCATCACCAAACTTTTCTCGCTCTCACCATTGCTTTCAAATACTTTACGTCCAAATGCCTTACGACAGCTATGAGTGGAGATAGATAGTGTTTTAGACTCTTTTGCGAACACTTCTTTAATCATTCGGTTAATATGCTGAATTGTAACCAGGGTACCCTTCTGGCTTATAAAAGCCGAACCAGTTCTAGCATCACCAAGCCTGGTAACAGCATCGTGTATATTTTTGTTTATCTTGATTGTTTTAACCTTTCCAGTTTTCTTTTCTGCCAGGGTGATTGTTTCTTGACGAAGTTGTTCATACGTTAAGTTAATTACATCAGAACAACGAAGACCAGTGTTTATAGATACCAGTGTGTACAAACCTATCAACTCCTTTTTCGGGTCTTTCAATAGCACCAATGATTTATTCATCGCTTTATCGAATTCTAGGTAATCACTTTTTGTTTGTCTCGCTTTCATATCTGTATCTCTTAACTGATACAAATATAATAAAAATATGTTCAGTTAATTCAATAATCGAATATAACTGAACATTATTTTTATATTTTTTAAAACATTAGGTCTGTATGTACTGAAAACACTGGGTTTTTCAAATAATGTTCAGAAATGTAGTAAGTGAACATTTCTAATTTGCACCTTTTAATACCGATACTGCATCGTTCCCAAAAAAAATGAAGACCATTATTGTGTGGTTCTGGTCATACTTCCCACCTACTCCCCTGGAAGGCGGTAACCATTATTTAAGTTTCTCGAGCTCTAATCTTAATCGTAGTTTAGTTAGTTGCTTCTGCAATAGTTGTTTCTTCTCTGGGTCTTGCTCGGTGCTTTGTTGCAACTGCTTCACCCTTATCTTATCCGCTAAACTCGTTGCCATCGTTCAAATAGTTGTTTAACTTTTCTTCAATGAAAAGGTCGTTTAATCGGTTGTCACGTATCAATAAATGATACTCCATCATTAAGTGGTCGTCATCAACTATAGCATCTTGCTCATAGGTTCTAATAACGTAGCTCTCCAATAATTGGCGAAGCACTGGGTTGTGGTTAAAGTTTCTAATTTCCATTTTTCTTTTGTTTTTATAGTACACCACCATCTTGTGATGCTTTCTTTATGTATTCAATAACACTAAATTTATTGTTTAATGTATTGGTCTGAATTCGACAATCAAATGCTAAATCCAAGTACTGACCAAGTGTACCTTCAACAATTTCGTTCATTGTTTCTTTCGTAGCATCTGAAACCACGTGAACGTGGTTAACACCTCTCAAATCTTTCTCAATAGTATAAACGATAGTATTGTTAGGTAACTTGTCTTTAATCTCATTCAGCAACTGCTGATGGTATTCAATAGTATAATTGTTTTTTGGATTCCAGGTCGTGAATGTCTGCCAGTTGTGATTATAGATAGTTTTAGTACCAGTATTGTATTTAGGTAGGAATTCATCAACCAAGGTATAATGAAGCCTCCATTCCCTACCAACTTTCTTTAGCAAGTTAGGTACATCTTTGTACTTCTCTTTCACTACCAGCATTCGGTATTTAAGTGCTCTGGTCTTTAATCCAGTAATGTCTGCCAGTTGAGATAAGTTATAAAAGTTCTTTATTCTATTCTCATTTGTTTTGTTAATTAATTCTTTAAATTGTTTCATATAGTATTTACTTTGATATAGCAAGGACAAGGTGAAGACATACTTCAAACAGACCTTTATATTAAATATGTGCAATAAGTGAAAAGTTGCACTTATGCTGATATTTTTAAGAATAAACTATTTTTCAGAGTATGTAAATAGTTAAATGAAATTGCACCTATTAAATAGGCAAATTGGATTTCTTTCGTTTGGATATTATTTTCTCTGGTGCTGATTCTAGCCCTCGGATATAATAATAAAAGTGACCGATTGAGATAAGGTCACGAGTGAATTCGAGGTTAGATATTGGAGTGTTGCAACCTACCAAAACAAAAGGAATCTAGCAATAGGTTCCTTTTTTGTTTTACCACCAAATTTTAACCGTGCAAATTCCATTTTAGCAAAAAAAATAGGCTGTCCTTTCGAGACAGCCTATTTTAAAACCTAATATATAAAATTAATCTTTAACCTTTCTAGCTCTAAAACTACCAGACAAAGTATATTGTTTAACAATTGGAGCATTAAACGAAGAAACTTTTCCTGTAAAAGTACCTTTGATTGCACTTGTTGCAGAATAATCATCGGATTTCGTTACAGTAATTGTAAGGTTATCGTCTGACTGAAAACAAGTAAACATTTCTTGTTTTTTGCTCGTCTGAAGCATAACATATTTATCTGGCTCTCCAGCTTGAGGATCTATTAAAGGAAAAGTAGTGTTCCCAATTACGAAAGAAGATTTAGAAGCACCTGATTTATCCATAAAATAAATCGTTAATGTATCATCTTTCGCTGCGTTTACTCCACACAACATCATTGCTGTAGTGTCTTGAAACGTTTTACATAAAGCACCATAATTTAAGTTATCCATTAATCCTTGCTCATTAAACGTTTTGTCTTTAAAGGAATACGTTGAACCATTAAAGGTGGCTGTAAATTGAAAATCAGTATCTTCTACTGGTGCAGGTGTAGGTGTAACTGTTTCTTTTTTACACGCTGTAAATATTGCTAATGACAACACAGAAAAAACTAAAATAGATTGAATTAAATTGTTTTTTTTCATTTTTATTATTTTTTGGTTAAAAAGTAAAACGTGCTTTACGGCTTACTAATTCGCCTGTAAAATTAATGTAATAATTTATAAATCAAGGTTATTTACACTAAAATAACCTTGATTTATCATTCAACTAATGATTATTGTTTTACAATTCTAAAGGTAGTTGTCTCACTTCCTTGTGTTAACACAATGTTGTAAACTCCTACTGGATATGCCTCACCTATTTCTTTTTCAGAAAGTTCATAGCTATTGATCACATGATTCTCAACGATGCGACCAACCATATCTGTTATTTGAACTGCAATTGGTTCTTCACTTTGTGAAACCACATTCATTTTAAAAGCAGTACTGAATGGGTTAGGATAGGAAGTAACCTCAATATTCGATTCAGATACCGGTCTTAAAGCAGTTCCTGCTCCACTACCCGTAGTAACATTGATGGTTCCTGTACCAATTACCCTAGGACATACACTAAGTAACTCTACATTATAAATCTTAGTTCCAGAGATTGTTGGTGTTCCACTTATCGTTAATTTATTTGCTCCCCAAGCGCTACTTACACCTGCTGGTAAATTTGTAACATTTACAGTTGTTGCTCCTAGCGTTGTATAGGTAATAGGTGCAATTGGCACTCCTGCTTTTACCGTTTGGCTAATTGTAGTTGCTGCAGATGTCAAGCTAAGTTTATTCTCTGCTCCAACCTTGATAGATCCTGTAGCAGTTACTACTTTACATCCACCCGTTAAGGTTACAGTATAGTTAGAAGTTCCTGCAACATAAGGGTTACCGCTCAATGTTACTAAATTATTCACCCAAGTACCTTTAACCCCCAATGGCAAACCAGTGAATGTTGCATTTGTAGCTCCAGTCGTTTTGTATAAGATATTACCAATAGCGGATTTAGCACAAATATTTTGTACATTGGATGCAGATGTAGGTTCTAATGTAATGGTATTAGCTGGATTCACAGTTATTTTACCTAAAACTGTAACAGATGGGCATTTACCATTTGCTGTGATGGAATAATTAACAGATGCAGTTGGTGTACCACTGATTGTAATTACGCCTGCACTGTTCGTTTGCGACAAACCTGGTAAAGTTGAAACCTGAACGGATGATGTTCCTGTAATTTTGTACCCGATTTGCGTGATTGGACTACCTGTACAAACTATTTGATTAGTTGTTGCTGGTGCAGAAGTTAAGGTAATTGCATTTAGTTCATTCACCGTAATCGTTCCTTTTGCTGTAAGACCAGGACATCCACCAGTACCAGTTACGGTATACGCATAAATTCCTTTTGTGGTAGGTTTTCCTGCTAAAGTAATAACATTACTCACCAATTTACCTGTTACACCTGCTGGTAAACCTGCAAAAGTTGCGCCAGTCGCTCCAGTTGAATTATACGTAATATCTGAAAGAACCGCATTAACACATACTTCTTTTACATTCGTATTTAATGGAGCTATCGTAATTGTATTTAATGGAGCTATCGTGATAGTACCGGAAGCTACTACCGAAGGACATTTACCAGATGCAGTGATTGTGTAGGTACCAGTTGCTGTAGGTTTTCCACTAATAGTTACAACTCCAGCAGAAGCCGATTGTGCTAAACCTGCTGGTAAATTTGCAACGGTAACAGCTGTTGCTCCTGTAGTTTTATACCCTATGTTAATAATAGCACCATTCGTACAAATTGTTTGTTTATCTGTACCTGCTGCAGAAGTCAAAGCAATCGTGTTTATTGCATTCACCGTAATAGTACCTTTTACAAGTACTACCGAACAACCACCTGTAGCAGTTACTGTATATGGATATACACCCGCTGCAGTTGGGATACCACTGATGGTAATTGTATTAGCTGCCCAAATAGCTTTTACACCTGCTGGTAAACCAGTAAAGGTTACTCCGGTTACTCCGGTTGTAGTATATGTAATTGGAGCAAGAGTTGCTCCAACACACACCTCTTTTACGTTAGAATTTAATCCTGAACTTAAAGTAACTGTGTTATTCGGACTAACCACCAATGTACCCGTTTTCGTAATTACTTCACATCCTCCTGTTAAGGTAATCGTGTACGTAAAAGGTCCTGCTACGGTTGGTGTACCACTAATCGTTAATTTGTTAGCTCCCCAAACGCCACTTACACCTGCTGGTAAACCTGTTACAGTTGCACCAGTTGCAATACTTGTTGTATAGGTGATTGGAGTAATCGCTGTACCGATACATTTTGTTTGTGCATCTGTACCTAGCGCAGAAGATAATGCGATAGCATTAATCGTAGAATTGATTGTACCCGTAGCTGTTGCTACTGAGCAACCACCAACAGTAGTTACTGTATAGTTAAATATTCCTGCAACAGTTGGTGTACCAGTAATCGTAAATTTATTAGCTGCCCAAGCACCTGTTACACCTGCTGGCAAACCAGATACAGTTGTACCAGTTGCTGTGGTGGTGGTATAGATAATGTCTGTGATTGCTGTTTTGATACATTTTGTTTGTGTAGCTGTTGCCGCTAAAGAAGTTAATACAATCGTGTTTTTTGGATTAACTACGTATACCCCTGTTGCTGTAGTAACGCCACAACCACCTGTTAAAGTTACGGTATAGTTATACGTACCAGATACAGAAGGTACACCACTGATATTGACTTGGTTTTTTCCTTCTGGTGTATTTAATGCCGGTCCAAAATAACCAGTTACTCCTGATGGTAAATTTGTAATTTTTGCTCCTGTTGCTCCTACAGTACCGTAGGTTATAGGTGTACTCGCGGTATTAACACAAAATGTTTGTTTGTCTGAATTTACAACTGATGTTAATTTAATTGTGTTTTGATTAACAGTTAATTTACCCATTGCTGTAGCACAAGTTCCTACTGCTGTAACCGTGTAGTTAAAGACACCGGTTTCTGTTGGTGTACCACTGATTGTGAATTTACCAGCTGCCCAAACACCTGTAACTCCGGCTGGTAAACCTGTTGCTTTTGCGTTCGTTGTTCCGGTAGAAGTAGTATAGACAATTGGAGTAATTGCAGTTTGATTACATTTAACCTGTGCGTTTGATCCACCAGCAGAAAATAATGTAAGTGTTCCTATTGGTTGAATTGTTAATTTCAACGTAACAATAGAATCACATCCGCTTGAAGCAAGTACAGTAAATTTAGCTGTATAGTTGGATGCTGTATACGTAATTCCATCGATCCATTTATAACTTGTACATGCTGTTATACTATCCGTTCCTGTTTTTGGTAAACAATTTCCAAGCGTTAGTTCGGATAAACTATTGTTTGTAAACGTAGTAGTTACTTTTTTAGATGTAAGATTATTATTGGATGATTTATCTACAAACCATTTAACACCTTTTTTATACAATAACTTCAAAGAACTTTCAGCGTTATTGTTTAAACCAACATTTTTATATAAAAAACCTATAACACCTGTATAAGCATTTGTAGGAGCATTAAATGAATACCCACTAACAATGTTGTTAAAATCGGTTCCAATCGTTTTAGTTGTTTTTTCCGTGTAGGTTAAACTCGTAGTTACACTAAAATCATTCGTAGGAATTACCTCTAATTGATTAGCACTTACGGTAGTCCCAGCTTTTATGTTAAACCCGGAGTTGTTTCCTACAGAAATAAGACTTTTTGTAGTTTGCGCATTACCACTAAGAATACTCAGTATCGTAATTGCAAGGGTGAATACTATTTTTTTCATAGCTTAAAATTAAAAAATTAATTTTTATTAATTGTTTGTTTTTTAAAAAGTTATGCTTTTTGATTAATAAATTAATCTTTAAGACATCTAACAGAAATGTAAGTCTGCTTATCATAGCTGAAGTCGAGGATTTGCTCAGTGTAACTATACATGTAGACGAACCAAGCAGAGTAATAACCGCTCTCCGAAGAACTCCAATAGTAACCGACGTTCCCAATTTCGTCGTAATTCCCCCATTTATCACGTTTACCGCCCGGATGAGCCGAAAATAAAGACGAATTCGTAGCGACATTCGGGCTAAACCAGTTTACTGTGCCCGCTTCTTTCAATTTACCTGCAGCAACCCATTTTCCACCTAAATAGTCTATTAAAACACCCCATTCATTAAACGTTGGTACGTGCCATCCAGTAGGGCATAGCTTTTGAGTATTTACTGCATAGAAATTGTAAAGTTTACCGAAATTAGCGGAGTTGTTATTATTTGTCCAAGCACCGTTTTGTTGGGATTGCCAGGCGGTCGTGTTACTAGCATCTATGATGGATGTACGATCGTTGTATTTACTTACTTTTAAATTCTCTGTCATCCATTGTTGATCACCAATAATTACTGTTTTGTATACATTACCATCTACATCTGAAATAGTTGGTTCAAACCATTGTGCAACAAGTGTATGAGTACTCGCTGTTGCAACATTTGTTGTTTCTTTAATTCTAGTAGCATTTAAAATCCATCCTGTGAAAGTAGTACCTTCTTTTATTGGTATAGGTAAGGTACCATAAGCAGTACCATAAGTTACTGTTTTTGATGATGTATTTACAGTACCTCCATTTGAATCAAAAGTAACTAAATAGCTATTCCCTTGCCATTGCGCAACAAGTGTATGATCACTCGTTGTTGCAACATTTGTTGTTGCTGAAATAGTAGTAGCATTTAAACTCCATCCTGTAAAAGTATACCCTTCTTTTGTTGGTATTGGTAAGGTACCATAAGCGGAACCATACTTTACTGTTTTTGATGTACTTATAGTACCTCCATTTGAATTAAAAGTAACTAAATAGCTTGGTGAATTAACTGTTAGGGTTAACGTACATGTTTTCCCTCCAAGATTCACCTCGAAAATTGCTGTTCCGCTTGCACTTGGTATACCTTTAATTTTATAGGTCACTGAACCATCGCCATTTGTAAATTTACCAGAACTTAATGTAGCAAATAAACCTGTTACACCTGTAGATCTAATGTTTTGTGAGGAATAGCCCCCACCATTTCCGCCTAAATAACTAAACACACAAGAAACATTAGATACTGCAACGCCATGATTCAATGCACCATTCACTGAAACTCCACCGCAGTTTAACGTAGCAATTTTTCCAAGACCAATACTTCCCGTTCTCCAAGTAGGTAAACCATCACTATTGGTTAGGATTTGACCATTAGTATCAGCTACCAATGATGCCCATTTTGTACCATTCCAATATATCATTTCACCCAAGGTAGTTCCAGCAGGCATAGTTCCTGCAGCACCTTGCTCACCTTTATCTCCTTTATCTCCTTTTGGGCCAACTTCCCCTTGTGCTCCTATTCCATTTTTCCAAGATGTACCATCATAAAAGTACAAACCTGCTGGATTGTTAGCAACCGCATCTGTTTGATAAATTAACAAACCAGTTGCAGGAGAGATAATAGCATTACGTTCTACATTGGTCATGCGTGGAGGTAAGAAACCTTTCTTAGTAGATTTTACTTCCAACTCCGCAGTAGGATGAATATCTCCTGCTGGTACACCTACACCAACTTGTGCATTTGCAGCGCTAGCAAAGAATAAGACCGCTAGAACTAATGTTATAAGTAGAGTTTTTTTCATAGATTTTAAATTAAATTGTTTGTTTTCAATAAAAGTTAGGTTTTGATTAATAAATTAATCCTCGACACATCGCACAGATAACCCAGCACTTTTATCGTAAAAGCTCCTAAAAAGAGCCCCATTGCCATTATTCAAGTCATTATACCAAGCATTTGATGTAAAAGGTACATTTTGATTAGAACTCCACCACTTTCCGTTTGTGCTAATCTGCTCGTAATTTCCAGCTTCATCGCGGAAGCCAGAAGGAAGAGCTGAGAAACCACTTGTGTTTGTAGCAAAACTGTTTGGACTCATCCAATCTGTTAGACCTACTGTTTTCAATTTACCTCCATCCCCTTCTATAAAGTTTAATAAAACCGCCCATTCATCATCCGAAGGCAAGTGCCACCCATAAGGACAAACGTTTTTATCTTCATTATACAGTGGGGTTATTGCATACCAATTGTATAAAGCGCCATACTTAGTGGCAATAGAATTATCCTTATCATTATTATACCAGCTCATCATGGGTAACGTTGACTTTTTATTGAAGTTTTCTGCCCATTTAGTTGGATCGATTACCAAAGGAATCATCGTTCCATCATTGTATTTTGTAGTGCGTAGGTTTTCTGCCATCCATTTTTGCGTACCGATGTAAACCGTTTTGTAAGAGTTACCATCTTCATCTGCGATATTTGGACCAAAACCACTAGTAGGATTTGGACATTTCCCATTAAAAGTCCATGTTGGTAAACCTTCACAGTAAGTTAAAATTTGACCATTAGTAACAGGTTTCAATGATGCCCATTTTGTACCATCCCAATATTTCATTTCACCTAAGGTCGTTCCACTAGGCATACTTCCTGTAACACCCGTCTCTCCTTTATCTCCTTTATCTCCTTTTGGGCCAACTGCCCCTTGTGCTCCTATTCCATTTTTCCAAGCTGTACCATCATAAAAGTACAAGCCTGCTGGATTGTTAGCAACCGCATCTGTTTGATAAATTAATAAACCAGTTGCAGGAGAGATAATAGCATTACGTTCTGCATTGGTCATACGTGGAGGCAAGAAACCTTTCGTAGTAGATTTCACTTCCAACTCTGCAGAAGGATGAATATCTCCTGCTGGGACACCTACCCCAACTTGTGCATTTGCAGCACTCGCAAAAAATAAGGTCGCTAAAGCGAATGTGTTTAATACTGTTTTTTTCATAGATTTTAGTTTAAATTAAATTGTTTGGTTTTTAAGTTTTTAAGTTAAGGTGTCGCTGTTGGATCTTTATAATAGTTTACAGTCATGTTACTGTAATTTAGCGAAGATGTTGGACCATTAAAATAAATGTTTATCACATACAACCCATAGGAAGGATTATCTGGTGCTGAAATATACATGGTCATTACATAATTGTTCGAAGTAGTTAAATTGCTATACACATTATTTTCTGTGCCCATAGCTACTGCTGCTGTACCGAAATTCTGAAAATAACCGTTACCAACAGCCATACTCATGCTAGCACCACCTGAACTATTCAAGGTGCCAATATTTGACAAAATAGTTGGGATGTTTTTATTGACATTGGTTAAGTATAGTTTACCCAACCCCATATTTAATCGTAAACGGATTTGACCATCGTCGTAAAGAGTAGATGTTTTATTATTTTGAAAGTATTTATAAACAACCATTCCATTGGTTGGAGGGGTTGTTGGATTAAACAAAACGGATTGACCAGATGTACCAGCAACACCATCTTTTCCTGGTTCTCCTTTTTCACCTGTATCTCCTTTTGGTCCTGCTGGTCCAACTGCCCCTTGAGGGTTAGCCGAACTCACACTACCGTCCGCCATTAAATATTGTGAAGAAGTACCTGTTGGAGTTTTAATACTTGGTACTGTAAGAACACCAGTACCAGGGTTATATTTTAATCCTTGAGAGAGTGAATTGATTTGAAGATCGGCATTTCCAGAGGAGGTATTCGGTGTAAAACACAAATATCTATCAGCAAATACAGTTGTGCTAGTAACTGCTACTTTTGAAGCACTTGAAGCGTTTCCTGTAACATCTCCTGTTAATCTTCCAGTAAAGTCTGGTGCAGTAAGAACACCAGTACCAGGGTTATATTTTAATCCTTGAGAGAGTGAATTGATTTGAAGATCGGCATTTCCAGAGGAGGTATTCGGTGTAAAACACAAATATCTATCAGCAGGTACAGTTGTGCTAGTAACTGCTACTTGTGAAGCACTGGATGCATTACCTAATAAACTTCCAGTTACATTTCCAGTAAAAGTTAGTGCAGAAAGATTACCTGTACTAGGGTTAAATGTTAATGATGGGCTTGTTTGCAAAGAAGAAACGGCAGAACCTGAAATAGCATTGGTAAAACTCAATCTATTATTAGTATTAGCAACTGTACTGTTAATTGTTAATGGTGTAGCACCTGTTGATGTTCCTGGATCACCTTTTGGACCAGCTGGTCCAACTTCCCCTTGAGGGCCAGTTGCTCCAACATCCCCTTTGTCTCCTTTTAATCCTTGTATTCCTTGAGGACCTTGGTCTCCTGTATCGCCTTTAGCACCCGGTGTACCATTTGTTCCGTTAACACCAGCAGGACCTTGTGGGCCTTGAGCGCCGGTATCTCCAGTTTTACCTTGAATACCTTGTGCACCTGGTAAACCTTGCGCACCATTTGTTCCGTTTGCGCCAGCTGGACCTACTGGACCTTGAGAGCCAGTATCTCCTTTTGGACCAACAGCACCTATTGGACCTTGAGGTCCAGTTGCTCCAGCAGTACCTTGAATACCTTGTGCTCCTATTCCATTTTTCCAAAGCAAACCATCAAAATAGTACAAACCAGCTGGATTTGGCACATCCCCATCTGTTTGGTAAACAATCAAACCAGTAGCTGGAGATCCTATTGCAATACGTTGTGCTTTAGTCATACGTGGTAGTAAGAACCCTTTTTCCGTAGACTTTACTTCCAATTCCGCAGAAGGATGGATGTCACCTGCTGGTACACCAATACCTACTTGCGCGTTTGCAGTGCTTGCAAAGAAAATGGTAGCTAGAGCTAATGTTTTTAGTAGTGTTTTTTTCATGTAGTATTATAAAACGTTAAAAATTTCTGCATACTATTATCCAATTTATACGACTAAAAAATGAGACGTATACCAAGAAAAATAGAGGTTAATTGGGTTTGAGGATTAAAAACAGAATTATTTTAACGCTTTACGCTACTAATACACGCTATTTAAAATGCAAAAAATCAATTAATTAGGCAATTTAATACATTTTTAAATACACTCCAAACTTTTTTTCAAACAATTTGATAAAAAATTTAGTAGTAATTTAATACTAGATATTACTAACTTCTGCACCTTTTGATTTCACTGATGTTTTGGGAAAAGAATGTGTAATTTCTAGCGAAAAATTACATTAAATTTATATCACGCATTTTAAAATTTGACATAAAAAAAGCGGGTATTTTATTAAACCCGCTTAAGTATGTTTGATTTTATTTTTTTTCTTCTGGTTTATCCTCTTTTTTCACTTCTTCTTTCTTCTCCTCCTCTTCTTTCTTCACCTCCTCTTTTTTCTCTTTCTCTTCTTTTTTCGCTTTTTCGACTTTCATTGCTTTGTCTTTTTCTAGCTTCGCTTCATCCTCTTTCAGCTTTTTCTGATCCGCTTTTAATTTAGCTTTGTCTGCTTTTAACTTTTCAGTCAATGCTTTTTTCGCAGCTTTGTCTTTCTCAGCTTTCAATGCTTCATCATCAGACGCCAATGTTTTCTCATCTTCCTTTAGCGCTGCTTTGTCGGATGCAATTGCTGCTTTATCTTCTTTAATTATTGCTTTTTTAGCCGCTTTATCTTGGGAATAAGAGAAACCTGAAATAATTAGTAATGCTAGGGTAAGTATCAAATTTTTCATAACGATTTGTTTTTAAGTTTTTTTTGAATATAGACATTCGAATTAAAAAAAACAAATTTTTAGAAAAAAATAAAATAAATACCTGCGAATTTATACCTGTATATTCCGAAAAATTATTTTAAAATTTACTTGTTTGGTTACACGTGTTCTATTGAATTAGAACTTCCCAGATTTTCTCCGCACTGGATTCCCAACTGAAATGATTGCTTCTTGCCAAGGATTTTCTTGCTAATTCCAGTTGTAAATCCTTGTTTTGCGCAACTTTCACTAGGGCATCTGTAACTGCTTCGGTGGAAAATGGATCTACGAACAAACAAGCATCTCCTACCACTTCTGGAATGGATGTGCGATTTCCAGCAATAATCGGAACACCACAGCGCATTGCTTCAACTAATGGAATACCAAAACCTTCAAAGTATGGAACATACACAAAACAAGCTGCTGCACCCATCACACGTACTAATTTCTGAATGCTTAAATGTCCTGTGTAGTGTATGCTTTCATGTTTTAAGGCTAATAGTTCTTTATTCTGTTTCCACATCGGTTCGCCAACAACCACTAAATCAAAAGAAGTGTCTTTCTCCCGGTATTTTAGATAGGATGCTATCAAGCGCTTGACGTTTTTGCGCGGATGAATGGAACCTACAAATAAGAAGTAAGGTTTTCCATGGGTTAAATTACCACGCACATGTTCTACGTCGTGTTGTGAAAGTGGTGTAAAAAGATCGTTCGCTCCATTCCAAGCAACCGTTATTTTACTTTCCGTAACCTGGTAGGTATCGATTAAATCCTGTTTGGTATAATTAGAAACTGTCACGATATGTGTGGCTTTCTTCGCAAACTTTGGAAAGAAATAATTGTAGTAAACACGAGAACTCCAAGGTAAGTCTTGGGGAAAATGTGCGAAATTTAAATCGTGTATGACATTGACTTGCGGAACATTACTACGCAAACTCAAATACCCATCGGGGGAGAAAAACACATCTGCTTTGTATTTTTTTAAGGCACGTGTAACAGCAAGCTCAAACCATAAAATAAATAAAATAGGATGGCGTGCCGGTGGTCTTAATACTACAGGAACGACATTCGGCGCAAATAAATAACGATTGTCGTAGGCACGATCAAAGAAAAACAAAAAAGTATGCTCTGGGTGATTTTCCACCATACGTTTCACCACTTCGTAGGTAAACCAACCGAAGCCTTCCATTTTAGTTGGAAGTAAGAAACGAGTATTGATGGCGATGATCATAAAATAATTATACTTTTTATCTTCTCCTCCAACGCTTTTCGTTTTTGGATAAACTCTTTCAAATCTATTTTATTGAGTTTTCGTTTTGTTTGAAAATCAACAAAAGCTAGTTTCCAAGTGTATGCAACTAAACCAAATAAAGGAATAGTAAAAAAATAAAGTAATGACAACCAAGCATTATGCATAAAATAGGCATTTATAAGCGAAACAATCGGCCAGGTAAATAAAGCCATTACCAACATACCGACCATCATTTTTACGGAGGACCAAAACACACGACGTTTAAATGTTTTCTCCGTAAATTTCTTCACCAATAGATACGGTACAATCAAATGTATAGCGCCTAATAAAGCAATTGGTAAAGCAGTTATTAAATAAAAGAGTTCTTTACTTACATTTAATTTACCAGTACTGGCTTTTTCGTATACATATTTTTCGGAAAGTCCTAGACGTTTTTGCAAACGAAAATAGGTATCTGCTTGCTTCTTTAAAGCGATTAGCTCCTCATTCTCTAGATCTTGTTGATTAATCCAAGCTGCTAATTGTTTTGAATTTTCATAACGTTGCATGAGAGGAATTGACAAATCCGTATTTTCCGGATGTAGTCCATCGCGACGAATTTGCATCACTTGTTCGTGAAATTCAGCCCACTCTTTATTCTCTACATGGGTAATTAAGGGTTTCAACATCGCTTCAATACGACGTGTAACTTCCGTAATTGCCTTGTTCGGATTTTCTTTGTATACCTCATGGTAATCGTTCAAACAAAAGCGTTCGGAGTTAGCCATTACTACGTCACCTCCTAAATAATTCGGTTGACCGTAATTAATTCCGATCATTGAAACATATACCTTTTTTTTCCAATTCATGGCCTCTAATGCGATAAACCCAATACGCGCAGGACCCTTTTTTATTGGTTTCAAGCGACGAATAAATACATCGTCCGTAAACCCTTCTCCGAAAATCAATAAGTTGCGACCGCCTTTAAGTACATTCGAAGTTGCTTTAAATACCTCCGCATTTTTTCCAACTGCACCTTCTCCATCTAGTTGTCTGTAGATCGGTAACATCTGTGCCAACCACAAAATTGGTTTCAACATTGGCGTAAAGATATCTGAACGTGTCATGAAGAATACAGAAGGTCTTTGAAGCGTTCCAAGCAAAACAGGATCCATGAAAGAAGCAGGGTGATTACTTACATAGATTGTTCTACCATAGAATTTTTTTGGCGCATTAACTTTTAAAATACGTGGAAAATAGATGCGTAAAGAATACTGAGCGAAGATTTTAACTAATAAATATAAAAAACGCATGTTAGATATGAGAAAAAGACATTAGACAAAAGAGCAAAGACTTTTAGATTAAAGACTGAAAGACAAAAGACTCTTATACTTTGGACTTTCCTCTTTATACTAAAGACTTACTTACGACTTCAAATATACGAAGTAGAATAAAATAGTTGTGAAAGAATTTCACTTGAAAAAAAATCCATAAATAGTTCTTATGATTTATATATTAAATATAAATATAAATACAGAAAAAATAATTCTCAACTTTGAATGAATCAATAAAATATGTTTGCAGGAAGAAATTTGTTAATTGCGACTAAACATCAAAAAGAGCGCGTCATTGGTCCTTTGGTTCTTCAAGCATTAGGAATAAATAAAGTATGTATCTCCGAATTTGACACTGATACATTGGGCACATTTTCTGGGGAGATTTCTAGAATAGACGATCCAATTAGTACTGTACGCAACAAATGTTTAAAAGCGATGGAGCTTGGAGATAGTGATTTAGCGATTGCCAGTGAAGGTTCTTTTGGCCCACATCCTACTTTCTTTTATTGTGCAGCAAATGAAGAATTTATAATTATTATTGACAAAAAAAATAATCTAGAAATTATTGAAAGGGTAATATCTACGGAAACAAACTTTGATGCGAAGCAAATCAATTCCGAAGAAGCACTTTTAGCGTTTTGTGAAAAAGTACAATTTCCTTCCCATGCAGTAATTCTTCGTCCTGCAATAAATGATTACACACAAATTTTTAAAGGAATTCAGGATAAAACTGAATTAATGGAAGCCTATAATCAGTTGCTTTCAAGCTATTCCTCCGCATACATCGAAACCGACATGCGCGCGCACATGAATCCGAGTCGGATGAAAGTAATTGCGGAAGTCACCGAAAAATTGATCAAAAAAATTCAATCTACTTGTCCAAATTGTTCAATTCCTGGTTTTGGAATAACAGATGCGAAAGTAGGACTTCCATGCCAACAATGTAATTTGCCAACAAAATCCACCTTGAGCTATATCTACGCTTGTTTGGCGTGTGGTCATCAGGAAGAAAAAAAACACCCACATGCAAAAACTTCGGAAGACCCAATGTATTGTGATTTTTGTAATCCTTAATTAGTAGAATATGTCTATCTGGTATCCATATACACAAATGCAGAGTTTAGGCAAGATACCTATTGTTGTAAAAGGAAAAGGATCAACCCTTTTCTTTGAAGATGGCACCAAGGCAATTGATGCGATAAGTTCTTGGTGGGCATGCATTCATGGATATGCCTATAAACCATTAAATCGTGTTCTAAAAAAACAAGTGGATACCTTTTCTCACGTAATGTTAGGTGGATTAACCCATCAACCGGCGCTTCAGTTGGCAGAAAAATTAGTTGAAATTACTCCCAAAGGATTGAATCATGTCTTTTTTTCGGATAGTGGTTCGGTTGCAGTAGAGGTGGCTCTTAAAATGGCAATTCAGTTTTGGTCGAACCAAGGAAATAAAGAAAAAGTAAAACTAATTTCTTGTAAAAACAGTTACCATGGCGACACCTTTAAAGCAATGCAGTTAAGTGATGACAGTGATTTTACAGCAGCGTTTTCGCATCTATTGGAAAAAGATTTTGTAGTAGAAATACCTGAAAATCAAGATGATTATTCCCAAGCATTACAAAATTTCGAAAACCTACTCATTACACATTCTTCTACCATTGCGGCTTTAGTCATAGAGCCAATTATCCAATGTGCAGGTGGATTTAAAGTGTATTCCCCCGATTACTTAGATGCATTAAATCGTTTGTGTGTGAAATACAATGTACTCACCATTTACGATGAAGTAGCTACTGGTTTTGGTCGAACAGGAAAATTATTTGGTACCAATCATGCGAAGCGCGTACCGGACATTATGGTATTAGGAAAAGGATTAACTGCAGGATATATTGGTCATGCCGCAACCATCGCATCCACAAAAATATACCAACAATTTAAATCCAAAGAACACGACAAAGCATTGATGCATGGACCAACATTTATGGGGAATCCATTGGCTTGTGTTGTGGCTTTAAAAAGCATTGAAATTTTTCAGAAAAAAGATTATTTGACGAAAATAAATAACATAGAGAATACCATTAAACAATTTTTTGAAACCGTACAATCGGAAGAAATTTTGGATAAACGCGTACTTGGTGCAGTTGGTATCATCGAGGTGAAAAACGAAAAATCAATCGTTGGTTTTAAAGAATTTGCTTTGGAAAATCAGGTTTTTATTCGACCAATTGGTAAAATGATATATCTAATGCCTTCGTATCGAATTAAAAAGAAAGAATTGGTTGAAATTTTAGAAATAATGAAACGTTGGTTTGAAAAATAATAAAGATGATAACAAAAGATATAGCTAAAGCATTGGATGTTTTAAAGCAAGGAAAATTAGTTGCAATCCCAACGGAAACGGTTTATGGATTAGCTGGAAATGCATTCAATGAAAAAGCAATTACATCCATTTTTGCATTGAAACAACGACCCACTTCTAATCCATTAATTGTACATATTAAATCGATTAAGGATTTAGAAAAAGTAGCAGAAAATATCCCTTATAAAGCATATATACTGGCGGAACATTTTTGGCCGGGACCATTGACCTTACTTCTTCCGAAACGACCTGTTATTTCCTCTCTTATTACAGCTGGTAAAAGTACAGTTGCAGTTCGAGTTCCTGACCATCCAATGACCATCGAATTATTACACAAACTTGATTTTCCTTTAGTGGCTCCAAGTGGAAATCCGTATGGTTCGATTAGTCCGACAACACCAAACCATGTTGCGCGTTATTTTGATTCTGAATTAGAAGTTATTTTGGACGGTGGAGCTTGCAGAATAGGAATAGAATCTACAATTATTGGATTTGAAAATGAGGAAGTAATGGTGTATCGTTTAGGAACATTACCCATAGACGAAATAGAAAAATTGATTGGAAAAGTAAGCATTAAAAATTCAAGTACTACAGTACCTGAAGCGCCAGGAATGGATAAAAGGCATTATGCACCCAACAAGCAATCTTATTTAACAGATAATGTTACCAACTTTATAACAGCAAATAACTTAAAAAATGTGGGTGTAATTAGTTATACATCCGAAATACATTCACCTGATATTGCGCAACAAATTATATTATCACGAAAAGCAGACTTAAAAGAAGCTTCGCGAAATTTGTATAATGCGATGCATGAACTAGATCTTTCAACGGTGGATTGCATTGTGTTTGAAACATTTCCAAACGAAGGATTAGGACTTACTATGAATGATAAATTACAAAGAGCAACAACGCCAAAAAAATGAAAACAATTATTAGAAATGCACACGTAGTTAATGAAGGAAAAATTATCCTTTCGGATGTATTAATCCACGGAGAAAGAATTGAAAAAATTTCCCCAGCCATCCATCTAGATACGCTAGAAAAATACCATGAAATCCATGCAGAAGGTTTGTATTTATTACCTGGTATGATTGATGATCAAGTGCATTTTCGGGATCCTGGATTAACCCATAAAGCAAGCATTGCCTCTGAATCGAGAGCAGCTGTGGCAGGGGGAATCACTTCTTTTATGGATATGCCGAATACTATTCCCAATGTACTTACGCAAGATTTATTAGAAGAAAAATACCAACTCGCTGCTAAAACTTCTTTAGCGAATTATTCTTTTTTCATGGGAATAAACCAAGAAAATTTAGAAGAAGCATTAAAAACAGACAACGAAAAAGTATGCGGAATTACGGATGATGGGCTATATTTTAACAACGAGCATCGCATTTTAGCAAACTTTCCAGATTACCTGGATACACTGTTTGCACGCACTAATACCTTGGTTGCTTTACATAGTGAAGATGATCAAATTATTCATCAAAACACACTACATTACAAAGGAATTTATGGTGATAATATTCCTTTTCAAGCACACCCTGAAATTCGCTCAGCAGAAGCCTGTGTCAAAGCAACAAAGCGGGTAATAGAAATTGCCAAAAAACATTCTAATCGTCTTCACTTTTTTCATATTTCAACCGCGGAAGAAGCGAATTTATTTGATAATACAATTCCATTACGACAAAAAAGAATTACCGCAGAAGCATGCGTGCATCATTTATGGTTTACCGATAAAGACTATCCTCGTTTAGGGGCGAAAATTAAATGGAACCCTGCCATAAAATCCGAAAAGGACAAACAAGGATTAATCGATGCACTTAATAACAATAAACTGGATATTATAGCGACCGATCATGCACCACACACGATGGATGAAAAAAATGGAAATTACTTTCAAGCAATGTCAGGCGGACCTTTGGTGCAGCATGCGTTAGTAAGTTTACTCGAACTGTACCATCAAGATAAAATTTCTTTGGAAAAAATTGTAGAAAAAACGAGTCATCATGTAGCAGAAATATACCGAATGAAAGAACGGGGTTATATTCGTGAAGGTTATTATGCAGATTTAGTTTTAGTGGACCTACACAAACCATGGACTGTCTTACCAAACAACATTGCCTATAAATGCCAGTGGTCACCTTTTGAAAATCAATCTTTTTCAAGTCAAATTCAAAAAACGTTTGTCAATGGCCAGTTAGTTTTCGATCAATCCAAATGCTTGGAAAACAGCTGGAATACACAAATTAACGGACAACGCTTATTATTTGAAAAACATCGTTAATTCATCGAATAGTAACTTACTCATACGCTTCGTACCAGTTAAAATCCTCTTGAATTATTCGGTCTTTTTCCTCCCGTAAATGGTGTAAAAATGCAGAAGCAACAGGAGAAAACCCCTTGTTTTTTTGCCAAATTAATTGCCAAAAAGACTTTATAGGTAACCCTGTTACTGGTATGATTTTTAAGTCGCCTGTATAAATTTCATTTTTTAAACCAATTAAAGGCATAATTGAGCTCCCTAACCCCGCTACGATTGCTTGTTTAACCGCCTCATTCGAAGTTAGTTCCATTTGTTTTTGCAATAAAATTCCTTTGCTTTCAAAATAATGTTCCATCGTATAACGAGTTCCCGAACCTTTTTCCCGGTAAATGATAGGAAGTTCTTCAAAAATGGAAACATCGTATTTTTTTTTCGGGTAATGTGAATTTTTTCCTGTTACAAGGTATAATTTATTTTGTAATAACTCTAGATTATCAATATTCATATCTGTTGGAAGCACTGAAACCAGTGAAAAATCTACTTCATTCTTCGCAATATTTTCTAAGACTTTTACTTTGTTGGTTACATCCAATTTCAAGGCTACTCCAGGGTGTTTCTTCAAAAAAGAAGCTAAAAAATATGGTATAACATATTTTCCTGTTGATACAACTGAAATTTTTAATTTTCCACTCAATTCTCCCTTAAAAGCTTTGGACTTATGCGCTATTTCGTGGGCTTGAAATATAATATTTTCAGCCATTTTCGCTACTTCTTTTCCAAAATCGGTTACATACAGTTTTCTTCCAATCACTTCTGTTAATGGAATATCGAATTGTTTTTGAAGATTTTTTAATTGAATCGATACCGCTGGCTGTGTTAAATGTAATTCCTCCGCAGCTTTCGTAATACTTTCATTTTGAGATATTTTTAAAAAAATCTCCAATTGACTCAATGTATAATTCATAAATAATTTTTATGCTTTTCATTTCAAATATAAATAAAAATATGAAACGAAGAAATATCATTTTTGCTTAAACTAAAAAAACTATGAATTTTAACCTACTTATTGAAAACCTAACAAATCCTGCACTCTTATTCTTTGTTCTAGGAATCATTGCTGTTAAACTAAAATCTGATCTAGAAATTCCACCTAATAGTTCTAAATTTATTTCTCTTTATCTTTTATTTTCTATTGGCTTCAAAGGTGGACAAGAATTAGCACATAGTCATTTCACTACTGAAATTTTATGGACTGTGATCTTTGGAATGTTTCTCGCTTTTATAATCCCTTTTTACACCTTTTTTATACTTAAACGAAGACTATCCATTGAAAACGCTGGCGCAATTGCTGCTGCATACGGTTCCGTTAGTGCGGTGACCTTTGTTACTGGAATTGCTTTTTTAGAATCCCATAAACTAACTTCAGATGGACACATGGTTGCGGTAATGGCGTTGATGGAAGCACCAGCAATCATTGTAGGGGTAGTATTAATTAGAATGTTTGGTAATGGAACCAAATCAACAACTAAAATCAGTAATCTAATCGGTCATTCATTCACAAATGGAAGTGTACTTTTAATCCTTGGTAGTTTAGTAATAGGCTTTATTGCCAATGAAAAAGCTGCAGAAGGTATCAAACCCTTTACCAATGATTTATTCAAAGGCTTCCTAGCAATATTCTTGTTAGACATGGGAATTATCAGCGGACGTAAATTAAGTGACTTCTTTAAAAACGGATGGTTTACAGCACTTTTTGCCATACTTATTCCATTAGTCAATGGCTGTGTCGTAGCATATACGAGTCAGTTTGTTACGCCAGAAATTGGAAATAGATTTATGTTAGCAGTACTTGCTGCAAGCGCTTCCTATATTGCAGTTCCAGCCGCCATGAAAATAGCTGTTCCAGATGCAAATCCAAGCATTTACTTGCCGATGGCATTGGCAGTTACCTTTCCATTTAATATTACGATAGGAATGCCGATTTATTTAACGATAATTTTGTGATTGATGTTTTATTTTTGTAGGGATGTAGCATGCTTCATTCCTACAAAAATAAAACATGCCTACAACGGTATATTCCCGTGTTTTTTCTGTGGTAAATGTTCTGCCTTATTTTCTAACATTTTAAAAGCATGAATCAATTTCGCGCGTGTTTCTTCTGGTAAAATCACCTCATCCACAAACCCACGCTCTGCTGCACGATACGGATTAGCAAACATTTCAGCGTATTCTGCTTCTTTCTCCAACCATTTCGCTTGTGGATCTGGTGCAGTTGAAATTTCACGTTTAAAGATAATTTCTGCTGCTCCTTTTGCTCCCATCACGGCAATCTCCGCTGTAGGCCATGCAAAATTCATGTCTGCTCCGATATTTTTAGAATTCATTACATCGTATGCACCTCCGTATGCTTTACGCGTAATGACAGTAACACGTGGAACTGTTGCTTCTGAAAATGCATAAAGCAATTTTGCACCATGCGAAATAATACCGCGCCACTCTTGATCCGTTCCTGGCAAGAATCCTGGTACATCTTCCAATACCAATAATGGAATATTGAATGAATCACAGAAACGCACAAAACGTGCTCCTTTTCGAGAAGAGTCGATATCTAATACACCTGCCATAGATTGCGGTTGATTGGCAATTACACCGATGGTTCTGCCTTCCAAACGCGCCATACCAACTACAATATTTGTCGCGAAATCGGCATGAACCTCCCGGAAAGATACATCATCAATAATACACGCTATGACCTCGCGGATATCGTATGGAAAAGAAGCATTGTCTGGTAATATAGTTTGTATTTGGTTTAATTTATTTTTAGAAAATTCAAAAGAAGTTGTTGGTGCATATTCGCCGTAATTCTGCGGTAAATACGTCATGAAGTCACGCACTTCTCGTAAAGTCGTAACATCATTCGCAGACGTAAAGTGGGTAACCCCTGATTTTTCTGCGTGGGTTTTTGCACCTCCTAAATCTTCGGAAGTAACCTCTTCATGCGTTACGGTTTTAACCACATTGGGGCCTGTTACAAACATATACGAAGTATCTTCTACCATAAATACGAAGTCTGTCAATGCTGGGCTATACACTGCTCCACCGGCACAAGGTCCCATAATGACACTTATCTGCGGAATTACACCTGATGCACGTGTATTTCGGTAAAAAATATCCGCATAACCTGCCAGAGAAACAACTCCTTCTTGGATACGCGCACCTCCTGAATCATTAAGGCCAATAACTGGTGCGCCATTTTTCAATGCTAAGTCCATGATTTTACAAATCTTCTCTGCATGTGTCTCCGATAACGATCCACCAAGCACCGTAAAATCTTGCGAAAAAACATAGACCATACGACCGTGAATCGTACCATATCCTGTCACTACCCCATCTCCAGGATAATGTTGTTCATCCAAGCCAAAATAGGTAGAACGATGTGTGATAAACATCCCGATTTCTTGGAACGAACCTTCATCTAATAACAATTCAATACGCTCACGCGCGTTTAGTTTTCCTTGACTATGCTGTTTGTCGATACGCGTTTGTCCACCTCCCAATTGCGATTCCTCTCGGCGTACTAATAATTCTTGTCTTTTGATGTTGTTATTCATAGTTGGTTGAAGGGTTTTTCACCATTAAGAAATTTAGGACGAAATAGCGTGTGTAGGGTTTAAAAACATTAAGAAAAACATACGTCTTTAATTCTTAATTTTCTCCATTTAAACAGAGTGACTAACCTATTGCCTCAACTTCTTAATTTCTTAATGGTAAATTAAATATTATCGTTATCGAATTTACTTATTTATCGCTTTCAATTTATAATTCACTTCCAACAAATATTCCAAAGTTTCTAAATGTCTTTTTGCTTCAAATAAATTCTTGCCCCAAGCGTATGTACCGTGATTACGTATCACAAAAGCATGGTGTTGAAATTCGTCTTTACGTTCTTCCATCCAAGTCGAAAATTCCACCATATCTTGCGAATTTGACAAGATTGGTAAATGAATTTTGTTGTCGTGGGTTGTTTGTCCTGCAAAACCTTTCTGTATCTCGTATCCTTCAAAAGGTATGCTTTCTTCAAATAGTTGAGAATTCAACACCGAATATACCGAATGACTATGTAAAATAACCGTATTCTCTGGAAACAAGCGATACAACACACAATGTATCAACGTTTCTGCAGATGGTTTAATCTCCCGATCTTCCAATACCGGGTGACCATCCATCGCTACTCGCATGAAATCTTCTTCGTGAAATTGAGATTTGTCAATCCCCGAACGCGAAACGTAAATCACCTCTGCTTCCGCATTTTCACGGAAAGAGTAATTAGTAGAAGTAGCTGGCGACCAACCTTTGGCATGATACGCACGTATCGTATGTGCTAAATTTTCTTTTAAATCGTAGATATCTTGCATACCTTATTGTTTAATTATTCAATGCTTTCAATAGATTTCCATCAATGTTCTTTGTTTCATTAATAGTTATCGTTTTCGGAATTCCCAAAGCAGAACCTTTAATTGATCCTTTAATCGTTATCGTAACTTCTTTTTTAAATGCGTTTCGCAAAAGCGTAAACAATGCTCCATCCGCCAAATTCAATTTCAATTTCACCGGATAACTTGTATCGCTTTTTCGTTTAAAAATCACTTTATCGATTAACGTAACATTTCCAAGTGCTTTATCATCGATACTGATTGTCAAATCTGAATGCTTTAATCTAATCGCATACAAATTATCATTTTGAACAACTACATTTGCTTTAATTAGTAGTTGTTTATCCTCAAATACTGGTGCAAAATCTGTTACATTTTTGATCTGGATGTCTTGAAATAAAGAACAAGAAGAAAGAATTAAGAGAAGAGTTAAGAGAGACGAGAGACGCTTGAAGTAAGATTTCATGGATTATATTTTATAATTACTCCCCCAAAAACAAGGCCTTAATCTCTGTCGCATCACTTGGTTTCATCTTACCTGCTAAAATCAAACTTAATTGTCTACGTAGCAAAGCTCCCTCATACCGCTTAATTTCTTCTTCTGTTTCAGGAACTAATTCAGGAACTTGAATTGGCCCACCTAGTTGATCTACTGCCACAAACGTATAAATCGCCTCATTGCATTTTCTACGTTGGCCAGAAACTGGGTCTTCCACAAATACATCCACAAAAATTTCCATCGAAGAACTAAATGCACGAGAAACTTTTGCTTCCAAGGTTACAATAGAGGAATGTAAAATCGGTTCTTGGAACGATACATTATTTACCGAAGCGGTTACCACTACGCGGCGACAATGTCTCTGTGCAGATACACTTGCAATAACATCCATCCAAGCAAGGAGTTGACCTCCAAACAAATTACCCAAAGTATTCGTGTCATTTGGCAATACGATATGAGTTGTAATCGCAACTGTTTCCGATGCTTTTTTTGCTTTCATAATTTAATGTAGTTTTTGTAGCGGATATCGATACCCGCATACGTTCGTAAAAAACGTTTAAAACGATCTTTTAATTTTGTTTTATTGAACGAAATATCGTAATCAAATTTCCAATTTTTAGATGCAATTCTTGCTTGCATCACTGCAGGATGCGTTTCTTTAAATTCTGCAAGTGCATCAATATTCGCAAAATAATCAAACGCTGCGACTTCTTTCACGTTTTCTTTCATCCAAGCGTCATCGTGCCACATTTTATGAAACGACGCTTGTTTTTTCTGCATTTTTTCTGGTGGTTTCACCCACCCATAATGATACACATAGGCATCGATTTTTTGTACAGACAATTTATCATTTGGGAGTTTACGAAACCCTTGTGCATCGCGGTAGGAAAAGATATCTGGTCGATTACGAACGATACGAATTTCATCTAAATACCAACTTATGGAAGTGCCTACATAATCGTAGGAACCATAAAAATGCTGGTAATTAAACAATAATCCCTCAACGCGTGAATCGTCTTTAAAACGTTCCATCGCCTCACGGATTACTGGTAAGTATTTTTCGTGAATCACCTCATCGCCTTGAATATAAAATGCCCAATCACTTGTTGGATCTAACGCTTTAAACGCTTTATCCGTCTCTAAAGCTAGCGTCCTTCCTCCCTCACGAACGCTATCGTCCCAGGTAGTTTCAATAATTCGCACCTTTGGATCTATCCCTTGAATTAATGCATAGGTGTCATCTTCGGAATTCCCTACTGCAACAACAACTTCATCACACAAAGGAAGAATGGAGCGTATTGCCTCTACTATCGGATAATCGTAGGTTATCGCATTGCGAATAAAGGTGAATCCACTAACTTTCATTTTAGGCTAATAAAGCGATTACTTTTTCTAATGGACGACCAATAACAGCACTATTTCCTTTAATAACAATCGGACGCTCAATCAAAACTGGATGTTGAACCAAAATCTTACGCCATTCTTCTTCGCTGAATTTTTTGTCTTTGAAATTCGATTTGTAGACTTCCTCTCCTTTACGAATCAATGCCTCCGCTGGAATTTGTAATTTTTCTAATACTTTATTAATATCCTCTAAGGTTGGAGGTGTTTTTAAGTATTCAAAAATAGTAGTGTTATGATTGTTGTCTTGCAGATAACATAATGAATCGCGGCTTTTTGAACAGCGATTGTTATGCCAAATTGTAATTTGTTCCATCCTATTAATATATTACGACCCCTTTTACACCTAATTGCGGAATCTCTTTCATGTTTTTTTCTACAATCGTTTCTGGTAAAAACAAAAACTTCTTATCGTACATCAAATCATTTACCCAAAAACTTACCCAATATTCGTTAGTCAAACCAAAAACATCTTCCATCACAGGTTCAATTTTTGCCGCTTCGTTTGGCAACATCAATTCAATGCAGTGTCTTAATGTAGAAGTATTTATTTTCTCACCGGTCACCACATTTTCACCATACCCACAACTTGTGATGATGATGCCTTCCATAATATCATCGCGTAAATTCAATAAGTAGGCGTAGTAATTGGTATTATTCTCTTCATCAAGTTGTTTCACAATTGCTACAGCAACTCCTTCCACTTTAGGTCCTAATAATTCTTCTCTCATTGCTATTATTTTATCATTCGATCACCAATTTTAAGGTAGGTGAACAAATCATCTGGATGTCCAAATTTAAATTTATATTTTTCAATATAGGCTTTGTCGTGCTCTTTTTCTTTCGGCAAATAAATATTTTTTCCACGTTTAGAGCCAGTTCGAACAATAACTAAATTTTTGGATGGGATAGAAATGATAAATTGTCCAAGAATTCCACGGCAATAATACACTGGATGTGCTGAATTCCCTAAATACGTCCATATGTGTAACCCGTAACGATAGTTTGGTACTTTATCCTCCGTTGTCATGGATGGATTGGAAACAAATTCTTGCATATATGCTTCTGGAACCAATTGTTTGTCATTCCATTTTCCTTGCTGGTTAATTAATTTACCTAATCGCGCAAAATCGCGCGAAGTACTATACAAACAACAAAAAGACTTTTCATCGCCGTTTTCTTTATCTAAACTCCAATAGGCATCGTGTTCTGTACCAATTTGTTTCCATAATTTTTCTTCTGCATAGGCTGATAATTGTTTCCCCGTCGCTTTTTCTAGAACAAAACCTAATAATTCGGTATTCCCACTTTGGTATTCAAAACGTATGCCTGGCTTTTCAATTGCTTTTTGACGTGTAACATGCTGGTATAATTCGGTGCCATAATACGATTCTGCATTGTCCGACAATGGATTTTTTCCACTTTCCTCCCAATCCAAACCAGCCGACATCATTAATAAATGACGAATAGTAATCGATTTTTTCTTCCCTTTTGAAAACGCTGGGACATAGTTTCCAACGGATTCATCTAAACTTTTAATTTTTCCATCTCCAAGTGCACAACCAACCAATAATCCAACAAATGATTTTGCGGCTGAAAAACTATTCGTAACTGTCTGCGGGGTATGTTTTTCCCAGTATTTTTCAAAAATCATTGTATCTCCATGAAACACTAAAAAAGACGAAATATCCAATTTCTCTAATTCAGTAATTTCCTCGGGTGTTAGTTGTGGCTTGATTTTTCTAACGTTATGTTTCCATGCCAAACTTTTGGAAGATTTGTGTAAAGTAGCATTATAAAACACCTCTTTATCAAAAATTCCTGGGGCAGTTCTCCCTTGTAAATAGGTGTTATATACACCCTTATATAAATACGTTCTTCCAGAAATAAGGATGAACAGATTTGCTAAGACCAACAAAACTAGGATCGTTAAGGAAAGGTATTTTACGCTCTTCCGTAAAAAAGTTATCCAAGTGGGGCGATTTTTAGACATAATTAAAACCAAATAATGAAGCTAATTTTTCTTTTAGAATGGAAGAAACCTCTTCAAAGTCGACAGGTCTTCCTAATTCCTTTTGTAAGGAAGTTACAGATTTATCTTCAATTCCACAAGGGATAATGTGATTAAAATAGGTCAAATCGGTATTGATATTAAACCCAATACCGTGCATGGTCACCCAACGTGAACATTTTACACCAAAAGCACATATTTTACGCTCACGAGGCGTGTTTGGTTCAATCCAAACACCAGTCAAACCATCCATTCGTTCACCTGTGACACCGTATTCAGCAATGGTCTGAATTACAGCTTCTTCTAAGTAACGTAAATACTTATGTATGTCTGAAAAAAAATAATCCAAGTCTATAATTGGGTATACTACCAATTGGCCTGGTCCATGGTAGGTAATATCTCCCCCACGATTAATTTTATAATACGTTGCATTATAAAATGCCAAGGTTTTTTCATTCAATAAAAAATGGTTTTCATTGCCACTTTTACCCAAGGTATATACATGCGGGTGTTCACAAAACAAAATGCGATTTTTAGTCGGTTCCTCCGTTTCTCCATTACGACGCGCTATTTTTAGTGCAATCGTTTCCGCAAATAAGGATTCCTGTAAATCCCATGCCTCTTTGTAGTCAACAAGTCCTAAATTGGTATAGTGTACGTCAGTCATTTTATAAAATTGTTATCAAATGTACATAAATTAGCTAAAAAAGGGTTTGTAGATTGTTCAATTATAGCAATAAGTGATTACATTTGCGCCGGATGATTTTTCATCCAAAATTCGAACATATAAAAAAAACAGTTTATGAAAATTGCTGCTGCAAATAAAAAATTAGATGCAATCATCGAAACAGTAGAGAAAGAAGGAATTACAGCTGCTGGACTAATTGAAGATTTAAAAGAATTACGTGAATTTGCGTTAAAAGAAGCAGATCCATTAGTAACTAAAGTTATCCGTTTGTCTTACGAGTTCTTAACTGAAAAAGAAGCATTTAACGTACAAGCACAATACGATGAAGACGAAGAGGGTAGTGAATATCCTATCGAAATTGAAGATAAAGACAACTTTTTATATTTGTTGAACTTGTTGAAAAACGCAGATCATAAAATTAACAGAGAAGAAATTAAAGATTATAGAACGGCTTTGAAAGAAGAGTTATATTAATTGCAACTTTAATGAGAAGAAAGCGAGCAGAAATGTTCGCTTTTTTTTATGTCTGTACATTTCTATCTTTTGGTATCTTTGTGCCCAATTAAATGCCCATTACCATGACACGACTCGAATTAATTGAACAAATACGTACTAAAAAATCTTTCCTTTGTGTAGGGCTAGACACTGACCTTAACAAAATTCCAGCGCACTTATTAGAAACTGAAGATCCCATTTTTGAGTTCAATAAAGCGATTATAGACGCAACCAAAGATTTTTGTGTGGCATATAAACCGAACATTGCTTTTTACGAACAATATGGAGAAAAGGGCTGGGCCTCCTTAGAAAAAACAGTAAACTATATTCCAAAAGATATCTTCACTATTGCAGATGCAAAACGTGGAGATATTGGAAATACATCAACGTATTACGCCAAAACATTTTTTGAATATTTACCCTTTGACTCTGTTACGATTGCGCCATATATGGGGGAAGATAGTGTAACGCCTTTTTTAGAATTTCCAGGAAAATGGGCAATTGTACTTGCACTTACTTCTAACAAAGGAGCGATGGATTTCCAAACGATCAAAGATGAAAATGGGGAAGCGTTTTATAAATCTGTACTACGTAAAACAAGTACTTGGGGAACTCCTGAAAACATAATGTATGTCGTTGGAGCGACACGTGCTGAAGAAATTGGAGAAGTTCGTGCGATTGTTCCAGACAGTTTCTTCTTAGTACCTGGTGTCGGAGCTCAAGGCGGAAGTTTAGAAGATGTATGTAAGTATGGATGGAATAGCGATTGTGGATTATTAGTCAACTCTTCCCGTGCTATTTTGTACGCTTCAAACGGTAAAGATTTTGCTGAAAAAGCAAGAGAAGAAGCACAAAAAGTACAAGCAGAAATGGCTAAAATATTAGTAGCAAAAGCGTTTTAAAGTAGTAAAGAAACTTTGCTTCCTTAGACTAAGAATGGTATTTACTGTTTTGTAAAATTAATTTCCTAAAACAGGTCATAAAACAACTATCTGGTATACAAATACATGTATTTAATGTATAATATATGTAAATTAGTGTAAATTTTCGTTGAATAAACGTAATTTAATTATTTACACTTTCGTTTGTATACTTGTCTCATGGAACACCGGGGTGAAATAATTGAAAAAGCTATTCGAAATAGTGGAATGCCTCTTACTTCTATTGCACGTAAAATGGGGAAAAGTAGGCAATGGATTTATCTTTTATTTCAAAATCCGAATGTATCGTTAAACATTGTTGTTAAAATTGGTAAAATAATCTATTACGACTTTAGCAGTGAAATCAAAGATTTAACTTTAAGCAGTATTAACTTCGAAGAACGTAACGAAGAAAAAAATCAAAAAGAAGAATCATGGAAAGAAAAATATTACCAATTAATGGAAGAACACCTTCAGTTAATTAAAAAAAATGCTGGAAAATCAAACTAATTCCAAGGTAATTTGACGTTTACGTGTGTCTACAGCAATCACTTGAACTTCTACCGCATCGCCAAAATTGTACTGTTTTTTACTTCGTGTTCCAACAATACAAAAATGTTCTGCATCAAAAACAAAACGATCACCTGGTATATCCTGCAACGAAATCATACCTTCGCAGTGTGTTTCATTTAGTTTGACAAACATGCCAAAATCTGAAACACCGGAAACCGTTCCTTCAAAAACTTCGCCTAAATGATCCTTCATAAATAAGGCTTGAAAATATTTGGTCGACTCACGTTCAGCCTCCACTGCTTTACGTTCCATTTTAGAAATATGTTTACAAACCATCCCTAGCTCTTTTCCATAGGAATGTTTTTGATGGGTCAATTCTTCTAATAAAATACGATGCACCAATAAATCGGCATACCTACGTATTGGTGAGGTAAAATGCGCATAATAATCAAACGCTAACCCAAAATGACCAATATTATTCGTTTCATAACTCGCTTTAGCCATCGAGCGGATCGCCATGGTTTGCACTAAGGAATACTCGTTACTATCTGAAATTTCTTTGAATAAATTGTTTATGGATTTCGCAACGTCTTCTATCTTACCTATCTTGATTTCATGCCCAAACTTTTGGATAAATAGTTTGAAGGTTTCAATCTTCGCAGGATCTGGTTTATCGTGACAACGGTAAACAAATGGAATTACATCCTTATTTTTCTCTTTCGAATGAATATACAACGCCACATGTTTGTTCGCCATCAACATAAATTCTTCTACTAACTTATGCGCATCCTTCGATGATTTAGAATACACACCTTCTGGATTTCCTTCCTCATTCAACTTAAATCGTACTTCTTCTGATTCTATGTTCAAAGCACCATCATTCAGACGAATAGTGCGATGAATTTTGGCAATACTGTCTAATAAGTGTAATTCAGGTTTGAAATCGCCTTCAGCTCCTTCTAAAATTTCTTGTGCTTCTTCGTAGGTAAACCGACGATCGGAGTGAATTACAGTCTTCCCAAACCATTGCTTGACAATTTCACCCGCTTTTGTTAATTCAAATACTGCTGAAAATGTAAATTTGTCTTCATTTGGTCGAAGCGAACATGCTAAATTTGATATTTGTTCTGGCAACATTGGAACCACACGATCCACTAAATACACGGAATTTCCACGCTTTGCTGCTTCTCTATCCAATACAGAGCCTTCACGCACATAATAACTCACATCGGCAATATGCACACCGACTTCGATGTTATCATTTGCCAAATATTCAATAGAAATAGCATCATCAAAATCTTTTGCATCTATTGGATCAATCGTAAATGTTGTTATACCTCTAAAATCTCTTCGTTTTGCAACCTCCTCCGGATCTAATTCCATGGTTACTAATTCGGCTGCTTCTATAACTTCTTGGGGAAATTTATAGTCGATACCTTGCGAACAAAGAATTCCAATCATCTCAATATTATTGGAATTCTTTTTCCCTAGAACTTCTACAACTTCCCCAAATGGAAACTCAGCAGATTTTGGCCAAACGGTAATTTTCGCAATTACTTTATCTTGGTCTTTAGCGCCGTTTAACTTCTCCTTGGGTAGTTGAATTTGTACGCCTGACTTTTGATTATCCGGTATTAAGTAGGCAAAATTTTCTTTCATCAAAATTGTTCCAACAAACTGCGTTCGCTCACGATGTAACAATTCGATCACAATTCCTTCTCTACGTCCTCCGCCATCTTTCGATAAAATAACACGCACCAAATCGCCATTCATTGCCTGACCCAAATTTTGAGGTGCAATAAATACATCTGTTACTTTATTTCCTGTTAATAAAAATCCAGCCCCACGCGCAGTTATTTGAAGTTCTCCTTCTAAAGTAACCACCTCTTTATTCAACATAAATACACCATGCGTTTTCTCTTTCAAAAAATTCGAGGTGCATAAATATCGAAGCGCATCATACACTTGTTTGCGTAATTCATTTTCACGTACGCTCAAAGAAGAACATACTTCTTGGTGGGTTAATTCCTTCCCGAAATTTTTCTCAAAGAGTCTGCGTATGGAATATGTTAAACTATCTTTCGTTTTAGACTTTGCGTTTATATGTTTGGATTTTCTAGACATAGTTGTAATAATTAGTACTAATATACGGTTTATTAGTAGTTTGTAAAGATACTTACCTTAAGTTACGAATAAATAAGTCAGCGAACAACTTTAAAACATATCCCGACAAACCAAAGAGCTAATAGAAGTATGTGTAAATTAATCCAAAATCGTTAAATTCGAACAAATTATCGTTATGCGTTTATTATTCCTTTGTTTCCTCCTTATATCTAGCACATTTTCCTTTGTTCAAAATGCGTATCGTTTTAGAAACTATACGATTAGTGATGGATTGTCCCAATCGGCAATTAGCACCTTAATTCAAGACAATATTGGATCGCTTTGGATTGGAACACAAGATGGTTTAAATCGGTATGATGGACAAACATTCGAAACATTTACACCAGATAATTCTGAAGGAATCGAAAATGGGGATTTTTTAAGCGCTATAAAATCAACAAGTGGGATGTTATGGTTTGGTACATCTAACGGACTTACACAATACGATCCAACTACCGAAAATTTTAAAACCTTTCTAGCACCAAACCGAGAGGTTCTTCAAGTTAAATCAATTGTAGAAGATAAATCTGGAAATATATGGATTGGTAGTTATAATGCTGGTATACTATTTTTTGATGCAAAAACCGAAAAAATTCATACGATTAAACAAGCAAAACTACCAACTGAAAAAATAGTATTTGTTACCTTAATTTCACCACAAGAGTTATTAATAAGCACGGAAGATAAAGGGGTTTTTATTTATTACATACCACAACAAAAAAGTTATCCGCTTATTGCAAAAGCAAAAACCGATCGTCAATTTAAAGCCTACTCCATTAAAGCATTTGATAATTCTGACTGGATTATTTGTTCCAACCAAGGTCTTTATTTCTTAAATAAACATAGTAAAAAAATTAGACCCTGTTTTCGAAAATTAGACGATACCTTCGGTTGGTTAGAAATACATGATATCCTAATCCTGAACGAACATAAATTTATAATAACTTCAAAATCAGACGGTCTATTTACATTAGAACACGGGACGAAAAAAAATCAGGTAAACATCTATCAATCTTCCCAAGATATTTTTCAAAAACATGCACTATTATATAACGCTGCTAGTGTATTAATGCGGGATAAAAACAGCACCTATTGGGTAGGAACAGAACGAGGATTATGTAGTTTCGATCCACTAAATCAAGGTTTTCTTGGAAATGGTCCAAGTCAAGATTTAACGCGTGGTATTCCTTCCGCAAGTGTGTGGAGTTTTACGGAAGAACCTACTAATCGGTACTTTTTTGTTGGTTCGGATAACTCCGTGTCTCGTTACGATAATCGCACTGGGAAATTTACCCAATACTTCCGACAGATAAATCTAAATAAAAAAATTAATAATTCTAGCTTCTTAAGCATGTTTGCATTTGATGCGAACAACATACTATTAGGTGCTAGCGATGGATTATGTCTGTTAAAAATTACTTCTGAAACATCCTATTCTTTTACCAAAATCCCTTACCGAGGTATTGCAAATTCTGCAGACTTTGAACGTATTTATCAAATACAAAAATATAAGGATTGGCAATATTTTTTAGCGACAAAAGGAGGAGTTTTATTGTACAACCAAAAAACAGGAACGTTTAAAGTGTTTGAACACGATGAAGAAAATCCAAGCAAAACAATCGGAGGCGGGGTATGTAAATTAATTTTTAAAGACATTAACGGCGATTTCTGGTTTACCGCGGGAACAGGAGGTTTATTTAAGCTCACAGAAAACAAAGCGGGGGAATTATTCATCAAGCCTTATAAATTCAATACTCAAATTGCAAACATTTCTAAAGAATACATTGCTTCCATCTATCAAGAAGACGAAAATACTTTTTGGTTAGGTACGATGGGTGCGGGGATGATAAAATGGAACTTGAAAACAAAAAAAGGAAAATTATATAACAAGAAAAATGGTCTTCCAAACAATGTTATCTATGCGATCCTAAATGAAAACAATAGTAATAATATTTGGTTAAGTACGAATAAAGGAATATGCAAATTTAACACTAAAACAGAGGCTGTTCTAAATTTTACAGAACAAGATGGTTTGATGTCGAATGAGTTTAATCAAGGAGCATATTTTAAATCCAAAACTGGAATGTTATATTTCGGAGGTATTTATGGATATAACTTTTTTGACCCACACAATCTATCTAGCAAAGAAAAAATGGTCGATGTTTTCTTTACAAAAATCAAATTAGAGGAAAATTGGTTAAAACCACAAGAAAGTAAAGGATTGTTGACCACTGCAATTCCTTATATGAAACACATCCATTTACCTTATAAAAAACGGAGTGTTACCTTGAAATTTATGGCAACCGAATTAAGTAACCCAAATCTAATTTCGTATAAATATTTGCTTGAAGGTTCTGAAGAAGAAAAAGAAGAAGTGTTTTTAGGAAACACCAATCAATTACACTTAAATTCTATTCAACCTGGGGAGTATACTTTAAAAGTATATGCAAAATTTGCGAATGGGCCTTGGAGCGAACGACCAGCAACTTTAACAATTACTGTAGAAACACCTTATTGGAAAACTGTTTGGTTCTGGATTGGTATCGCTATGGTTACAGCATTGATGACAATTTTCTACTTCCGGAAAAAAATTGAATACGAACGTAGACAACAAGTGAAGCTAGAAATGAAAATCGCAGAACGTACGCGCGAAATTCGAGAACAAAATGTAAAAATCGAGAAACAAAAAGAAATGATCGAGGAGAAGAAAAATAACCTCGAAGAACAAAAGAAATTATTAGAAATTGAAAAAGAAAAAACAGAAAAAGTATTAAAAAATATTCTTCCTGTTTCGACGTATGAAGAGATAAAAGCAACAGGAAGAGCAAGTGCACGTGCATACAGTCGTGTATCGGTCTTGTTTACCGATTTTGTTGGATTTACTAAAATTGCAGAAACAATGACTCCTTCGCAACTGGTAAGTGAATTAGACATCTATTTCCGTAAATTCGATGAAATCATTGTACGAAACAACTTAGAGAAAATTAAAACAATTGGGGATGCTTATATGTGTGCTGGAGGGGTTCCTGTTCGCAATAAAACCAACCCTGTGGATGCCTGTTTGGCCGCCCTACAAATCCAGGATACCATGCAACAAATGCGTGATAAAGCAATCGCTGAAGGAGGGCAAGTTTGGAACTTACGTTTAGGAATCAATACCGGAGAAGTTACCGCAGGAGTCATCGGAACCGAAAAGCTAGCATACGATATTTGGGGGTCTACGGTGAATCAAGCGCAACGTATGGAAATGTTAGGAGAGCCCGGAAAAGTAAATATTTCTGGACAAACCTTTAAATACATCGAACCATACTTTATTTGTACATTCCGTGGAAAAGCGAAAACTAAGAGTCAAGGTTTAATTGATATGTATACCGTTGAGTGTATCAAACCGGAACTTTCCATAGAAGGAAAAGGTTTATACCCGAATGAACGTTTTCACCAAATACTAAACTTACACCAATACAGTAGTATCAATTACTACAAAGCAGAGCACCATATCATGAAAGTCTTAGAAGAACAACTTTCTCCAAAGTTGCACTACCATAGTATTACGCATACAGTAGATGTTGTAAAATCAATTGAACGTATTGCGTTACTCGAAGGTGTTACCGATGAAGGATTGTTCTTGTTAAAATCAGCCGCATCCTACCATGACGCTGGTTTTATAGAGGCCTACGATAATAATGAACCAAATGGTGCACGTTTGGCAGAAGAAATTTTACCAAATTATGGGTATTCCAAAGAACACATTGCAATTATAAAAGATTTAATTTACGTGACCGCTATTCCACATCTCCCTAAAAATCATTTAGAGGAAATTATTTGTGATGCGGATCTGGATTATCTAGGTCGGGAGGACTTCCATGAAATCGCCGATAAATTACGTGTGGAACTGCGAGAAAATGGAAAAATCAGTAGCGATCGTAAATGGGATGAGATACAAGTGTTGTTCTTAACAAACCATCGCTACTTTACACAAACAGCCATAAATACACGAAATGAAGGCAAAGCAAAACATTTAGAAGAAATTAAAGAACGTTTATTGAAAAATAATTACGAAGATTAATGTTTTTTTTTCAATAAAAAGATTGTGGAAAACTTTTTTTTATATCTTTGATGTTCAAATAATTTTAAAACAAGCTATATGTACGCAATTGTAGAGATAGCAGGGCAGCAGTTTAAAGTGCAAAAAGATCAAAAGATTTTTGTTCACCGTTTAGCAGCTGAAGCAGGTTCAAATGTAGAATTTGAAAAAGTGCTTTTAGTAGATAACGGAGGAAAAATTTCTTTAGGCGCCCCAGCTATAAATGGAGCTAAAGTTACCGCAACGGTAAACGAGCACGTTAAAGGAGACAAAGTAATTGTTTTCCGTAAAAAAAGAAGAAAAGGATACAAGAAGAAAAACGGTCACCGTCAATCTTTCACTTCTATCACTATTTCAGAAATTAAAGCGTAAAATAACCTTATTCTGGGTTAAATCAGAATACAAAATAAAAAATTATGGCACATAAGAAAGGAGCCGGAAGTTCAAACAACGGTCGTGAATCAGCAAGTAAACGTTTAGGCGTTAAAATCTTTGGTGGTCAAGCAGCTATCGCTGGAAACATCATCATCCGTCAAAGAGGAACACAACACCATCCAGGTAAAAATGTTGGGATCGGAAAAGATCACACTATTTATGCATTAACAGATGGATTAGTTGAATTCCGCAAGAAAAAAGATAATCGTTCTTTTGTATCTATAGTTCCATTTGAAACTACAGAAGCATAAGTAAAGAATTATAAAATTTAATGAAGGCGAACATTACTGTTCGCCTTTTTTGTTTTAAATTCGCGTACAAAATAAATCACAAATCAATGCTTGAAATACAACGGTTAAGAACTGAGAAAGATGCTGTCTTACAAGGTTTACAAAAAAGAAACATAGATGCTACAGCAACTGTAGATGCAATCTTAGCAAAAGACACAACGTGGAGAGCAAAAAAAACAGAATTGGAAATTATTTCTGCGGAGTTAAATCGTATTGCAAAACAAGTAGGTGAATTGTTTCAACAAGGGAAACAGGCGGAAGCGAATGAAGCAAAAGCGCAAACAGTTACCCTAAAAGAGCAAGAATCCGTTTTAAAAGCAGCTGTTCAAGCGTTGGAAGAGGAAATGCAACAATTGATGTATCAACTTCCAAACGTTCCTAATGAATTAGTTCCTGCAGGGAAAAATGAATTGGACAATATCACTGTAGAAGAAGTTGGTAGTAAAACTACGTTCTCTGGAGAAGCATTACCTCACTGGGAAATCACAAAAAAATATGATCTAATCGACTTTGAAACAGGTGTTAAAGTAACTGGTGCTGGTTTCCCGATTTACAAAGGAAAAGGCGCTAAATTACAACGCGCATTGATTTCGTTTTTCCTAGACGAAGCAGATAAAGCAGGGTACGAAGAATTTATTCCACCATTGGTTGTGAATGAAGCAAGTGGATATGGAACTGGACAATTGCCAGATAAAGAAGGACAAATGTACTACATTGGGGAGGATGATTTATACCTCATCCCTACTGCAGAAGTTCCATTGACAAACATCTACCGCGACGTAATTCTTCCGAATGAGAACTTTTCCATCAAATTAACTGGTTATACACCATGTTTCCGTCGTGAAGCAGGTTCTTACGGTAAAGATGTACGTGGTTTAAATCGCTTACACCAATTTGATAAAGTAGAAATTGTTCGTATCGAACATCCTTCAAATGCTGCAAAAGCATTGGATGAAATGGTAGAACACGTACGTGGGCTATTAGCAAAATTAGGCTTACATTACCGTATTTTACGTTTGTGTGGTGGCGATACAGGTTTTGCATCTGCCATGACCTACGATTTTGAAGTATATTCTGCAGGGCAAGAAAAATGGTTAGAAGTAAGTTCCGTATCCCGTTTTGATACGTTCCAAGCAAACCGTTTGAAATTACGTTTCAAAACCGAAGATAAGAAAACGCAATTATGCCATACCTTAAATGGAAGTGCATTGGCCTTACCTCGTATCGTTGCTGCATTACTAGAAAATAACCAAACACCCGAAGGAATTGTGATTCCAGCATGTTTACATAAATATTTGAATTTTACCGTTATTAATTAATTTTTTCATCTTCCTCCCTTTAGGGAGGATTGAGGAGAGTGACCAATTTATGACCTCCCTTAATCCTTACTCAAGGAGTGAAAACATCCTCATAAATCATGTCAAAACTTACAACTCTTAACGAATTTATTATGAAGAAGCAAGCGGATTTTCCGGGCGCTTCAGGTGAATTATCTCGTTTATTAAACGATATTGCTGTTGCTGCAAAAATTGTAACACGTGACGTTCGTCGTGCTGGTTTGGTCGATAACATTTTAGGCGCGCAAGGAGAAATCAATATACAAGGTGAACAACAACAAAAATTAGACGTTGTTGCGGATAACCAATTCATCAAAATGTTCGAACTTGGCGGTGAAGTTTGTGGTATCGGTTCGGAAGAAAACGACAACTACATGGCTTTTCAAAGCGAAATGTCTAAAAATGGTAAATATGTGGTGTTATTTGATCCATTAGATGGTTCTTCTAATATTGATGTAAATGTATCTATTGGTACAATTTTCTCTATTTATCACCGTGTTTCCCCGATTGGGACAGAAGCAACATTAGAAGATATGTTACAACCTGGCGACAAACAAGTGGCTGGTGGATATGTATTATATGGTTCTTCTACGATGTTAGTATATACTACCGGAAATGGTGTTAATGGATTTACATTAGACCCATCGATTGGTGAATTCTGCTTGTCACACCCAAACATGAAAACACCGGAAACTGGTCGTATCTACTCGATGAACGAAGGGAACATTGCTGTTTGTCACCCAGGATACAGAAAATATACCGAATACTGCCAAGAAGAAGATGCATCTACGGGTCGTCCTTATTCTGGTCGTTACATTGGTTCGTTAGTTGCGGATTTTCACCGTAACTTAATCAAAGGTGGAATTTACTTCTACCCTACGACTCCAGCTGCTCCTAAAGGAAGATTACGTTTATTGTATGAATGTAACCCTTTAGCCTTTGTAATCGAACAAGCAGGTGGTTTGGCGACAGATGGTGCACAACGTATTATGAGCATCCAACCAACAGAATTACACCAACGTTGTGGTTTTATCATTGGTTCAAAACAGATGGTGGAGAAATTACAAGAATGTTTAGATACTACTTCGGTAGAAGCATAAAGAAAAATAAATACTAGAAGAGGAGGCTCACAAGGTCTCTTTTTTGTTTTTGTAAACATTAAAAAAGGTTTATATTTGTTATATGAATCCGTTGCAATCATATAGTGTTCAAATTAATGAACTCTGTCTCAAACATTCTGTTGGAGAATTAGCGGTATTTGGTTCCGTACTTACAGATAAATTCAATGCTACAAGTGATATTGATTTGGTGGTTGATTTCACACGCATGGAAGGAAAAGAATATGCAGGAAACTATTTCAATTTCAAGAAATCCTTGGAAGAATTATTTCAACGAAAAGTAGATTTATTAGAAAAATCGGCCTTAAAAAACCCATTTTTTCTGGAAGTACTTCAAAACACTAAAAAAATCATTTATGCTGGATCTTGAAATAAAATCTTGGCTTTATGATATATTACAGTCCATTATTGAGATTGAAAGTTATTTTGATGATAACTACACTTTTGAAATGTATGTCAGTGACATCAAAACAAAGCGAGCTGTTGAAAGAGATTTAGAAATTATCGGCGAAGCAGTAAACAGAATCGTAAAAAAAGAACCTGACTTTTCTCTTTCAGATGCCTATCAAATTATTGGAACGCGCAACAGAATTATTCATGGATATGATGTAATCTCTAATGAATTAATTTGGAGTATACTAGAAGTAAATATTCCTAAATTAAAGAAAGAGGTTTCAGAATTTTTAGGAGAATAAAGAAAGAATTAGTCCTCAAGCTGGGGACGAATTAAACAATAATTTCATACATCCAAATGAACAACATCCTTATCGCTGGAGGAACCGGCCTCATCGGAAAACGATTGACGACTTACCTCGAATCCACTGGAAATGTTGTGTTTATCCTTACACGTAAACCAACAGCTTCAAACCACATCTTCTGGAATCCAAGTACAAATGAAATCGATACCGCAAAATTAGAGACAATCACCCACCTCATCAATTTATGTGGAGCATCCTTGGCAGGAAAACGCTGGTCGAACGCCTACAAAAAAGAGTTGTTGGATTCTCGTGTGGAACCTGCTCAATTTCTGTTGGCAAACATCCAACATTTTCCAAAACTAAATCATTATATCACAGCTTCAGGGATTAATTGTTATCCCTTGAATCAAGCAAAAGTCTATACCGAAACCGATGGCTTCGGGACGGACTTCGTTTCTCAATTGGTCAAACAATGGGAAGAAACGGCGAATCTTTTTAGTAAGCATTGTTTGGTTAGTAAAATTCGTATTAGTCCCGTATTAGACAAACAAGGTGGAGCTTTAGTAGAAATTATGAAACCTATTCAAGCTGGATTTGGTGCAGTATTAGGAAATGGAAATCAAGCAATGCCTTGGATACACTATGAAGATTTAGCGCGTATTTTTGATTTTGTCATCGAAAAACAATTCGCTGGAGCATATAATGCATTGGCTGCAACTTCGACGAATAAAGTATTTACCGAAGTGTGTGCGGCATCGATAAACAAAAAAATCTGGTTGCCAAATTTGCCTGCATTTATGGTGAAGTTACTGTTTGGAGAAATGTCCATGTTACTCTTAGAGGGGGTTCAAGCGAGTCATGAAAAATTAGCAAAAGCAGGTTTTACATTCCAACACACAGATTTAAAAGAAGCTATTTCTTCCCTCAACGAAGGCTAAAAAGATTGAGAATCGTACCCCAAAAATTGTTTTTATTGAGTAACTTTGTACATCGTTAAATATATATACTATTCGAAATGGGAAAATTTGGTGCTACAGAAATCATATTAATTCTTGCAGTTGTACTTTTATTATTTGGAGGTAAAAAAATTCCAGAATTAATGAAAGGCCTTGGAAAAGGGATGAAAGAATTCAAAGATGCTTCTAAAGGAGAATCTACAGACGAGGACAAAAAAGAAGCTTAATTCTCCTTCTATGTATAAAAATTTTGCTGAAGTAAAGTCTGCACTTGCTTCAGGAGTTTCTGTATTGGAAATAACGGAAAATTACCTGAATCGCATCGAAGAACACAAAAACTTAAATGCTTTCTTGGAAGTGTTTACAGACTCTGTGCGTGAAAATGCCTTACGCGTAGATGAAAAAATAAAAGCAGGTAGTGCTGGTCGATTAGCGGGTATGGTCATTGGTATCAAGGATAATATTTGCTACAAAGGACACAAAGTATCTGCATCTTCTAAAATCTTAGAAGGATTTGAATCTCTATACACAGCAACAGCTTTAGAACGTTTACTAAACGAAGATGCGATTGTCATCGGAAGATTAAACTGCGACGAATTTGCCATGGGTAGTTCCAATGAAAATTCGGCATTTGGTCCTGTACGCAATCCACTAAATACAAATACCGTTCCTGGAGGTTCATCAGGAGGCTCTGCAGCAGCTTTAGCTGCAAACCTTTGTACGGTTTCCTTAGGAAGTGATACAGGTGGTTCTATTAGACAACCTGCTTCCTTTACAGGAATCTACGGAATTAAACCTACGTATGGTAGAATAAGTCGTTATGGTTTAATTGCTTACGCCTCTTCTTTCGACCAAATTGGTGCTTTTACAAATACCTTGGAAGACAATGCCTTGGTGACAGAAATTATGGCAGGTAAAGATCCGATGGATAGTACTTCGACTTCCAGAGAAGTTGGTTCGTATACATTGACTCCAACTTCGGATAAAAAACGCATTGCTTACATGCAAGAAGCGTATGAAATGGAAGGTATGCAACCAGAAGTAAAAGCACGTATGGACGAAGTGATTGCAACATTAAAAGCAGACGGACACACGGTTGAACCAGTATCTTTCCCTTATTTGGAGTACATGGTTCCAACGTATTACGTACTTTCTACTGCGGAAGCATCTTCCAATCTTTCGCGATTTGATGGTGTGCATTATGGCTACCGTGCAAAAGATGCCGTAGGTGTGGAAGCAACCTATAAAAAATCACGTTCGGAAGGATTTGGACCGGAAGTAAAACGTAGAATCATGGCCGGTACTTTCGTACTATCGAATGAATTTTACGAAGCATATTATTCCAAAGGACAAAAAGTTAGAAGGGTATTACAAAACAAAACCAAGGCTATTTTCGCTGATTTTGATTTTGTATTGACTCCTACTACACCTGCTACTGCTTTTGAATTGAACGCGGTAAATGATCCAATTCAAATGTATTTACAAGATATCTTTACCGTACATGCAAATTTGACTGGTAACCCAGCAATTTCATTACCTTATGGGAAAGGAAACGACGGAATGCCATTTGGGTTGCAATTAATGTCTGCTCCTTTTTCGGAGAAAGCATTATACGATTTTTCTGCTTACTTGGAAACTAAGTTTAAACTTAACTAATAAAAGATGAGAGGTCTTGTATTCATACTATGTTTGCTTGGCATACAAATGACCTCTTTTTCTCAAACGAGAACTCCTAAACCGACGGTAAAACATCCGATGGATAGTGAAGCATATCTGAAAATGCTTGACGAAACATTGATGGACTACTATTCCAGTGTCGCTAACGATAAAAAAGTAGATTCACTAATCGATGCATTGGAAATGGAATCGGATAATATTGGAGATATTTCAGACGATGAATATTGCATAAGATTGGAAAAAATTAATGCATTATCCCCTTTTCATCTAGACTGTAACGATATTACCTTAGGCATGATCAAATTCTTCGTAAAAAATAGAAGAGGATTTGCGAAAATTGTATTGGGTAGATCTAAACTGTACTTTGATTTATACGAACAAACATTGGCAAAATACGATATGCCAATCGAGTTAAAATACTTATCCGTTATTGAAAGTGGACTTCGTCCGCAAGTAAAATCGCCTGCTGGAGCACTAGGATTGTGGCAATTCATGTATGGAACAGGAAAAATGTATGGACTTACAGAAAACTCCTACATTGATGATCGTATGGATCCGGTAAAAGCTACCGAAGCTGCTTGTAAATTCTTGAACAAATTATATGGTATCTATGGCGACTGGAACTTAGCTTTAGCAGCATATAATGCAGGACCAGGAAATGTAAATAAAGCAATTCGTAGATCTGGCGGAAAAAGAACGTATTGGGAAGTTCGTCCATATTTACCACGAGAAACCCAAGGATATGTTCCAAATTTTATCGCTGCAGCATACTTACTCACCTACCATAAAGAACATAATATTAAACCCGCTTCCGCAAAAAATACGTTTTATCAATTAGATACGATATGTTTATCGAAAGGTATCCACATGTCAACGATTGAAAAATTAACTGCTTGGTCGGAAGATGAAGTTGCAGCATTAAATCCTATCTATAAAACGCGCTATATCCCTGGAACTGATCCAAAGCAATGCATAACAGGTCCTTTTTCTGAAATCGGTAAATTAGTTTCGTTTGGGGATTCCTTGTATAACTTAGAAAAAAACATCTACGCTCCAAAACCAAAGCCAGTGGAAGTTGTAGATACCTCCAAACAAGTGTTAGATAGTAACGGAGTAGTGCTAAAAACTCCAGTTATAGCATCTCCTACTGTTTCCGATAAACCTACCACTATTTGGCATCGTGTTGCACGTGGGGAAACATTACATAGTATCTCAGTAAAATATGAAGTTACGATAGAAGAAGTCAAGAAATGGAATTATTTACGAAACAATACTGCGCCTTTAGGTAGAAATCTAAAAATAGTTAAATTTAGTAACCCTAAACCTACGATTGCCTCTACCCCAACAAATGTTGTTCCCGAGAAACCGATTGAAATCGTAAAAACTACACCAAAACCAATTGAAAAAATAAAAGAAAAAGAAGTTGAAATTATTGAAACAAAACCGATAACGGAAGTACCCTCGAAACCCATTGTTTTTGATTCAGTAGTTACCATTTTTCATACGGTTGCGCGTAATGAATCTATCGAAACAATTGCAGAACGTTACAGCGTAACACTTGAA
Source organism: Crocinitomicaceae bacterium (assembly GCA_044232905.1). Classification (GTDB taxonomy): domain Bacteria; phylum Bacteroidota; class Bacteroidia; order Flavobacteriales_D; family Crocinitomicaceae; genus CANHVK01. Next base: position 126,189 of record JBIIKZ010000001.1, read on the forward strand.
AATATCAAAACGTGGAACGGACTTACATCTTCTTGGGTAAATATCGACCAGAAATTAAAGATATTAATTAATGTCAAGTTATTCCAACCTGAACTAGGTGGTAAACAAAAACCTGTAGAGCGTGTAAAACCAATCGAAAAAAAACGTTTTTATACCGTTAAACCTGGTGATATGTTTAACCATATCGCAGAGAACCACTCATTAACGCCAGAAGAACTTCACGAATTAAATCCAAAAACAGACCCGAACACAATTCGTGTAGGTGAAATTTTACGTGTGAAATAAATACCTATGGCACCCATTTCTGCAGTCATAATCACCTTCAATGAAGAACGTAACATTGAACGATGTTTATTATCCTTACAAGGTGTTGTGGAGGATATTGTAGTGGTTGATTCTTTTTCTTCAGACAAAACCGAAGAAATTTGTAAAAAATACAACGTTCATTTTGTACAACATGCTTTTGAAGGACATATCGAACAAAAAAATTGGGCTATTACCCAAGCAAAATTTCCACACATACTTTCCCTGGATGCAGATGAGGCATTGGATGAAAAACTCAAAAAATCCATATTAGCAACAAAAACCAACTGGAAATTCAATGGGTATACCATGAATCGTCTGACTAACTATTGTGGATCTTGGGTGCATCATTGTGGATGGTATCCAGATACAAAATTACGCTTATGGGATTCCCGTTTAGGAAGTTGGGGTGGAGATAATCCACACGATAAATTTGAGTTAGAAAAAGAACATAATCAAACTAGTCACTTACAAGGAGATATTCTCCATTATAGTTACTACACCCTAGAAGACCATTATAAACAAGTCACGTATTTCACAGATATACTGGCAAAAGCACAATATCAAAAAGGGAAAAAAGCACCTATCGTAATTTTATACCTAAGTCCAATTGTAAAATTTATCAAAGATTATTTTATAAAAAAAGGATTTTTAGATGGAAAAGTAGGATTTCAAATTTGTAGGATTTCTGCGTTTGCAACCTTTACGAAATATCGAAAACTTCGTAGTTTACATCAAACAAAAGGTGTATCTTTAAGTAAATGAAAAACCTCGATATCCATAACAAAACGATTCTAATTAGTCGTACCGACAGTATTGGAGATGTTGTGCTTACATTGCCATGTTGTGTCTGGCTGAAACGTCAATTTCCAAATTGTAAAATCCTATTTTTAGGTAATACATATACTAAACCAATTCTTGAATGTCTACCAGAAATTGATGAGGTAATCGATTGGAAAGAAATCCAAACGTTACCACTGCAAGAACGCGTTCGATTTTTTAAAGAAAAAAATATAGATACGGCTATTCATGTTTTTCCGAATAAAGAAATTGCAAGTTTATTACGTAAAGCACAAATACCGCATCGTATCGGAACATCGCATCGCGTATATCACTTAGTAACATGTAATATTCGTCCTAATTTTACACGAAAAAATTCTGAACTTCATGAATCTCAATTGAACTTTGAATTACTTCGAAATTTAGGTGTTACAAAAATTCCAAGTTTAGAGGTAAATACAGCATTCTTAAACGCTTTTAAAGCTCCAAATGTCGATTTACCGAATGAAATTTCATCGTTTATAGGTTCTGACAAAAAAACCATTTTGCTTCATCCAAAATCACAAGGCAGTGCGGTAGAATGGGGGGTTTCCAACTATGTCTCCTTAGCTAATTTATTGGTTGAACAAGGAATTCAAGTAATCTTTACTGGTACGGAAAAAGAAGGACAGCTGTTTCGTACTGAAATACCTAATCATCCTTTGGTTCTTGATTCTACAGGAAAATTAACCTTAGAGCAATTAATTCGATTAATTGAAAAAGCAGATGGATTAGTTGCATGCTCTACCGGACCGTTGCATATTGCAGGAATTCTAGGTAAGACGACTGTTGGACTATTCTCTCCTAAAAAACCAATTCACCCCGGCAGATGGCGCGCTTTGGGACAAAAGGTTTCTATTTTAGTACACGATGAAAAATGTTCAACGTGTGCAAAAAAACAAGCCTGCGACTGCATAGAACACATTTCGGTACAACGTGTTTTCGAACAACTAGTAAATGCATAATTTCCCAAAGCACTGGCTCGTAGCATTTGCAGGAGCCGCTTTAAGTATAGGAGTTTCTTCGCATTTTCATTATGGCAATATCCCAGCAAATGGAATTTTAACATTTCTAGGTATATTTCTCGTTTACAACCATTACTTATTTACTGAAAAAAATAGACCAGTTTTCATAAAAATTGGAATGTTATTTATACTACTTATAACGGTTTTAATAGGATTACAGGTAGCTTCTGACATATTGTCGTTTTTAATTTTAGTCATTTCAGGTATCATTGGAATTATGTATTCTTTCAAAATTAATCCCACCTCTAACGCATTACGGGAAATCCCTTTTCTGAAAATTGGAATTGTTGTAATTGTATGGACATTTGTTTGTTGTATTTTCCCCTGGTTTAACTCCCGAGTAACAGGTCATTTCTCTCCTACTTTACTTCTTCATTTATTGTACATTTTTGCGATTGCATTAGCGTTTGATATTCGGGATGTTCACATAGATCCATCGAAATTAAAAACGATACCTCAAGTCATCGGTGTAAAACCTGCAAAAGCGTTAGTAATTTCCGCGCTTATATCATTTTTTAGCGTAAGTAATTCTATTCCTATGATTCCAAGCCATAAAGATTTATTTATCCTCGCTGTTTTTATACCAATAATCACTTTATTACTTCAAAAAGACATTCGTCCTAAGGTATACGGAATCTTATTAGAATCGTCCTTATTATTGTTGGGAATAAGCTACTTTAGTTTGTAATTCTCTCTATATTTGTGTCAAACGTCGCTAAAGACACGTCACTCAAAACTCATTTTATGGCTTTAATTAAAGAATGTAGAGGTTTCGCACCAACATATGGTGAAGATTGCTGGTTTGCTGAAAATGCAACTATTGTTGGAGATGTAAGCATGGGTGACCAATGTTCTGTATGGTATTCAGCTGTTGTTCGTGGCGATGTAAATTCGATTACATTCGGAAATAAGGTAAATATCCAAGATGGCGCTGTGATACACGCGACCTATGAAAAAACAAAAACAACACTTGGTAACAATGTGTCTGTTGGCCACAATGCCTTAGTTCATGGGTGTACTGTAGAAGATAATGTATTGATTGGAATGGGAGCAATTGTTATGGATAATTGTTATATCGAATCTAACTGTATCATAGCCGCTGGCGCAGTTTTATTGGAGGGAACACGTGTTGAAGCATGGAGTGTATATGCGGGAGTACCTGCTAAAAAAGTGAAGACTTTATCCCCTGAACTTTTCAAAGGAGAGGTACAACGAATTGCGGATAACTATGTGATGTACGCTGGGTGGTTTAAATAATTGATTCTTAAATAATTGCTTTTTCATCGTTCAACTTCAAAATTAAACTCCTCATTTACTAATGTAAACTGCGGATTTAATTTTTTGTTTGCCTCGAAAAATCTAATTATTAAAAGACTCAAAATAAATAATATATCAAAATAAGTTATTCATGTGAAAGATATAACTACTAAACAAGATGTTAAACTTTTAGTTGATACTTTTTACGGACGCGTATTACAAGATAAAGATCTAGCGCCATTTTTCAAAAATTTAGATTTTAAAGCACACATGCCAAAGATGGTTCATTTTTGGTCGTTTGTACTGTTAGATGAACCTGGATATACTACAAACGTAACAGATAAACACATGCATATGCCTTTATCCAAAGAACATTTTGATCGTTGGGTAGAATTATTCCATAATGCTGTTAATGAACTATTTAATGGAGAAAAAGCAGAAATGGCTAAACAACGAGCTACGTTGATTGCTTGGACCATTCAGAATAAGACAGGTGTTAAATAAATAAAGAAACCGTTTCAGCAACTGTTAGTTTTACTTCTGCACCGATAATCAACGCGCGATTGTCGCTGATATGACCTGCAGGAAAATCAAATACTATTGGAATGGAACGATAGTTAAAATGTGTTAGTATCAATGCATAGATATCCTGACCAAATGGAACTGCTGTATCTTTTAAATCTGTCATTCCTCCTACAATTAATCCTTTGATTTTATCTAAAATTCCTGCTTTTGCAAACGCATAAAACATACGATCGATATGGTATAATTGTTCCGCCAGATCTTCGATAAATAAAATACAATCTGAGTAATCGATACAATCGTCCGTGCCAAGTAAACTGTATAGAATTGAAAGATTTCCACCAACTAATTTCCCGGTAACTTCCCCGTGTTTATTTTGCGGTTGTGCAGGGATTTTGTAGTGTAATTGTTTTCCTTCTAATGCATCAAACAAAGAGTCAATTGCTTGTGGTGTATTTTCCTTAAAATTCAACGGCATCGAAGCATGAATGCTTGGTAACTCCAATTTTCCTATGTGTTGGTGAAGAACAGTAACATCTGAAAAACCAACCAACCATTTTGGATCACGAATAAACCCAGCCCATTGCAAATGATCTAAAATACGAACACAACCATACCCGCCACGCGCACAGATGATCGCTTTCACTTCGGGATTATCTAATGCATTTTGCAAATCCGAAGCGCGTTCTAAATCTGTTCCAGAAAAATAATTATGATTTCCCAAACAATGTTCTCCAATTTGAACACGATATCCACGTGATTCGAACAACGATTTTGCGAATATAATATGTGTTTCTTCGATTGCTTTTGCTGGCGCAACAATGGCTATTAAATATCCAGGTTGAAGTGGTTTCATTATTTACAGTTTATTTTTGAGTTGTTTGACCGAAAGAACAAGTCTCACAAGCGGTTGATTTTGGCTTGAACCAATGATAAACTTTTTTACCTAGATAAAAGGAAGCCAGAACGATAAATACTATAACAAGTAGTTCTTGCATTACGAGAAAATTTGAAAAATAATCCAACTTGAAATATATGCTAGAACACCCATATACACCAATTGTATTATCGGCCATTTCCAACTTTTAGTTTCGCGTTTAACTACAGCAAATGTGGCCATACATTGCATTGCATAGACATAAAAAACCATGAGCGATAATCCACTTGCAAGCGTATATACTGGCTGGCCAAACGTATTTTTCTCTTGTTTCATTTTTTCCAACAAGGAACGTGTTTCCTCCCCATCCGCGTCCACACTATAAATTGTAGCCATTGAACCAACAAAAACTTCACGTGCGGCAAAGGACGTAATTAATGAAATACCTATTTTCCAATCATAGCCCAATGGTTGAATTACCGGCTCAATTGTTTTACCTAAAATTCCGATATATGAATTTTCGAATTTTAAAGCGTTTACCTGTTTTTCGTAAGCAGCCAATTGGACTGCATTCTTTTTTACCGGTTTTTCTATTTTTTGTACTGCACGCTGTATGCGTTCCGTTGGACCAAAAGTTCCTAATGCCCACAAAACAATCGAAATCGCTACGATAATCTTTCCTGCACCAACCAAAAACAATCGTGCTTTATCAAAAACTGTAATACCAACGTTCTTCCACCGCGGTGATTTTAAATCTGGTAATTCTAACAATAATACACTCTCTTCCTTCGTTTTGATAAACATGCGTAAGACCATTGATACCATCAAAGCACTTATAATTCCTAAGGAATACAACGCAAAAAAGGTCAATCCTTGCAAATTCAAAAAACCAAATACCATACGATTAGGAATAACCAATGAAATTAGCAGTGTATAAACTGGAATACGCGCACTACAACTCATCAGTGGCGCGACTAGAATAGTAATCAAACGTTCTTTCCAATTGGAGATTGTACGACTCGCCATGACACCAGGAATTGCACATGCTGCGCTTGATAATAAAGGCACAACACTTTTGCCATTCAAACCAAAAGGCCGCATGATTCGGTCCATAATAAACACCACGCGCGACATATAGCCCGTTTCTTCCAAAATACCGATGAAGAAAAATAACAATACGATTTGTGGCACGAAAATAATTACTCCACCAATTCCAGGAACAATACCGTTGGCAAGTAATTCAGTAAAGAGACCTGCTGGTAAAACGGCATGTAGATATGCACTTAAGCTTCCAAATAGTCCATCTATCAAATCCATTGGAAAAGATGCCAGGGTGAAAATGAGTTGGAAAAGTGCTAATAAAACAACTAAGAATATAGCATAACCCCAAATTGGATGAACGAATAATTTATCTAAACGGGTTACTTTGTGTCTGGTTTTTAACGAACTGTCTTGCACAACACAGGACTTAACTAATTCGTTTATTTCTTGGAACTTAATTTCTGTATCTTGTTGTTGTTCAATCACATCCGACATAGGAATTAATACTTTCGGAACATCATTTCGTGGATTAATACTTTTCTCTAAAATATCAATTAATTGTTTAACACCTAATTTGATACGTGCATTTGTTACAATGGTATTCGCCTCCGGAAATTGCTCGCGGATTTTCTCAATAGCAATTTTTTTACCCTTACGAAATGCAATATCCGACATATTTAAAACCAAAACTGTTGGAATTGCCAAAGCATACACCTGTTTAAAGAGTAATAAATTACGTTCTAGATTGGAAGAATCTACAATCACACAAACTGCATCTGGAAAATCAGGATGTCGAGGATTGGAAAGAATATCATACACCACCTCTTCGTCTTTAGATCGCGGGTAAATACTATAGGTTCCTGGTAAATCAATAATTTCTATGGTACGATTTTGCAGTTTTAATTTACCGACTTTTTTGTCTACCGTAACTCCTGGGAAATTACCAACTTGCTGATTTAAACCGGTTAAAGCATTAAACAAGGAAGTTTTTCCCGTATTAGGGTTACCAACTAAAGCAATTTTGTTAACGTTCATCTTTTCTTGATTACAACAAAAATACAATAGTTTTAGAAAAACACTAGGCTACTTCAATCAAAGCTGCTTCATTGAGTCGAAGCGACAAGATATAACCGCCCACATTTACAGCAATTGGATCCCCAAAGGGAGCACTAAACAGAATTTCTACTTCTTGACCAACATACAAACCCATTTCAATCAACTTTGCAGAAATTGCGGATTGTTTTACGGATTGCACGTGAAATATATTACCACGTTTGCTAGTTGCTAAAGTTTGCTTCATTAATTGCTCTAATTGTCGTTACAAACTTAAGTTGAAAAAAAGGGAAAAACTATACCACAAAAAAGGTATTATTTAATTACTACTATTTCTTATTCACAACCTTCAATTGGTCCAATGCCATAATACGATCTAAGGATTTTTCCATACCATCTGGTGAACCATCCAAGAAAATCACGTTTCCTTTTCCTTTTTCAGCAAATTCTTTGATAGACTCCGTCCACATCGAAAATAATATCATCGAAGGATCCAAGTTTGCATCTCGCATTTTTTGGGTAGCATCGCTCATCCCTTGTGCAACTTCTTCGCGGAATAGTGCAATCCCTTGTCCTTTTAATTGTAAAGCTTGACGTTCTGCTTCTGCTGAAATTTTAATTGCATTTCCTTCTGCTTCTGCTGCTTTGGTTTTTGTAATCAATAATGCTTGTCCTTCATTTTCTGCGGCAGCTTTCAAGTTATTTGAAGCAACCACTTTAGCCATTGAATTCGTGATTTCTTCGTCGAAGGTAATATCGTTCAATTGTAAATCAATTAAATGAAATCCCCACGTTTCTAAAGTTTGATCTAAACTTTCTTTCACATCGTCTACGATTTCACGACGTAACAATAAAATTTCTGCTTGTTTTTTAGTCGCTACAAATCCACGAACTGAACCTTCAATCGTTCTAATTAACGCTTGCGAAAAGTTTTGTTGGTTGACAAACTTAAATGCTACATTTTTTATAGTTTCTTCGTCTGCATTTAATACAGAATATACCAACATCGCTTTGAAATACACATTCGCTTGGTCTTGCGTAATTGCTTGAAATTCCATTTCTAAGGATCTATTTTGAATAGAAATGTTTGTCGCAACCTTCTCAATCAACGGAATACGAAAATTAAGTCCTGGAGAAAGTATACGGCGATATTTACCAAACATGGTGATTACAGATATGGTTCCTTGTTGTACTACAACAAAAGAAGTAGCTAAAATGGATACTACGATAATTAAAAGGATTAATAATGGATTCATGATTTAAAATTATAGTTTATGATTTATCTTCGGATAAAGTTAACATGTTTAATACTAAATACAAATCAAAGCAAATAATTCTATTTAATTATTTAAACTAATTCTAAATTACGGACTCTGACAATTCTATGACAAAAAAACTAGTGTAAAAACCCAATTTTGAACTCGTAAAAGAAGAGAGGATGTTAGAACAGTTTCATATACTTGCGTTTACCCATAAAAAGATGGACGTCAGTGAAGTAGGAAAACTTCATATTGAATTAGACAAACAAAGGTTAGTGCTAAACGTGTTCAAACAAACGATGGAATTAGACGAATTGATGTTTCTTTCTACGTGTAATCGTGTAGAATTTCTTTTTTGTACCGCAAAAATTGTAGACGAGAACTTCATTCAAAATTTCTTCCAAACGCTTTATCCGCACTACGAAACTTCCCAAATAAAAAACTTTGAAAACGCCGTTGAATCGTATTCTGGTGTACTTGCAATTGAACATATACTACAAGTTGCTTCCTCTATCGATTCCATGATTGTAGGGGAACGTGAAATCATTACCCAAGTTAGAAATTCGTTTAATGCTTCTAAAGAAATGGGACTTACCGGTGATTTTATTCGCGTGGTGATGCGTCATACCGTAGAAACTGCAAAACGGGTTTACACGGAAACAAGCATTGCGAATAAACCTGTATCGGTTGTTGCGCTTGCTTACCATACCTTGCGTGACATGGATATTTCACTAGATGCACGAGTACTGATGATTGGCGCTGGCATGACCAATAGCAACATGGCTAAATTTTTAAGAAAACACGGATTTAAAAATTTCACCGTATTTAATCGTACCATTGAAAAAGCAGAACTTCTAGCAAAAGACTTACATGGTAGTGGTTTCGGATTAGATGCTCTAAACACTTTCGATAAAGGATTTGATATTATCATTACTTGTACTGGCTCGGAAGCACCTATAATTACGCCAGAAATATATACACAATTACTGCAAGGAGAGAAAACAAAAAAAGTAGTAATTGATATTGCTATTCCGCATGATTTAGATGCAGAAATTGTAAAAAACAATCATGTAACGCATATTTCAATTGATTATCTTCAAAAAATATCTGATCGAAATTTATTAGAACGTTCCAAAGAAATCGTGCATGTAGAACAAATACTTTCCGATGCTGTCGAATCTTTTATGTATATCCACAAAATGCGCCAAGTAGAAATTGCCATGCGTGAAGTACCAAATATGGTAAAAGATATACGTGCAACTGCGGTGAACGAAGTATTTAAAAAAGAATTACAAACCCTAGACGATGATTCGCGCGAGGTATTAGATAAAATTATTGGTTACATGGAGAAAAAATACATGAGTATGCCCATGAAACTTGCTAAAGAAATTATGCTTAAATCGTAAACGTATGCAAAAAATTACCATTGGATCCAGAGGAAGTGACTTGGCTTTGTGGCAAGCAAATCATGTTAAACGTCAATTGGAAAATCTCGGTCATACGGTTGAAATTAAGGTTATTATTACTCAAGGAGATGCCATTCAACATTTAAGCTTCGATAAATTAGAAGGAAAAGGATTTTTCACCAAAGAAATTGAATCCGCATTATTAGATAAAAGCATCGATTTAGCGGTGCATTCGCACAAAGATTTAGAAACTAATCCACCAGCAGGATTAATTATAGCTGCGGTATCTGAACGCGAGGATCCATCCGATTTATTATTGATCGCTAAATCCAGAGTAGATATAACACAACCATGGAATTTAGCATTACATGCTTCCATTGGAACTTCATCTGCTCGCAGAAAATCACAAATTCTTCGTTTTAGAAATGATTTGAAAATAAGCGATTTACGCGGAAATGTTCCAACACGTATTCAAAAATTACGCGATGGAAACTACGATGCGATTGTACTAGCAAAAGCTGGTGTGGATCGTTTACAATTAGATTTATCCGAATTTTTTGTTGAAGTTTTAAATCCTACAGAATTTGTTCCTGCTCCTGCACAAGGTGTTCTAGGACTTCAAATTCGCGAAGACGATGCGCGTATGGCAGAAATTATACAACACCTAAACCATGCTGATGTTGCTTTACGTATTGGTGTTGAACGTAAAGTCTTAAACCTATTAGAAGGAGGTTGTCAATTACCATTGGGAGTATATTGCCCAAATGTGAAACAGGTATTTGTTTCGCATGCAACTTCCAGTGATGTAGCAGCAAAAGGATATTACTACGAGCCTGAAAATTTAGAAGAGGTGGTTGCACAAATTGTAACTGATTTAAAGAACGCAAGTGTAGAGGTGTGATTCGTTCTATTCTAATTACAAAAGCACAAGAAAATCAAGGGGTATTAGCAGACTACTGTAAAACCCATAACATTGAAATTGTATACCATTCTTTTTTATCGTTTTCACCAATTGAACTTAAAAAATTTCCAACATCCGAAGTACTTTTCTTTAGTAGTAAACGTGCGGTAGATTATTTTCTGAAACAAAGCGAAATTTCAGAAAATACTGCTGTAGCATGTATCGGAGAAAGTACAAAAATTCATCTAAATTCAAAGGGAATACTCGTTGATTTTGTCGGAGAAAATGCAGGTAAGCCGGAAACTATTTCCAAAAAATTCGCACATTGGTTAGGAGAAAGAACATGTACTATCTTATTGGCAAAAGAAAGTAAAAAAACAATCTTAAAACACCTAAACCAATCTAAAACAGAATGTTGTACCGTATACGAAACCCATATTCATACACGAAAAATAGAACAAGAATTTGATTATATAGCATTTACGAGTCCCTCAAACGTAGAAGGATATTTGAAAGAAAATGAGATCCCTAATACAACCCATGTGATCGCTTGGGGAGAAACCACGAAACAGTGTTTATTAGAAAATGGCGTTACCTGCACTTATACTTTATTGCACGCAAATGAATCTGAAATAGTGGATAAACTAAAATTAAAGAATACCATGCTCACCATCCAAAACTCCACCTTCAAAATTTCTGTCACTAAAATCGGTGCAGAATTATGTAGTTTATTTTCTAAAAAAGACAATATCGAATTTATGTGGCAAGCAAACCCAACTATTTGGGGAAGCCACGCACCTGTTCTGTTTCCAATCATTGGTTGTTTGAAAGATGGTGAATTTTTATTTGAAGAAAAACGTTTTTCAGTACAAAAACATGGATTTATTCGAAATAATGAAACATTAGAAAGTAATATTATCGGTGAAAACTACATTGAATTTCACTCAAAATATAACGAAGAAACCTTAAAGAATTATCCGTTTAAATACGAATTTATTTTGCGGTATCTTCTTCAAGAAAATGGTGTAAAATTGGAACATACCATCATCAATCACGATGAAAATAATCCCCTTTATTTTTCCTTGGGTGGACACCCAGGATTCAATTGTCCATTCTTTGAAAACGAAAGCTACGAAGATTATTACATCGAATTTGAAGTTCCAGAAACAGATACTACTTGGTTAGTTAATAACGAAGGACTCATTGAAAATGAATCGATTTCCTATTTAAAAGAAACTAAAATACTTCCGCTTCACCCGGAAATATTTGCAAAAGATGCACTTATTTTCAAAAACTTGAAGTCAAAGACGATTGCTTTGAAATCGAAAAATCATTCTGTAGCATTAAAAATGGATATCTCTGAATTCGAATACCTTGGACTTTGGGCTAAACCAAATGCTCCTTTCATATGCATTGAACCTTGGCTGGGAATTTCTGATTCTATAAATACGAAGCAAGATTTCACCCAAAAAGAAGGGATTCAGCGTTTAGAAGCTAGAAAAACACAGGTGATTTCGTTTGAAATAAAAATTGAGGGCTAGGAATTAAGCCCCCAATATTTTCAAATACTTCTCCAAACATTCTATTTCTACATCTGCAATAAAATGATGAAACGCTTCTTTAGATTCTGTTGTTTGAGCTTGTTCTAAAGTAGTATAATACCGCATCCGTGTTTCGTAATCCCCTTTGATATTGGCAATCACAAAACCATGACTCAACAATATCAAATTCATTAACAAACGAGAAGTACGACCGTTTCCATCTACAAATGGATGTATTGTTACCAAACGCTCGTGCATTTCAGCAGCCAACAAAACCGGGTGATAGGTTTTGATATTAGTTGTATACCAAAGGTATAATTCCTCCATTTGTTTCGCGACCAAAAAAGGTTGTGGAGGCATATGTGCGCTCCCTTTGATCATGACTTGAATATTTCTGTATTTACCAGCATATTCCGGCATAATCCCGCGTAATATAAGGTTATGCATCACTAATACTTCTCGTTCATTGATCTTGGTTTTCTTTTGTACCAATTCTTTGATATACAATATTGCTTCCTGATGATTTATAGCCTCTAAATGTTCACGCATACTTTTCCCAGAAACAGTTAATCCTTCATTGATTACCAAATCGGTTTCACGTAAGGTAAGCGTATTTCCTTCGATACGGTTACTTTCAAAGGTATATTCCAACTCTAAAGCTTGTGCAATACGGTAACTATCGTATTGACGAAAAGTGTCTAATTGCGCCTTTAAAGAATCAATGTGATTTAATTTTTCTTGTAAGGATTGTGAAAGTGAAGGTACTTGCTTTGTAATATAATTTCCTAATTCTTCTTGAACCATATTAATTGCTTGCGCTGCGTATGGTTCGTATTGTAGTTCATCCAGCAAACGCGATTTAATCCACAAAGGAATTAATGTCTCTTCTGGAATTTCTAAAATAGCGGATAATTTTAAGATTTGCTCTTTCGTAGCATGACGTGCACCACTTTCTATTTTACTGACAATAGCCTGATCAACCCCCATTAAATGAGCAAGTTCACGTATTTTTAATCCTTTATTTTGACGAGTTATTTTTAGTAGCGTTTTCATTTGACAAATATTTTCATGACAAATTTAGTCATTATACTCTATTTTACAACTTTTCGAAACAATATAAGTGCACTAAAAATAAACAAACTACCAAAGACAAATGGCATACCTAAAATTGGGGTAGAAATGGTAGAAAAGAAATAGAAAATAGTCATCATCATCGGTGGACCGATAATTTCTGCAATACTCAAAACACTCGTCATGACACCTTGTAATTCTCCTTGTTCATTTTCAGATGTTTTGTTTGACATAATAGAACTAATCGCAGGTTGTGCTAGACCTGAAAAAGCGTATGGCAGCATAAATGCGTATAACATCCAACTATTTGCAGCAAAAGCAATTGCTAACATCGTAAATACGGTAATAACCATACTTAAAGTTGCTGTTTTTTCATCCCCAAGTTTCTTGGAAATTTTACCCGCTAAACCTCCTTGAACTATCGCGATGCAAACACCAACTGCAGTTAACGAATAACCTACATCGCGGATTTTCCATCCGAATTTTTCAATCGTGTAGTAATTCCAAGTACTTTGAATAGCCATAGAACCTAAAAACAATAGAAATAACACTACAAAAACCCAAGCAAACTTTTTGTACTTCTTTAACTGAAAAAAAGCACCTATAGGATTCGAACGTTTCCAAGAAAAGGCACGACGATTTTCCAAAGACAAAGATTCTTTTAGAACGATCGCACCATAAATCAAGTTCAATAAGGATAAACCAGCAGCAAACAAAAATGGTGCACGCATATTAAAATCTCCTAAAAGTCCACCGATTGCAGGACCAATTACGAATCCTATCCCAAATGCAGCTCCAACCATTCCAAAGTTTTTTGTTTTCGTTTCCGGAGTAGAAATATCGGCAATATAAGCGGTTGCTGTTGTATAACTTGCTCCAAACATCCCAGCCAAACAGCGACCTACAACAAGCCACATAAGCGAAGGTGCAAAATACATAAACACATAATCCACCCCTAAACCAAATAGGGACAATAACAAAATTGGTCTTCTGCCAAAACGATCACTTAAAGCGCCAATAATCGGAGAAAACAAAAACTGCATAAACGCATAACACCCCAAGATTGGACCGTAGTATTTCGCAGATTCTTTGATACTGATATGGGCTATATCCGCTACTAAACTAGGTAAGGAAGGAATGATAATACCTAAACCCGTAGAATCAATGACAATCGTAATGAAAATAAAAAGAAACGCGTTTTTAGGATGCATACTAAAACTTCGTCTCAAACGGATTAAATGCGCTCATACCTTCTATTTCTTTTAAGGTATTATTTTCAACACGTACCACACGATGTGGGAATTTTTCTACCAAAGACATATCGTGCGTTGCCATCAAAACTGCTGTTTTTTGTTCTTGTGCAATTGCCATTAATACACGCATTATTTCTTCGGAAGTTTCAGGATCTAAATTTCCCGTAGGTTCATCTGCTAAAATTAATTCAGGTTTATTCAACAAAGCACGCGCAATCGTTACACGTTGTTGTTCACCTCCTGAAAGCGCATGTGGCATTGTATGTAATTTATTCTCTAAACCAACAATAGCTAAAACTTCGTTTATTCGAGTATCTATTAACCCTTTATCGATCCAACCTGTAGCTTTTAAAACAAATGCCAAGTTTTCGTAAATCGTTCTATCTGTCAATAACTGAAAATCCTGAAAGACAATTCCAATTTTACGACGTAACATCGGTATATCCTTTTTTCCTAATGTACGCAAATCAAAACCAACAACTGACCCTTCCCCTTCAGTCAATAATAATTCTCCGTATAACAACTTTAAAATACTACTCTTACCTGTACCCGTCCTCCCGATTAGATAGACGATATCATTCTCGTTCAAGTCCAAACTTACAGATGATAAAACCTCCTTCTCTTGTTGTTTTATTGTGCAATTTTTTAACGAAATTACTTGTTCCATAATAGCATGTATTTAGTGTAAATTTCATAAATAATAATTCTATAAAAGAATCGTTCTAAAGATTATCTTAACACGACCACGTGTAAAACTTTTAAAATCGGTGCTTTTCATAGCGATTTTGCACTTTAAATTTACTATTTCAAAATTGAAGAATATGAGCCGATTTTTGGTTATCCTTACTTTTTTTATTATCCTACCTGTAACTGCGCAAATGACTGCAAGGTACACCAATGAATACGTTATTTTTGAACGTGCGCAAGACCTATTTGCAAAAGAACAATATGGTGCTGCCCGTCAAGAATTTAGAACCTATTTGGATAAATGCGCCGAAAAAAATGATCCTACCTATACCAAAGCTTCCTATTACGAAGCAATGGCAGCGTTAGAATTACAACAAAATGATGCCGTTGCTTTAGTAGAGAATTTCATTAAAAATTATCCAGAAAGTATCTACAAAGCAACAATCTACTTTAAATTAGGCACCTATTACTACGGTAAAAAAGACTACAAGACAACTATTTTATGGCTCACTAAATTAGAAAAATCAGAAATTCCTAAAGAACAACGCGATGAATATTTCTTTAAACTTGGGTATTCTTATTTTCAATTAAAAAAATTCCCAGAAAGTAGAAATGCTTTGTATGAAGTAAAAAACAGCAAGACACACTTCGGTGCTCCTGCTTTATATTACTTCTCCCATATTGCCTATCAAGACAAATCATATCAAACTGCGCTAGAAGGTTTCTTAAAACTAAAAGCAGACAATATGTACAGTACAATGGTTCCTTATTATATCTGTCAAATTTATTACTACCAAGGAAAATATGAAGAAGTGGCACAATTTGCTTCTACTTTAAACGACAGTACAAGTAAGGCTAACCAAAAACAAGTAAACCAAATTATTGGAGATTCTTACTACAGAACTGGAAAATTTGATAAAGCAACTACATATTTAGAACAGTACAGTAAAGCAACGAAATCATCCAGAGAAGAAGATTATAAACTAGGATACACCTACTTTAAAACAGGTCAATACGATAAAGCGATCAAACAATTAGATAGAGTAACCGCTACTAAAGATGAAATGGGACAACTATCTTATTACCATATCGCCGAGTGTTACCTGCGTAAAGGAGATAATTTAGCTGCGCGTAAAGCGTTTGAAGTAGCCTCAAACCTAGATATTAGTCCCGCAGTACAAGAAGATGCATTATATAACTTCGCGGTATTATCCTACAAAATAGATGTAAACCCGTTTAATGAAGCGTTAAAAGCATTGACGTTATACCTGCAAAAATATCCGGAATCCAAGCGTAAACAAGAAGTTTACGAATACCTCATTAACGTGTATACACAGACAAGTAATTACGATGAAGCATTAAAATCGTTGGATAAAATTGCTAAAATGGATATCAAGCTTGGTACTGCTTATCAAATTATAGCTTATAACCGAGGAACCGAACTTTTCTTAAAAGGAAATTATTTTAAAGCAATTGATGCCTATGAGTTAGTAGACAAACATCCCGTAGATTTAGTAATCTCTGCAAAAGCAAAATATTGGAAATCAGAAGCGCATTTTCTATCTAAAAATTACATAAAAGCAATACAAGGTTTCAAATCATTCCTAGATTTTCATACGGTATATATGCATGATCTTCGCGCAGATGCATACTATAGTTTAGGATATGCTTATTTAGAAAAACAAGAGTTTAAAGCGGTGATCGAATCGTTTAAAATGTATTTGGAAGAATCTAAAAGCACAAAAAATAAAGAAAAAAGATTGGATGCTTACATGCGTTTAGCAGATGCATATTATATGCTAAAAGACAATGATTTAGCGATAAGATATTACAAAGATGCATATGACCTTAAAAATGGTTTTGAAGACCAAGCTTTATACTACATTTCTAAAGCGTATGAATACAAAGGAGACTATGCAAACAGTATTCTATATTTAGAAAATTTGATAAACACCTATACGCAGTCCAAATATTTGATGACTTCGATGTATGAATTAGGGTTGACATACCGACTTCAAAAACAAGATGTAAAGGCATTAACCTATTTTGAAAAAGTAATTAAGGATTACCCAGAATCTATTTTAGTGAAAAGCGCAATGATTGAAATCGGTGATATTTATTTGAAAAGATCCGATTACACAACAGCAGAACAAATGTTTAAGAAGATTTTGGAATCGTATAGTTCTGATCGCAAAACATGTGCGGATGCGGTAAATGGATTAATTAATTTATTCAAAGCGCAACTTCAACCAGATCGTGTAGAAGAAATCTTAACACAATACGACTGTGCTGAATTTTCAAAAGATCAACAAGAAGAAATCTATTACCAAGCTGCTTTTGATCCTTATGTCGATAGTGCTTATACACAAGCTATTCCTGTAATAGAAAAATATTTGAATAAATTCCCCGCTGGTAAATTCCAAATTGAAATGACATCCTATTTAGCAAATGCACATTTTCAATTAAAACAGGAAGACACTGCAGTTAAAATTTACCGTAAATTATTAGAGGGACCAACAACCGATTTCTCCGAACTTGCTGCAGTTCGTGTTTCTAAATATTTATACAACATCAAGAAATACGAGGAAGCACTAGCCTACTATACAAAATTAGAAAATATAAGTTCTAAAGCAGATATTCTAAAAAACACCCATATTGGATTGATGCGTTGTCACTTCATTTCGGAACATTGGAATACTGCTTCTGAATATGCAGGCAAAGTATTAAGTTCTTCGCAATTAACCAGTACGATAAAATTGGAAGCAGAATTTGCATTAGGTGTCTCTAGTTACCATTTAGCAAAACATACCGAAGCTAAAAAATCACTCAACTACGTAATCGCAAATACAACAACCGAAATCGCGGCAGAATCACGCTATTTAATTGCTGAAATGAGCTTTACAGATCGTGCATTTGATCAAGCATCCAAAGAGATTAAAGAGGTTATGACCATGAAACCAGCGTATGATTATTGGATTGCAAAAGGATTACTTTTAGAAGCTAAAATATTTGTAGAAAAAGGCGACCTTTTCCAAGCAGAGCAAACGCTTAATACTATTCTCGAAAATTATCCACACCAAGAAGATGGAATTCTTGCTGATGCGAAAAAACAATTGGAAGAAGTTATGTTCAAGAAAATTCCACCGAAAACCGAAGAACCTATCCCAGTAGAACAGCCAACGGAAATCGAAATTGATGAAAGTAAACCTGTGGATATAGAAGATATTATAGAAGAAGTTCAACCTGAAAAACAAAACTAAAATGAGAAAGTTACTACTAATAGCACTATTCTTTGGAGTTAGTTTAACGCTCTTCGGACAATCAGACGAAAAAGATTCGAGCAGTATCATTAAATTAAATGTAATTGCTACGCGTCAAATAGAACCTGCTTCTCGAATAACGAGCAATCCAAAATTAATTGATACGATCATCACCCATAAGGCAATAGAATATCCCCTTTTAGCGATGAAACATGAAACTTCCATTAAGTTAGAACCTATCGTTCCGGCAAATGTGAAAGTTTCAGCAGAAAATAAATTACCGAAATTATACAATGGCTATATCAAAGCTGGACTTTCATCTCCTTTAATGCCTTTGGCAGAACTGTACTACAATAATACACGTTCCAGAAAATATGTGTATGGATTAAACATCAAACATTTGAGTTCGTTTGGTGAAATTAAAAAATATGCTCCTGCCCATTTCGATAAAACATCGTACAATGCTTTTGGAGGAATAAAGGAATTAACCTACTCCGTAATGGGCAATGTACATTTTGATAATTATGGCGTGAATCGTTACGGTGTTTTAAATCCTAATGCAAATACCGATAGTACTTCACAACGCTTCAAAGAATTGGGTGGTTCTGTTACGTTTATGTCCAACCGTATGGATAGTTTACGCTTAAATTATAGTATGCAAATAAAAGGATACCAACTATCAGATGCACATCCTAAAGATGAAAATTTTAGTTCCTTTTATGGCAATGAATCTAATTTTGCTTCTATAAATAATTTTTGGTACCGTAAGAGTAATAACCTATTTGCTGCCGATATAGATTTAATTAGCAATCATTTTACCTATGGCACTAATGGAAAAGTACTGAATATTTTAGATAGCGCTAAAGAGGTATCTAATACGATATTTTCCATTAAACCTTCTATCACCACGTATGCGAAAGCAAATCGCTTAAAAGTACAAGTAGGTATGGACATTAGCGCTTCTCTTTCTTCCTCCAAAAAAGTATATGTTTTTCCAAATGTAGATGTAAAATATTCCATGTTTGAAAATGTATTAATCCCATATATTGGAATCAAAGGAGCTTTGAAACAAAACAATTTTAAAGCCTTAACCACACAAAATGCATTTATGCAATCCAATCCTAGCTTAAACAATGAAAGTAATTATATGGGCTTCGTTGGAATAAAAGGAATCTTAACAAAACGCATGGAATTTAATGTATGTGCAAGTTTTGCACAAGTTGCAAATAAAGCATTATTCATTAGCGATTCAGCTGCAATACAACGTAATAGAAATCAATTCAAAGTGATTTATGATACGATGACCATTTTCACTGCTGAAGCATCTGTTTCCTACCAACTAAACGAAAAATTAAAACTAGATGGAATTGGGCGCTTCTTTAGTTACCAAGCGAATAACAATCTATATGCGTGGAATTTACCAATGTATCAATTCATTGTGCGTGGAAATTATGTGTTAAATAACCAATTTAGTTTTCACCTCAATCTTCATGGCGAAGGGGGAAGAAAAGCACAAGTATTTGATTCTACTATAGCAAAGGTTACCGTAGAAGACAAAAAATATATTAAAGACCTTGGTTTAATTATCGACGGAAATATTGGTGCAGAATATAGATACACTGAGAGAATATCTGCTTTCTTACAAATAAACAATTTAGCTGCGCAACAATATTTTAGATGGTATAACTATCCTGTTCAAGCATTGCAAATAATGGGAGGAGTTACGGTTAGATTTTAAATAATTATTTATCCAAAATTTATGCCTACTTCTCCATACAATCACAAGGAGCATCAAATTCTATTTTTACCCAATGGAGTCCTCTTATCCATTTTTGTTGGTAGGTTGGTCCGTAAACAATCCCTTGCATATCAATGTGCTTTAAATTTTTCATTGCTAAAAATGCATTGGGAAATGTTTCAACTGGGGTTTCAAATAAATCAATAAATTGCAAATTATCTAAATTAATAATGCATTCCGAAATGTGTGAAAATGGATTCTGACTTATTCCTAATTGTTCTAATGACTTCATTTTACAGATTTCCGAAGGAAAAACAGTCAAATTATTTTTAGATAAATTCAAATCAATTAGATAAACAAAACTGGATAAAAAATCTGGAATTTCGGTTAATTTATTTTTACTCAAATTCAAATGACGCAAATATTTATATTGCATCAATTCTTTAGGTAATGCGGTTAATTTTCTTTTCGATAAATCAATAGCTGTTACCGCTTCAATTTCCATTGTATATGCTTGTTCTATAGTAACATAATGAATGGTGTCTACTTCTTTATCTGCAAAAGAGTAAAGCGTATTAATTAGAAAAAAAAGTGCGAACAAATATTTCATCCTGCGCAAGTTTATTTTTTAATGCATCCACATGAATAAACTTTTGTTCATCACGAACACGTACAACCAAAGATACACGAATTTTTTGATTATAAATTTCATCCGAAAAATCAAATAAATGTACCTCTATGTGGGTAGCGTTGGAGTCATCAATAGTTGGACGAACGCCTATATTCATCATCCCCAAGTGAATCTGACCATTTGCAAGTTGTACCTCCACACCATAAACACCATTACAAGGAATCAATTTCAAAGGATCATCAATTTGAAGATTTGCAGTAGGAAAACCAATTGTTCTTCCTAATTTATTTCCGTGAATTACAGTTCCGCGTATTTGAAAGTATTCATTTAAATAATGATTCGTAGTTGTTATATCTCCCTTTGATAAAGCTCTTCGGATTTTAGAAGAACTTATATTTACATCGTTAATTTCTTGTGCTGAAATTTCTTTGACTTCAAAATTATAATACGAAGCACGCGATGTTAGAAAGGCTAAATTACCCTCTCTATTTTTTCCAAACTGATGATCATACCCAACAATAATAGTATGTACGTGTAATTTTGCAACTAAAAATTGAGAAACAAATTCTTCTGCTGTAAGCTCTGAAAAATCGCTAGTAAATGGAAAGACAATCAAATGTTTTAATCCTAAACGCGCCAACTTTTCAATTTTTTCTTCTTGTGTTTGAATCAATTTAATCCCGTGATTTGTAGGTTGTATAACCATTCGAGGATGTGGGAAAAAGGTAAATAAAACAGACTCACCTCCTACTTCCGCTGCACGCTTATTCAGTTGTTCTATGATTTTTTGATGACCAACATGTACACCATCAAATGTTCCAATAGTCAACACTGGATTGGGTATGCTACCTATTTCATCAAAATTCGTGTAAATTTTCACCTTAATTTTAGCCTTGTATGTTCTATGCGGTGAAGTTACTAAATAGAATTTGTATTTTAGAGCGTTCAATCGGTAATTATAGGAATGAAAAAACTACTTTTTTTAGGAGTCATACTAATACTTTTAGCTGCAAAATGTCAAAAAGGCGTTACAAAAGATACATTCAACGCGCAAAAAAATCCAATAGATACCATCATACATCGGAATGCATTAAAAAAAATGTATGCAACATTAGAGAACCTTACTAGTTCGAACGATTCTATTTTCTCTATCGTACATATCGGTGATTCTCATGTTGAAATAGGACAGTTTTCAGGGGAAATTAAACGACAATTAGAAAAAAAATACGGGAAAAGTGAAGACGCATGGATGTATCCGTATCAATTTTTCAATAAACAAAGTCAAAAGATATTTCCAATCGATACTTTAGGTACTTGGAAACGCGCTACGATTAAATATCCCAACGAAATAAAACTTTTAGGTGTCACAGGACTCGGATTTTACTTAGGCTCTGAAACAGGTAGTTTGAACTTTACTTCCAATACTTTATATCCAGAAATAACCAAAGTTTCTCTCCTTCATTTTTACGATGGAAATCCACTTCCATTAAAAATTCACAAAGGAAAAATTCACACACAAGTTATAAGTAAAAACACTGCCATAACAGAAATTACGTTTAGTTATACAGAGAAAGAATATATACTAGAATTTACTAAAACAGCTGACTTATTGATTTATGCAATCAAACTAAATTCCCATCCTACACGTGGAATTAGTTACCATAAATTTGGTGTAGCGGGATCAACATTGAAACAATTTGTAAATAATACCCCATTATTTATGGAGCAGTTCCGTGCACTTAAACCAAATTTATTAATCGTTTCTTTAGGGACAAATGATTCCTATATTGACACGCTAAATGAACAAAAATTACTACATGAAGTGAGAATGTTTACGGAGAAATTATCCAGATCTAGTTCTAAAACTGCGGTCCTATTTACCACTGCTCCGGATACAAAATACGATGATCGAAGACCAACAAGACTCACAGAGACAAATAGAGTCATTCGAACGATTGCCATGGAGAACCCAACGATTGCACTTTGGGACCTACACCAAATAATGGGAGGAGATGGATCGGTAAATGATTGGATTAATAAAAATTATATGATTTTTGATCACCTTCATTTTACGACAGCAGGTTACAAACTACAAGGTGAATTATTTATGGAAGCATTCTGGAAGTAAAACTATTTGTAAATCAAATACTTTTTTCGCCTAGTCTTAAAATTGAATAAATCATCCTCCCAAGACTTACGAATTTCTTCTTCTGGAACATTATTGATCAATTGCATTCTAAATTTCGAAGTTCCTGCTAAACGATCAAAGAAAATCGGTTGATCGATGAATGTAATGGAATCACCCAATAATTTTTTAGCTTGAATAATCCAATCAATATTGAGTTTGTTAACATCCTGCATTCCTAAACATTTTAAATCATAGCCATTGCACAACTTATTCTCATTCACTGGTCGCTTGGAGCCAAAACCAGATATTGGGGTAAATTTAAAATCCATCTCTGGAAATAACGGATGACCAAAAACTTCAAAGGGAGAATCTGTTCCTCGACCTATACTTACCGTAGTGCCTTCAAAAATGCACAAACTTGGATATAATGAAATCGCAAAATCGGAACGTAAATTAGGACTCGGAGGTACTGGTAAGATATATTTTGTTTCGTGCGTATAATTTTTACAAGGAACAACATATAAATTACATCCCACACTATCACTTAACCAACATTCATTATTTATCATATCTGCATATTCGCCAATGGTCATTCCATAAACTATTGGTACTGGATGCATGCCAATAAATGATTTATGAAATTCATCCCGAACTGGTCCATCAATATAATGCGCATTTGGATTTGGTCTATCTAAAACAATCAATGGAATATTATTTTCAGCACATGCTTCCATGACATAATGCAAGGTAGATATATAGGTATAAAATCGAACTCCAACATCCTGTATATCAAACAATACTATGTCTAGGTCTGACATCTGATCTTTTGTCGGTTTTCGATTATGTCCATACAAAGAAATAATATCCACTCCCGTTTTTGGATCCCGATCATTCCAAACATGTTCGCCATTATCTGCTACTCCTCTGAACCCATGTTCTGGCGCAAATACCTTCTGAACTTTAATCCCCAAACTAATTAGTGTGTCTACCAAATGGGTTTTTCCAATCAATGAAGTTTGATTACCAACTATGGCTACGCGTTTTCCTACCAATGAATCGAAATATAAATCCAAGCGCTCTACCGCTAAAACTAATGGTTTATGATTGGAGGAATCTACTTTTTTAGCTGGATGAATGGGGATTAACGAACTTGAATAATTCGAATGTTTTTTCCAGGAAACAGTTAAGATTACGATCAAAAACAAGAAAATACTTTTTAAGGACAAAAGCATTGTGTACTTTCGTAATCCATAAATAGAGAACTTGAAATTTGAATTTTTCATAGCGCGTAAACTTCTCAAAAACGAAGTGGAAGGGAAAAAAGTTTCTCAACCAATCGTCCGTATCTCTATTATTAGTATTGCTCTCGCAATGATTGTTAATATTATTACCCTAGCTGTAGTTAAAGGCTTTCAACAAGAAGTTCGCGATAAAGTTATTGGTTTTGGTGCTCATGCTGTTATTTCAAAAGCAGGAGAAAATACCATTTACGAAAGTGAACCTATTTCCATTCATCAATCGTTTTATCCTTCCTTAATGCAAAGAAAGAAGATAAAACACATCCAACCTGTTGCGTACAAACCTGCCCTTCTACAGTCCAATATTAGTGAAAAAAATCCGGAAATTCAACAAGAAATCGAGGGAGTACTCGTAAAAGGAGTAGATAAATCCTATGATTGGTCTTTTTTTGCTGCTAATTTGGTGAAAGGTCGCCTACCTGCTTATAATAACACTACAACATCCAATGAAATACTTATTTCCGCAAAAATCGCGAATGATCTAAATTATACACTTGGCGACGAGGTCAGAACTTTTTTCGTTAAGAATAAGCCGATTAAAAAGATGTTTAAAATTGTTGGTATCTATGAAACTGGCTATGAAGAATTAGATAAACAAATGATTATTGCAGACTTACGACACATTCAACAACTAAATGATTGGGGGATGCAAGTAAGCGTTACTGTATCTGACACCTTACATAATGGAAATTTAGTAATTCAAGCGAATCCTATCGGCGGTAATGGAAATTATCGTTTGGATTGGGGCTATGGGTTCGATAATATTGGTGCTTATGGCTTTTATCCCACAAAAGATTCAATCATTCGCGTAATCGCTTCCGATTATTGGATGTTTATGGATGGAAAAGATGGCGAAACGAGCATTCCAGATACAGCATATTTAAAGGTTAAAATTCACCATAATTCCTCCAATTACCAGGTAATAAAAACCAATGCTGATGGTTTGGTTGAGAAAAAATATATAGACCAATCTGGGTATCACTTTTCAATTACAGCCGGCGATCGAACAATTGAATTTACCCAAATCGACGGAAAAGGAAGTTACCATAACTATGTAGGTGCATTTGAATGTGCCGTCAATAATTGGAATTCTCTAGAAGAGGATGTGCGATTTATAAAAAATCAAGTGCTTCTAGGTGGGCCAAAAAATCATTTATTAAAAGTGACAAGTATTGTGGATAGCCAAAGTGACATTTTTGTTTGGTTGAGTTTTCTAGATATTAATGTCTGGATTATTTTAAGTTTAATGATCATCATTGGAATAATTAACATGGGTTCTGCTCTGCTTGTAATGATTCTTGTAAAAACAAACTTTATTGGAATAATGAAAGCATTAGGCGCATCCAATTGGTCGATACGTAAAGTGTTTTTACACCAAGCAGGATTTTTGATTTTGAGAGGTATGGCATGGGGAAATACTATCGGAATTGGATTTTGCGTCCTCCAGAAATATTTCAAAATAATTACATTAAATTCAGAGGTGTACTACCTTAATGCTGTTCCGATTCAGCTAAATAGTGGGATTTTAATTTTATTAAATAGCGCAACTCTAATTGTTTGTTTAGTCGCGCTAATAATTCCTTCTTATATCGTAACGCGAATTAGCCCTTCAAAATCGATTAAATTTAATTAAATAACAACTATTTCGCTAGTACTTTAAACTCGGTTCTACGATTTAACTGTCTTCCTTCCTCCGTATCATTCGTTGCAATTGGTTTTTCTTCCCCAAATCCAATAGATGTTAATCTAGAAGCATCTATACCGCTTAAAATTAATTGATCAAGTACTGATTTTGCACGTAAATTCGAAAGGTTTTTATTGTACTCGTCGGAACCTTTATTATCGGTATGCCCAGAAATCTCTATTTTCATCGTTGGGACATCCGTCAGCAATTTTACTAATTTTTGGATTTCATTTTCAGATTCTTTACGCAAGGTAGATTTATTAAAGTCAAAGAAGATGTTTTTTAATACAATGGTATTTCCTACCGCAATGTTCTTCAATGTAATCACTTTTTCTACTTCTTGAAATTCCGAGGATTTAGGTAAATCAAAATTTTCTGAATGGAATAAGTAATCATCTTTATGAACAGAAATCCCATAATTTTTTCCTGCAGGCATGGAAACAAGGTATTTACCAGTTACACT
Organism: Crocinitomicaceae bacterium; assembly: GCA_044232905.1. Lineage (GTDB taxonomy): Bacteria > Bacteroidota > Bacteroidia > Flavobacteriales_D > Crocinitomicaceae > CANHVK01. The sequence continues at coordinate 152,406 of JBIIKZ010000001.1, forward strand.
ATTCGACTTAAAAGAAGCAATGACTTCGTTTTTCTCATTATCAATAATTTCGATGGTAGCAGAGATTGGTTTTTGTGTACTCTCGTCTAAAATTAACCCTTTTAACAAGGTTAATTGCGCCTCTTGTACAACTTGCTTTATTGGTTCATTTATTACTTTAGCAGAGTCCGACACTTTCGAAATCAATTGTTCTTCTTTAATAGTGGGTACGCGCTTTTCTTCCCCTAAAAAAGTAATCAAGTATACATCTTTCTCACCATACCCACCCGGACGTACTGAAGAATAATACGCGTGTTTTCCACTTGCAGATACTGTAAAGAAAACATCGTCATCCGTAGTATTTATTGGATATCCTATATTTTGAGGAGTTGTCCAAGTATTTGCGTTTTCATCAAAAATTGACTTAAAAACATCGTAGCCTCCCATGGAATTATGTCCTTTCGAACTGAAATATAAGGTCTTACCATCTGGATGTAAATATACACCTTCTTCATCCAATGGGGTATTAATTATTGCGCCTAAATTCACTGCTTCCCCCCATTTTCCTTTGACATCTTTAAGGGATTTGTATATGTCGCGTCCTCCTAAGCCTGTTTTTGGTTTATCAGAAACAAAATAAATAATATTGCCATCTGGAGAAAAACAAGAGGAAGATTCATGAAAATCAGTGTTAATATTCTTGTTTAAACGCTCTGGTTTTGACCAATCAGCTCCTTCCAACTCACTAATAAAAACATCCCCGCGATTTACATCTTTATAAATTAAGAACTTTTGTCCATCTGCTGACAAACCACAATTAGAATCATGTCCATCGGTATTTACATTAGTACCCATATTTTTTGCTTGTCCCCAAACATTATTTAATCGCTCTGCAATATAAATATCTTCAAATGGTTCGTTAATAATTGGATCCATTCCCCCTCCGGTAGTTTCAGGTCTTCGCGAAGTAAACAACATCATCGATTCATCTGCTGAAATTACAGGACTATAATCCGGATAAGGAGAATTGATACCAGCACCTACGTTATCAATTTTAACACGTACAGGATGTTCTGTAATTTCTTTTCCAAAAGTACATTGTTTTATCGCAATTTGAATTTCATCACGGATGCCTGTTTCATCTTTCGGATGTAAAATTGCCAAATGTTTATTAAACGCTTCTATTGATTTATCCCATTGCATATCAATATGATAACCCATTCCGAGATACAGATTAATATCTGGAGCTACTTCTGGATTTAATTGTAAAGCTTTCACTAAATAATCAATGGCCTTATCTTTAAAATTAGAATATAAGTACGCTTTTCCTAAATGGTAATTTAATACGGAATTATTAGGATTCAATTTATATGCATCCAAATAAAAAGGAATCGCATTTTTGAAATAATAGGGTTCTAAATTTAGAAAAACATCCCCTTTTTCAATGTTTTTTAGCGCTTCTTTTAATTCGTCTTTTTTGTCTTTAAAATTCTCTCTTGAAAACTCAATATCTTGAGAAAACCCTAGTGTCAAATTAACTAAAAATGTAAGGATTAGTAATATTCTATTTAAATGCATTATACGATAGGTTAAGTTACACGTTCCATGAAAGTTTAAAAGTACAATATATCCTTTTAAAATTTAGAGCGAATTTTTAAAATATGCTAATAAAATAGGTGTTTTTGATTTTCCAATACACTGTTCTAAAGCTTCTTTAGATGCTTTTTTAATTGCTGCTAAACTTTTAAATGTGGTCATTAATTTCTGGAAAGTAACTTCTCCTATTCCAGGTATTCCTTCTAATTCAGAGACAAATGCACCTTTACTGCGACGATTTCGATGGTGCGTAATACCAAAACGATGGGCTTCATTCCGCATAAATTGGATTACTTTCAAACTCTCTGAACGTTTATCTAAATAAATAGGGATACTATCCCCTGGAAAGAAAATTTCCTCCAACCTTTTCGCGATTCCTACAATAGCAATTTTACCGCGCAAATTTAATTTGTCCAAGGCCTTTAAAGCCGCGCTTAACTGTCCTTTACCGCCATCTATTATAATAAGTTGTGGTAGAGGTTCGTTTTCGTCTAATAAACGCCTATAGCGCCTAAATACCGCTTCTTCCATCGTCGCAAAATCATCCGGACCAACAACAGTTTGCACATTAAAATGACGATAATCTTTTTTAGAGGGTTTTCCATCCTTAAAAACAACGCACGCAGAAACAGGATTTGTTCCTTGAATGTTTGAGTTATCAAAACATTCCATGTGTTTTGGAAGTTCCGCCAAACGTAAATCACGTTGTATTGTTCGTAATATGCGCTCGGTATGCGCTTCTGGATTTGTTATTTTTTGATGCTTAAATTTCTCTATACGATAAAACTTGGCATTACGTAACGACAACTCTACTAAATTCTTCTTGTCCCCTATTTGTGGGACGATGCACTTGAATTCAGTAGTAAGCGAATCTATTGCAATCGACGTCAATATTTCTTTGGAAATACTAGAAAAACGCTCCCGTAATTCTAGTAATGCAAATAATAGAACATCCGTTATCGCTTCGTCCAACTTTTTTTGAACTTCTAAAGTTATTCCATGAATGATTGCTCCGTTAGAGACTACTAGATAATTTACAAAATAAGCTTTCTCATCTTCAATCGCGGTAATGACATCCACCGCTTGAATTTTTGGCGAAACAATTGTAGACTTTGCCTTATAATTTTCAAGTAATTCTAGCTTTTCTTTCACCTGGTGAGCTTCTTCAAAACGGTATGCTTCTGCGTACTCTAACATTGTTTTTTTCACATATTGAATGACCGTAGAAATCTGGCCTTTCAAAATTGCTTCAATATGTTGAATTGAAATCGCGTACTCTTGCTGTGTTTGTTTTCCAACACAAGGTGCTTTACAATTTCCGATATGATATTCCAAACAGACTTTATACTTTTCTTGCTGAATATTGTGCTCCGACAAATCAAAAGAGCAGGTTCGTAATTGGTATAATTCCTTGATAAATTGTACCAAGGTATTTACCATTTTTACATTTGTATATGGGCCAAAATAGGAAGAACCATCCCGCACTAAAGTTCGAGTAGAAAACACCCGCGGAAAGGGTTCATGTTTAATACAAATCCAAGGATAGGTTTTGTCGTCCTTTAGTTGAATATTATACTTTGGCTGATACTTTTTTATTAAACTGTTTTCAAGTAATAATGCATCTAATTCCGTATCTACTACCAAATATTGGATATCCACAATTTGTTTCACAAGAATACGTGTCTTAAGATTTTCTTGTGTCTTAACAAAATAGGAAGTGACGCGCTTTTTTAAATTCTTTGCTTTTCCTACGTAAATGATAACACCCGCATTATCGAAATATTGATATATTCCTGGTTGTTCAGGAATTGTTTTCAATTTAAGTTGCAAATGTTCGGGTGCCATATAAACAAAATTAAACAAAAAAAGGTCGACTTTTCCGTCGACCTTTCATATATTATAATGTGGCTTTTAAATTAGATTATCTTCTAATTCCTAAAAAAGCAAACTTACGGTTATCTTTCACATCTGCTAATTTAATCAATGCCATTTTCGCTTCCCCTTGTTGGTTTCCACGTGCACTGTTTAATAATTGCATTGCTTCCATCGTATAATCACTTGTTGCAGGTGCTTTGATTGTTTTGTTTATTTGGATAACATATACTCCTTGTTCCCCTTTAACTAATACCGTAGAACCATCTTTCAATCCGGAAAATAAAGTACCTACTGCTTCTGGTTCAAATCCTTGTAATTGAGGATTTGCAAAAGTAACTTCTCCTTTATTTACAATTGTTCTTCCTTTTTTAGCTAGTACATTTAAATTTTTCTGTTTCCCAATTTGAGCAATAAAACGATCCGCTTTTTTCTGCTTGATTACCTCCATCTTCATAGATTCTTGTACATCAATAAATGCTGGAACACCTTTTTCTCTTACGGAAGAAACAATTGCTATAATGTATCTATTTCCATCAATAATTGGTTTAGAACATAAGGTGCCAACACTTGTGTTTTCATCATATGCTAATTTTAAAATCGCATCCTCTGCTAAAGATGTTGTAAAACCTTGCGCAAATGGATTCTCATCTAAAATCTTAAGCGGGCGAGAAAAATATCCTTTTTGTTTTGCGATCGTATCAAATAAATCTAATTTCGCTTTTGGGGTGTTTTTTCGGTAAATTTTTTCGTCTAATTCATTTAAAACATCGAATGCATTATCCGTAGTTGTCATTTTAGTATCATTACTTGGTAATAATGTTTTTTCAATGAAAGAAACGATTGGATATTTAACCGATTTACGGTCCATTACTTCCATAATGTGAATTCCAAAATCGGAAGTTACCATTCCAATCGTACCAATTGGTTTTTCAACTGCAAATTTAGAGAATTGAGGAACCATTTCGAAATCTAAAAAATTTTCATAAACCCCACCCGTACTTTTTGATCCTGGATCTTCACTGTATTTATTTACATATTCTGTAAAGTTGTCTTTGTTGATTTTCAAAATCAATGTATCTGCCATTTTACGTACTGCTCTTAACTTCAAAGAATCTCCTTTTGGAGCACTTAATAAAATGTGTCTTACTTTACAAACATTGTTATTGAATCCTCTAACTTTAGCTATGCGGAACTTACCATTATCTACATAAGGTCCAACAATTTGACCTGGTGCAGACATTTTAAATACCGTATCCATGGCAGCAGGGAATGTCAATCCTTGTTGCGCTTTCGCATCCCCTTCAGGACGTAAAGTTGACTGACGTGTACTTGTAAAGAATTTTAAATCACTATTTGTCAATACAAACATAGAATCATCTTTCGATTTGGAGAAACCATCTTTAATCGTTTTCAAAACTTTGTTGAACTCCGTAGAATCTTTTTTGGAAGGTAAAATGTTAATGTCAAAATACTTCACATCTCTACCAGCAGTAGATTCATATTTCTTTTCATTTTTATGTTCTTCATAATATGCTTTAACTTCATCCTCAGACACCTTGATTTGATTATCTGGAATTTCAGAGTAACGACGTACTACATAAGATACATTTTTAACTTCTTTTTGAGCTTTGTACTCTTCTTTACCTTCCAATTTAGTAACATACACTCCTTGTGAAAGAATTTGGTAGTATTTTTCGTTTTTACGTTGGTTAGTAAAACTTGTTTTTGTTGTCTCCCAATCTGCACTAACACGAGGATCTGTTGAACTTTCCATTTCCTGGATACGTTTCTCTAGCAATCTTGGATTAAATTGCCCAGTTAATGAATCCACAAAACTTTGCGCTAAATTTGGCATCACAGTAAAACCATCTGTTCCATATAAATATGCATCAAACTCATTTTTACTTACATCTATTCCTAATTTCTCGTATTCTTCTTCCAGAATTTTCTCTTCTACCAACATTGTCCAAGCACGATTTTCAGATTGTTTTTTATCTGTGTCGGTATATGGACGTTGTTGTTGTGCGTATTGTTGTTGATCCGATTGAACCATAGACTGAACCAATTTGTCATATTCCATAGGATCTACTTTTTCTCCGTAAACTTCACCCAAACCAATAGGTTGATTAGAAGAACCGAACATATTGTCCCATCCTCCCATGATGAATGCGAACATCGCCAATCCTAATAAAACGATAGTGATTCCTGATTTTTCACGTATTTTTCCAATAATAGCCATCTTATGATAATTTTTTAAGCACGCGAATATACATATCGGAATTGATTTTTGAAAGAAATCCCTTATATATTCTTTTTTTGTTCCCATTTTATGGTGTAAACTAATCCACCAAATAGGAAAAATTAAAAAGTTGTTGCGACATCTAAACTTATGTTTTGAGGGACGACTTCAGATATTATTTAGTTAAATTGCATAATCATAATGAATACGTTGGTTCTCAAAATTTCCAAGTTTATAGGAATATTTGAAACGCAAATAGTAGTTATTCGAATTATTTATTTCGCATTCTCCAACTAAACCAACTTCACAAAGTTTAATAAAACTAAAAATATTTTTTTGGAAACTTTCGAATCGACGTATTAGTTTGTTTAATTTTGTTGGTATGATACTATATAATGTTACTGTGAGCATCGACCCACAAATCGAACAAGAATGGTTAGCTTGGATGCGCGCTTCGCATATACCTGAAGTGTTACAAAGCGGCTGTTTTCTAGAAAGTAAAATTTCACGCATTCATGGAGAAGAAGAAGGTGGAATAACTTATTCAATTATGTACACAAGTCCTTCTCAAGAGAAATACGATGAGTATCAAAGAGATCATGCACCACGTTTACAAAAAGACCATACTGAAAAATACCAAGGCAAGTTTGCTGCATTTAGAACGATATTAACCGTTGTAGAACACTTTACCGTTTAATGTCAGTTAAAGCTAAGAAACATTTAGGTCAGCACTTCTTGGTGGACAAAAATGTAAGTAAACGTATCGCGCAACAATTTGGAGGATTCAACGATTGTCGAAAAGTTTTAGAAATTGGTCCTGGAATGGGTGCACTGACTGTCTTCCTATTAGAAGAGGAAAAAAATGATTTATGGGCAATGGATGTCGACAAAGATTCGATCGCTTATTTACATGAACATTTCCCGCAATTAAAGGATAAAATTTTCGAAGCAGATTTTTTAAAAGCAAATCTTGCCGCATTTTTTGGAGACGAACCTTTTGCAGTGGTAGGAAACTTCCCATACAACATATCGTCCCAAATTTTATTTCGTTGTTTGGAATATAGAAACCAAATTCCTGAAATCATGGGGATGTTTCAAAAAGAAGTAGCAGAACGAATCGCTGTGAATCCAGGGACAAAAACTTATGGAATTATAAGTGTTTTATTACAAACATTTTACGACATAACGTATTGTTTTACGGTAGACGAACATGTATTTAATCCACCACCAAAAGTAAAATCAGGAGTAATACGTCTAACGCGAAATACCCGAGATAAACTTCCTTGCGACGAAAAATTCTTCATTCAAGTCGTAAAAGCGTGTTTCAATCAACGTAGAAAAATGATCCGAAATTCAATCAAACCTTTTTTATATGAAAAGGAAGTAGAGCATCGTTTTTTAACTACTAGACCAGAACAATTATCTGTAGATGATTTTATTGAATTAACCGTTTTCCTAGAAGGATTAAAACCGGTTCAATAATTCCTTTTCGATTGTAGGTGCAAAATATAGATGTTCTAATTGGTGAACTTTTGCTTGAATAATTTCTACTGTATCCTTTTCAATTAGTGCTACCTTGTATTGCGCGATAATTCTACCTGAATCAAATTCCTCGGATACATAATGGATTGTGATGCCTGTTTCTGATTCTTTTGCGTCACGAACTGCTTGATGTACATAGGTACCATACATCCCAGCACCACCATATTTTGGCAATAATGATGGATGAATATTGATAATTTTTTCTGGAAAAGTAGCTATTAATGTATCTGGTATTTTTCGTAAGAAACCAGCTAAAATAATATACTTGATATCGTAATCATTACATAAATTTACCAAAAAAGAAGGATCTTCTATCTCCGTATTAGTACATACGATTACAAAGACACCCATTGCTTTTGCGCTAGAAACTATTGGCGCATTATCTTTATTAGACAACACAAAAACAACCTCAACCAGTGTTGATTGCGCAAAGTATTGAATTATTTTCTCTGCATTTGAACCAGTTCCGGAAGCAAAAAGTGCAATTTTAATCGGTTTCATACAACAAAGTTAATTTCAATTTTTTAGGCAACATGAAAAACAAACTTATCTTTCTCAAAAAGAAAAAACAAAATAAATTAAACTATTGATTATTAGTATTTTATTTCAAATAAATAATTCTTTAGTAGAATTAAACACGTAATAATTTTGTTTTTTACTCCATATATTCTTTCTTTGCAAGCTGAATTAATCATTAAATTAAAAAAGATGTCTGAAATCAAATCAAAAGTAATATCCATTATCGTAGATAAATTGGGTGTTGAAGAAAGCGAAGTAACAAACGAAGCAAGCTTCACAAACGATCTAGGTGCTGATTCACTAGATACAGTAGAATTGATTATGGAATTTGAAAAAGAATTTAACATCGCTATTCCAGATGATCAAGCTGAAACTATTCAAACTGTAGGTGACGCTGTTTCTTACATCGAGAAAAACGTAAACTAATAGAAACGTATTAACAAACAAAAGACATTCTGTATGGAATTAAAGAGAGTTGTTGTAACAGGTTTAGGTGCTCTTACCCCGATTGGTAACACAGTTACAGAATATTGGGATGCCTTATTGGCAGGTAAAAGTGGGGCAGCAATTATCCAGCAGTTCGATGCGTCTTTGTTTAAAACACAATTTGCGTGCGAAGTAAAAAACTTTAATGTCGAAGATTTTATTGACCGAAAAGAAGCACGTAAAATGGACCAATTTGCTCAGTATGCTATGGTTTCAGCTTCTGAAGCTGTAGCAGACTCGGGCTTAATGGATGCAAATCCAAACTTGGATAAAATTGGGGTAGTCTGGGGTTCTGGAATCGGAGGATTAAAAACGTTTCAAGATGAAGCGGAAAATTTCTTCGGTGGTGATGGTACACCTAAATTCAATCCTTTCTTTATTCCTAAAATGATCTCGGACATTGCTGCGGGGTTAATTTCTATTAAATATGGTTTCCGTGGACCAAACTACGTAACTGTTTCTGCTTGTGCTTCTGCGAGTAACGCAATTATTGATGCATTCAATTTAATTCGTTTAGGTAAAGCACACGCAATTGTTACTGGTGGATCTGAAGCAGGTGTAAACCAAATGGGAATGGGTGGTTTCAATGGTTTAAAAGCATTGTCTACACGCAACGATTCTCCAGAAACTGCTTCTCGACCATTTGATGCAGAACGTGATGGTTTTGTATTAGGTGAAGGTGCTGGAGCTATTATTTTAGAAGAATACGAACACGCTGTAAAAAGAGGTGCTAAAATTTATGCGGAAATAGCAGGAGGTGGTCTTTCTGCAGATGCATACCACATGACAGCTCCACACCCAGAAGGAATAGGCGCACGTAATGTAATGATCTCTGCCTTGGAAGATGCTGAAATGCAACCTGAAGATGTAGATTACATCAATGTACATGGTACATCAACTCCATTAGGTGACATTGCTGAGACAAAAGCAATCACGCATGTGTTTGGAGAACATGCATACAACTTAAATATTAGCTCTACGAAATCAATGACTGGTCACTTATTAGGTGCTGCTGGTGCTATTGAGGCGATTGCTTGTATTCTAGCAGTAAAAAATGACATTGTTCCTCCTACGATCAATCACTTTACGGATGATCCTGAATTAGATAACAAATTAAATTTCACTTTCCATACTCCACAAAAGAGAACGGTGAATGTTGCCATATCTAATACTTTTGGATTCGGCGGACACAATACATCTGTGATTGTAAAAAAATTCAAAGGGTAAATCTTTGTTTCGCAAACTTTTTATAAGTTCTCAAAAACGTTCGGAAGACGAATTGCGTTTAACGCGTTTCATGATTGATCAATTTGGTTATCGACCAAAAGATATCGCATATTTCAAAATTGCTGTTACCCATAAATCTGTCTTACAAAAAGGGCATTATTTTGAATCTAACGAACGATTAGAATTTTTAGGGGATTCCATTTTAGGCTCAGTAATCGCTGAATGGCTGTATGCTAAATTTCCAAAAGAAGATGAAGGATACCTTACGCAATTAAAATCAAAAATTGTTAGTCGAAAAATTTTATCTGAAATTGCCGAAAAACTAAAAGTACGTTCGGTAATTCAGTATCAAGAAGGGCGTTCCATGAATATTGCAACCATTGAAGGAAATTGTTTGGAAGCATTATTTGGAGCAATGTATTTAGACGGTGGATTTGAAGCAGTTAAAAAGAGTATTACACAATACATTTTCGGAAAATATGTAGATGTGAAAAAATTGCTTGCAGAAGAGATTGACTTTAAATCCAAACTATTGATTTTAACCCAACGCAACCGGTGGGAATTAGACTTTAGAGTACTCCATGATTCTCAAAGTTCCAACCAACATCTATATGAAATTGAGGTTTTTATCAATGATGTAAAATATGGAATTGGTACCGCAAGTTCCAAAAAAGAAGCAGAACAAATTGCTTCCAAAGAATCGCTTTCTCTCTTAAATGAAATTTAAATAATTTCTTTTTTCGTAGGCATTTTTTGCATAAACATTCCAACTTTTTGGATATGTTTTCTTTAAAAAAAACTCACGTATCGACCTTTAAAATAGGTAGAAGTTAACAATTTACTAATAGTGTTTCTCATTTAAAAATTGTACATTCGTTATCTAGAATGACTAAGAAAAAGAAACACGTATTAGAATTTGATGTCGACTACGATTATGATATGATTGGCATTTCTTCCCCGAACAATGACTACCGAATTGTATGGGCAATGAATGAATTACTAAATATTCAGCTTGAAAAAGGTGTAGAAGATTTTGTTATTGTAAACCCTAAAGGAGAGAAGAAATCAGAACATCCTTTTTATCAATTTTCAGATCAAGAAAACTTTGTAGAAATGTTTTTTATTAAAAATAAATTTGACGCAAAATATTTGATTCCAGAAAATAAACAAATCGATTACTTTTTCTTTTTACTACACAACAATTTTTATAAAATTCCTGAATTAATAAGCAAATTAAAAACGATAACGACAATTCACGGGGCTTATTCCTTTGAACCCACCAATTTTCCTTCCACTGAATTTATAATATTTGAATAATGAAAAAAACAAAAATAATAGCAACGATTGGTCCTGCATCCTCTAAAAGAGAAGTGCTTAAAGAAATGATTTTAGAAGGTGTAAATGTATGTCGCTTAAATTTTTCACACGGAACGTATGATCAACATTTGGAAGCAATCGAATTGATTCGTTCTTTGAATGATGAATTGAACTTAAATACAGCAATTCTTGTGGATTTACAAGGACCAAAGATTCGAATAGATGAAGTTGAAAATAACGGAATTTTATTAGAAAAAGGCCATATTATTACTGTTTCAACGGATAAATGTGTAGGTAATTCCTCCCATATTTCTATCAATTATAAAGACTTACCGAAAGATGTAAAAATTGGAGAAAAAATCGTTTTAGATGATGGAAAATTAAGTTTAGAAGTTGTTGATACAAATGGTATCGATAAGATAAGCTGTAAAATTATTCATGGAGGGATGTTATCCTCTAAAAAAGGGGTAAATCTTCCAAATACGAATATTTCATTACCATCTCTAACTGTAAAAGATAGAGCAGATTTAGAGTTTGCTTTACTGCATAATGTAGATTGGATTGGTTTATCATTTGTGCGTAATGCAAGAGATATTATTGAATTAAAGCATCTAATTGCAGAAAAAGGAGCAAAAGCAAAAGTGATTGCTAAAATTGAAAAGCCAGAAGCGATTGACGATATCGATGAAATTATTGCCGCGAGTGATGGATTAATGGTTGCTCGTGGGGATTTAGGTGTGGAAGTACCTTTCCAAACTGTGCCCTTACTTCAAAAAATGCTCATAAAAAAATGCATGGAGAAAGCAAAACCAATCATTGTTGCTACGCAAATGATGGAAAGTATGATTGTAAATTCTTCTCCAACACGTGCGGAAGTAAATGACGTAGCAAATGCTGTTTTAGATGGAACAGATGGCGTTATGTTGTCTGGAGAAACATCCGTTGGTGCCTTTCCAATTGAAACGATTCGTGCGATGTCAAACATCATAAATGAAATGGAAACGTTTGAAGGTATCTACCACAAAGAAGTTTCTCCAAGTAAAACAAATCCACGTTTTATTTCGGATTCCATATGTTTTAATGCATGTCGTTTGGAACAAAGGGTAGATGCTGACGCCATTATCACTATGACTTTTTCTGGTTATACCGCTTACAAAATTGCTTCACAACGTCCAAAAGCACCTGTGTATGTATTTACTTCCAACGAACAAATTCTTACCCAATTAAATCTTATTTGGGGGGTAAAAGCATTTTATTACGATAAAAATTATAGTACAGACCATACCATTGCGGATATAAAATATATTTTACGTAAAGAGGGATTATTAAAAACAGGTGATTTAGTGATTAATATTGCTGCTATTCCTTTGGAAGAAGACAGTAAAACAAATATGCTGAAATTAAGTTACGTAGAATAATTCTCGAAAATTCTAACAACAAAAAAGGGCGATTTCAATATGAAATCGCCCTTTTGATTTTGTGGTATTTAATTATTTAATAACCCCTAATTCTTTTCCAACTTTAATAAAAGCAGCAATTGCTTTATCTAAATCTTCGATAGAATGTGCAGCGGAAATTTGTGTGCGAATACGCGCAGCACCTTTTGCAACTACAGGATAAAAGAATCCAATTGCATAAACTCCTTCTTTTAATAATAAATCTGCGAATTTTTGCGAAAGAGCAGCATCATATAACATGATAGGAATGATTGGCGAATCTCCAGCTTTAATATCAAATCCTGCTTCAACGATTTTATCTTTAAAATATTTCGTGTTTGATTCTAATGTGTCGCGTAATTCAGTAGTAGAACTTAAGATTTCAAATACTTTAATCGATGCACCAACAATTGCTGGAGATAGTGAATTAGAGAACAAGTATGGACGAGAACGTTGACGTAACATTTCAATAATTTCTTTTTTTCCAGTAGTATATCCGCCCATAGCACCACCTAACGCTTTTCCTAAAGTACCTGTGATAATATCCACACGATCCATTACATTGCAATATTCAGGAACACCACGACCAGTTTTACCGATAAAACCAGCAGAGTGACATTCATCTGTCATTACCAAAGCATTGTATTTATCTGCTAAATCACAAATTTGATCCATTTTAGCAATATCACCATCCATGGAGAATACACCATCTGTAACAATAATTCGGAAACGTTGATCTTGCGCAGCAATCAATTGTGCTTCTAAATCTGCCATGTCGGAGTGCTTGTAACGGTATCTTTTCGCTTTACACAAACGAACACCATCAATAATCGAAGCGTGATTTAATTCATCGGAAATAATTGCATCCTCTTCTCCAAATAATGGTTCAAATACTCCGCCATTTGCATCAAAAGCAGCAGCATATAAAATCGTGTCTTCTGTACCGTAGAAATCAGCAATCTTTTTTTCTAATGTCTTGTGAATATCTTGTGTCCCACAAATAAATCGAACGGAAGACATCCCATAACCATGTGTATCTAATGCGTCTTTTGCACCTTGAATCACAGCAGGATGTGAAGATAATCCCAAATAATTGTTCGCACACATAATCACTACCTCATCTCCAGAAGAAACTGTTACTCTTGCACCTTGCGGTGAAGTGATAATACGCTCTTTTTTGAAAATCCCACCTTCTTCAATTGTTTTTAGCTCATCCGCTAAAAAATCTTTCATTTTACCGTACATATGTTTTAATTTAATTTGAATCTAATTTAGGTAGCAAAGGTAAATTTTATAAATTGAAATAACGAAATATCCCCTTTGTTTTCGCTACTACTTCCTCCCAATTTTCATGGGTATCCCAAATTGCATATTCTGCTTCTTGACAGGAACGAATCACCCAAAAATAATCTGAAATAAACGATTCGGTTAAACCTACATTTTGCATTTTCACTTTGAGTTCTTCATTTGAATTCAATTCATTTTCTAGGTTGAATCTTTGTTGAATTACTTTAGTTAAAATTTTATGGATGGCGCCATAAGCGTGCTTAAATTCTCCTTGATTTGCTAAATTTTGTGCATATTCTATCGTCCTATTTGGATTTTGTTCCATTGGTTTTACGTGTTCAACTTCTAAAACTTCTGGTTCATTAATATGAGTTAATGAAACTTCATTCTTTCTTTTTCGCAACAAAAAGTAAATAATACAACCTAAAAATAGTACCAACCCACACAATAACGCGATCCATAATTTAGAATGTGGTACTGCTTCTTTTGCTGCTAGTTTTTCTTCTGAAACTGGAACAGCTAAAACTTCTTCGCCTCCTTGTTCACTAACAGAATCAATAACTTGTACTTTTGAAGCTACAATTTCTCCTTCTAAATCTAGGGCGATTGCTTTTTCTTTTAGTGTCACATATTTTTTAATCGATGGATCAAAGTAACTCAAGGAAAAAGGATTCATTTCCACCTTTCCACCACTCATCACTTTGACAAAGAATTTATACGTTTTATCGCCTTCTGCACCTTCATCTGTGTATTCGATGTCTTCTTTAATTTCAGGATCTCCGTATAAGGTTAAATTTACAGGCAAATTAATTTTCGGTTTCGCAATAGCATGCATGTTTCCTTTTCCTGTTACTTTAATGGTAAACGTTAAAATGTCGCCTACTTTCGCTATTTTCTTAGATAGGTTTGTAGACATACTAAATTTACCCACACCACCATTAAAATCTTTCGGCGCGCCTTTTGGTAAAGGAAGTACATCTACGAAGGTAGCGTTTGATTCAAACTGTAAATCACGATCAAAAAAGCCACCATTGTTATAGCGCAAGACCATCGAAAATGGTTTGATAATGTATTTTCCAGTAGTCGCAGGAAATACTAATTGTTTGCCATAGGAAAAGGTCAAAAAGGTATTTCCTTTAAAATTCTCTCGGTTAATTGAAACATTATCTGTTTTCTCGATATCAAAGGTTTCCACAGTACCTTTAATTGTAAATGGTTGGTATTGAATAATATTTGTAACATTTATTTTTGAAAATATTTTAGCTTCTAAGAGTAGAGGCTCTCCCTCGTACAATTTACGTTTCGATTTTTCAATAATTCCGAAAACTGCTTCTTTTAAATTCGAATTGGAAATATCATCGTCGGATTGCTCATAATTCTTTTTGGATTTTGCATCTCCTTTTTTACGAACTAATATTGACAAATCGTTGGATTTAAAGGTTTTAGATTTATCTTTCACACTTGCTGTGATTGTATATTTACCAGGTTTTGTGAAAACTCCTTGCTGGGTGTACGATATGGAAATGATCATATTACCATTGCCATCCATCGTTTGTTCCATACCATTCATGACACCAGCCTCTGTAAATGATTCGGGAAGATTAATAGAAATATTCCCATTTAAATTCGACTTCACCGTAAATGCAACCATTTGACCTACTTCAATCGGTTTTACATTCACAGAAAGTTGAATGTTTGGCTTTTGACCATAAACGAAACTGCTAACTGTAAATAGTAAAGCAAGGATCGATGTTGTTAGTTTACCAATCTTTCCCATTATCATTAGTTTTTTTATTTGGTTTACCTCTATGTTTTTGTTTTGTATCTAATTCTCTTTTCATTAGGTCGTCTAACATACGGTCTGTAGCATTTTGCTTTAATTGCTTATCTGCTTCTTCTGGTTGTTTTTTCTCTTGGTTATCTTCTTTAGGTTTATTGTTGATTGGCGGATTTTGTTTTGGATCTTGTTTATTTTTATTGTTTTTTGGTTGGTTTTTTTGCTTTTGCATCGCCAATGTTAAGTTGTAACGCGTTTTTTCATCGCTTGGATTAGTTCGTAGCGACATTTTATATGCTTCGATTGCTTTTTGGTAGTTTTTTTGCTGCATATAAGCATTTCCTAAATTATGATTCAATCTAGCTTTTTTTGTTCTTGCTGCATTTTTTTGTTTAGAAAAATACATTGAAGATGTGGTATAATCTCCAGCCTTATAGGCTGCTTGACCAATTTCAGCATCCAATTGAATATTGGTAGGAAGTTGTTTTGCTACTTGCTGATAGGTTTTGTATGCTGCAGGATAATTCTTGATAGCATATTGATTTCGGGCAGTTTCTAAGGTTTGACGCCAAGATTGGGAGAAACTCTTAGTTGAAGTAAGTCCTAATAAAAATAATATTACTATAAATTTTCCCATGATATATTTCGTTTTGTCTTCGACTCCGCTCGGACGGACAACTACATTTTAATTTTTTTAAATAAACCCAGATAAAATAACAGGCAAACAATACCCAAAAACAATGGGATTTGATACCAATTCTTTCTCACTTCCACAGCGCTCAATTCGGATTCACCTGTTTTTAAATCGCGTATATGATTCACAATGTTTTCTAAGTCTGGGAAACTACTCGCACTTGTAATAGCAAAACCATTTGCTTTTTGCGCGATTGAAGCCAACATTTTTGGATTCAATTTAGACACTACTTTTTTTCCATTCTCCAAAATCTTGAAGCCAAATTCAGGCTTATATGGGTCGTTCGGAACATAACCACCTTGCTTTGTACCTAGACCTAATATTGCTAATTGAACTTTATTTTCTTTCAAAATTTGTACAGATTCATCAATTCCCCCTTCGTGATTTTCTCCATCTGTCACCAACAATAATAACTTAGAATTCTTTGCTTTCGAATACATACGTGCAGTGTTCAATAATGCCTCGCCAATGTTGGTTCCTTGTTCGGATACCATATCCGTTTCAATCTCATTGACATACATTTTCGCAGCATCGTAATCGCCAGTTAAAGGTAATTGCACGTATGCATTACCAGCAAATACGCATATACCAATCTTTTCGCCTCGCAAAGAATTAATTAATTGAATTAAGGAACGTTTAGCAATCGACAAACGGGATTCCGTAGGATTAATATCGCGCACATTCATGGAATTGGAGATATCTAATGCTATTAAAATTTCAGCATTTCGTCCAGTACTTGTTACCTTACCTTCTCCAAAGATAGGTTTTGCCATTGCAAAGGCTAAGAAAAACAAGGTGTTTCTCAACCAAAAATACTTCCAAAAAATTGGCTTCACGTGTATTTCTGGTAATAAAATGGCTTGGGTTTGTAAAGATCCTAAAGCATTTATTTTTTTGTTTTTCCAACGCATAAAACCCCATTCTATCCCGAAAAATACTGGAATCAAAAGAAGTATAAATAAATAGGCAGGGTGTAAAAAACTAAAATCAAGTGGCTGGTTTACATAGTTTTGTGCGAATTCTTTCGCATTATTTTGCATCGCTGCTGGAACAAGTTCTTTTGCCCATGCTTTCTTAAAATCTAATACTTTAATCACAATACCAAGTACCAAACAAACAGCAATAAATACCCCTTCGAACAAGAGTATCTTCTTCACTAATTGTGTTAATGGATAGGTATACTTCGACTTATTCATTGGTTTTTAATACGATACGTTTAACAACTAATGTGGCAAATAACAAAATAATTGCTGTAATTATAAATGGTTCTGGTGTTGTTGGTGGCTCTGAATTGTAATTTTTCTGTTCGATTTTTTGTTTTTCCAATGTATCAATCGACTTATAAATTTCGCGTAAACTTTGTTCATTTGTTGCTCTGAAATATTTACCCCCAGTAATATTGGCAATATTTTGCAGTGTTTCCTCATCGATTTCAACGGGAGCATCTACATATTGAATTCCTAATGGAGTCATCATCGGTGTAGGAGCCATACCTATCGAACCAACACCAATGGTATATACACACACATGCTTTTGTCGTGCTAAATTTGCGGCTGTTTCCGGAGAAATGGTTCCCGAATTATTACTACCATCCGTCAATAAGATAATGACTTTAGATTTTATACTGTCGTTTCTCAAACGAGTAACCGCTGTTCCTAAACCAGTTCCAATGGCAGTTCCTCCTTCTAGATTTCCTGGTTGCGCGTTGTCAATTTGCGCTTTTAGAATCTCGTAATCTAATGTCGCTGGACAAGCTGTATAGGCCTCCCCTTCATATACTATTAAACCAATCCGATCGCCAACTCTTCCATCCACAAATTCTTTCGCCATGTGTTTGGAAACCGCCAAACGATCTGGTTCAAAATCTTTTGCCAACATGGAAGCAGAAATATCCATTGCTAAAATAATGTCGATTCCATATTTGTATTTATGGTCAAATGTTTCTGTACTTTTCCAATTGTATGGTCGTGCAAATGCGATGATTAATAAAATAAAAATGAGTGCATACGCATAAAATAATGCTTTTCGAACAGTAGCAATCCATGGTAATTCCAAGGCAGCCTGATCGCTTTCCGATTTAGAAAATACCATTTCACCTTTTCTCTTACTATCTTTCACAAACATACGCCACAAGAAAATCGGCACAAGCAAGAGTAAGCCCAACCAATGTGGCGACAAGAATTCGTAATTCCCAAGTTGTATGGTTAATAAATTACTCACCGAATTTACTTGTTTTAGCTACAATTTCTTTAGCGCGTTGTATACTTTGCATTACCTCGGAAATATCAGGTGAAGATTTCGCAAACTTTACTAAATCTGCTTGATTCAACATCCAATTTATTTCGCGTTGTATATCTTGATGAACATTCAATTGTCCTAATAATAGTTCAATTTGGTAACTTGTTTTATCCATGAAGGATAAGGTATAACGTTTACCCAGATAGTTACGAAGAATTAAGGAAAGTTGAAAATAGTATTCTTTTAATCCTTCTTGTTCCCATAAACGTTTAGCGAACAAATTATCCATTTCCAGTAAGGTTGCTTCTTTTAGAGAAAGTGAAATTTCTGGGGTAGTTTGAACTTTTTTCTTTCTGAATTTAAAATAAAAAATGCATCCTAGAATAAGCAGTAAAATACCTACTATCCATCTCCAATTTTTCTGAAAGAAAAGGAATGAAATCGAAGGAACTTCTTCAAACCCTTCTTTGATGTCATACAAACCTTTTCCTTCCTTGATTTTAGGGGTTTTAACAACTAAATTTATCGCATTTAATCTAAGAACAGAATCATTTACGAGGATAGTTGTAGCAGGGATTGTCACACGACCAGAATCCCAAGCAGTAATGGTGTAAGAACCTTGCCAAGTAAATTCTTTCCAAGAAGAAATTAATGTATCTTGGAATTGCCCAATAATCTCAACTCCTTTGGCCCCTAAAATTTGTTTCTGTTGCGGAATAAATGAAAGTTTATCAGACTTCTTAATTCCTTTTACCTCATAGATGAGTTCGGTTTGTTCCCCTAATAAAAAGGTATTTCTTCTTACATACGCTTTTGGTTGCGCTACAGTAACGTAGGACAACAAACACAAAATTAGTATGTATACACCTTTTATCATTTTTTATGTCGTTGAAATAAATGAACTAATTTAGGAATGTAATCTTCCGAAGTATTTATAACTTCCTGTTGTATGCCAATGCGTTTAAAAAGCGCTTTTAAAGTTTCACTTTGTGCTACTGCTTGTTCTTCAAAACGTTTACGTGTATTTTTATCGGAAGTATTCACCCAATTGGTAGTTCCTGTTTCCGCGTTATAAAGTTGAATTAAACCTAAATCTGGCAATATATACTCTGCTTCATCTTGGATACGTAAGGCAATCATGTCGTGCTTACGTTTCAATAAGGCCAAAGCACTTTCCATCGGATGTTCATCTATAAAATCACTAATCACAAAACATACCGTACGTTTCTTCATACAATTTCTAAAAAACTCCAAGCCTTTCACCAAATTAGTTGTTTTGCTTTTCGCCTCAAATTCGATGAATTCACGTAAAATATAAAGAACATGTTTTTTTCCTTTACTTGGCGCTACGTATTTTTCGACACCATCTGAAATAAACATGGCTCCAACTTTATCGTTATTTTCAATCGCAGAAAAAGCCAATACGGCCATAAGTTCCAGCGCTAATTCTTTTTTTGTTTTTCCACCCGTTCCAAAATTGGTCGATCCAGAAATATCGACTAACAGCATTACGACTAATTCACGTTCTTCCTCAAATACCTTCACATAAGGACAGCGAAAACGTGCTGTAACGTTCCAATCGATGGTACGAACCTCATCTCCCAACTGATATTCCCGAACCTCACTAAATGTCATACCTCTCCCTTTGAAGGAAGAGTGGTATTGACCCGTAAAGAACTGTTTGGTTAGTCCTTTCGTTTTTATTTCAATACGACGTATTTTTTCGAGTAGTTCAGTTGTAGTCATTTTTAAGGTACATCCACGCGATTGATAACTGCCTCCACAATTTTCTTAACAGTCATATTTTCTGCTTCTGCTTCGTAACTTAATCCGATACGGTGTTGCATTACATCTAGAGCAACTGCACGAATGTCTTCTGGAATCACAAATGCACGGTTGTTTAAGAATGCATGCGCTTTTCCTGCCAATGCTAAATTGATACTTGCACGAGGAGAACAACCAAAAGAAATTAAGGTTTCCAAATTTGGCAATCCATATTTACTTGGATTACGGGTAGCGAACACTAAGTCCACTATGTATTGTTCTATTTTTTCGTCTAAATAAATTTCGCGCGTTAATTCACGTAAGCGAAGTACATCTGCAGAAGAAAGTGTTTTGGAAATTTTCTCCAACCCTTCTTTGCGCACATTGGCGCGGATAATCAATTTCTCTTCTTCCATTTTAGGGTAATCTAACACCACCTTCAACATAAAACGATCGACTTGCGCTTCCGGCAACATGTAAGTTCCTTCTTGGTCAATTGGGTTTTGCGTTGCTAGTACTAAAAATGGATTTGGCAATTGAAACGTTTCGTCACCTATGGTAATTTGACGTTCTTCCATGGCCTCCAATAAAGCACTTTGTACTTTCGCAGGTGCACGATTGATCTCATCTGCTAATACAAAATTGGCAAAAACTGGACCTTTCTTCACACTAAACGTTTCACTTTTTTGATTGTACATCTGTGTTCCACTTACATCCGCAGGGAGTAAATCTGGCGTAAATTGAATGCGACTAAATGTAGCATCCAAGGCTTGCGCCAAACTTTTTATTGCTAATGTTTTTGCTAAACCCGGAACACCTTCTAATAGTACATGTCCATCTGCTAATAATGCAATCAACAAGCGATCCACCATATAGGACTGACCAACGATTACTTTTGCCATTTCTTTTCGTAGTAATTGTACGATATGGTTTTCCATTTGGATTTTATCCGCTAACAGGCGTAGACTCTCGGCGGGACTTAAAATATCATTTTCTAAAGAAGACATAATTTGGAATATTACAGGTGCAAAATTGCTAAAATTTGATAGTTCAGTAGTTGATTTTGCTGTTAATTAATGTTAACATTGCACCCGTAAACGCCTAATTATCTAGTGTTATGAGTGAACGGATCTGTCTGGAATGTAAGGACAAATTACGCGGAAGAAAAGACCAAAAATTTTGTTCCGATTATTGTCGAAATGCCTTTAACAATCGTCAAAATGAGGATGCCAACAAATACGTTAGACGCATCAACGGAATTTTACGAAAAAACAGAAGGATACTAGAAAAATGTAATCCAAGCGGTAAAATCACGGTAGATGGAATTCGATTAGCGGAAGAAGGATTTAATTTTCATTACTTTACGAATATCTATACAACACAAAAAGGCGCACAGTATTTTTTCTGTTATGAACAGGGCTATCGAAAAATTGAAAATGATCAATATATATTAGTTTTGAAACAAGATTATGTTCGTTGAAATAGACATTTATTTTTTGTATCCATTTGGTAATAGGACATATACAAAGTGTAAAAAACAGAAAAACCTTAACAAAATCTACTCAAAAATGAATAATATTTGAATAATAAGTTTTACGAAATACTAAAGATATTTGTTCTTCATGGAACATAGAGGAGAAATTATTGAGCAAGCTGTGCGAAAAAGTGGAATGTCACTCGTCACAGTTTCTAAAAAAATGGGGAAAAGTCGAAGATGGCTTTATTTGCAATTTGAAAATCCGTTAGTGTCACTCGATGTAGTTTTGCAAATTGGTAAAATTATTTATTATGATTTTTCCGATGAAATTCAATTACTAAAAGTGAAAACGATTGTTGCAGAACAAGACGATTCTAGCACACTAGAAGAAGTGGTATATTGGAAAGAAAAATACTTCAAAGTAATGGAAGAATACCATATTTTGCTGAAGAAAATTGGATCTTTAGAAATGGAGTAACTACCAATAATAATAGACGATAAACAAAAGTAAATACCGCAAAAATTTACCAATAATCATCCACAAGAGTGTAAACGTTGGGTTACTTCTAAAATAGCCTAATACGACAAGTAACGGATCACCAATAAATGGAATCCAAGAAAAAAAAGCAAGTATTGAACCATATTTTGTTACCCATTTTTCATTTTTTGTAATCGTATTTTCTTTTACTCCTATGCGTTTTAACCACAATGGATTTCCAAGTCTTCCAATAAAATAATTGCTTGCTCCACCCAAAGAATTTCCAAGTGTAGCAATGGATAAGCAAATCGTTGGATCTACCCCTTTTGCTAGAAAAAATAACAAGATTGCTTCAGAACTAAAAGGTAAAATTGTAGCAGACAAAAATGTTGCTAAAAACAATCCTAACAAACCGAGCGATTCTAAAGCCATTTTTGCATTTTTTTCAAAGATAGTCATTCAAAATATTTATCTTCGTTGCACACGATTGAAAGAGGAAATAATTAGATGAAGTTTGGCGCAATAGATATAGGAACAAATGCAGCACGCTTGTTAATTGGAGAAGTTTGTAAAGAAGGTGATCATGCTTTTATAAAAAAACTATCATACACACGAGTTCCTTTACGTTTGGGCGGGGATGTTTTTGACAACGGAATGATTTCCCCAAAAAAAGAGGAGGAGTTTATCAAAACAATTAAAGCATTTAAATTAATTTCCGAAATCTTCGATGTAAAAGATCTACGTGCTTGTGCTACTTCTGCCATGCGAGAAGCTTCCAATGGTGAAAAAGTTGCCAAAGAAATATTTAAACAAACAAAGATTAATATTGATGTTATTAGTGGAGATGAGGAAGCACGATTAATTTTCGGTACATTTTTCTTACTTGATTTTGATAAAAACATTCCATTTTTAGTCATCGATGTTGGTGGAGGGAGTACGGAAATCAGTGTTTTTGAAAAAGGAGAGAAAGTTGCAGCAAAATCATTTCCAATTGGAACTGTTCGTTTATTGAAAGGAAAGGCTGACCCTGGTATTTGGGGAGAAATAAAAGAATGGTTGCATAAAAATGTAGATGAAAGCATAGAACACACCTACTTTGCTACTGGTGGAAACATCAACAAAGTGCACAAAATGGTTGGAACAAAACAATCTGGTCCATTGTCTGTCGCTAAAATGATTACGCTTCGCAATGAGTTAAATAAGTTAACCGTAGACCAACGTATTGATCAATTTCAACTAAAACCAGACCGAGCTGATGTTATAATTCCAGCGTGTGATATTTACAGTTTTATCTTCAAAGAATTAAAAGTGAAGGAATTTGTAGTTCCAAAAATTGGTCTTTCCGATGGTATGATCTATGATTTGTATTTAAACTACTTGGAAGAAAACGATTAGTTTTTTGGATTCTTTAGTAATTCTTTTCCCTTACTAGTAATTACATACCGTTGTTCTTTATTCTTTAAGTAAGTCATATCTGAATATTCTAGTAAACCTAAATCTATAAGTGGTTTTAAAAACACTTTATTATTTCTAGATTGGTTACTCACATGCAAACAATCTTCTAAAATTTCTTTTCCTTTTTTCGGTGATTCAAGACAATAGGCAAGAATTTTGAAATGTTTAGTAGTTAATAAATCCTTACGCATAAGAAGTAATTTCTTTTTTGCTTTCGGTTTTTCATATAGCACTTCTTTTTCCCGTACACTAAATGATTCGCTTTCTTCATCAGAAGCAATTTGAACTTTTAACCACAAAATATAATCCTCTATTTTAGAAACTAAAAAATAAGGTAAACTCAATAAATAGAATTTTTTACCGGATTGTATAATGTTTTTGTCTAGGGTTATTTTACCTGCATAAAATCGAATTGCGTAATTAATTCGCGCATTTTCAAGGTACAATTGTAAAGACTTTAATGTTCCTGTTGCGCCAGATTTAACCTCTATTGGAATGACTTCCCCTTGAAATGAGTAGATAAAATCCAATTCAGCAGAAGATTGGCTTTTTTCTCGAATCCAGAACGATAACCCCTTTAATGTTAATGTTTGGGAAGCGAGTAATTCTTGTCCAACCAAATGTTCTATCAATTTTCCTTGATAAATAGTATTTAAGTCTTTTGTTCCTATCAACTCTTTTTGTAACCCTACCGAATAGTTGATTAAACCACTATCTAAAAATTGTAGACGTGGTGTTTTATTGCGATCTTCTTCCATAGGTAATCCATACCCAGTTGTTGGATAAATTACATGTAGCAAATGTGTTTTTTGTAATGCATTCAATACTTCTGAAATTTCTGTAGACGAATAATTAGCATTTCCAAAGCGTTGGAAAGAAACTCTTTTTCCAGCATGAATAACTGCTTGTTGTATTGCAAAACGGATTAACTGCAATTGTTTTGGAGATTTTGCATACTTTTCGGCATCATCTAAATAAGAACGAAGCAAAGAATCATAAATTTCTCCTAAAGCTGTAATGTCTTTATGCTTTAAATAATGTTGAATAACCTCTGGCATTCCTCCCAATAAAGCGTAGGTATGAAACAAACGTAAACAAGCTTCATGCGCTACGGTTCTCATAGGTATCGTAGTAAGTTCCTGGATTAAATCTTCTCTACGACTCGCTAGTAAAAATTCTTCAAACGATACAGGTCGAAGTACTTTATATTCCACACGTCCTACTGGAAATGTGATATTTTTTCCAAGTAGAGTTTCTAACATACTCCCAGCAGCAATTACAGCTAATTGTGGCATTTCTTCTTTATAGTAGCGTAATAGGTTAACTACATGAGGACCTTCTTGTAATTCATCAATAAACAATAGCGTATCTTCTATCCAGGCAAATTGCTTTCCTTTTTCGATAAAAATTCGCTCTGTAATTTGGAGAACATCATTGGAAGTATCAAACAATTCAAGGTCTTGTTTACGTTCTAGATTTAAATAAATGTACTGTTTAAATTGTTTTCCGAATTCGTTTACAACCGTTGTTTTTCCAACTTGTCGCGCACCACGAATAATGAGTGGTTTTCGGGAGGTGGAAGTTTTCCATTTGTCTAATTCCTTTAATATTCTTCTGTAAAACATCGTTTTCAATATTGCTTATAATACGAATTTAGAAAAAATATTTTATATTAAGGGTTAAATGATGAATTATTTTAATTAAAGTAAGGGTTAATAAATTATAAAATGAAATTAAAATAAGGGTTAATAACAAACAAAGGTAAAATATTACCTAAAATAGGTTGATTTAATAATATATTTTAAGTTGTATTTCTCTCACATAAAGAATATATTTGTTAGTCAAACCATCATGATTATGAGTAATTACCAAGCAGGCCCTTTTTTAGAACAAATAGTTGTTCCAAGCGATTTACGCAATAAGTTTGCTGTTAATGATTTACCTCAAGTATCAGATGAACTTCGCCAATACATTGTAGATGTTATTTCAGAAATTGGAAATAGTCACTTTGGGGCAAGTTTAGGGGTGGTTGAATTGACCGTTGCATTACATTATGTGTTTAATACACCTTATGATCAATTGGTATGGGATGTTGGTCATCAAGC
Organism: Crocinitomicaceae bacterium; assembly: GCA_044232905.1. Lineage (GTDB taxonomy): Bacteria > Bacteroidota > Bacteroidia > Flavobacteriales_D > Crocinitomicaceae > CANHVK01. The sequence continues at coordinate 177,897 of JBIIKZ010000001.1, forward strand.
GTATGGACATAAAATTTTAACTGGCCGTCGCGATGTTTTTCATACCAACCGAATCAAAGGTGGAATTTCAGGTTTTCCAAAACGCAGCGAAAGTGAATACGATACCTTTGGTGTTGGACACTCTTCAACATCCATTTCTGCAGCATTGGGTATGGCGGTTGCAAATCGTTACAAAGGTGAGAAGAACAGACAACACATTGCCGTTATCGGTGATGGAGCAATGACTGCTGGTTTGGCATTTGAAGGAATGAACCATGCTGGTTTTGAAAAAGACGCTAACTTACTTGTAGTATTAAACGACAACTGTATGTCGATCGATCCTAACGTTGGTGCATTGAAAGAATATTTGACTGATATTACAACTTCACATACGTACAACAAAGTAAAAGATGAGGTTTGGAAAATGTTGGGCAAAATCTCCAAGTTTGGTCCAGATGCACAAGCAGTTGTTTCGAAAATTTCGCACTCTTTAAAAAGCACCTTATTAAAACAAAGTAACTTGTTTGAATCTTTGCAATTCCGTTATTTTGGACCTGTAGATGGTCACGATGTGGAAGGATTAGCAAAAGTATTAGAAGATTTAAAACATATTCCGGGACCTAAAATTTTACATTGCATTACCGTAAAAGGGAAAGGATATAAGTATTCCGAAGAAGGTGATCCAACAAAATGGCATGCACCTGGAATTTTCAATAAAGAGACTGGAGAAATCATTAAAATAGTTCCTAAATCACCACAAGCTCCTAAATACCAAGATGTTTTTGGACATACCATTGTGGAATTGGCGGAAAAAAATGCTAAAATTATGGGGGTTACACCCGCGATGCCTTCTGGTTCATCCTTGAATATCATGATGGAGGCAATGCCTGATCGCGCGTTTGATGTTGGTATTGCAGAACAACATGCGGTAACTTTCTCCGCAGGATTAGCAACACAAGGCTTAGTTCCGTTTTGTAACATTTATTCGTCATTTATGCAACGTGCTTATGACCAAGTGTTACACGATGTTGCGGTTCAGAATTTAAATGTCGTTTTTTGTTTAGACCGCGGTGGATTTGTAGGTGCTGATGGCGCTACACACCATGGATTATATGATATTGCGTATATGCGTATGATTCCAAACATGATAGTTTCTTCTCCTATGAATGAAGCAGAACTTAGAGATTTAATGTATACAGCACAACAAGAAAACATGGGTCCTTTTACAATTCGTTATCCGCGTGGAAATGGGGTGATGTTGGAATGGAAAACTCCAATGAAAGCCATTAAAGTAGGTACTGGTCGTAAATTAACGGAAGGAAAAGATATCGCGTTTGTTACTATTGGTCCTATTGGAAATTTTGCGCAAGAAGCTGTTAAAGAACTAAACCTTCTTGGGATATCCGCAGCACATTATGATTTACGTTTTGTTAAACCATTGGATGAAGTAATGCTACATGAGGTATTTACGAAATTTGATAAAGTTATTACTGCGGAAGACGGTTGTTTGATGGGTGGTATGGGTAGTGCAATTCTTGAATTTATGGGAGATCACCAATATAGTGCAAAGGTTGTTCGATTAGGTGTGCCTGATACATACATACATCATGGAACTCCTGCAGAATTATATGCAGAAGCTGGCTTTGATACTGCTGCTATGTTAACACATGCTAAACAACTAGTTGGATATTCTACTGCAAAATTGGATGTCTCGCAAGATAAGGTTGGATAACTAGTTGTTCCAAAAATACAAATATCACTTCGCACTACACCTCATCATTTTTTGTTGGGGATTTACAGGAATATTAGGAAAACTCATTCATCTTTCTTCTGAAAAAATTGTATGGTTTCGCTGTATCATTGCTTTTCTATCGATGTTAATCGCGTTAAAAATAGTTCGATTACCAATACGTATACGTTCTAAAAAATATTTTTGGATAACCTTAGGAGTTGGAATATTGGTTGCGCTACATTGGTGGACCTTTTATCAGTCTATCTACCTTTCCACTGCATCCTTGGGTATACTTTGTTTATCTACAGTTACCCTGCATGTTACCTGGTTAGAACCACTGTTATTTCGCAAACCATTTTCATGGGTCGAATTTTTTATGGGGTTGCTGGTAGTGGTAGGAATTTATATTGTATCCGATGATTTTAAAGGTAATGAATTAACCGCCCTTGCGTGGGGATTAGTATCTGCATTGTGTGCAGCATTATTTTCGGTGTTTAACGCACATTTAGTACATAAAATTCCTTCTACCGCAATGTCGATTCACGAAATGGGTGTTGGAGTCTTATTCTTAACCGGAGTCTTATTTTTTCAAGGGAAAATAGATAGTCACCTATTTGATATGACTACGTCCGATGCTTTGTGGTTATTATTTTTGGGAATTGTATGTACCTGTATCGCTTTTATCGTTACGATTGAAATCATGAAAAAGCTAGGCGCATTTACAGTGTCTTTAAGCATAAATTTAGAGCCTGTTTATACTATCATTTTAGCCGTAATTATTCTAAAAGAACATACATTATTAGGCAACAAATTTTACATTGGAGCAAGCGTAATATTATTGGTATTAGTCGTAAATGCTATTCTAAAAAGAAATAAAGAGAAAACGATTATTTCAAATTAGATAATTGCCCTTTTAGGTTATTGATTACATCTATTTCAGTTGCATCTACATTGTTTAATTCTGATAGATAAAAAGATGCCCAATCCACTACATTAATTAGGTATAAAGAACGTTGCATTACGTCTTCTCCTTTTGCTTTTAAAACAAATACATTCTTTGTTTTAGATTTAATTACATCGATAGAAAATTGTAAACGAGTCACATTTCGTTCGTGCCAATCGCCTGAATCTAAAAACAAGGCACCATAGGAATTATTACCAAGTCCCCAACCAACCAATTCATTATGGTTCATTTCCGGAATGGTGTGATTGCAACAAAGTATTTTACCATTTTCGTTGAATTGTTGTCTTGCTCTAATTGCTACAGCTTCATAATTAGAAGCAGAGTAAATCATTACAAAGGTATCTTGCAAGAAAGCAGCTAACTTGTGTGCTTCTTCTTTAATTTCAGATTCATTTGCGACTAATAAATCTGCACTTTTTCTAAAACTTTCTAAATGGGATGCGTTTACAAAACCTAATTGAACAAAAATATTTATCAATTGTCCTAGTGAAAATGCAAGTGCTGTACGTGGTGGATTACCTCCCGGAACCAACACATAATCAAAGCCATTGTTTTCACAGAATGCAGCTAATTTGCCTCCAGAAGTGATTCCGATGATATGCGCACCAACTTGTAATGCTTTTTCAACACAAAAAAGTGTTTCTTCTGTTTCGCCGGAATAGGATGAGCCTATCACTAACGTGTTAGGTCCAACATAACTTGGAAATGTATAATCTTGGACTAATTGTACCGGAACTTTTAATTCATCTTGTAACCATTGGGAAACTAATTTTCCACCAATGCCTGAACCACCCATACCACAAATCAACACATTTTGAATGGCGTTTTTTGGTGCTTTAAAAGACATTTTTGAAGCAATCTCTAATGATTCTTTGATGTTATTCGGGAAGGCAGCAATTAGTTTATCCATTGTTTTAAAATTTATTGTAACAAATATAATTAATCCAAGATATAAAAGTATGATTATCTGTTATTTTACAGCAGCTAATAATGCTTCAACAAGTGATTCATTTACATCGCCATATTTCTCCGTGTAATCCTCGGATGCTAATTTGATGACTTCAAATGCTTCTTCTTTGCCATATACGTGTGTAATTTCAACATTTTTTGCAGCTCCATCTAAATCTTTATAGGTCAAAAAGAAGTGACGTACACGATCAATTACCATTTTTGGCATTTCCGAAATATCGTTGATATCACCATACGCTTGATCTCCTTTTAATACCGCAATAATTTTATCATCTGCTTCACCACCATCTAACATACGGAAACCGCCTATCACTTTGGCTTCACATAAAAAATTTACATGATTAAACCCTCTTTCACTCAAAACACATATATCTAATGGATCACCATCCCCTACAATATTTGTTCTACCTGTTTTTTCATTTGCAAATGCAGCAACTTTGGCGTCACAGTATGTTTTAGGAACAAAGCCGTATAAACATGGCATATGGTTGGATAACTTTTGTGGACGATCCACCATGATATGACCAGAAGGTTTATCGATTTCATATTTAATAGCATCTGCAGGTGTAATTTCAATGTATGCATTCACAACTGCTGGTGCTTTTTCGCCAAGTTCAACGCCATGCCAAGGATGCGACACAAAACGTTGACTCATGATATCGATTATTTTTTTAACTTCTTCTTTCATAAGGTGCTATTTATTATTGAATATTTTCGAACACAAATATAGTATATATACAAAAATAGAATATAAATAAAATGAAATGATACAAATCTAGATAGTTAATTCAATATTTTAAATTTACTTTAGAGTTGTTTTAAATTATTATACTAAGTTTGTAACTTACTAATTATTAATTATATTTTATATGAAAAATTATTTTCTAGCATTAACTGCTCTTTTAATTTCTTTATCATCTTGTCATGTTATTAAAACTAGAACTGCAAAAGCAATAGATATTCAAAATAATGGAATAATTCAAAAGCCAACAATAGCAGATTTAGAAGTTAAATCCCCTAAAGTTACCGGAACTGCTACATCTATTGGAAAGCAAACTATTGAAACTGTTAAAAACAATGCCGTAAGTGATGCTACTAAAAAAGCAAATTGTGATTTATTAGTTGAACCTATTTACGAAACTGAAACTACTGCAGGAGTTACAAAGGTTACTGTTATTGGATATCCTGCAACATATAAAAATTTTAGACCAATTGTTGAAGAAGATATAAAATTAATTCAAATAGGCTCATCAAAAAAAGTAAATACATCTGAAAACACACCTATTAAAAAAAGATCAAAAATTGGAATAATTATTATTGCTGTAATTACAGGAATAAGTTTAATTCCACTTATGATGGGTTAATGGTTTTTAAATAGAGGCTATTTTTAATTTAGATATTTTACGGAATTTAAACTGAAACTAGTTCAACTGAAGTGAAAACTAAATAAAGTAGATCAATAATATTAAAAAGACGTTGAAAATTCAGGGTCTTTTTTCATTTTATAGAATTTACAACTTAAATAACCCAACCACAAAATCTTTAATTAGCGATTCTTAATTCAAAGATTATTGTTAAAGACTTCTTGAAATTAAAACTATAATATTATCAAATGTTATTTATGAAATTTATTAAACTATTTACACCTTAGTCTTTATTTCTCCAAAAACATCGAGCCACATCTAACCTTTCCCCCGAAAGTTCCAGCATTCAGCATTAAAAGCAAGGTGTTGTTTTCTTTATCATACGTAAAATCACGTGGCATATAATTACCTTCTTGCTTAGGTTTAGCAAGAAATTGTTCGCGTTTTGTTTCCCCTGAAACTAAATCCATGGAGACGCGAGAAACAATATTATTTTTTGCAAAAATCGGGTTACTGTGCACTTGTTTATTTGTTATAAACACGCCATTATCTGCATAATTTTTGGCATTATCTGTAAACAAAATGGAGTATTGGTTGTTTGTTAAAAATGAAAAACAAGAAACATAGGCGCCATCATAGGAAGAAGAAGCTTGCGATTTTTGAATCTTTTTCATCCAACGTACCGTTCCGTCCGCTTTTAAACAATAAACAATTATATCTTTAAAATAATAGGTTACATTCGCTGTCGTATTGGAGTAAGGCGAATATCCTCCCATTCCTGTGCCATAGCCAAAACCATTGTTATAGGTAGTATAGGTCACATTTCGAACGGTTTGTTCTAAATGTCCTACGATATCTCCATTTGGTAAAATAGCAGCATTTTTCCATTTAAAATCGTATAATTTAGGGAGTAACTTCCCTTGCGCATACTTATTTTCTATCCGATTTTTCTTGCGTTCGTTGAGTCCATAAGTATATACATTCAAGGCGAAGTCTTCATATTTCTCTTGGGTAACACGCGAATTTTGTAGGTCTACTTGAATCGTAAACATACCATTCATCGACACTTGCGCTCTATTGACTATTTTATCATTTTTCACGCGAAGGAAAGTACCAAAAAGCATTAAATTTCCGTCTGGCTTAATACACATTTCGTATTTATTAATCGTCGTTATCGCTAATGGATGAGATAGATTTGTAACCTTACTATTCTGGCATTTATAAATAAGAATCGTTTTAATTGCATCCAAATCATCTACATTTTCTAAATTATATTGTGTTCCAATCGGAAGGAGACTGAATGGTCCTAAACGAAAATTCGATAAAATACTGGTTTTAATTTTTTTTCGAGTAGCAGAATATTTGACATTAAAAGAAAGCACTAATTCCCCTTTATCTCCAAGCGTATGTGTCCCAAAACTTACTTGATTTGCATCTATTGGTAATGTTTTTACTCCTTTAGAAACTACCGAAATAGAATCATTTAGAATAACATAACCAAATGACATTTCTTTCTTATTATAATCTTCCATCGTATAAAATACACCGGCAAATTTGTTGTTTACGGCGTTAATAACATAAATATCATTCTCTGAAATGTATTTTTTTGGCAGATCAAATGAAGTGGTAAGTACCAATGGAGTTGGTAGTAGATCTTCAGAAAATAATTGTTGTAAAATATGACGTTGGTCGTTTTCTTTCGTGCTATAAAAAACAAGGAGTTGCTTGTTAATTGTAGTCATTCCTTCATACTGTATCTTGTTTCCATTCCATTCTTTAGGTAACTCGACTGTTTTTAATACCTCTAGATTTCGGATGATCGAAATACTCGTCGTATAATTATCCGTTAACTCTACTGCAATATTACCAAAGGTTCGCAAACCATAATAGTCTCCATTACCTGCTGGAATCATTTCATCAAATCTGCCTTCCGGAATTTCTGAACCCCACTTTACATTTGTTAGTTGCGCATAGATCGTAGTATTTACAATGCACAAGAAGAAAAAAATAAAGGTATTTTTCATGATAATTATGTAATTAAATTAAACCTCTAGCCTTAATTTCTAAGTATTTATTAATGGTGTCTACTGTTAAATTTTCAGGTTTTGTAAGTAAGGATTGGATGCCATATTTTTTCAACTCCTTTACGATTAATCGTTTTTCATAGTTAAATTTTCGCGCGATGGTTTTGTCAAATATATCCGGTAATGTCTCTGATTTCTCCTGGGTAATTTTGGTGAGTTCGGTATTTTCAAAGAACACCAATAACACCATATGAATTTTTGCAATCGCTTTTAAATAAGGAAGTTGTCGATGAAGACCTTCTACTGTTTCAAAATTTGTGTATACAATTAATAAACTGCGTTGGTTAATCGATTTTTTCACCTCCACATATAAGCGATTGAAATCTGTTTCTATAAAATCTGTTTGGATCGCATATAATGCTTCTAAAATTTTATGTAATTGCGTCGGTTTTTTCTCCGCTGGTAATTTATTTTCAATGCCTTTGGAAAACGTGAACATTCCTACTTTATCTTGTTTACGCAAGATAATATTGGACAAAACAAGGGTAGAATTAATGGCGTAATCCAATAAACTCAAGCCTTCAAATGGCATACGCATTGTTCTACCTTTATCGATAATACAATATACAGGCTGTGCTTTTTCATCCTGGTATTGGTTAACCATGAAACTATTTTTTTTAGCGGTCGCTTTCCAGTTTATGTTTCGGATATCTTCACCATGTACATATTCCTTAATTTGCTCAAATTCAATTGCCTGACCAATTTTTCGAATTTTTTTAAACCCAAATTGCGTCAATTGGTTGGAAAATGCTAGAAATTCATATTTCTTTAATTGTATAAAAGATGGATAAGTGGCTACATTTTTTGCAGCATCAAAAACCCACTTTTTAGCAACTAATTGCAGTGGCGATTGCACATAAATATTTAGACCACCAAATTGATAAATTCCTCTTTCCGTTGGTCGTACTGAATACGTAAATCGCAGATTTTGTTGCGGTAAAACAGCAGATTTAATTAAAAAATTGCGCAGTTGAAATTGCAATGGAAGTTCATCGATTACCTCTATTTTAATACGAAACGTATACTTATTTTCTACAAAAATTTGCACTTCATTTTCATCACTGTTGGAAAATCTATCCGGTACAAGGCGTGAAGCAACGATGGCTTTGTGAGGAGAAAATACGAGTAATACATCCATAATTGTCAATAGCACAAGAATGAACAATAATGCCCAGGAAAAGGTATATAAGACCGGGAAAAAATAAGAAAACACAAACACCGTAATTATACCTAATAAGGCATAAAAAAACGTGGCGTGTATAAAAAGTGCTTTAAAAAATTTCTTCACAGGTATCCGAATTATCTAGGAATTTCGATTGTGTCTAATATTTGTTGAATGATGTCGTTGGATGTCATCCCTTCCATTTCTCGTTCAGGAGCAACCACTACCCGATGATTCAATACAGGAATTGCCACCTCTTTAATATCTTCAGGAGTAACAAAATCTCTACCTCTTAAAATCGCTAAACCTTTGGAAGCATTCAAAATAGCAATCGATGCTCTTGGGGAAGCGCCCATGTATAAAAAGGAATTTTCGCGTGTTTGAATACTAATTTTAGCGATGTATTCAATCAATTTGGATTCAACAACAATTAGTTTTGTTAGTTGTTGAAAATCAAGGATATGTTGTTTCGAAATAGAAGCAGAAATATGCGCGATTTTATCTTTATTTTGCAAATTATGTTCTCTCTGTAACAATTCCACTTCTTGCGAAGCAGTTGGATATTCCAATTGTATTTTAAATAGAAAACGATCTAATTGTGCTTCAGGCAAACGATATGTACCTTCTTGTTCGATTGGATTTTGGGTAGCAAAAACTAAAAACGGTTTATCCAAAATAAAGGTATGGTTGTCAATGGTAATTTGACGCTCTTCCATTACTTCAAATAATGCCGCTTGTGTTTTAGCAGGTGCTCGGTTAATTTCATCAATCAAAACGAGATTAGAAAAAATCGGTCCTTTTTTAAATTCAAATTCTGATTTTTTTAAATCAAAAATGGACGAACCTAAAATATCCGATGGCATTAAATCTGGCGTAAACTGAATTCGATTGAAATCTAAATCCAGGGTTTTAGCAAGTAATTTTGCCGTTAAGGTTTTTGCTACACCTGGCACTCCTTCGATAAGTACGTGACCATTAGACAAGATTGCAACTAATAGAAATTCAATCATTTTTTCTTGTCCAACAATAATTTGTCCAACATCTTCTTTCACTTTTGCGAAAGACGCTAAGATTGGTTGGATATCGATTCTATTTTCAAAATTGATTTCGTTATTTTCCATCATGTATTAATTTTTCGATTGCTTTATTTAGTTGAATTAAATCATTTTCCGTTTTTCTTCCCGGTTTTTTATTTTTCTCGAGAAGGTATACGAATGTTTGCACATCTTCGGGATTCACCTTTAGTTTAACCGCCACGTGTTGTACAAATTTTTCATCTAAGGTATGGGTATTTATAAAATAATCGTGGCGTAATTTCTCTAAAATGTATGTGCAATTCTTTTGTATAATATCTTGAAAATCTTTTTCTTGAAAATATAAATTACCAATTGTTCGCACAAACTCTACCGTTGTATTCACAACTGGTTTCACGATTGGAATATGTCTTTGACGACGTTTCGAATTAAAGAGTAAAAACACAGCAATCCCGAGTAAAAAAATATACCAAGCCCATCGTAATGCTGGTTCAGAAACAATATACCTTACTAAGGTAGATGCCTCCGCAGAATTGTTTATCCAATACACCTTTGGAGTTTGCACATAACTAAGTACTTCTTCCGCTAGACGATAGTTTTTTTTGTGGAGTAAATAATAATTCGTGAATATAAGTGGCTGCGTATGTATAAACACAAATCCCTTACCATGTTTAATACGAATAAAATTAATTTCAGAAGTATTATTGAGTTCCATCGTTCCCAAAATGGTAGTCGATGCGCTATCTATTTCGGAGATATAAATGTCGGTAGTACCTCTGAAATATTTATACTGTAACGTGTCTATTTTTTTATTGGCTAGCGCCATCTTCAAACGCGTTTCTACCAGGTAATTATCTTGCAGTTTAAACTTTAACTCTTTTTGTAGTTTTGGATTAATTTGTTCAGAGGACAAAAATAAATTATTGCCCTGAGCTACAAAATTTAATACTGCTTTTTCAGACACCTGGTCAAACGCATGAGCGCCTGAAATAGAAACAATTGTCGTATTTTTCTCCGTAAAGACTTCACTTTGGTGATTAAAGAGTTCGTAGGCTGTTTTTTTCGATGCTACAAAATCGCGTTTTTTGAAAAAATCGGCTATCTCATTGTCGAAAATATATAGACCAAATGGCATTTTATCGGAAGTATCAAACGACCTTTCCCAAGAAATTTTCAAGGGTTTGGAAGAATCATTTACGAGCAGTAAAACAAGTAAAAGGACAATGAAAAAAGCATATATTTTTACAGATCTATCCATGATGATTTGGTTTTACGATGTGTAAAAATGCAGTTCTTGCCTGTTGAAATACCGCATCACTGATTTCAAAATCCCCATACCAAATATGGTTGTAGAGATAGGATAACTTTTCAAATTGTTGTTTATGTTCCTTCGATTGAATCTCGTAATAATAATCCCGATTTGTTTTTTGATGGTTCCAAACGATAATGTTTTTATCTGAATAAAATTTTAATAACCATAAATAATGATAGCGGATACATAAACGCGTATCATTAGCAGCCAATGCTTCTTGAATTAAGGTTTCAAAATTAACGGAATGAATATTTTCAATTGCTTCTGTTTGGTAGGAAATCTTTTTTGCTGCTCTTTTAAAAAACCCAACCCCTTCTCCTTTAACAAGCGATTTAATCAGTAAAAAAAGTACAATTCCAATAAGTATAAAAGCGATAAACTTCAACCAAAGATTCACATCCTGCGCGTTAACATCTAATGGATTAAGGTTAAATATTTTCTGAATCAAGCGCGATAACCAACTTACAAAATTATCCCAAGCAGAAGTATCTATTACCTTTTCCTTGTAATCAAATTCTTCCGAAACATATTTTTCCTGAAAATGGGGTGAAAAATGAAGTTGTTTACGCATTCTAAGAACCTATTTGATCTATTTCGTTTGCCACTTTTATGTTTGTTGCTTTTTGGGTAAAAAACATAATACTAATTGCCGTCAATTGAACTAACATAAAGAACGCATTTATTACCTCCGTATATACTTTAATTAACAAATTGGAATTGTTTTCCGTTAAAGATTTTGCCCATGAAAATTCACCCGAACTCGTAGTTATGGAAGCAATATACTCAAAACCAAGTGGTATAAAACCAAAAACTGTTCCTAAAAGTGTGGTAATGAGAATCAATGCTAAAAAAGAACCAGCAATAGGCCAAAAATCTTTTTTTAATAATTTATAGCTTACACCTGTACTTTTCGTTAGTGGCACTTCATGGTACAGATAATTGTAATAACTAAATTGCATCCAAACGAAGAAAAAAGGAATCAAAATTAATAGTGCAGGAATTCCAATTAAAGTAACTATACATAGTACAATACCGATTAAAAAAAGAAAAATCCAAAGAATCAAATACCCATGAAATTTAATCATTTTGCCCAAAATACTTTTGTATTCCTTTAAAATTTCAGAGGCATGAATTGGTAAGGTTTTATCTTCTCGATCTACTAATAAGCGCGCGTAAATTGGTGGAAAAGAGAAAACAGTCATGGAGAATAAATAATACACCAAAGCGAAAAGTCCATACTCCAATAGCATTTTACTAAAATTCCCTGCAAGCAAATCATCCCGAAAACTGCTTAAAAAATAATGGCCAACAAATGCGTTTATCAGAATAAATACGATGTTAATTAGAAAAAAATTTAAGACATAATTTTTTCCATATAATTTCATGAAATGAAGTGTATCTTGGATATAACTTTTGTATCCTCTATCCGAAAAAAGATTAAACATGTTTTAAGGTATTAAAATAAGATTGCATTTTGCGGTGCACTATAAATGGGTAAATTAAATAATAAAAGGAAATGATCCCAAGGGTAGAAAAAATAATTAAAAAGCAAGCCCATGTTGGTAATACATTGGAAAATCGCGTAATATACCCTTCTAAAAATCCTGCTGCTAAGGTAAATGGGAATGTACTTAAGAAAATTTTAAAACTTTTTCGAAACCCTATTTTAAACGATTCAAGCCTAGTGTACGTTCCTGGAAATAAAATAGCGAAACCCATAACAATTCCACAGGCAGCCTCTATAATCATTCCAAAAATCTCCATCGAACCATGGATCCAAATTCCTTTAACACTTTCCAATAATACACCGCGATCGTAAAAGAAATACTGAAATGAACCGAGCATGATCGTATTCATAAACAGACTATACGCCGAACCAAAGCCGCAAAATATCCCATAGAAATAGGATCGAATTCCAACAAAAAGATTATTTATCGTAATTCCAATAAAACTTCCCCAGTTACTACCTGACTTATAAATTGCAACTGCATCTCCTTTTTTAATATTCTCCAGCGTTTGATTCACATAATCATCTCCTAATACGAGTCGGACAAACTGATTATCATATTTAGCCGACAAAATACCCATCCCTAAAAAAAGGAAAAATAAGATAAAAGTAGCATAGAAATAAGTACGGTATTGATATGCTAATAATGGTACTTCCGTTTTAAAAAAATGTACCAAACGGTTCGAATCCGTACGTTTAGTTTTATAAATAGATACGTAAATTTGTGTAGCAAGTTGATTGAGATAATTAACAATTTTACTTTTGGGATAATACGTTTGTGCAAAGGATAAATCATTCATCAATTGAATATAAAGGGTAGAAAGCTCGTCGGATTTGATTGTGGATTTACCTTTATTTTTGGTAAACTTTTCAAATTCAATCCATTTTTCTTTATTTTGCTTGATAAATGCAACTTCCCTCATAGATTATAAAAATAGATAAAATGGCGATATTACCAATAATTACTACGCAGAATGTTACGATAAATATGGAAATATCGACTGTAGGAAAACGTATATTGGCTTCGATTATTGATTATGTTGTCAAATTTGCGTATTTGATTGTTGCCTATTACATCGGTGCATTTGCAGGATTATTTCAATGGTTTGAAACACAAGATCAATGGTCTGTCGTTGCAACAAATATCTTAATCGGACTCCCATTCATTTTTTACTCGCTTGTCTTAGAAATTGTATTGGACGGACAAACTATTGGAAAAAAATTAACAAAACTAAAAGTCATAAAAGTAGATGGGTATGAAGCGAGTTTTGGTGACAATGTAATCCGTTGGATGTTTCGTATAATTGACGTACTTATAAGCTTTGGAATTATCGGCATTATATCCATGTTAGCGAGTAATAAAACACAACGCATTGGAGATATTGCTTCCGGAACCTGTGTTGTAAGTCTAGAAAAAGATTGGAAGATAAATCAAACCATTTTTAAAGATTTAGAAGAAGAATATACCCCTATTTATCCTTCTGTTATGAAATTGACAGATAAAGACTTACATATTATTCAGTCCGTATTGAAAAGTTATTACGAAACCCGAAACATGGAAGATATTTTTAAATTAGCGCGAAAATTAGAAGCGGTAATGGGTATAAAACACGAAGAAAAAGTTGCACTTGATTTTGTGGATCGCGTGATGAAAGATTATAATTTCTACACCAAAGATTTAAAAAATTAAACAAAAAAAAAGAGGCTTACGTGATGTAAACCTCTTCCTCTAATTTATATTCTATTAAATTACATCCGTTTCTTCTTTTGGATCCAAACCATATTTGTTTTCGCCTACTGTACCATTTGAAACAGACAAAACAAATAACCAAATCCACCCAATAATTGGTAATAAAACCAGCAAATACATCCATCCGCTTTTATTTACATCATGTAAACGACGTACAAAAACCGCAAGGGAAGGAATAAATACTGCTAGAGAATAAATAATATTTAAAATACTCAAACTTTGATCCACAAATTGCGCAATTAACATTAAACCTATTGAGATCAATGTATTTATCAATGTAAACATCCAATACTCTGTTCTTCTTGCACGCCCACTAAAATTAGCGTACTGTTTAATAACTTTTAAATACCAATTCATACTTTTTACTTTAAAATTTCTACAAATATATAATTATTTTATAATCATGCACTTATGAAATAGTGATTTTTATTTACCGGTTTTCTGATAAATCTTACCTTTGTTTACGTGTAAAATAAACTTATGGAACTCAAAACTTTCAGATCTCTTTTTTCGAAACATCCAGCCATTGACGCAACTGCAAATCAACTTCAATACAGCGAATCCAAAGTACATTGGAAAGGAGTTGCAAATTCTGCTAGGGCGTTGTTTGCAACACAATTAAGCGCACAAGTTCCAGGACATCATTTATTTGTTTTACAAGATAAAGAAGAAGCAGCCTATTTTTTCAACGATGTGGAAAGTCTCTTTCCCGATGAAAAAAACAGTGTTTTTTATCCTGCATCCTACCGTAGCGCATATCATTTTGAAGAAACCGATAATGCGAATGTAGTTGCTAGAGCAGAAGTATTAGAGAAAATCAATAATGGTAATAATGCATGGATTGTTACCTATCCGCAAGCATTATTTGAAAAAGTTCCAACACAACAAAAACTAAGTGAAAACACCTTAAAAGTTCAAAAAGGACAAAATTATTCGCTCGATTTCATGAACGAATTATTACTAGATTATGGCTTTGAACGGGTGGATTTTGTGTACGAACCTGGTCAATTTGCTATTCGTGGAGGGATTTTAGACGTTTTTTCATTTGCCAATGATTATCCATTTCGGATGGAGTTTTTTGGGGAAGAACTAGAATCCATTCGTACGTTTGATCCGGTAGATCAACTTTCGATTGCAAACCATGATTTTTTTCATATCGTTCCAAACGTGCAAAAACAATTTATCCAACATGGCTTAGATACGTTTTTAGGTTTTTTAGGTAAAAATGCAACCGTTTGGATTTCCTCCATGGGAGAAATTATCCATCAATTAGACAAAGAATACGAGAAGGCCGTAAAAGCGTACGACGGTTTAAATCATGCAACTATCAAGCATTCGTTACCCGGAGAAATATACACCCATAAAACAGAGTGGACACAACAAATACAAGGGTATAATGTCGTAGAATGGGGGCCAGAATTTCATTTTAAAGCAAGTTTTGAAGCCAGTTTTCAAGTGCATCAACAACCGACATTTAACAAGAATTTTGAAATGTTACGCGACGATTTGATCGCACATAAAAAGGCAGGATTTACCAATTTATTCTTTTCGAATCAACCAAAACAAATTGATCGACTGTATTCTATTTTTGAAGACATCGGTGGGGAAGTAGAATTTATCCCTATGTCAATTGCTTTGCATGAAGGATTTATTCTTCCGGATTTGAAACTCGTTTGTTATACCGATCACCAAGTATTTGAGCGCTACCATCGTTTTAAATTAAAAGAAGGTTTTTCCCAAGCAAAACAGGCAATCACCTTAAAAGAGATTTACGATTTACAAAAAGGAGATTATGTAACACATATTGACCATGGTGTTGGACAATTCTCTGGTTTACAAACCATTGATGTAAACGGAAAACCCCAAGAAGCCATCCGATTAGTATACAGAGATGGGGATGTATTATACGTCAGTATTCACTCCTTACATCGTATTTCCAAATTTACGGGGAAAGACGGTATTGCGCCTAAAATGAATAAATTAGGGACGCAAACATGGGCTATTCTTAAAAACAAAACCAAGAAAAAAATCAAAGAAATCGCTTTTGATTTGATTCAATTATATGCCAAACGAAAAAGTCAACCAGGATTTGCCTATAGCCCTGATAACTATTTGCAAACGGAGTTGGAGGCTTCCTTTATGTATGAAGATACACCTGACCAATTAAAAACCACGCAGGCAATCAAAGAGGATATGGAATCAGGTACCCCGATGGATCGTCTGGTATGTGGCGACGTAGGTTTTGGTAAAACAGAATTAGCGATTCGTGCAGCGTTTAAAGCGGTCTGCGATAGTAAACAAGTGGCAGTATTAGTTCCAACGACGATTCTTTCCCACCAACATTTCCGCAGTTTTTCCAAACGTTTAGCAGACTTTCCAGTGAAAGTAGATTTCATCAATCGTTTTAAAAGTGCGAAGGAAGTTACCGCAACGCTTAAAAAAGTCGAAAACGGGGAAATCGACATCTTAATTGGTACCCATAAATTAATCGGTGAGAAAGTAAAGTTTAAAGATTTAGGCTTGATGATCATTGATGAAGAACAAAAGTTTGGAGTAGCTGTTAAAGACAAATTAAAGACCTTAAAAACTACCGTTGATACATTAACACTAACCGCAACACCAATCCCTAGAACACTGCAGTTCTCTTTGATGGGAGCACGTGATTTAAGTATCATAAATACCCCTCCTCCAAACAGACAACCGGTATTAACAGAAATAGTTCAATTTAACGAAGAAACTATCCGCGATGCCATTGCGTATGAAGTTTCACGCGGAGGACAAGTATATTTTGTGCATAATCGTTTGCAAAACATCAAAGAAGTTGCTGGAATGATTTGTCGCTTGTGTCCTGGCGTACGTGTAGCAATTGGTCACGGACAAATGGATGGAAAAGCCTTAGAGAAAATCATGTTAGACTTTATTCAAGGCGAATACGATGTGTTACTTGCAACAACCATTATCGAATCAGGTATCGATATTTCCAACGCGAATACGATTATCATTAATAGCGCACAAAATTTTGGTTTGAGTGACTTGCACCAATTACGCGGACGTGTAGGTCGATCCAACAAAAAAGCATTTTGTTATTTGATTGCACCAAAGTTTCACGAAATGACCACAGAAGCGCGTAAACGTTTGGAAGCATTGGTACAATTTTCGGATTTAGGTGCAGGATTTAACATCGCCATGAAGGACTTAGATATTCGTGGTGCTGGAAATTTATTAGGGGGTGAACAAAGTGGTTTTATTTCCGATATTGGATTTGAAATGTATCAGAAAATTCTAAACGAAGCGATGGAAGAATTGCGGGAAACAGAATTTAAAGACCTTTACGCAGAACGTACTACCGATAACTTTATTCAATTTGTAAAAGATTGTGTGATAGAAACCGATTTAGAAATCAGAATACCAGATGATTACGTAAACAATGTTGCTGAACGCTTAAGTTTATACCAAAAACTGGATAGCTTAGAAAATAAAGCGGCATTAGAAGCGTATGCACAAAAATTAATTGATCGCTTCGGACCATTACCAAGAACTGTCAAAGAATTATTTCGTTCGTTTGAATTACGTTGGTTAGCACAAGATATTGGTATCGAACGATTGGTCATCAAATCTGGGACCATGGTTTGTTATTTTATCGCAAATCCACAGTCCGCATTTTATGATTCTCCTGAATTTCAACGCGTATTATCCTACATTCAAAGCAATCCGAGTGACTGTAAGTTGAGTGAAAAAAATGACCGATTACGAATGATTTATACAAATATTCATGCCATTGATCACGCGGTGAAACGTTTGATGGAAATAATTGGGTGATTATTGTTTGGCAAAGGTTAAAATATATTTGGTAATCGATTCTTTTGTTTTTGCATCGATATTCGCATATTCTTTACCGGACATTTCATCAATCTCGTGGTTCCAACGTTTCTCTCCAAATTTACCTGGAGCATGTAATGTATGACACTTAGCACAATTTGCAGCATATAATTTTTGTCCTTCTGCTAATTGTTCGGAAGTAATTCCAGGATATTTAGTTGCTGCTCTTGCAACATCCGCTTGCGAAATTGAAATAATTTTTGCGCCTCCACAGGCAAACAATAGTAAGGTACTAGCGATGATTGTTACTTTTCTCATGGTATTTATTTACTTGTTTCGATCGTTTCTAAAAAAGCTTTCAAGTCTTTAACAAATGCTTTTTGCAGTGCTAATTCTTGTGGATTAGTCGTTGATTTACTTTGCGCCTCGACTGTTTCAATCATGTAATTTACGTTATTTGGTAAACCCATTTTCGCATAAAAATTTCCAATTGCATGTTGGTTTTTATATACTTCTAATGCTTTGACTTGGATGGATATTGCTTGTTTAGACATGTAAATGGAGAATGAATTTAAAAGTGAAAGCGCATCGTATCCCTTCAAATTATTGTTTTTTAATAGATTAAGGTAAAATTCCAAATGTTCGATATTTCCATCTGCAGCATACACATTTGCTAATAATAAACGAATTGTCGGAGTTTGATCATTTTCGTACATTTTTATTGTTTCCACCGCTGCTTCATGGTTTACTTGATTTAAAGCAATGATGGCTGAAGAAATTACCTTGTAGGATAACTCTTCCAATAAATGATCTTTCAATGCGATAGTAGCTTCGATTGGGGTTAAATTCTCTGCTAAAAAATTAACTGCTTGCGCGCGAACTGCTGAATTCTCATCGCGGCGAAGTAAGCCTTTAATCCGTTCGATACCTGACACTTTATTTTCACCGGTTAAGAATGCAGCTTTTTCAATCGCAATTTCACGGATTTTCCAAAAAGGATCTTTCAACGCATCCAAGATCATTAACTGACCTTTCGGTATATCATCCGCTGAACCACTAATTAATGCCAATTTGCGGGAAATATATTTTTTTCCTAAATAATACTGTTCGATAAATTGTTCTGTAGGTTTACTTTCATTGACTTTAGCTAATAAAACTTGGTCATAATCAAACAACACCAATTTCACTTTCCCATTTGCTGGAAAAATAAATTTTTCTTCTTGTTCGTCTATCTCTACCTTATAAATATGTTCACCTGCATCATCCCATACGGCAATTTTAACCGGTAAACGATACAAAGGCGTTATTTGTAAATCCTGTATCTGGTTTACAGTTACCACCACTTCTTTGTTTGCAACCGAAATATATTGATCCACGTTTAATTCTGGTATCCCAGAACTCAAAAACCATTGATTGAAGAACCACTGTAAATCTTGTCCTGTAACTTCCTCAAAAGCCAAACGTAAATGGTGGATTTCTGCTGCTTTAAATTTATTGGTTTGCAAGTAATTACGTAAACCTGTGAAAAATGCTTCATCCCCTAGGTAGTTGCGTAACATATGTAATATGCGTCCTCCTTTACTGTACGAGTGTTTATCAAACATTTCCTCGTCGTTGTTATAGTGGTACCAAATTAAGTCGTGGTTTTCTCCCGCCTCATAGGTCTCTAGGTATTCGCCTGTTTCTTCCTCATTGCCATAATCGGCAACATCCAAACCATAACGGTACTCATCCCATAAATATTGCGAATAATTAGCAAATGACTCATTTAAAGGTAGATTCGCCCAGGATTCACACGTAACTAAATCCCCAAACCAATGGTGAAATAATTCGTGTGCAACAATTGGATCACTATTTTTATCCAATAATTCCCGGTCAGTACGGTATACAAAATCGCCAAAAATCACGGCACTTGTATTTTCCATAGCACCAGATACATAATCACGAACTACAACTTGGTGGTACTTGTCCCACGGAAATTCTACACCCGTCAATTTCGAGAAAAATGCTATCATTTTAGGTGTTTCTCCAAAGAACTTTTTAGCAGAATTTTCCCACGCAGGTTCTACATAATAATTTACATCCATTTTACTGCCATCTGGACGCGTATAATGGTCCTTTACGACTTTGTATTCCCCGATAGCCATCATGAATAAGTAAGGTGCATGTGGCAATTCTTGCTTCCAGTGATCAGTGCGTGTACCATCTGAATGCTTTGTAGAAGAAATTAATTTCCCATTCGATAACGTGACATATTTATCCGCTACCGTAATCAGCATTTCTTGGGAAGATTTTGCATTTGGACTATCGATTGTTGGAAACCACACAGAATTGGATTCTGTTTCTCCTTGTGTCCAAATTTGCGGCATGACATCTTTGATCTCGCCTGTAGGATTTATAAAAAACAATCCTTTATTGCTTTTTATTGCTTTACTGCCCTCTTCTTTTCTGTCGTTTGGTTTTGCAATATATTCAATCACAATTCTATACTTCTCGTCGCGGGTATACGACTTATCTAATTGAATACGAAGGACATCATTTGTGTACGAATAATTTACGTTTTTATCGTTTAGCTGCACGGACTTAATTTCCATGCCTTGGGCGTCCAAAAATAAACTATCGGAAGTGAAAAAATGCGGTTTTGCAGTGATGGTTGCTTTCCCATACATCCATGCTTTTTGCCAATCAAAACTTACCTCTAATTTCGTGTGGATTAGGTCGGTTAATAAGGTTCTACTTGCCTTGTACGGAAGAACGATATCCTCAGAAACATCTCCTTCTAGTTGGATATTTTCCGTAATTGGTGTTTCGTTTTCTTTCGGCTTTTGGATACCACATGCGACCAAAAAATACGTGCACAGAATGGAAAATGTTAGGTAGGAAAAAAGTTGTTTCAGCATGATATATTAAATGATTGTTACTTACAAATATATTACAAAAATGAGAGAATGTTTTTTGTGATTGGGATATTGTGATTATTATTGTAATACTAATTCTTTACTATGACAAAACAAGGTTGGAAAATCGATGGTGAAAGTTTTGCTGCCACTGCCAAAGCTTCGGTAATATGGGAAGATGCGCACTTTTTTACCTTGCTTGTTGCGGATAAACAATTCCATGGAGAAATAGTCGAAAATGGCATGGAACAAGGATTTTTAAAAGTGAAAATCAACCACCGAGAATTTGTAATTCAAAAAGAACGCGCCTTAGATTCCTTGATTGCTGAATTAGGATTAGATAAAGAAAAAGTACGAAAACTACACCAATTAAAATCTCCTATGCCTGGTCGCGTGATTGCTATTGCGGTAAACATTGGGGATGAAATACATGTCGGAGATGAACTACTGACACTCGAAGCCATGAAGATGGAAAACGTGTTAAAGTCGGACGGTACTGGGGTAGTAAAATCAATCGATATTCAGTTACAAGATGTCGTAGATAAAGGAAAAGTATTAATAACATTTGCATAAAATAGAACGAGTATGAGTTTAATGATGCCATTTAACCTGCAACAGTGGATTGAAGAAAACCGCGAATTTTTGAAACCACCAATCAACAACAAAAACCTGTACAAACAAGCAGGTGATTTCATCGTAATGATTGTAGGCGGACCAAACGCGCGTAAGGATTACCACTATAACGAAAGCGAAGAGTTATTCTACCAATTAGAAGGAGATATGACAGTTTTTGCGCAAATCGACGGAGAAAAGAAAGAAATTACGATCAAAGAAGGGGAAATGTTCTTACTTCCTGCAAATATTCCGCACAATCCTGTGCGACCAGAAAACACGATCGGTTTGGTAATCGAACGCGTGCGTAAAGGAACCGATTTGTCGGATGGATTGTTTTGGTTTTGTGAAGCATGTAACAACCCGTTACACCATTACAGATTCCCATTGACAAACATAGAATCAGATTTCTTAGATCGTTTCAAAGATTTCTATTCCAATTTAGAATACAGAACGTGCAACAAATGTGGACATGTGATGGAATCGGATGAACGATTTGTATAATTATGAATGATGTCCCGAAAGCTTTCGGGATATAAATTATGAATGGCCTCACGAAAGTGGGGCTTTTTTTGTAAAACTCCCGCCAAAAAGTGTGATATTTCACAGAAAGTCGAACGACTTTTTGTAAATCACCTCTAGAAAATTTTCAAAATCACACAATAATTTCATCTTTACGGTAGTTAAATGTATTTTCGTACTAGTGAAGTTCGCTCGAAAAATTCTACTGGTTCTAATCCTCTTCCTCTTCCAACTTATCGCGGTTGGACAAGAGTCGAACCTGCGTAGAAAAACGTTTTTTCCGAGCGCTTCCCCAAAACTCCTAGATACATTTACCGTGTATCCTTCCACGGTGAAGGTGTTTGTAAAAGGAATACTTCTTCCCAAAGAACAGTATGAAATAAATCCTACAAACGGAACAATAGCATTTTTACGAATTCCATCCGACAGTGTATACGTAGAATTTCGTGTGCTTCCGATACAGTTATCCAAAACGTATAAAGTCCGAGATACCAGCCAAATTTATGCGAACCATAAAGGAGAGTATGAAAAGTTTCTACAAGCGCAAAAAATAAATTACGACGATGTATTTGGTTCTTCTGGACTCAAAAAATCAGGGAGTATCTCCAGAGGCTTATCCTTTGGAAATAACCAAAATGTATCCTTAAATTCGACCTTAAACCTGGAATTATCGGGAGATATTGCACCAAACCTAAAAATTTTAGCTTCGGTAACGGATAAAAACATTCCGATGCAACCCGAGGGAAACACTAGCAAACTGCAAGAATTTGACCAAGTGTTTATTCAAATTTATAACGATAAATTCAAACTCATCGCTGGAGATTTCTGGATTAATAAACCACAAGGATATTTCTTAACCTACAAAAAAAGAGGTCAGGGGGTAAGTACTGAATACCAATGGAAAAATGCGAATGCAGGAACATGGAAAACCAGCGCTGCTGTAGGTTTGTCCAAAGGAAAGTTCGCACGACAAATTATTCCAGGAATTGAAGGAAATCAAGGTCCTTACAGACTAATAGGCAACGAAAACGAACCGTTTATCATTGTGTTATCTGGTACGGAAAAAGTATATATCGATGGACGCTTGTTAAACCGCGGACAAGAGAATGATTATATGATCAACTATAACACCGCGGAAGTAACCTTTACGAGTAGAAATAACATCACCAAAGATGCACGAATTGTCATTGAATTTCAATATTCCGACCAAAATTATGCGCGTTCATTAGCGACTGCAAACATAGCCTACCAAAAAAATAAGTTCGCTTATTGGTTAAATACCTACTCCGAACAAGATGCTAAAAACCAAACCTTACAACAAAGTTTATCGGATCCACAAAAACTGCTGCTTGCATCTGTAGGGGATAGCCTGCAACTTGCTAGTACATTGAGTATCGATTCCATCGGGTTTTTAGAAAATCAAAACATGTATCGTAAAATAGATTCGCTTGGATACTCGAATGTGTTGGTATATTCCATCGATTCAAAACAAGCATACAACCAATGTATCTTTACCTATGTCGGCACAAACAAAGGAAACTATATGTTTGAAAAATTTAATGCATTGGGGAAAATTTTTCATTGGGTTGCTCCAATCAATGGACAACCGCAAGGAGATTATGAACCAATACGTTTGCTCATTACCCCTAAACAAAAACAATTTGTTGCCACGGGAGTTTCGTATAAATTCTCTCCAAAAAATAGTATCGAAAGCGAGTTTGCAAGTAGTAATTACGATCTAAATACGTTCTCTGTACTTGATAAAAAAACCGATGTAGGATTCAGTAACCATACAAAATTTAACAATGAGCTACGTTTGAGTAAAGATTCTTTAAGTACTTGGAAATTAAAAAACAAAGCAGAATTAGAATTTTTATCCACCAATTTTTCACCAATTGAAATTTACCGCTCTGCAGAATTTGACCGCGATTGGAACACCCGAAACAAAGGTTTTACGGGACAACAACTTTCCACTTCTTTAGCGACTACTATTGAACATCGAAAAAAAGGGAACATCGGATTAGAAGCGACACGCTATGCAATTGGTGCAGATTATCTAGGAAAAAAGGCTGGTTTTGCAGGTAAATGGAAATCCCATGGAATAGATGCAGATTGGACAAGTAGTTATTTAGAAAGTCAAACCAAACAAACCACAAATTCCTATATAAGACATAAAGCAACGATTACAAAACAACTAGGAAAACTAAAAATAGGCTATAAAGACGACCAAGAAGATAATCGTTTTTCCACCGCAACCGTTTTTAATCCTGCGAGTTATTCCTTTTTTGATTACCAAGTATTTTTAGCAAATGCCGATTCGGCGCGCTTAAACTACAAACTTTTTTACCGCGAACGTTACGACAAACGCTCCGACAGTGTTAGACTTACTCCAGTTGCAAAAGCACGCACATTCGGTTCAGAAATTTCCTTCGTTTCCCAAAAAAACCAACGCTTAAATTTTATCTTGAATTACCGGGAACTCGTCATTTCAAATGCCAAATTAATCAATCAAACTCCTGAAAACACCTTATTAGGCAGATTAGATTACGACCTGAATGTATGGAAAGGCGCGTTTACCTGGAATTACTTTTACGAATTAGGAAGTGGATTAGAGCTCAAAAAAGAATTTTTATATATCAAAGTCAACGACGGACAAGGAGTGTACACATGGATCGATTACAACCAAGATGGCATCAAAGATTTAAATGAATTTGAAGTCGCACAATTTGTGGATCAAGCTAGCTATATTCGGGTATTTACGCCAAGTAATAATTATGTCAAAACCTATAGTAATGAGTTAAATCAAGGACTATTTTTTAAACCTGAAAAAATTTGGCAAAATGCGACAGGTTTAAAGAAAGTAGTAGGTCTTTTTTCCGATCAATTACGGATGCGTATCAACCGTAAAACAAATCATTTCGATGGAAGTTCGTATTTTAATCCGTTTATCTTTCAAATTTCCGACACGTCCTTAATAAGTACCAACTATAACTTGCGAAACACCCTCTATTTTAACCGAACTAGTTCTATTATTGGGGGAGAGTACATTTATCAAGACAACCAAACGAAAACGCTTTTAGCAACTGGATTTGATGCGCGCAACCAACGCTACCATGAATTCAATTTACGCTGGAACATAAAACGGGTGATACTATTTGAAGTAAACTATCAACAAGGGACGAAAGAAGTCAAAGCAGATTACACCTCTGGGAGAAACTTCTTCTTGCACTATCACCAGTTGAAACCTATGATTAGTTACCAACCTTCTACCACCACACGTTTCACCCTGGAATCGCGATTTTCAAATAAAAATGCAATTTCAGGTGAACATGCCTATGTAAAAGAACTTACCCTTCGCAGTAAATACAACCAAGTAGAAAAAGGAAGTTTACAAGCGAGTTTTTCCCTTTTACAAATTGACTTTAAAGGAAATGCGAGTTCAGCTGTCGGATTTGAATTGCTAGAAGCTCTCAAACCTGGAAATAACGCTATGTGGAATGTGGGGTACCAACGAAATGTTTCTAAAAAACTCCAAATCTCGATACAATATACTGGAAGAAAATCCGAAAGTAGTCGCATGATTCATACTGGGGGTATGGAAGTGAGGGCGTATTTTTAATTCACAAATACTCCCAAAAATTGTCTTTGTGTATTCCTATTGTTTGTTTTGGATGGTATTTCTCCGTAAATGATTTACTAAATTTTGCTTTTACTGTAGGATTATATTTAATCTCGTATGCTGTTAATTCATTTTCAACTACTTCAATAAAATCAATTTTTGCTTGTTGTGTATTTCTCCAATAATGGGTAGATCCATAAAACCCTTTATAATTAAGGTGCTTCATCTTTTCACTAATAAAGAAATTTTCAAACAAAGCACCAACATCTTGACGATTATTTAAAGGGCTAAATTGTCCAATAATTGCATTTCTTATGCCATTATCGTAAAAATATATTTTAGGTTTGGAAGTTATCTCATTGCGTTGATTATTAGAATAGGGATGTAGTCGAAAAATGACAAACACCTTTTCCAATAAATCAATATAGTTAATAACAGTCATTCGATCAACTTGTAAAATCTTGGATAACTCATTGTACGAAACTTCAC
This sequence comes from Crocinitomicaceae bacterium, assembly GCA_044232905.1. GTDB lineage: Bacteria > Bacteroidota > Bacteroidia > Flavobacteriales_D > Crocinitomicaceae > CANHVK01. The sequence goes on from JBIIKZ010000001.1 coordinate 203,712, forward strand.
TTCCCATTTGAAGTGCAAGTGCTCGTAATAGTTTCATTAATAAATCCGGCTTTTTTATAGTAACTAATTCTAAAATATCTTGATACAAATAACTGCTTGCCAATTGGGATAATACCTTTTGTTTCTTGGTATGGGTTACTACCTCTGGATATTGACCATAAATTAAAAATTCCTCTAATCGTTCGTATGCATTGGAAAACGTATAATGATTTCGAAGTTCTGTCCACGTTAAGGGAAACAATAAATGCTCCCATTTTCGCCCAGTTAATGGTTCATTTATCTTATTTCCTAAATCTAAGGAGGAAGATCCAGTCAGAATAAATTGTTTGCCAATAGCCGAATCTACCAACATTTTTACGGTCAACCCAATATTTTCAATTCGTTGTGCCTCATCAATTACAATGATATCATAATCCGAAACGATATTCAGTAAAAACGGTAAATTCGTATTCGAAAGATTAACTCTTGTTTGTGCATCATCCCCATTTAAAAATAAGATATTTCTTCCTTTCACAAGTTCTCGAATTAAGGTTGTTTTTCCAACTTGTCTAGGTCCCAAAACTACAAGCGCTTTCCTAAAATCTAAGTCTTCTACTAAATTTTGCTTTATTTGTCTGTCAATCATAGTACTAATTTATAAAATAAAATAGTATAACCACAAAATATTATAGTTTTTTAGGGTTGTAACCACAAAATAGTATAGTTTTTTACGTTTTCTTCTGAAGTTGGATACACCTTCCCCTGCTGTGCTGGATTTGTAATCCGGCACTTTTTTTGTTAAAAAATTTTAAAATAATTACCATGGTAAATAAAAATGTTGTACATTTGAAATATCAACTTAAAAAAACGAAAAAACATGTCAACATTAGTTAAAACAACTTGGGCTATAGATCCAACACACTCGGAAGTAGAATTCAAAATCAAACACTTGGTTATCTCTACTGTAAAAGGAATTTTTAAAGAATTTACAGGTGCTGTAGATGTAGAAGGGGAAGACTTCACAACAGCTGAATTTCATTTTGAAGCAAACGTAGATTCTATCTTTACAAACCAAGCAGACAGAGACGCGCACTTGAAATCAGCGGATTTCTTTGATGTTGCGAACTACCAAAAAATTTCTTTTACATCCACAGAGGTTACTAAAAAATCAAACGATACGTATACAATTACTGGTGACTTAACAGTTAGAGATATTACTAGAACTGTTCATTTAACAGCTGATTTTGGTGGTGTTGCTTCAGATCCTTACGGAAATGTAAAAGCTGGTTTCGAAATTACAGGTGCAATTAACCGTAAAGATTTTGGGTTAACTTTCCACGCAGTTACGGAAGCTGGAAACATTGTTCTTGGTGAAGACATCAAATTAAACATCAACGTACAATTTGCAAAACAAGCATAATCTGTTTTTCCAATGAAATACTTAAAATCCAGCTATCTGCTGGATTTTTTTGTATAATCTAATTTTTGATTGACTATTAACAAAAAACAAACTATTTTTGTTAGTATGGAAATTTCTAGAAATGATATCACTTTCTTAATAGATGTTTCAAATTCAAATTCTCTAGTTGGGTTGAATCAAATACCTATAAACTTGAAAAATGAATTTGATATGTATTTTTTTGGAAAAACATTAGTATCAATGAATAACAATACTTTTGCTTATCCGCATGATATAAAAAATTGGATTGATTCTTTATTTTCAAAATATAAAGCATAAATGCTTCCTGATTATTTAGTTAATTTTAATTCTATTTTAAAAGAATTTCAGGATAAATTTCCAGTTCAATCTTGGTCACCCGAATTTCGTAATTCATTAGTAAATGATTATTCCTTTTTTTCTGCGAGAATTGAAGATTCAAAATTACAATATGGCGATACTATCCGATTTTTAAACGCTGAGACAATTAGAAGTGTAAATCTACCATCTTTACTAGGGATATCAGAACATCAAAAAACATTATCAAGTTTATTAAACAATTTAGACGAATTTAATATATCAGAATTAACCATAAAGAGTATACATAAAAGTTTAATGAACAGTAAGTTCGCTTGGGATGGAGAATATAAAGCTGAACTTGTAGGACAATATAGAAATTTTCCAACAGTAGGTTCAAGATTGCCTTTTTTTGAAAATAAACAGTATGCTCCACATTATAATTTAGAAATAATTATGGCTTCATACATCGATATGTTTAAAGCTAGATTTAACGATGTAGATAATTCATTAGTAGGAAAACATATTATTTCACGAATTGCATACTTTCATAATAAATTTTTAAACGAAATCCACCCTTTTGCAGATGGAAACGGAAGGGTATGCAGAATAATTATAGGAGCTGTTTTAATGAAAAACAATTGTCCTCCAATTTTCCCAAAGATTTTAGACCAGGAAAGTCAACTTGAATATATTTCAACCATCATTGAATGTGAAAAAATGAACTCCGATAATCCTTTAATTACCTACTTAGCAAAAGGGATGTCAGAATATATGACAGAAAAAATTAAATCATTTTAATGCACCTAATCTCCAAAAAGAAACTCATCTACCCTATTTCGGACTTACTGCGAAAGTACCTCCGTCAATATGGTCGGGATGTAAAAACATCGCTTAAATATTCCGAATTAATGGAATATGAAAATTTCATCAATGTCTATGATCGTGATGGAAATAATACGTTTTGGATTACCGTTATTTATAACCACGACGTCGCTAACGAAATCAATGAAAAACTGAAACATGTCTATGCGATTCTTAAAGCTGCTGGAGATGTTTCGGTAATCAATCACTTGTACATCGATCGCATCGACTTCTGTTTATTCGCTAACACCGGACCATTTCGTGTACGTGTCGTGAATCGACTAAACGATAACTTCGATTATTTTTATGTAAAAAAAGCAGATGCTTCTCGTCTCTACGGACTCGAACTCGAACATTTACTCTCCCCGAATCACATTAGTTATTTTGTCAACGATGAAACACTGATTGAAGAACATATCATTGGTATTCCAGCAGATCAATTCTTAACCAAAAACAATACCGTTCACCAAAACTTCGAAGAAACGCGTTTAGCGAAAGAGTTTGTAAAATTTAACGAACGTTGTTTTGTGCGTTTATTAGGAGATATGCATTCCAGTAATTTCGTAATCGACGTTACGCCAGACTTTGAATCGACCCACTACCGCATGCGTTCCATCGATTTTGACCAACAATCCTTCGAAAAACGGAAAGCGGTTTACTTGCCACAATTTTTCAAGCAAAACCTTCCTTTTGTGGATTTAGTAAGTAAGCACCTCACTCCACAATCGATTCAACAGTACCAACGCGAAGAACGATCCTTAATATTTAACCGTATACGTAATTCGCGGTATCAAATTCGGGATATCATACACGTAATGACACGCGATACAATTGCCCCGCAAGAAAATATCGATCAATTAAAAGAAGAATTAGCCTTACATTATAAAAACGACGAATTTTTACGCTGCAAAACGATGGGACATATTCTACGAATTAGTTTGAAAATTCTTATAAAAGGGAAATAAAATTCCATACATTTGTATAAATTTCTCAATTGTGAACCACACCCTAGAAGAAAAAATGAGTTGGAAAGATAAACTAAAATCCTATTTAGTTTTTACAAAATTTAGACTTTCTGCGCTCGTAGTTATTTCTGCATTATCCGGTTACTTATTTGTTGTTTTCCGAGACGGAACTACGGTTAATAGTAGCGTCGTGTGGTTGTTAATGGTAGGTGGATCACTTGTCACCGCTGCATCTAATGGTTCCAACCAAATCTGGGAAAAAGAAATTGATATCTTAATGAAACGTACGCAAGGTCGCCCTTTACCACAAGGTAAGATGAGCGTTCGTGAAGCTTATATCGTAGTATCAGTCTGTTTGATTATTGGAACATATCTTTTATACCGAATTAATTTGCTATGTGCAATTTTAGGTTTTGCAGCCTATGTTTCCTATGTATTCATTTATACACCGATGAAACGTGTTTCTCCATGGGCAGTTTTTGTTGGCGCATTTCCCGGTGCAATTCCTCCAATGTTAGGTGCAATTGCACATACCAATGCATTTGGGATGGAACCAGGAGTATTATTCTTCATCCAATTTGTTTGGCAATTCCCGCACTTTTGGGCAATTGCCTGGGTATCCTTCGACGATTACAAAGCCGGTGGATTTTCACTACTACCCTCCAAATTTGGAAAATCTAAAAATTCCGCCTACCAAATAACGATGTATTCCTTATTTCTAATCCCATTTACACTCTTGCCTTGGGTGCTTGGATGGGCTGGATCTGCTACATTGGTGATTGGCACTATCCTAGGAGCTTGGTTCTTCTGGTATTCCTTCCGTTTATTATTAAGTTGTGACGACAAAGACGCACGTAAATTGATGTTCGCATCGTTTTTTTACTTGCCTTTAGTCCAGTTTTTATACGTTTTTGATTATTTACCTAAAAAATAGTTGTTATGCGCAGAGATTATAGTGACGAATTGAATCCCGAAGTAAGGGAGAAAATGAAAAAAAATCTAGTCTACCTTGGAATTTTCAGTGTAGTAATGATTTTTGCAGGATTTACATCCGCATATATCGTATCTATGGGAGATACGTTTTGGGTAAAATATCCACTACCAACTGGATTTTGGATTAGTACCACTTTAATTATTATAAGCAGTCTTTTTTACCATTTTGCCTGTAAAAATGCGCAAAAACAACAGGTATCTACTGCGCGTTTACTCATGTTACTTACCCTAATTTTTGGGATTGGATTTTCTGTTTTCCAATTTGTTGGATATAAGCAGTTAATAAAAGACGGTGCTGCTGGTGTAAGTCCAATATTTGTGGTAGATGGTCGTTATGGTGAATACTTTGAAATTAAATACCAAGGTAAAGCCATCGATGTAAATGGCAACGACTATCTATTAGCAGGTAAAAAAATGACGGATGAACAGTTAACTACTTTACAAGCTTTTGTTAAACCTTTTGAAACTTCAGCGGATATTAAAGGATATACGATACATGCTTTAAACCCAAACTTTGAATTATTCTACCAAAAAGAAAAAGTAACTATCCAAGGCGGTAAATTAGTCAATACAAAAGGGTTGATTCTGCAATATACCGACATGCGACGTTTACAAAGTTTAGCTTGGAATATTCGCGATTCCCGTGGTGATTTCTTTCACAAAGGAAAACTAGGAAAAGATTTTCATGTGTACTATAAAGGCAAAGAACTACAATATAAAAATAGAGCCTTAATGTTAGGGAAAAGACGTTTGTCACCACCTTTACAATTGAAAGCAAACCAAACACGCGATTTATCGACCTCTTATTTATACATCATCACTATCCTCCACTTATTACACATTTTAGGAACAAGCATTTACCTACTAAAAATGGTAGTAAAAAGCTTCAAAGTAAAGGCTTGGGGCGTAATCGAAGTTGGTGAAGAACAAGTGAAAGCACAGAAAGCATATGAAAAATATGTTTTAAGTTTACGATTGGGTGCGATATTCTGGCACTTTTTAGGCGTACTATGGATTTATCTACTCATATTTCTTCTTTATATTCATTAAAAATTAAGCCTAAATCATTCATTTATTATTTTTATTCCTTAAACTTGCAAAAAAAAATATAGAATGTCAAATCACAACGAAACTCAAACTGATTCTGCTACCGTTTGGGGCGGTAAAGTTTCTCCTTTTAGAACTAGTTACGGAAAATTAATGATGTGGTTCTTCCTTGTGTCGGATGCGCTAACATTTAGTGGATTGTTAATTTCTTATGGTTTTACGAGACACTCTTGTCAATCTGCATGGCCAATTGGGGAAGAAACGTTTAACTCCTTACCATTTTTAGGACATGGTTACCCATTATTATATGTTGCTTTAATGACCTTCATTTTGATCGTTTCTTCGGTAACGATGGTTTTAGCGGTAGAAGCTGGACATAGAATGGATAAAAAAGGTGTTCAAAAATGGATGTTAGCTACTATCATAGGTGGTTTATTCTTCGTTGGTTCTCAAGCATGGGAATGGTATCACTTTATTCATGGTTCTGAATTTGGAAAAATTGAATTAGCAGATGGTTCTAAAGCGATCGTTAAAGGTCACTTTGGAGAAATCAAAGATTTCACTGTGGTAGAAGCTGGTAAACACCACCACAAAGGAGCTGTAATCAAAGAAGATTTATTACACGAATTTCATCATGCAATCGAACATGGTAAATTAAAAAATGATACTATTACCTTACACGATGGTTCAAAAGCATTGGTTCACCGTGCAAAAGATGAGCATGTAGTGTTAGTGATTAAAGAAGACGGTTTAAAATATAAAACAGGGAAACGAATTGAAAAAGGTGCAGACAAAATATACCACGAAGTTATTAATAGTGGAACTCCTCACCGTGTAATTTATGGTGCAAACCTTAAAGTGAACGAATATGGACCAACGCAATATGCACAATTCTTCTTCTTTATTACTGGATTCCACGGATTCCACGTATTCTCTGGAGTTGTGTTTAACTTCTTAATTTACTTGAAAGTAGTAGAAGGTCGTTACCACCGAAGAGGTCACTATGAAATGGTTGAAAAAACTGGTTTATATTGGCACTTTGTCGACTTAGTTTGGGTATTCGTATTTACATTCTTCTACTTAGTTTAATCTTATAAAATATATCTGTTATGGAAAGAGATGATATTATTGAATACTCATTAGATACACACCACGACGAAGCAGCTGGAATAGAACTTCGTAAAAAGATTTGGAAAGTAACTGCGTTATTAACAATTATTACAATTGTTGAGGTTGCATTGGGTGCATTTATAAAACAAAGTAGTACACTTTGGGAATTGGTAAAATGGTCCTTCGTGGCTTTGACATTAGTAAAAGCAGCATATATCGTACTTATATTTATGCACTTAGGGGATGAGAAAAAAACACTTAAATATGTGATCTTACTTCCTTACTTCGTGTTTATTGTGTATTTAATTTTTATTCTTCTTACAGAAGGTAACGCAGTTAGTGAAGCCTTGAAAGCAATTGGATTCTAAAAATGATAAACCCATTAGGTAAAGCCGGACGAATAAAAAAATTGGTAGTAACAATTCTTTTATTCGGACCGGCTTCTTTATTAATATTTATCTCTACCCGAGGATGTAAACATAAATTTACAGAACTCGATGATATGGGCGCTATATCTACTTACACCTTTACAGGAGTAGATGGTAAAAAATATACTGACAAGAATTTTACAAACAAGGTAGTACTTTTTACTACAATCCAAAAAACATGTCCTGGAAATTGCGCTATTTCATTGTGGCATCTAGATCAATTAATTTATCAACACCTGCGTAAAAATCAGAAGAAACTAGGTTATGTAAAACTTGTATCTTTTGTTACGGACGGAAAAGGAAATCCTTACAAAAATTTAGGAGAAATAGAATACACCTTAAAAGATCAAGTCGATCAATATGATTCTTCCATTTGGATATTAGCAAATGGCGATGCGAAACAGGTATATAACATTTCTCGTCATGGTGAAAACCTTATGCAAAAAGGAAAAAAATACTACGGAGGAGAATCATTTCAAGAACTAATGTTACTAATCGATAAACGAAATCACTTACGTATGGCCTTAAAAGGAAATTCGGAAGGGATGATACGTAAGATGAAAGAGCACATTGCATTATTAGATAAACAATACGATAAAGCAGCACTCAAAAAATAAAAACATGATCCGCTTATTCTTGGTTTTACTAGTATCATGGATAGTTATTGCGTCATGTACGGAACAAAAAAAAGTACGCGTGCTTCCCATAGTCGGTAACTACGATGTAGAATATGATACAATTGATGGAAATGAAGTTACAGATACCATTTATCCTAAAATACCCTACTTCACATTCGTAAACCAAGATTCTATTAAAATTACCTCATCAACTATGAAAGGGAGAGTGTGGATTGCAGATTTTTTCTTCACTTCTTGTCCTTCTATTTGTCCAAAGATGACTTCACAAATGAAGCGTTTATCCATACTAACCAAGGATTTAGAAAAACACATTCAATTTATTTCTTTTAGTATTAATCCTACGTATGATGGACCTTCAAAACTGAAAGCGTACCGAAAACATTATGGTATTACAGCTAAAAATTGGGAATTCTTAACTGGGGATGAGGAAGCAACGCATATGTTAGGTGTAGATTATTTTCAAGTTTTTGCCAATAAAGATATTGAATCGGCGGGTGGTTATGCACATTCTCCAGCATTCGTTTTAGTAGATAAAGAAGGATATGTGCGTGGCGTATATATCGGAACGGAAACCAAACAAGTAGATCTTTTACAAAAAGATGTACGCAAACTATTAGCTTATGAGTACAATACCAAGTGAACAAAAAGTAAAAAACTTTAAACGTTTTACAATCATTGCATCTATTGCAATACCAGTAGTTGTGGCGATATTGTTTGCAGTAAAAATTCCTGGAGTAGATTTAAGTTTTCTTCCTGGTATTTACGCTACTATTAATGGTATTACTGCGGTATTACTTGTAGGAGCATTAATCGCAATTAAAAAGAAAAACATTGCATTACATGCGCGTTTAATCAAAATATGTTTAGTGTTATCCCTATTGTTTTTAGCAAGTTATGTGGCTTATCATATGACGAGTGATTCTACAAAATATGGCGGAGATTTTAAAGCAATCTATTTCTTTATCTTGATTTCACACATTCTATTAAGCATAGCTGTTGTTCCATTAGTTTTGTTCTCTTACCTATTTGCATGGCAAGGGAACTTTGAAAAACACAAAAAATGGACTAAAATTACCTGGCCATTGTGGTTTTATGTAGCTGTAACTGGGGTTATCGTATATTGGATGATTTCTCCTTTCTATACACATTAAAAGAAAAAAAGAAGAGATTACAATATTGATTTATAGGGATTTAATTTTTAAATTTCTTTCCAAATAATTCACGGTCCCTCAAATCCATTTGTTCTAACCACTTCAAAAAGGATTCAAAATACATGTCTCCTTTGATTTTATAGCCAGTTGCCGTAAAATGTACTAAATCATAGCGCATTAATCTATACTTATACCAAGTGGTAGAAGATCCCAACTCTCCCATAATTCCATACATATCCCAAACGGCACCTTCGTATTTTTTAGCTAATTCGCGGATCATCTCCCGTTCACGGGCAACATTTCGATTTAAAAACTTCTTTTTAAAATGCGCATCATTTGGAACAGTGAGTAAAATCGCACAATTCGGATTTACACGAAGGACTAATTGAATTAAAGAATCTAAATTGGCTTTAAAGACTTCCGGTTTAAAATCTTTATAGAGTACATTTGCGTCATTGGTTCCAACTGAAAAAGCGAAAAAATCTGGTGGTAATTCGCGTAATTGTTCTTCGAATAACTTATTACCTAAATGCGTTGGAAGCGAAGCACCATTCACGCCAATCGTGGTATAAGAAATACCAGGTTGATTGTTCGATAATTGAAAACCAAGTAATCGAAATTTGTAGGGTACATGACTTTGTTTAGTCAACACCATGTGAAACTTATCTAAATTTTTATCAAAATGGATATCGGTATACCCAACATTCACATTGGTTTGAACTCTAATTACAAACGTGTCATTTTCTGCAAAAGAGAATGCATATGGAAAAACACCTTTGTTATGATATACACGAACTCTATCAAACACAGGTTTTACTTGCGTTTTTTTGTAATTAAATCGTATATCAATAATAGAATCTGGTGTTTCAAGTACCATTCCTAATAAGCCATAATCAAGTGAATCAGGTCGCTGTAATGTACTTCGGTAGTTTGTCCAATGATTGGACGAATGAAAGGCATAATTTCGGGGATTGTTTGTTTTTGCTAGATCAAATGGAAATATCCACCCACGCTCGCCCGGTAAACCATTCCAATTTGTTTGCAATAATGTTCGCATTTCATGCGTATAGACATCGGCTTGTAAGTGAGAACCACCAACATGGTAAAAATTTAACTTTCGATCTTTAAATCGAACCATCTGTTTAATATCAAAATACAATTTCTCAAAGTTTGGACTTCCCTTGGTGTAAAATTGATAATGATTGCGTTCTAAATGAACAAATGGATATGTTACAGAAAATGCAGAGTCAATGATACCGAAAAATTTACGATTCTTATATACATTTAAAGCAACCTGATTCACTTTCACTTCGCGCGCTTGTTCCGAACAACTTTGAAAACATATAGATAAAAAAAGAAGCCCCGCATAAGTTATAGAATGCAAGAAACGAGAACAAACAAGAAATTGTATATACTTCATCAAGTATGGTTTAACGAAAAACCAATAAAAAAGTTACGCATCCAAAAATGGAATTAATCGGTAACGTTGCGCTAATTTTAAAAGAAGGAAACCAATGGTAACACCTATATAATTTGCGAGTAAATCAAAAATACTAGCTGTACGATACGGTATGAAAACATGTAAAAACTCACAAAAAGAGGCAAAAGTATAGCCAAAACCAAGAAGTCTTCTAGTTTTGGATACTAATCTTCCTAAAAAGCAAAGTGAGATAAACGGTGTAAAAATCAAACAATGTACAATATGATCCGAACGAAAACCAAAATAAACGTTTGATAAACGGAAAGTTCCATTTAATGGCAACACCAATAATAATACGACAATTGTTATATAGGCGAAAAATAACTTTTTGTAGGTACTTGTAGCGAAATGGAACATTTTTACATAAAAAATAAAAGGCTACCGAAATGATAGCCTTTTAAATAGATATTAAGGTTTCTACCCTAATGAAAAAGCAGAAATATTTTTTCTTGGATTTAGAATTAAGATTGGAATATTAGCTTCATTCGTAAGTAAGTATTCTTCAGGATTAGAAATTAAACCTGAAAGAATATTTCCACGATTCAAGTTCATAATTGTAATTAAATCGGCATCTACAGACTCTGCATGCTTCAATACTTCCTTTTCAAAGTTTTTAGGATTCAAGAAAGAAATATCATAACTAATTCCTTTTTCTCCTAAAAATTTTTGTGCGAACTTAATATTTACCTTGACTTGAGAGCGAAAAATATCATCCTTCTCGTCTGGAATTACTACATGCACTTTCGAATTAAAATATTGTGCGATGTTTGCAACATATCCTAATTTTTGTTTAGTCTCTGCATTAAGATCTAAAGGAACAACGATTGAATCATAACCAGTTGTACCAATTTCTTTTTGTTGCACTACTATGAAAGGTACTTCCGAATGTGTAATTACTTTAAGTACATGAGAACCTGTGATTTGTTGCCATCCTTTAATGCCATGGGTACCCATGAAAATTAATTCTGCATGATGTTCTGCTGCAAAATCACCGATATCTTCAAAAATATTTCCAACACGAACGGATGGAATTAACTCCACATCCGATTTTTTTTCAATAATAACTTTTTTTAATTGTGCTTCTGCTGGATCAATTTCTTTCAATTTTCCAACAACGTGAAGTAAATATATACGTGCGTTTACAATTTTTGCAGTAGCAATTGCATGATTCAGCGCGTTATCGGCAACTGGTGTGAAGTCATGAGGTACAACAAATACTTTATGATTCATATGGTTTAAATTTAATAAGTTGTGTTTTAAAAACTGACACAAAAGTAGTCAATTCACTATATTAAGAACGTGTTTTTTTGCAAAAGTTGTGCTATTTTACAAAAATTTAGGAAAATTAACGAAAACAGTTAATTTATTAATATACGCTTAATGTTATTATCTATTTTTAGCATGACTTTTGGCACTGCTAAAATTACTAAAAATAGATGTTATGAAATTTGTTGGAAGATTAGTAAAACAAACAGCAAAATTAGAATATAAAAGAAGTTTAAAAAAGAACTTATCTTTTGATTTACAGAAAGATACATTAGATAATTTATTGAAAATTTCAAAGCGAACACTTCTTGGAAAAAAGTACGAATTTTCAACAATTATCTCCCAAACAAATAGTATCTCACTTTTTCAAGAAAAAGTACCAATTTTGACATATGATGAATTTTATGAAGTTTGGTTAAAACATACTATTTCAGGAGAAAAAAATATTTCTTGGCCTGGAAAAACAAATTACTTTGCACTTTCATCTGGAACTACTGGTAGTCCAAGCAAACAAATTCCAATTACGAAACAAATGATTAAATCGTTTCAAAAGACTAGTTTGAAACAGATTGTAACCTTATGTCAATTAGATTTACCAACCGAGTTCTTTCAAAAACAAGTATTGATAGTTGGAGGGTCTTCTAAATTGACGAAAATTGAAAAACGGTATGAAGGCGATTTAAGTGGTATCTTAAAAAAGTACACAAAAAAAATTGCAACACCTTTTGCGAAGCCATCTAAACGCATCAGTGATATTAAAGATTGGAGTAAAAAATTAGAAAAAATAGTAGAAGAAGCCCCAAAATGGGATATTGGAATAATCGCAGGAATTCCTAGTTGGTGCGTTCTAGTCATGGAAGAAATCGTGCGAAAATATAAACTGAATACCATTCACGATATTTGGCCAAATTTAAAAGTATACATCCATGGTGGCATTTTCATAGAACCATACGAAAAACGTTTAGCACAAGTTTGTGCACATCCATTATTTCAATTTGATACATACCTTGCTAGCGAAGGATATTTTGCATACCAATTCCATGAAAATGAAAAGGTCATGCGACTTTTAATCGATAATGGCGTGTTTTTTGAATTTATCCCATTCAATGCTTCCTATTTCGATTCCGAAGGAAACTTAATTGATCGACACAAAGCTTATACCTTGGAAGATGTAAAAGAAGGGGTAGATTATGCAATGATTATTACAACCAATGCAGGATTATGGCGTTACCAATTAGGGGATACTATTCGATTTACCAATGTCGAAAAACGTGAAATAAAAATTACAGGAAGAACTAAACAATATTTATCACTTGCTGGAGAACATCTATCGCTTGATAACATTCGGGAAGGATTATTAGAAGTTAGTAAAGAATTAAATCTCGTCATTGAAGAATTTGCCGTTTTCGCAGATGAGGAAAACGCGAACCATTCCTGGTATATCGGAACAGATAAAATTATCGATACCGAAACCTTACAATTATGTATGGATAAACATTTATCCAACTTAAATGATGATTATAAATCAGCACGAAAAAACACACTTGGAAAACCCACAATTCAATTGATTTCTAGTGATTTATTTTATTCCTATTTAGCAAGCATTGGGAAATTAGGTGCGCAGAATAAATTTCCAAGAATACTTCGTGGACAACAAAAAATTAATTGGGTAGAATTTCTTAAAAACAACTGATTTTCCTCGCTACTCGCCACTTTTTATTAATTTTGTGTTTTTCTATTCGTTATGTCAGATACAAGATACAATTTACGTGGTGTTTCCGCTGGAAAAGAGGATGTTCACAATGCCATTAAAAAGGTGGACAAAGGGTTATTTCCACAAGCATTCTGCAAAATCGTTCCAGATACACTAACTGGAGATGAAGATTATTGTGTAGTTATGCATGCGGATGGTGCAGGTACAAAATCTTCTCTCGCTTATATGTATTGGAAAGAAACAGGGGATTTATCTGTTTGGAAAGGGATTGCACAAGACGCATTGATCATGAATATCGATGATTTATTATGTGTTGGTGCAGTAGATAATATCTTACTTTCTTCCACCATTGGTAGAAATAAAAACTTGGTAACAGGGGAAGTTATTTCTGCTATCATCAATGGCACTGAAGAATTATTAACTGAATTGAGAAATCAAGGAATTGGCATTAACTCTACGGGCGGTGAAACTGCAGATGTAGGCGATTTAGTTCGAACGTTAATTGTGGATTCTACAGTTGTATGTCGCATGAAACGTTCTGAAGTAATCTCTAACCACAACATTCAGGACGGTGACGTAATTATTGGATTAGCTTCTTTTGGACAAGCTAGTTATGAAGCTAGTTATAATGGCGGAATGGGAAGTAATGGCCTAACCTCTGCACGACATGATGTATTCTGTAAAGAATTAGCAGAAAAATACCCAGAAAGTTTTGATCCTTGTGTACCGGAAGAACTCGTTTACTCTGGAAAATATCGTTTAACAGATAGCGTTGCAGGAAGTCCAATTAATGCAGGTCAATTAGTACTTTCTCCAACACGAACATACGCACCAATTATCAAGAAAATTTTAGATAATCACCGAGCAGATATCCATGGTATGGTACACTGTAGTGGAGGTGCGCAAACAAAAGTGTTGCATTTCGTGGACAACGTTCATATTATCAAAGACAACTTATTTGATGTTCCACCATTATTCAAAACCATTCAAGAGGAATCCAATACAGAATGGAAAGAAATGTACAAAGTATTTAATATGGGTCACCGTATGGAAATATATGTACCGAAAGACCTTGCAGCAAATATCATCGCTATTTCAGAATCCTTCCAAGTACCAGCAAAAATTGTTGGGCGTGTAGAAAAACATACAGGGAAAAAATTAACAATCACTTCCGAATTTGGAGAATTCATTTACTAAACATAGATGCAAGATTTATTAAAAAAATTAGAAGCGATTGAATATCGTTTTACTGAAGTTGGTACATTAATTGTCGATCCAGATATTATTTCGGACATGGACCGTTATGTGAAACTAAATAAAGAATATAAAGAGTTAGAGGAGGTTGTTACAGCCTACAAAAAATACAAAAACATTATCGATAATCTGCAAAGTTCGAAAGAACTACTTGCTGCTGAAGAAGATCCTGAAATGCGTGAAATGGCAAAGATGGAAATTGATGAATTGGAAAACATTCGTCCAAGTTTAGAGGAAGACCTTAAATTATTGTTAATTCCGAAAGACCCTGAAGACAACAAAAATGCCATCATGGAGTTGCGTGCTGGTACTGGAGGAGATGAAGCTTGTATTTTCGTAGAAGATTGTTTCCGTATGTACACGCTTTTCTTCAAAGAAATGGGTTGGCAATATGAAATTTTGAATTCACAAGAAGGAGGAACAAAAGGAATCAAAGAGGTGTCTTTAGAGATATCTGGGGATGGGATTTATGGTATGCTAAAATTTGAATCAGGGGTTCACCGAGTTCAACGTATTCCAGAGACAGAATCCCAAGGTCGGGTGCATACCTCAGCAATAACAGTTGCTATTTTACCCGAAGCAGAAGAAGTTGATTTTGAGATAGATATGGGCGACGTGCGTAAAGATACGTTTAGAGCGTCTGGTGCGGGTGGTCAGCATATCAATAAAACGGAGTCTGCGATACGATTAACACATATTCCTACAAATACGGTCGTTGAATGTCAGGATGGACGATCTCAGCATAAAAATTTAGCAATGGCAATTTCTGTATTGCGTTCCCGTTTGTACCAAAAAGAACTGGATCGTGTACATGAAGAACGCGCAGCAAAACGTAAAACGTTGGTTTCAACCGGTGATAGATCTGCAAAAATCAGAACCTATAATTATCCGCAAGGACGTATTACAGACCACAGAATAAATAAAACAATCTATAACCTTTCTGCATTTATGAATGGGGATTTAAAAGATATGATTGATTCCTTGAAAATGGCCGAGAATGCGGAAAGAATGCGTGGTGAGGCAGAATAATGAGTGACGAGTTTAAGAGTGACGAGTTAAGATTTTATATATGAAGTATTTAATGTTTTTGGTGGTGTTTTTTACAATGAGTTCCTGCATAGAAATCATTGATGACTTGACATTTAAAAGCGATGGAACCGGAACATTTAAATATACCTTAAACTTAAGTGCAAGTAAAGTAAAAGTAAACTCCATCTTGGCCTTGGATAGCTTAGATGGTAAAAAAGTTCCTTCTATTCAAGAAATTAAAGATAAAATCAATAAATACAAAGAAATAATCGCGCAAAAAGAAGGTATTTCGAATGTAAAAATGGAAACAGATTTTACAAACTTCATACTAAAGTTTCAATGTGATTTCACTTCCATTCTAACATTGCAAAAAGCAATTAAAGAAATTGTTATCGATGAGAGTAAAAATAAGAAAGATATCGAATCCTATTGGTTAACTTGGGAAGGTAATAAACTTATACGATCTGTTCCTTCGATTACCGGTGACTTAACTTCTAGATTGAAAAAAGAAGACATCGAAGGTTTAAAAAAAGGAAATTATATGTCAATCACGCGATTTGATAAACCGATAGAAAAATGTGAAAATACTGCTAGTTTAATTTCTGCGAACAAAATGGCTGTAATGCTTAAAATTACTCCGTATGCCTTAATACAAAATTTAAATTTATTAGAAAACAGCATTGTGTTAAGCGATAAAAAATAGAAAATAGCTATGAAAAATAGATGCTTATTTGTTATTTGTATGTGGTGCCTAATCTCCTTTGGGCAATCATCGGATGACTTAATTCCAAAAGAAGCGGTAACTGTTTTAGGAATTAACAATACCTCCTTACTCAAGAAAATATCAATGGACTCCTTAATTCAGTATGAATTTATGGAAGAAGTGCAAGCAGAAATGTTTGATGGATCTGCAGACAACAAAACATTGAAAGACGCAGGATTTGATTTTGGGCAAAAATTACACGTTTTCAACGGAAAAACTTCCAATTATGAAGTTTCTGGATTTTCATTTGGTATAAGTAATTTAAAAGATTTGCTTTTAGTTTTTGACGATTTTGATAAAGTAAAAAGTCCAATAAACGGAATAGATTATTACAACTCGTATTTTAATCATTTAATTATCAAAGGAAAATCAGGATTGGTTTTACGCGTGGATCCTTCCTACGAAAAAATTAAACACGTGACAGATTCTATCTGGATTAAACGTGGAAATGGCTATTTTTTCGACGATAAAGATAAAAAAGCGGAAAATGAAGGCGATGATGAAACGGAAGAACCTATTGGTAAAATACTGAAAAACGAAGAGTTAGAGGCTGACGATAGCGAAGTTAAGTTAAATGCAAAAGACCTCATCAATAAAACCTATTGGGAATTAAAAGACAGTGTGACGAATGATTTACAAGTAAAATATTTACAAAATATTTTGGTAGAAATCTTTGAAAAAAATATCCATTTAAAAAGTCAAGACAGCAAATTTGCAACGCAATTAACCCATGAATCCGAAGGGATTTTCTACATGGATAATTCGCGTAACTTGCAAAATGCAAAAGGATTATGGTATTTTCAAACCATGTTTCCAGAATTATTTAAAGACATCAAAACCTTGTATTCCGGGAACATTGTTGTTGGAGATATCTATTTGAAAGACAACTCCATTGAGTTTAAACTACAAGCAAATTATGGAGAAGATTTAGGGAAAATCTATGCAAAACTAAATAGCACCAAATTTGATAAAAATGTATTGCGCTATATTCATGAAGATTGTGCTGGATTCTTTACCTACAATATCAACTTGAAGGAAGGATATAGACAAGCGTATGATATTATTATTCCTTTATTGAGCAAACAAAAAGATCCAAGAGTAACGAGCAATGTATTAAAAGCTGAGCTACTGAATGAGTTCGTCAATTTGGATGCCTTGTTTGACACCTACCAAGGAAGCATGTTTGGGACATTTAACGGGGTAAAAAAAGTAAAGACAAAACGTATCGAATTTAGTTACGATGAAAAGACATTCGAATACAGTGAGAAAGAAATAATAGGGGAAGAAGAAATGCCTATGTTTACCGTTGGATTCTCGACAGGAAGAGCAGATATACCTGAGAAAATCTTAAACTATATGGGGAAAATGACTACCCGTTTTAAGAAAACGGATAATTATTGGAAAATTGACGACGCTATTTTTAATTCTATTCCCGTTTATGTAATTAATCGCAATGGATTATTGGTAATTACAAACGATGAAAGTTTAGCAATCGAGCACCTAGACGGATATGGGAAAAATGCAATTTCTGGGAAAAAAGCCAAAAACGCGAAGAAAAGTAAGTTTATGTATTCGTATTTTAATATTGGAGAAGTATTGAGCAAAATACCGAAACAAGTATTTACTGTAAAACAAAATAAAGTGTTAGATTCCATGCGTGGAAAAGAAGGATATATTGAAATGACTACGTTAAAGACTTCAAGTTCGTATACTGATTTTGAAATAAACTATTACTTTCAAGGGAAATATACCGATTCTGGTAAATACTTATTGGACCTTATTAATTCAGCATATATATTGGCTAAATAAATAATATGGTTCGTAAAGTCACCTTTATTTTATTCTTGCTTTCCTTGTTGATCGCCTTCTTTTATTTTCGTCCGCTATTAACAATTACAAAGCCACAACCTTCCTTAATGGACCGGATGCCAGATGGTGATTTTATCGGGAAATTAAACGTTTTAAGCATGGCAAAAGAATCTAATGCTATGTTGTATTTCAACAAGATTCCTTTTCGAGATTTAATTACACCCGAATTTTTATTAGCGCAAGGAAAAAGTTATGGTTTAGATTTTCAACGTCCATCCTATTTTTTCACAAATGTGAATGGAGAATGGGGTGCATTAATTCATGTTACAGACTCTAGTAAAATCTATTCTGGAATTGTACGTTTAAAGAAAAAAATTGATTTACAAGATACCATTGTAGGTCAACAAAAAGTGTTTTCATTCAAAAAGAAAAGTTCATACATCACTTATGGTAAAAATTGGATCTTTCTATACCATGGCAACAAACTAGTAAAACGAATGTATCATGTAATGTACTCGGAGAAAGGGGATATTACCAAGATTTGGAAGAAATTTTCTAAGGAAAAACAATTTCTATTTGAGAAACTAGTGATTTATTCCAATTATAAAGAATTAAGCGATAAAGGCATTTCAACAGCAATGTTTGCACATGATACAGATTCCTCTTCTGTCAAATTAAAAGTCTATTTTCGAAGTAAAGTGCCATTAGCGGTGACGCCAAAAAAAGAAGGAATCGCTTTCCGAACTTACTATTATACTGGACGATTAATGAACATTCATTTAAACATTGATCGCTTACGAAAAAGCAAAAAGGACCCATTTTATAAAGTAATGGATGGATTCAGTAAACGGGTTAGTTTCCCGTTAAATTCTTTTTTAAATGCTTGGGAAGGAGATATTTCATATCACCAAGGAGGATCAATTACGGTGAAAGAAAAAGTAATCGAATCCGTGCTAGATGAAAATTTCAATGTTTCCCAAGTAGAAACGTTAAAAGAAAAGAAAGTCCCTGGTTTTGCCATGTTGATATCAATCAATAAAAACATCCATGATCTATTGTACCAACTTTTTGCAAAAGGAATACTACGGAAAGAAGGAGGACAATTACGTTTCTTATTTTCTCCTGCGATTAAAATGCAATTGACCCCAAACGTGGCGTATTTCTATTCATCCGATAATGTGCCTATGACCGAAATGTCTTCGTACAACGGTGGTGTTTGGACACAAAATTACACGAAATTTGGATTTCAGTTGGACTCCATGAAACGTAACGAGGCATTTGGATCGTTACATATTCCTGTACAACGGATTATTCGATATGTAAAAGGGAATTTATAAAGCCTCTTTCGTCCAAGATCCTTTTATCAGTGATTGATACGTAAATCCACCAACCTCTTCTATTTTTTCGAATTGTAAGTAAATCGTTCCATTCAAATAGCGCAACTCATCTTTACGTATTTCTGCAATGAACTTATCGTCTTTTTTTATTTTCAATGCACTCGTAAAACCTCCAGCACCTGGCGTACCAACGATCATATATGAATCCTTCCCAGACTGAATAAATCCTTGAAAAGTAGTTGCAAATTCTTTTTCTGAATTCAATGCGCGCATTGCTTGATCGATACTACAAGCAGTTTTAGGTACTGCTACAAATTTTGCTTTTAGAAGTGATGCTTCAGAAACTGCTGTTCTTTCTTTCGACTTCAAACAAATGCCATTTGGTGCATAATACGAAATACGCTCTGTAAAATCAGCACTCGTATTAGTAACAAATATTTCTTTACTCATAAAAACCTTACCATCATGTAAATAAAACGAATTCGTACCCATACTTGTTGCGTCTTTCTCTGTAAAATTCTCTACCAATTTTACGATATTATCCGTATTATCTAAATGTGCATCTACGTGAATAGTGGATTGATCTTCCTTTCCATAATCCAAAGAACTTGCAAATTTTCCATACGCTAAAACGAAAGAATCAATTTCCATCATTTGTTTATCAAACGATTTTTCATCTTTCAATGTATAAACGATTAAATCTTTTTGTTTTTTTTCAGTTGGATCTAGCGACTTTTTAGAATTATTAGACTTACATGCCGCCATTAATAGCATTAGGCAAAGAAAATAGAAGCTTAATTTTTTCATACTAATTAATTAAGGATGTTGCTACAAATTTATAATAAAAAAGAGACTTGCGGTTTTATACTTACAACGAAGTTTTGAAAACAAATATTGCATTCAGAACATATTTTTTTTATGCATCTCTCGTTACAATTAATAAATTTATTAACTTTACACTAATTATTATTGACAATAAAACAACATCAAATGAATATTCTAGGAATTGTAACCTTTTTCTTAATCGCTGGAATGGCGTTTTGGGTACTTTTATTTTTATTAGGTTTTGTACTTCCTTTTTGGATTACATTAGGTGTTTTTGATAAACTTCGTCCTAAAAGAGTTTTTGACGAAGAAGAAACAGAATAATTTTAGTATTAAATATATCTAAAAGACCGGTAAAACTGGTCTTTTTTCGTTTGTATATATCACATTTGATCTTCTATATCTAACTTATCTCCTCGTAACATACGTAAACGTTTTCGAGCTTCTACGACATACAGACTTCCTTTATATTGGAAAATTATTTTCTTATAATTTTCAATCGCTTTCTCCTTATTTCCCAAATGATTTTCGTAGATATCTCCCAACTGAAATAAAGCGTCATCTGCTAAAATATCTTCCGAATACGATTTGAGTAATTTTTCTAACAAAAGAATTGCTTCGTTCCAATTGCCCTGTTGCTGAAATGCTTGTGATTTGCGTAACAATATTTCGTCTGCTAGTCCATGGTACGGAAAAGCAAGAAGAATCGAATCATATAATATAAATGCTTGATTATATTGATGTTGTTCCAATAATAAATCAGCTTGTGCAAATTGATGCATGGCGGTATAATTGCTATCTAAACCGTAGTTATCGGTAATTAATAAGGATAATTTCAAGGCATCGTTTGCAATCAATTTAGAGGTGGATTGTTTTAGAATATCCAATTGTGATTGTGCAAATTGAAAATCGCCATCGTAGTAAAAAACCCGAGCATTTTTAAACTTTGCTTCGAAGCCTATCGTTTCAAATTTATAATCACTATCGATTTGCATGTATAGTAAGGACGCTTCCCAAATTTCATTTTTTAAGACATAAAAATCGGCAAGTAACATTTTTATCTCTGAACTTTGAATTGCAGACAATCCTGGTAGCGCCATTATTTCTCGCAATAAGGTGATTGCTTCTTCAACTTGATTCGCATACAAACCTTGAATTTGCGCCAATTCTTTCAAAATTGTAATCGTGTTGCGTGACTTCCCTAGTCTTTGCAAAGCATCTTTATAGTTGCTAATAATACTTTGAAGTGTGTCTTGGGGTAAATTTCTTTTTTCTATAACTTCCAGAAAATAGGTATGAAGCATTGCATTTTCACTCATAAAATGAAAGCCTTTGTCTTTTCCATTCTTTAACACGTACAAATATCCTTTGCGCGCTAAAAGATACTCTTTATTTTGAGCAAACACATTCGCCAATTCATATACCCGATATCCCGAGTTACTTTCACGTTTATCTAACGCTTGCGCCTGCGTTAATGCAAGTGTAAATTGTTTGCGTTGTGTAAAATACCATTGCAACATTTCAGCATAAATCAAATCACTTGAACGTGATTGAGAACGATCAATTAATTCTTCTTTTAGTAACTCGGAAACCGTATTATTCGCTTGTGTAAAATCAATCCGCTGTGCAATAGAAGTTTGTACTTGTTCTTTATATTCCGGATTGACTTCTAATAAATCTAAATATTCCTCCAACATTTTTTCAGATTGATTCAATTGCGCATAAATATCTGCGAATTGCAAATGTAAAGGATAAGAATCACCCAAGTTTTTTCGTCCTTTCTCTAACACTTGAAGGGAAAGCTCTAATTTCCCTTTTTCTTTGAATGCTTTATATACATCTAGTACTTTAACACTGGAGGTTGTGTTTTCTTCGATAAGTCGCTGGTAAATCTTATTTGCAGCTTTAGAAGCTTCATGGGTTTCATAAAACTCCGCTAATAAAATAGGATAATCCACTGTATATGGATCAAAATCCATCTGTTTTTTCAGCGCTTTTTCAGCGTCTTTATCTTTTTTTGTTTTTAGTAAGCACGTGTAATAGCGTAAAAAGGTAAACTTGCTATTCTCTTTTTGAAATACCTGTTGGCAATAAGGAAGTGCTTTTTCAAAATCGCCACTAGAATAATAATACTGTGCTAGTTGCTGATCCGTACTCACTTGTGTCATCCCAGAAAACGCGAGGAGTAAAAACAAGAACAATATCCAAATGCGCATACTAACTATTTTAAAGACAATTCAGTAGCAAATTTTTCCACCGCATCTTTTACTTGTACATATGCACGAATATTTTCTTTTTGCAATTTGGTCATATCATCGATAATTTGTTGCAAGTTATCTACTTTATCCGTTTCAAAAGCAAGAAATTTATTATAGTTAGCTCTGTCTCCATCGCCATTTTTTATATCGTTTGTAAGATTAGTGATGGAATTTTTTATTTTTTGCGAACCAAATAGAATTTTTTCTCCATAGGTTTCTACCAAATTCAAGTTTTTATAAATGCGATTATAGGCATCCAAGTTTTTCGCCATTTTAATCGAAAGGGTATCTTCTTCTATGTCAAATTTAACCCGGTATTTTAATTCTTTCATGGTATAAATCATCTCCGAAACGGTATCCTTTTTTAAGTTTTCATATTCACGTTGAATGTGATCTACTCGTTTATCTAAAATAGAAAGTTCTTCCAATTGCTGTTTTTTAGCCACATCGTGACAAGCAACTAATGAAAATGAGAAGATAAAAAAGATAAAAAATTTCATGGGTGTAACCTTAATATTTTATAATACGAAAATACGATATTAATTTTTCATTTTTTCATGGATCAAAAAGAAACAAAAAAATGTAGTGCAAAAATGTCAAAATAATATCTATTAAGCTATTAGATATTGTATTACATTAAGATTTATGCAAAAAGAGCTTTAAGTACCTCATCAATTCTACTACACATAACTAATTCAATCGTGTGATTTTTTTGAGTAATTCCTTTGTTAAACGAAGAAATTATAATTTTTTCAAACCCTAACTTTTCCGCTTCTGAAATACGTTGTTCAATTCTATTGACCGGACGGATTTCACCCGATAAACCAACTTCAGCAGACAAACAAATATTTTTGGGAACTGGTAAATCCGCATTGGAAGATAAAACAGAAGCAACTACGGCTAAATCAATCGCGGGATCATCTACGCGTATACCTCCGGCAATGTTTAAAAAGACATCTTTTGCGCCAAGTTTGAAACCGCAGCGTTTCTCCATAACTGCTAACAACATGTTTAATCGTCGCAAATCAAACCCTGTTGAAGAACGTTGTGGTGTTCCGTATGCTGCAGTGCTCACCAATGCTTGGACTTCAATTAACATTGGTCGGAGTCCTTCTAATGTGGAGGCAATGGATATTCCACTTAAAGAAGCATCCGTATTTGTAATCAAAATTTCTGATGGATTTTCTACCTGACGAAGTCCTGAACCAAGCATTTCATAAATACCTAATTCATTGGTGCTTCCAAATCTATTCTTGATTGTACGTAACAAACGATATACATGATTGCGGTCGCCTTCAAACTGTAGCACCACATCTACCATGTGTTCTAATACTTTTGGTCCGGCTAAAGCACCTTCTTTCGTAATATGTCCGATTAAAAATACCGGAACTTCTGTTTGTTTGGCATAGCGTAACAATTGGGCAGTACATTCACGCACTTGGGAAATACTTCCTGGAGAACTCTCAATATGCGAACTATATAAAGTTTGTATAGAGTCGATTACCAATAATTGCGGTTTTATTTCCTCCGTTTGTAAAAAGATATTTTGAAGATTTGTTTCCGTTAGAATAAAGCATTCATTATTGTCAAGTCCTATACGTTCTGCACGCATTTTTATTTGTTGCTCACTTTCTTCCCCTGAAACATACAGAATACGTAAGTTTTTTTCAGTCACTGCTAATTGAAGCATCAACGTAGATTTACCAATTCCTGGTTCGCCGCCGAAAAGTATCAAGGAACCCGGAACTAAACCTTCGCCTAAAACACGGTTTAACTCTTTATCATGGAGGATAATACGAGATTCTACTCGGTGTTCAATATCTTGTACCGCTTGGGGTTTGGCAGTTTTACCATTGCTTGTTGAAAATGCAACTACATTCGAATCATTGTTTCCTACAATTTCTTCTACGAAGGTGTTCCATTCTGAACATGAAGGACATTTTCCTAACCATTTTGGAGTTTGGTGTCCACAATTTTGACAAAAAAATGCTGTTTTAATTTTAGCCATATTCAAAATTAAGACAAAAGACCATTAGACAATAGAACAAAGACTTAATTTTATACAAAATTGTATCTACGTAAATTTCTTCTTTTTCTATTGAATTCTAGGTTAATACACTAACTTAAAATTTATATACTAGATTTTAGTACTATTTAAAGATAAGGAGAAACACTTAAATCACCATACCGCATCCCCAACTCCAATTTAGATTTCTCATTATTTACTAATTTCCCGGTACCTTCAGCGATAAATTGTGGAAGTTCAAATCCAAAAATTTTACAGGATTCAGTATAATAATCGTTGCGAGTTGGATGATTATCCGCACACGCATTTACAATTTTTCCCCAATAATTTTTTGCTAAAACATGTAAAATAATTTGAATGCTATCTTCTTGTTTTATTAAATTAACCGATTGATTACCATTCGGAATGCCAATACGACCAGCAAAAAATTTCGCTGGGTGACGATTTGGACCAATAAGACCAGCCATGCGTATAATTGTTAAGCGATCTTGTAAATAAGTATGTAAGACTTGTTCCGCGTATGCAAGGTGATTGGTACTTGCATTTTCATCCCATGTGAAGGAGTCTTCTTTTGCATCCACGATATACTCTGGATAAACACCTGTTGTACTTACAAAAATGAAATGTGTTTTTTCGCTAAATTGTTTTGCTGCAAACAATAAATGTTCGCCATATTCTCGTACATGATTTACCTTACCTGGAGGGAAATTTAAAATACAATAAGCAGTATCCGTTACAATTTCTTCTACTAATACTGGGTTGTCTTCACGACTGTTCCAATAAAATGCTTCTAAATTTGTTGATGCAAGTTGCGGGATTTTCTCCACATTACGGGTTGTTCCAACTACCTTATATCCTTGTTCTACAAGTTGCTGACCCAAAGGAGTACCAAGCCATCCGAAGCCTACGATTGCGATTTTAGTCATTGGTTTCTTCTCCAGCCAACACTAATTGATTTTTATAGTATTCGTATAACGCCATTTGCGAACGAACAGGATAATCCAAATCGTTGGTATGGTGTTTATTTTTTAATTTTTTATCTATCACGCGGGACTTTTGATTGTCCGACCATTGTAATCCAAAAATAGTTTGTAATTCATTTTGAAGAACTCGGTCATAAATTGGAGCGCCCACTTCAATACGTTTGTCTAAATTACGTTCCATCCAGTCAAAGGATGAAATATAGTACAATGGACTTCCATTATTCTCAAAAATCATGAAGCGCGCATGTTCCAAGAAACGATCTACAACACTGATAGCCTCTATATTTTCACTCTGATTTTTAATACCTGGCACCAAACAACAAACACCACGAACGTTCAATTTAATTTTAACGCCCGCATTACTTGCTTGATATAATTTATCAATCATTTTAACATCTACCAAGTTGTTGATTTTGATGCAAATGCCAGAAGGTAATCCTTTCTTAGCGTTCTCAATTTCAGCTTGAATAAGACTCGTAAGTTTACGACGATTATTGAAAGGAGAAACCAATAGGTTGCGATATACGCCTCTTTCAATGTTGTTTTCCATCACACGAAATACCTTTCTAACCTCCTGACAAATAGCAACATTACTAGTAAAATAACCAACATCTGAATAAATTTTAGCCGTTTTTTCATGGAAGTTACCAGTTCCAATAAATGCAATTATTTGTTCTTTTCCTCTAACCACACGTGTTATTTTCAATAGTTTAGAATGCACTTTTAATCCTTGAACCCCATAAATTACACGCGCGCCTTGTTCTTTCATGCGTTCCGCCCAATACAAGTTGTTTTCCTCGTCGAATCGTGCTTGAATCTCAAAAATAACAACTACTTCCTTCCCATTATTAACGGCGTTTAATAACGCATTCATAATTTGGGAGTTATGTGCTACTCGGTATACATTTATTTTAATGGATTTTACGGTAGGATCAATAGCCGCTTCTCGAATTGTATCTACTACATAATCAAACTTTTGGTATGGAAAATGGAGTAGTACATCTTTTTCAGCAAACGTATTTAAATAACTCTTGGTATGAATCAAATCTGGATGATCTAAAGCTGGTAATTTCTCATAAATCAATTCTTTTTTGCCAAAATCTGGAAAACCAGCGAAATCTTTAAAATTATGGTATCTACCCCCTGGTATTGCATTCAATCCTGCCTTTAAATTCAATGCTTTCAACAAATAATTTTTCAAATCAACAGGCATTTTAGCGTCGTAAACAAAACGTACAGGTTCTCCTTTTTTACGATTTTGCAAACTTGCCTCCATTTTTTCAATGAACGAAACCGATAAATCGTCGTCTAGATTAAGTTCGGCATCTCTGGTAAATTTAAATGTAAAAGCCTCCATTTCTTTCACATCAAAAATGGTAAAAATCGAATCTAGGTGTAGACGAATAATATCATCTATTAATATAAAGAAAGACTTTTCTCCTTGTTGAATTTGATAAAAACGTTGGTACGTAGACGGAATTTGAATTAATGCGAAAAATGCTTTTTTGGAATTTTCTTTTTCTAGGCGTACCGCCAAATAAATGTGCGTATCTCTTAATTTCGGGAAAGGTAATTTTGGATTTAGAATAATCGGAACTATTTCGTGTTTTAATTCGGAATGAAAATAATTGGATAACTCCTCGCGGTGTTCATTTGTAAGATTTTTTTCTGTCAGTTGATATATATTCTTTTCCTTAAGCTCTAGTAATAAACCTTGATAACAAGATTCAAACATTTTTTGTTGGTTTAAAACCTCTTCCCGGATATCTTCTAGTAATTCAGCTGCAGTCCCATTGTATCCTTGCACAGAATTTTTCTTAATGGAAATAATACGTTTAATATTTGCAACACGCACACGAAAGAACTCATCCATATTATTCGAATAAATTCCCAAAAATCGCATACGTTCTACCAAGGGAACGTTTGGATCAATCGCTTCCTGTAAAACTCTTTCGTTAAAGGATAACCAACTTAATTCCCGATTTACTAACTCCATAATTTAATTTCTAACAAGGATATACACAAAAATAATAATTGATTATTATTTGAATGTTAAATCTCCACGGGTTGTAATTTTAATATTCTCCACATTCCCTTCTACCAAAGATATTGTAAAACCAGCTTCCTCCACTAATGAAGCATCGTCTGTTATTCCTAAATGAAAAGGGAGTTTGTATGCTATTTCTAATAGACTTCTTTCAAATACTTGTGGTGTTTGCACACTGCGAAAATTTCTGCGAACCACTGCTTTGGATGTGCCGTCAGGTAATATTTGACGCAAAGACTCTGTAACTTCTAGTACTGGAATTCCTGAACCGTTTTTTTTGGCAGAGGCAAAACAACGTTGAATTGTCATCTGAGATACATTTGGTCTCACGCCATCATGTACAGCAATAAAACTACCTGTCGCATGTTGTAACGCAAGTTGAATCGAATG
Source organism: Crocinitomicaceae bacterium (assembly GCA_044232905.1). GTDB lineage: Bacteria > Bacteroidota > Bacteroidia > Flavobacteriales_D > Crocinitomicaceae > CANHVK01. Next base: position 231,803 of record JBIIKZ010000001.1, read on the forward strand.
ATAACGTTCCTTTCCGCCAGAAATTAAGGTGTGTGGGACGCTGAATTGGTACTTGTCACATAATTCTTGCCAATACGTTTTCCATTCTACCGGAAGAGTCACTAATAATTGTGCCGTTGCATCAAAGGTATAAAAACAAGCAATGGTTTGCATTAAAATTGGTGTTTCTCCTAACACCAAAAATTGCTTTGGAATATCGCCTCCCATTCTTTTGCCAGTTCCACCAGCTGTAATAATAATTGTGTTTTCGTACATAGATAAAAAAAAAGGTTGTCTAAAAGACAACCTAAAAGTATGTGTTTGAAAATTATTTAATCTGATTTGGATTGTTTTCAGCCTCTTTATTGAAGTTTCTTTGGTAATTCAACCAATAGAATAACCCAATAAAACCAAGTATTATACAAGAATAATTGAACACATTTCCAACTATATCATAAAATCCAAAAATGAATTGAAAAAAATTTGCGATTCCGTACCAAAGTGCATTCATAGTTTCTTAGTTTATGAGACAAAATAAGCAATTTCTTTTCAAATTATCAACAATTGAAACTTTTATTTTGACATTAAGTTGAAAATAATCCAAGGAAGACTGCTAAAATCTAGCTGAGTCTCACCCAGTAAATTATAATAAATCTTATCTTCGCGTCAATGACGCGCATTTTTTTAGGTAATCAAATCTATGTACTCTTGTTACTGCCCCTTTTAATAGGTGGTTATGTAGCACTAAATGAATTTACAGGATATTTTGAAATTTTACCCGAGATTAACCTCGGTTTTTGGGGGAGTTATTTCATCAAAAATCATTTTTGGATTAATTATTTAAGTCTCGGGTTAATTTTTCTAAATGCCATTTTAGCCAATTTTCTATTCAATTCTAATGAATTTTATGATAGAAACAGTTACATAATTGCATTACTTTACGTTTTGTTTATGAGTTATTTTCATTCTTTCTATCAAATTGATGGAGCGTTGATATCTCATACACTGCTGATTTTCTGTTTGTTTCTATTTTTTAGATTGCAAAATAATTCCGATGGTCGGAAAATAGCCTTTAATGGTTCTTTCCTACTTGGTGTTGCAGCTACGTTTAACCCACCATTTGTACTTTTCTTTCCAATTATTTGGTTTATGATAACTCGCATTCGTCCTTTTGTATTTAGGGAGGCTGCACTTGCATCGATTGGTTTTATTCTCCCAATTGGTTACGCTTGTGCATTTGTTTATTATTTTTTGCAAGATTTACATTGGAATTGGTACAAATTATCCGAAAATTTCTTGCAAAACTACACCGTAGTTGGATCTACTGTGATCATTTTACTATTTATTGCACTTTTGAGTTTACTCAATTTAAGTTATAAAACTTCTAAAAGTTCACTTCGATTCAAAAAATTATTAGCGATTTTAAAACTTGTTTTATTAGTAGGAATTATCATTGGTTGCTACGAATATTTCCACGATGGAAATATTGAATGGTTAAGCTTAGCTATCCTACCTCTCTGCTTTTTTTATCCTTTTTCCTTCTTTAATAAATCATCCCTATTACTAGCAAAAATATTATTTTACACTTTGTTCATATTTTCACTTGCTAAATTTTTCATTAAATAATTAACGTGCACGTGAAATGACTACTTTTGTAAAGTAAAATTGCACAACAGCAAAAAAGTATAAAAAATAAAACGAAGCAAATGAAATTTGGAGTTGTTACTTTCCCTGGGTCGAACTGCGATGAGGATATGGTATATGTATTGGAAACAATGTTAAACCAAAAAGTTGAACGTTTATGGCATAAAGATTCTGACCTTAAAGGAGCTGATTTTATTGTGCTTCCTGGAGGATTCTCTTATGGTGATTACTTGCGTTCAGGTGCAATTGCTAAACTTTCTCCAATCATGGGTGAAGTTATCAAGCATGCAAATAAAGGTGGATATGTATTAGGAGTCTGTAATGGTTTCCAAATCTTGACAGAATCAGGATTGTTAGACGGTGCATTATTACATAACAATACGCAAAAATTCATTTGTAAAAATGTGTATTTGAAACCGGAATTTACTTCTTCTGCGATTACGAAAGATTTGGATGCAACTAAAACTTACCAAATTCCAATCGCACATGGCGAAGGACGTTTCTATGCTGCAGACGATACGATCAAAAAGATTTACGATAACGAACAAGTGATTTTTAAATACGCTGCACAAGACGGTACTATTAATGAAGAATTCAACCCAAATGGTTCTATTGATAGCATTGCAGGTATATGTAATGCAGGTAAAAATGTATTTGGAATGATGCCTCACCCTGAAAGAGCTGCGGATGCAGTATTAAATAATTTAGACGGAAAATTGTTGTTCGAATCTTTATTGAATAACTGTAAATAAACACACAATGAGAGTTTTATTATTAGGATCTGGAGGTAGAGAACATGCAATTGCATGGAAAATTGCACAAAGTTCTCAGTTAGACAAGTTGTTCATCGCTCCTGGAAATGCAGGTACGCGTAACCACGGAACAAATGTCGCTATTCAACCAACAGATTTCGAAGCAATCAAAACTTTTGTGTTAGAAAATAAAATTGCAACTGTTGTTGTAGGTCCAGAAGATCCATTGGTAAAAGGAATCTATGATTTCTTTCAAGCAGATGCATCCATCAAACATGTCAGTGTGATTGGACCTTCTAAAGAAGCAGCCCAATTAGAAGGAAGTAAAGATTTTGCAAAGAAATTTATGCAACGTCATAACATCCCAACTGCTAAATACGCTACGTTTACAAAAGATACATTAGAAGAAGGATATGCATTTCTTGCTTCCATGAAGCCCCCATATGTATTAAAAGCAGATGGTTTAGCGGCTGGAAAAGGAGTTGTAATTCCGGATACGTTAGAGGAAGCAAAAGCAGAATTAAAGTCCATGTTAGCAGATGCTAAATTTGGAGATGCAAGTTCACGTGTGGTAATCGAACAATTCTTAAAAGGTATCGAATTGTCTGTGTTTGTATTAACAGATGGAGAATCGTACAAAATTCTTCCAGAAGCGAAAGACTACAAACGCATTGGTGAAGGAGACACTGGTTTAAACACTGGTGGAATGGGAGCAGTATCTCCGGTGGTTTTTGCCGATAAAACATTCATGGATAAAATTGAAAATCAAATTATTATACCAACAATCAAAGGCTTAAAAGCAGAAAAATTAGTGTATAAAGGATTTGTGTTTTTCGGATTAATTTCGGTGAAAGGTGAACCGTATGTGATTGAATATAATTGCAGAATGGGAGATCCAGAAACAGAAGTGGTAATGCCACGTATCAAATCCGATATATTAGATTTATTTGAAGGTATCGCAACTGGTACTCTTTCCGAAAGAGATGTGCAATTTGATGACCGAGTTGCAACAACCGTAATGATGGTGGCTGGTGGATATCCTGACGAATACCAAAAAGGAAAAACGATTCATGGTTTAAATGCGGTAAAAGACAGCATCGTATTCCATGCTGGTACAAGTTCGGATGGACCTGTAGTACTTTCTTCTGGAGGTAGAGTGCTTGCTGTAACTTCTTACGGAAAAACAATTGAAGGAGCATTAAATAGATCATACGCATCGATTGAGGGGATTGAATTTGAAGGCGCAAACTACCGAAAAGATATCGGAAAAGATCTAATCAATTATACCAAGTAATTCTACATGGACCCCCACCTGATAATTCTACTTACACTTTTCATTTCTGCGTTTAGTTCTGGTGTAGAAATTGCATTTGTTTCATCTAGTCGTTTACGCATCGAATTAGATAAAAATAAAGGTTCTGTTACAGGAAAAATATTAGGGTTCTTTTACCGCCATGAAGGCCATTTTTTAGCTGCTCTTCTACTCGGAAATAACATAGCATTGGTGCTTTTTGGGATCCAAGCTGCTGAAATATTAAATCCAATTATTGCATCTTGGGGGGTAACCGAACAAGTACTTCAATTATTGATACAAACGGTTATTTCAACGATTCTTGTATTAATAATTGCAGAATTCCTTCCGAAAGCGATTTGTCAGTTAAATCCTAATGGATTCATGAAATCGTTTGCAGTACCTGCTTACGTTTTTTATTGGATTTTATACCTCCCTACTTCCGTAATCATGTTTATCAGTTTGCGTTTTTTAAAATTGATGAAAGTAGAAATATCGAGCACCGAAAAAGTATTTTCGAAAGTCGATTTGGAACACTACGTTCAAGACATGAATGAACGCATCAAAGAAGAAGAAGACTTTGGAAATGAGATGCAAATACTTCAAAACGCCTTAGATTTCTCGAAAATTAAAGCGCGTGATTGTATGGTTCCACGACCAGAAATCATTGCTATTGAGGTAAATGAACCTATTACTGATTTACATGCACTATTTATAAAAACAGGTATCTCAAAAGTGGTTGTATTCCGTGATTCGATAGATAATATTATCGGCTATGCGCACTCGTTTGAGTTGTTCAATAAGCCAGATTCGATTGCAAAAATTTTACGACCAATTTTATTTGTTCCTGAATCCATTCCTGGGAAAGAATTATTAGAAATGTTTACAAGTAAATCCGTGAGTATTGCCATTGTGGTAGATGAATACGGAGGAACAGCAGGGGTTATCACTATAGAAGACGTGATTGAAGAAATCTTTGGAGACATTGAAGACGAACACGACAAAGAAGATTGGTTAGAAGAAAAAATTTCAGATACGGAATACCGTTTTTCCGCCCGTGCAGAAATAGATTACCTCAACGAGAATTACAAATTAGGACTTATCGAATCCGAAGAATACGAAACCCTTGGAGGTTTGATTATTCATGAATTAGAGTCCATCCCAGAAGCTGGACAAGAAATCAAAACCGACAAATTACGCCTATTAATCGAAGAGGTTTCCGATCGCAGAATTGAAGTCGTAAGGTTGTTTGTTGGGGAGTAATTGTTGCGAACAACCATGCTATTCGTAACAAAAATGTTACGAATAATAGGAGCATCCTAAGTCATCTAATTTCAACAAGTTTGAAAGCCTAAAAAATTCTTTTCACATTCCAACTATTTTATCAAAACAAAGCATTAAAATCTCCTTTTTTTGCCTTAATTTTGTACCCTATTTTACACGTCCATAATGAGTACAGCTAAAACAATAAAAAGCGCATTAATTTCGGTATACGATAAAACTGGTTTAGAGCCAATTATCAAGCGATTAAACGAACTAGGAGTAACTATATATTCTACTGGTGGAACACAAGCTTTCGTGGAAAGTTTAGGCGTAGCTGTTGAACGTGTAGAAGACCTGACTTCTTACCCTTCAATTTTAGGTGGTCGCGTAAAAACGTTACATCCAAAAGTATTTGGAGGAATCTTAAATAGAAGAAATCATTCCGAAGACCAAGGACAAATTGCAGAATTTGAAATTCCTGAAATTGATTTAGTGATTGTAGACCTATACCCTTTCGAAGCTACTGTTGCTTCTGGTGCAAGTCATGAAGACATTATCGAAAAAATTGACATCGGTGGAATTTCCTTGATTCGTGCTGCAGCTAAAAATTACCAAGACGTTGTTATTATTCCATCCCAAGAGCAATACGAAGATTTCTTAACTGTATTAAACTCAAATGCAGCAGGAGCTTCTACTTTGGAAGAACGTAAAAAATTCGCACGCGATGCGTTCCATGTATCCTCCCATTACGACACACAAATTTTCCATTATTTCAATCAAGGAGAGAAAGTAACCTTCAATGAAAGTGTAAAAACGAACCAAGTTTTACGTTATGGCGAAAATCCACACCAAAAGGGGATCTTTCACGGAGATTTAGACGAAATTTTCACAAAATTACACGGAAAAGAGTTATCTTACAATAACTTGTTAGATGTAGATGCAGCTGTTTTGTTATTGAATGAATTCAAGGCAGACGGACCAACCTTTGCGATATTGAAACATAATAATGCGTGTGGGCTTGCGACAAGAAAAACAATCAAAGAAGCATATGAAGTTGCCCTGGCAGCAGATCCTGTTTCTGCGTTTGGCGGAATTTTAATTTCTAACACAGAATTAGATTTAGAAACTGCAACGTTGATCAACGAACTTTTCTGTGAGGTTGTAATTGCCCCCGCTTTCCAGGCAGAAGCGCTAGAATTATTGAAATCCAAGAAAAACAGAGTGCTTCTTGAACAAAAATTTGTGCAATTGCCAAAAAAGCAATTCCGTACAATTTTAAATGGCATATTAGAACAAGACAAAGATTTATTGACTGAAACAATTGCGGATTTTAAAACAGTAACAAAAGTTGCTCCAACTGCACAAGAAATGGAAGATATGGTCTTTGCTAACAAATTAGTAAAACATACAAAATCAAATACAATTATTCTTGCTAAAAACAACCAATTATTAGCAAGTGGAACAGGTCAAACTTCCCGTGTAGATGCCTTGGTACAAGCAATTACCAAAGCAAAAGCGTTCAACTTTGACTTAAAAGGTGCTGTAATGGCATCCGATGCATTTTTTCCTTTCCCTGACTGTGTAGAGATTGCACGTAAAGAAGGGATTACTGCAGTGGTACAACCGGGAGGTTCTATCAAAGATGATTTATCTTTAAACTACTGCGATGCAAATGGTATGGCAATGGTGATGACTGGAAACAGACACTTTAAGCACTAAAAAATAGTTTGCGAATAGTGAAACAAAATTTGTGATTTTGCGATATAACAGCATTAAAAAAGTCTTTTAGAAATAAAAGCAAACACAAAAATGGGATTATTTAGTTTTTTAACACAAGAAATAGCAATCGACTTAGGTACTGCTAACACGTTGATTATCATGAATGATAAGGTTGTTGTGGATGAGCCATCCATCGTTGCTAAAGACATTCAATCTGGTAATATTGTTGCGATCGGAAAACGTGCACAACAAATGCATGGTAAAACGCACAAATTGATTGAAACGGTTCGTCCATTGAAAGATGGTGTAATTGCAGATTTCCAAAGTGCCGAGGCAATGATTCGTGGTATGATCAAAATGATCAATATCGGTAAAACTTTCTTTACGCCTTCATTACGTATGGTTGTTTGTATTCCTTCAGGTATTACGGAGGTTGAAAAACGTGCGGTGCGTGACTCGTGTGAACACGCTGGTGCGAAAGAAGTTTATCTAATTCACGAGCCAATGGCTGCTGCGATTGGTATTGGTATTGATGTCGAAGAACCTATGGGAAATATGATCATCGATATAGGTGGTGGTACTTCTGAAATTGCCGTAATTGCATTAGGTGGTATCGTTTGTGATAAATCTATCCGTGTAGCTGGTGATGACTTCACACAAGATATTGAAGAATACATGCGTCGTCAACATAATATATTAATTGGAGAACGTACAGCAGAATTATTGAAAATTGAAGTGGGTGCAGCAATTCCTGAATTAGAAAACCCCCCAGCAGATTTCGCAGTACGTGGACGTGATTTAATGACCGGTATTCCAAAAGAAATTATTGTTTCCTATACAGAGGTTGCGCACGCTTTAGATAAAACAATTTCTAAAATTGAAGAAGCGATTTTAAGTGCATTGGAGATGACTCCTCCGGAACTTTCTGCAGATATCTACAAAACTGGAATCTATTTAGCAGGTGGTGGATCCATGCTTCGTGGGTTGGACAAACGTATTTCTCAAAAAACAAAACTTCCTGTGCACATTGCAGAAGATCCTTTAAGAGCTGTAGCTCGCGGAACAAGTATCGCATTGAAAAATATTGATAGATTCCAATTCTTAATTAAAGATTAATGAAAAGTCCCGCAAGGGACTTTATGTTTTTGCTATACCATGCGTAACCTCATCGCGTTTTTTAGACGTTTTCGTATTTTCCTTTTCTTCGCATTCTTACAAGGGATAGCTTTAACTACGTATTTTAATTATTTAGCTTTTCCACGTTCCCAATACCTTACAACTGCTTCAACTGTATCCGGTAAAATTTTGGAATATCACAATGATATTGTAAAACACTTTCAATTAGCATACAACAACCGAAAATTGCAATATGAAAATACATTATTGCGTAAACGATTAGCAAATAGCTTTATTCGTGTTGATCAGTATTCTGTACTTATTAATGATACAATTAACGATCAACAATATGAGTATATCCCTGCAGTTGTCATTAATTCAACGATAAACAAAAGAAACAATTATTTCACCCTAAACAGCGGGTGGCGAAAAGGAATCAAACGTGGAATGGGAGTGTTTTCTCCAAATGGAATTGTAGGAATTATACACAATGTTAGTGAACATTATTCCGTTGTTAAATCCGTTTTAACCGAAAACATCAATATCGATGTTATGGTTGAATCAACAGGTATCCCTGGTTTATTAAAATGGGATGGAATGAACGCCAAAATAGGTTCTATTGCAAGTATATCAAATGATTTACCGGTAAAAAAATGGACAAAAGTAGTTACGCGAGGCGGTTCCGGAATATTTCCAAGAGGTATTAATGTAGGAAAAATAAAAGATTTTAAAATGGTAGAAGGAAAACCTCTTTGGGATGTATCCATCTATTATTCCGAAGATTATCGTAAAATTCAAAATGTATATGTAGTAAAAAATCTACTACTCAATGAACAAAATAAAATTGAGAATAGCATTCCTAAAGACATTGAAGAACAAGAAGAGAATCAATGATAGAAATAATAAAACATAGCATCCGATTTGTGTTTTTCTTAATCGCACAAGCCTTTATTTTCAATCAATTGGAAATAGGATTAGGAATTCAATTAATGGCGTATCCATTATATATATTCTTATTGCCATTAGGAATGAATGTTTTTTTATTGATGTTAATTTCATTTGGACTAGGATTCTGTATCGATTTGTTTTCAAATACGTATGGACTGCACGCATCATCTGCACTAGTGATTGCTTATGGTAGATCTTATCTTTTAAAATTATTTGAACCTAGGGATGGTTTTGATCCAGGTATCGAACTAACAATATATTCGATGGGTTATACCTGGTTTGCCTATGTGTTTGGCACTTTTTTACTCGCACATACTATGTGGTTCTTCCTGATTGAACAATTCAAATGGAGTGAATTCTGGTATGTAGTCCTTAAAACTGTATTAGGAGTTCCTATATCGTTAATTATTTGTGTGCTACTTCAATTTTTATTCTTCAAAAAGCCTATTAAACGATGAATACGGACGCACGCAGATATGTAATCATTGTATTTTTTCTGTTAGTCGGCTCAATCTATGCTATCCGTTTGTTTTACATGCAGGTGATTGATGATAGTTGGACATTAAGAGCGCAAGAAATTGCTGAAAAAAGGCAACAAATTACACCACCACGCGGTGTTTTTTTTGATCGTAGGGGGAAAAAAATCGTTGCGAATAAAACGTATTTCAACCTTATGATGCGCGAAGTAGACATGAAGGAAAGGTTTGATACAAATGCATTTGCAAAACTCATAGGCTGGTCTACCATGAAGGTTAAAAGTCGGTTTTGGGAAATCAAACTTGGAGAAGGAAAATACAAAAATCCACACACTGGTAAAACAACCTCTAATTATCAAAAAATCCGTTCCTATCCGTTTGTAAAAGAAATGTCAATGGAAGAAATGGCAAATATTGCACCTTATTTGCAAAATTTCCCTGGATTTTATGAAGAGATAACAAGCATGCGAAGTTATCCATACGCGAATGCCGCGAATATTCTTGGATATTTGTCAGAAGTAAATGGAGAGGAAGTAAAAGAAGATCGTTTTTACCGTGCTGGAGATAATATTGGTCGTGCTGGTCTCGAACGCTTTTATGAAAAAGAATTAAGAGGTGTAAAAGGAATACACTACATCGTAACTTCTGCCTTAAACAACGCCATTGAACCATATGCAAATGGAAAGTATGATACGATTGCAAAACAAGGACCCGCACTTCATTTAGGGGTAGATATTGTTTTACAAGCATATGGAGAAAAACTGATGAAGAACAAGCGTGGCTGTATTGTTGCGATCGAGCCAAGTACAGGCGAAGTATTAGCTTTAGTGTCTGCTCCAACATTTGACCCAAATTTATTCGTTGGAAAACGAAGTATCTCTAAAAACTACTCGAAATTAATTACGGATCCTGCAAAACCTTTATATCCTAGACCTCTTTCAGCTGAATATCCACCAGGATCAACTTTTAAGTTAATACAAGCATTAACAGCGTTACAAGAAGGTGTTATCAAACCAAGTACTGGATTTCCATGTACAAAAAGCATGGTTGGATGCCATAACCACCCTCACGCAAGAAACGTTTCAGAAGCGGTTCAATATTCTTGTAACCCTTATTTTTATTATACCGTTAAAAAAATTATCCAACAAGGTAAGCGGAAAAAGGTCACGCAAGATGCACCTATTGGTTTGGCAAAATGGTCTAAATACATGAAAAGTTTTGGTTTTGGTGTAAAATTAGAAACAGATATCACTGGAATTAGACCAGGATTAATACCTGATCCAGCCTATTACGACAAATGGTATGGACATAACGCATGGGCTTTTAGTACCATACGATCCAACTCCATTGGGCAAGGAGAAGTAAAAGCAACCCCGCTACAATTAGCAAACTTAGCAGCCATTTTAGCAAATAGAGGTTGGTTTATTATGCCACATTTTGTGAAGTCAATTGGTAGTCAAGGACCATTGCCAATATATCGCAAGAAACACTATACCATGATTCGTCGAGAATATTTTGATCCGGTAATTGAAGGTATGCGTAAAGTTGTAAACGAAAAAGGTGGAACAGGTTCACAAGCACGAATCAAAGACATTATCGTTTGTGGTAAAACAGGTACTGTTCAAAATCCACAAGGAAAAGACCACTCTGTTTTTATTGCATTTGCGCCGATGTATCAACCAAAAATCGCGATTGCAGTGTTTATAGAAAATGCAGGATTTGGTGGGACTTGGGCGGCACCTATCGCCAACTTAATGATGGAAAAATATTTGAAGAAAAAAATTACCGATAAAGAAAAAGAAAAACATATTTTAGAATCGGATTTAGATTGAGTTAGACGATTAGAGAAAAGAGAAAAGACAGAAAGAAACATGAAGCTTATAATTATACTCTTTGTTTGATTTAGTCTTTATTCTTTACTCTCAAAGTCTTTATTCTTAAAAAATGAAAAGAGACGAATCACTTTTAGGCAACATCGATTGGGGATTATTTATTGTATTCCTTGTCATGGTATTTATGGGTGTAGCGAATGTTTATTCTGCGGCATATAACCCTAAATACCCTGAATTATTTGATTTTTCTCAGAAATATGGGAAACAAATTATGTGGGTAGGATTCTCCATGTTTTTAGGACTACTCGTATTCTTAATCGATGCCAGTATCTATCGAAAATTTGCCATTCCTATTTATCTTTTCTGTCTCGTATTATTAGTAATCGTTCTCTTTATGCCGAGTGTAAATGGTGCACACGCGTGGCTAGGAATTGGATCTCTTGGTATTCAGCCAGCAGAATTTGCTAAAATAGGAACCGCCATAGCGCTAGCAAGTTATGTAAATAGTATCAATGTAAAACAACAAAACGTAAACACGGTTATCATTGCAAACATCATATTATTGTTGCCAATGAGCTTGATATTATTACAGCCAGATGCAGGAACATTCGTTGTATTTACTGGGTTTTTATTTGTAATGTATCGCGAAGGAATTACCTATGACCCAATAGTTCTTCATTTGGTAAACTTAATACCTGGTGTGCGCTTCAAAAGTACATGGGTAGGATCTCACTTTATTCCTATCTTTTTCGTAGTAGTATTTTTATCAATCACTACCCTATTGATGAGTAATAATACCATCCATTTCTTTTTAATTCCAGGAGTTGATATTCCAGGATTTTTCGGGGTAATTGGTGCTTTATTCTTTATGGGTTTAGCAACCTATTTAATACTTCGTTTTTTTGCATCTAAACGCGAGCGTAATCGAATTACCATGATTGTAATAATCGGTTTCTTTCTTTGTTCATTAATATCCTCCCTTGTAAATTTTGGATTCCAAGGTTTGAAAAAACACCAAAAAGATCGTATTGAACTATTCTTAGGTTTACGTGAAGATCCGGATGGGGAGGATTATAACCGCAACCGTGCAATGGCTGCAGTTGGTTCTGGAGGATTTTTCGGAAAAGGCTATGGAAATGCGAGCGTAGCTAGTGTGGAATCAAATCACGTTCCAGAATCCGAAACAGATTTTATCTTTTGTCCTTTAGCAGAAGAATGGGGGTTTTTTGGAAGTTTTACGTTGATTTGTCTTTTTATGTTTATGCTTTTTCGCATCGTGCAAATTGCAGAACGACAAAAGTCGCGTTTTAATCGCGTATATGCCTATTGTGTTGCTATGATATTGTTCTATCACTTCGCGGTAAACATAGGAATGGATATCGGTTTTGCACCTGTAATTGGTATTCCTTTACCTTTCTTTAGCTATGGAGGTTCTTCGATGATGTCCTTTAGCGTTATGATGTTTGTCTTGTTGAAACTCGACAGTCAACGCGGGGATGTGTTAGGGTGATTTTTTTTAATTTTGTAGGGCTTTAGCATGCTACAGCCCTACAAAATAAAAAAACACAAAATTCAATTATTACAACGATTTCGTTCTACCGCCATCTACAGGTACGTTAATACCATTAATATAACTTGCTGCTGGAGATGCTAAAAATGCAATCGCATTTGCCACTTCTTCCGGTTGAGCAATTCTACCCATCGGTGATTCTGCGGCCATTTCGGCAAAAATATCTGCTATCGTTTCATTTGTTTTAGCAGATTTAGCTTCTGCAATACCCTGTAAACGAATGGTATTTGTTGCCCCAGGCAATACGTTGTTTACTGTTATATTAAATGGCGCTAATTCAGTAGCCAATGTCTTACTCCAACTTGCTACTGCTCCACGAATTGTGTTAGAAACACCTAAATTTGGTAATGGCTGTTTAACGCTTGTTGAAATAATGTTTATGATACGACCATATCCATTCTCTTTCATGATAGGATATAATGCCTGTACCATAATATGGTTACAAATTAAATGTTGTGTAAACGTATCGTAAAACTCATCGATTCCTGCTTCACGAATTGGTCCGCCTTTTGGTCCACCTGTATTATTCACTAAAATATGGCAACTAACTCCGGATGCAAGGTGTTTTTCAACCGCAGATTTCAACTCAATAGGCTTGGTGAAATCAGCAGAAATATAACTGTGTTTTTGTCCTACTGGCGAAGGCAATTCTGCTAATGTAGCTTTTAATTTATCTTCGTTACGTGCTATTAAAACAATAGTAGCTCCCAATGAAGCCATTTCTAATGCACTTGCTTTTCCTATTCCTTGTGTACTTCCGCACACAAATGCAGTTTTATTTTCTAAATTTAAATTCATTTGTTTTGATTTTGATGGAACAAAGATACCAAATGAATACGGGAAAAGGGAACTCTCTATGTTTTCTATCTGTAAAAATTCATTTCATCCACATAGTTTCGGACTTCTTCTGTCAACAAATAGTGAACTTCTTGCTTATTTTTAATTGCATGACGAATATACGTAGAAGAAATTTTCAGCATTGGCGCTTCGTAGCAAAAATGGGCATTCGGGAAATCCTTTAATAAAATTGAATGGTCCTTCTGGAAATCATTTTGTTCCATTTCCTGTACCGTAAGTACCCTTGGATATATAAACATCGGATAATTATTGCGGATTAGGTCATAGTTTTTCCACTTTGTAAATCCGCGTAAATTATCTTCTCCAAGTATTAATGCAAAAGAGTGTTTGGGGTATTTTTCTTTTAGAAAAGCTAAGGTATCAATGGTATAATTAGGTTTTGGCATTTTAAATTCGATGTCACAAGCCTTCAGTTTATCATTAGATTCTATTGCCAATTCCACTAAAGCAAGTCGATGGTGATCCGCTAATAATGTCGCTTTTTGTTTAAAAGGATTTTGCGGCGTAACAACCAACCAAACCTGGTCTAAATCTGGTAAGTTGGCAAAATAATTTGCTATTATTAAATGACCTACATGAATCGGATTAAACGTACCAAAAAATAATCCTACGCGCATTTTATCGGTTTAAAAAATTAGTTACAATCGTCTCTGCTTTCGTGCATGCATTTTCTAAATTATCGTTTTCTAAAATCACATCAAATTTATATGCTAACGCTAATTCTTCCTCTGCCCGTGCCATACGCATTTGTATTTTTTCCTCTGTCTCTGTGCTTCGTGCTCGTAAACGTCGCTCTAACTCTTCGATAGAAGGTGCCTGCACAAAAACGGAAATTGCTTGATCCCCCAACTTACTTTTTATATTTATTCCTCCTAAGACATCTACATCAAAAACAACCACTTTTCCCGCACTCCATAGTTTTTCTACTACTTCGTGTAACGTTCCGTAATAATTATTGGTATATACTTCTTCCCATTCCAAAAATGCATCTTCTGCTATTTTCTGTTTAAATCCTTCCACACCTAAAAAATGATAGTCTTTACCATCTATTTCTCCTGGTCGAGGATCTCTACTACATGCAGAAATCGAAAAAACTAAATTTGGAAAATGTTCCAATAAATAACGAACAATCGTAGTCTTCCCTGCACCTGATGGAGCAGAAAACAAGATACTTTTACCAGTAATTTTTGGTGTACTCATAGTTTATAATGTGTTCAATACTTGTTCTTTAATCTTCTCTAGCGCGTCTTTCATATCCACCACGATTTTTTGTAATTCCACATGGTAACTTTTACTGCCTAAGGTATTTATCTCACGTCCTAACTCTTGGGTGATAAATCCTAATTTTTTTCCTGCTGCAGGTAGTACCATTGTTTCTAAAAAGTAATCCAAATGATTCGCTAAACGCATTTTTTCTTCGGAAACATCTAATTTTTCAATGTAAAAAATCAACTCCTGTTGGAAACGATTTTCATCAAAACCAACGACAGAACCTGCTTCTTCTAAACCTTTACGCATACGTTCTTTAATGATATCAATACGCACCGATTCGTAGGTGTCTACTTGTTTCAATAACCTTCTAATTTCTTCAATTCGTTCTGTAAATTCGTTCTCCAAAGCTTGTCCTTCCTGACGACGAAACGTATTCAAATTCATACAAGCATCCGCCACAATGGTATGCACGAAAGCAAATTCCTCTTCAGTAACAGTAGTGTCTTTCGTTTGCGTATAAATTTCAGGCATACGTAAAACCATGGATAAATAATCCGAACTAGACTCACCAATTAACGCATTCGTTTCTTTTAAATCTTGGTAATATGCTTGTGCGAGCTCTTTATTGATTTCGACCGATTTTGAAACACCAATACTTTCGATTTGAATGTTTAATTCTACTTTACCTCTATCCAAGGCATTAGTAACATATTGACGGATTTCTAATTCTTTTTCACGGTATGGACTTGCAATACGCGTATATAAATCCATACTTTTACTATTCAACGATCTAATCTCTACGCTGATTTTTTTATCTTCAAAGGAAGCGGAAGCTTTTCCGTATCCTGTCATTGAATGTAACATATTACCTCTATTTTGAGAGTAAAATTACCACAAAGAATAACTTTTTGAACGCATCGACAAAACTATTTTTTAGGTTAGTTGTTTTTCACATGTTCGACTTCCTACATATTTCGTAATTTAGTAGCATAATCTGAATTTTTAATAGACAGAAATGAAAGTTATAGATCACTTAAACGAAGCAAAATCAACCCTGTTTTCATTTGAAATTTTACCACCTTTAAAAGGTAAAAGTATTCAATCTATCTTTGACGGTATCGATCCTTTAATGGAATTCAAGCCAAAATATATTAACGTAACCTATCACCGCGAGGAATATATTTTCAAAGAACGCGATAATGGTCTACTTGAAAAAATAGCAATTCGTAAACGTCCAGGTACCGTTGGTATTTGTGCGGCTATTATGAATAAATACCAAGTAGATGCTGTTCCTCACTTAATTTGCGGTGGATTTAGTAAAGAAGAAACAGAGAATGCTTTAATTGATTTACAATTTTTAGGGATTGATAATGTACTTGCTTTACGTGGTGATTCAATCAAAACTGAAAGTGCCTTTAGACCTCATCGAGAAGGACACGCATACGCTGTTGATTTGATTAAACAAGTAGTAGAAATGAATTCTGGAAAATATATCACCGAAGACTTCCAACTTGAACCTACTAATTATTGTATTGGTACTGCTGGATACCCAGAAAAGCATTTTGAAGCAATGAATTTAAGTACAGACTTACAGTATTTAAAAGCGAAAGTGGATGCAGGTGCTGAATATATTGTTACACAAATGTTTTTTGATAATCAAAAATATTTTGAATTTGTGGATGCTTGTCGTGCGATTGGTATTACTGTTCCAATTATTCCAGGTATTAAACCGATAAAAACATTAAATCATACTACTTTCTTACCTAAATTATTTCATATTGACTATCCGGAAGCATTAGCGAAAGAATTGTTAAAATGTAAAAATAACGAAGCTGTTAAGCACTTGGGTATTGAATGGGGAATCCAACAATCGAAAGAATTAAAGGCACAAAATGTACCTGGTATTCACTATTATACAATGTCTAATTCGGATGAAGTGAAAGCAATTGCTTCCGAAGTATTTTAATTTTTATTATGCGTAACTATTTCTTATTGTGCTTACTAATATTTATTTGTAGCATTTCTTTTTCTCAAAATAAGCACATTCAACTAACAAATGGATTACTTGTAGCACAGTTAGATCGACCAGAAGAAAAGTTTACATTAGAAATAAATTTGGCTGAATTATTTTCCAATGAAGGAGTAAAGGTTATCCCATCCTTAAACATTCTAAAACAAGGTGAGATTCCTTCCGTATTAGCTTCTGATTCTATTAATAGACTTCTCAAGTCTAAAAATGTGGATACGTACATTTTAGTTTCAGTCCGTGGATTTGATAAAAACTTTAAACCATCAACGCATTTTGAAAGTTTAGCAAACGAGTTAGCATCAAGCCATTTATTCCCATTATACCGCGACGAAATTATGTCTATCACTTTTGAATTCACATTTTATCTAAATGGTGAAGTAATTGCCAATGAATTAGTACGTTTAAAAAATGTAGATTCTAAAGAAAAAGTGATAAAGAAACTTCGCAAGAAATTACCGAAGTTGATTTCCAAGTGGAAGGTGTGATATTTGTAGAGTCGCAATGCATCGCATACTTACAAAATATCATACTATATACCCGCTAAATTTAATCGCAATTTCAATCCTGCACTCGTATTAGAAGTAGGATATGAGGTTGCTACTTTAGGTCTGTTGATCACCTGGTCGTAATACATCATCAACGTCAGATTTGGTCCTAGATTATAATCCATCGAGGACTTAATAGAAATTACCATTTGACCAGCGGTAGCCTGATTGGTGTTTTCTACAATCTTACGAATCACCGTGTAATTATCTCTAAAAGAGAAATCAAAACGTATATTTAAATCGTTTTCAGGAATTTTACCTTGAATTTTAAAAGGAAATTTCACTTTTGAGAATTTCACGCCGGAACCAATCACCCATTCTTTCGATAGTATTTCCGTCACTTGTTGATTACTTAAAGCCAACGATGCATTACGGTCTTTTTTATATTCTACTTTAGTTATCAAACCTTGACCTAAGAAATTCCAAGTCGCATCAAAACCAAATAATGGAGAAAAACGTTCGGTTAACGCAACATTTTGAATTTGTCGTTCTGAAATAAAATTCGTGTTTAAATCTAATGTGGAAGGATTACCATTTGCATCCAACTCCGCTTTTAAGTTGGTTTGTATTCCTGAAATACTCACACTAGATGCATATGCATGACGTAAGGTAATATTTTTAGTGCGTTTCTTAAAAAACTCCATTTTGGAAAACCCATTATAATTAATTGACCAATTTGGTAATGGTATCGCTGCTAATGGATTAATATTTCTTGTAGACATCTTATTATTCGTATAGGAGGTCAAAAATGAACCTACTAATACTTCTTGTTGTGTAGCACCATATCCTTTTGAATAACCACTTGTAACTACACTAGAATTAGGATTTTTATTTCCTAATAACTGACTCACTTCCTCGCGATTATTACGTAATGCTGTGAAAGAAGAAGATTGATAGCTACTTCCAGAAGCAATAAAGGAAGAACGTAAAGCAATTGTAGAGTAAGTCAAAGTTCCTGTTTCTACTAAACTTTGGTTTTGATAATCTTTTATAGAATCATTCCAGCGAAAGAAATCGCTAGAGTTCATCGAATAATTTCGATTGAAATTTAATTCTATAGTAACATTTTTTAAGGGTTCCAAAGTCATTCTACCCGAAATATTTTGGGAATGCGTAAGCGTATGTTGTTTATTTAATGCTTGATTTTTAACTAACCAACCATTATCTGCAGCGGTTCTTGCAAAATCATAGGCTGTTTTTTGACCATAAATATCATAGGTTTGTTGGCCAAACAAAAATCCTGTCAATGCACTTGGGAATGTTGCGGGCATCCCTAAATAACGTGTTTCTAAATTATATCCTGGCAATAAAGTTCCGTCGTTTATGGCATAGGTTCCAGATACCGATCGTACACTCATCACTGCACGGCCAAGCGTTGCAACTACTATATTTACAGGTTCTTTCGCGCGTTTTGCTCTTTTAGCTTCCCATTTTTCTTTGCGCAACACTCTGCGACGCATACGATCTTCTTTTCGTTTTTCTTTTCTTGTTAATTGATTATACGGCTTCCCAAAAGAAGTAACTTTCGAATCAAATTTTGTTGGTTTCTTGGCAGGAGTTTCTTGTTGGGAATTTAATTGAGGGCGCGAATTCGTTTTTCCACTTTCAATTATTTTCTTAAGATATGGTACTTTCGAGTAGAAATTAGTCATGTTTAATGTCGTTGTAAGATTAACTACACGACTATTCTGAACTGTATTTCCAAATTGACTTTGTCCTAAAGGTGCACGTTGCCAGTTAAAGGTTCCACTGTATTTTGCAGACGCTGTAACAAAATCCAATAAAGGAATTTTATCGAATGGTAGATTATAACTAAATGCATAATCATGGGTATAATCCATTGTTTTACCTAGTGTATTCAATTGTCGTTTGATGGTATCTAAAAAGATTTGATATCCTACAGGATCCGCTTTTTTATCTACACGACCATTCGATTCATCAAAGATTGCCCGATCTGACGCATTAAACGTAAACTTTAAGCTTTTAGTGATATCATACCCCAAACTATACGAACGGTTCCATGTAAATGATTTCACATAAACAGGTGTAAATTCGTAAGTAGGCGCTAAATTATTTCGAACTTTTCGCTCATTATAATTACGCAATACATCATTATTTATAGATATGGTTTTTGGTGTCAAGAATAAATTGGCATCTTTTATAATATTCCACCATTTAGATTTCTGCATAAACTTGACCTTTTTGAATGGCTCAATAGGCTTTGCTGCGAAACTATAACTATACGTCAATGCACTTTTCCAACTTCTTGTACGATCATACTCGATGTTAAAATCGCGTTTATACGTTTCATTATACCCATACGTTGCTGAAAAATTAGATATATTCCAAAAATGCGCTTTTGCATCTGGATTTGCCTCTTTACGTACATTTGTAAAGTTATAGGATCTACGTTCGGTAAAGTCTTGTCCAGATTTAGCTCGTTGACTTTTTTCTGCTAAAGGGTAATCATTCAATTTGATATCCGGATTAAAAGGATCATATTCCGGATTGATAATTCCTAAATTATACCCATAAAAAAATGGTAATGAAATCTTTCGTTTATTTCCTAAAAACTGACCTAATTGCATGGTAGTATTAAAATCGAACCCAATTTGTTCATTTCGTTGCCGTTCTTGCACACGACTTTCAATAGACCCCCAGTTTACGGTTGAATAATTACCAGAAACCGAAACATTCGCAAAATCAGCAGCTTGCATCTGCATTCTTCCAACAGCTGCTGTACCACCATTACTCTGGAAATCTGTTAAGCGTAACTCATTGATCCAAACATTACCACATTTTGCTAAACCATCATCACTCCATAATTTGTTATTATCGATTGCTGGATTACGCACACCAATCATGATTGTTTTGATACCTTGTAAATTAGGACTACCTTTTACCTTTATGTAACGTGTTGGATTAGATGGGTCTACCATTACATACTCCGTTGAATTAGTGGTGGTCGAATTAGGGTTTTCTGTAACACTATTTCTTTTTTTCTTTACTAAAAGAAGGTTGTCAAAATCAATTTCCATGTTATTTGCGTCTGGCCAAATTTCATTTGGATTTGAAACTGGAGATCCCTTTAAGGCTGTTTCATTCCAAACGGTAGTTGTCAAGGGCATTTCATACTCATAATAATTATCGGTGAAATCTGAACCTAAACGAACGAATAAGGTAAGATCATTGGACTTTAACAGACTCGATTTGGTTATTTCTTCTGCGTGTACAAACATTTTTAATTTCTTATACGTACGCACATCAAATTGCACATTTTTATAGGCTGCTCTTGCGGAACCATCTTTTAAATTACAAACCTCAAAAGATAAAGCTTGTTCATTCATTTGGCGTTGCTGTACTTGCGAAGGATCAATCTCTCTTAAAATACCAGGAGGTAAAACATAATTCACAGGAGCACGTGCTGCATTTTCTTCAATGTTTACTGCTGAAATATTGAAAGTTGTCAAGTTTGGATCGGTTTGGAACGCTTCACCTGGTAAATTTAGATCTCCCAAATACTTCCTCCATTCCCCACGAATAAATTCTAAACGCGCAAAACGCACAACCACTTCTTCATTAAAATCTTTTAAAAACATACGCATAAAACGTATGGAACGGAAATCGGAAATACCATTTACAATTTTTTGTGGTTCACGAACAGGGACTTTAAATTGAATCCATTTTTCTATTTTATCCCCAACTGGGACATCGACAATATTGGTAATGTAATTCTTCCCAACTTCTAAATCTTTGGAACGTAAACTTACTTTATACTGAAAATAACTTTCTGATTCTGAAAGGTTATTATCTTGATTTAAATCTTCTACATCTGGTAAATTTGTTGCTTGGGTAGTATAACCCGCAGCATTTATCTTTGCAGACATTTCCAACGATGGTGAGTTTCCTTGGTGTCTATTAAACCGTTTATAGCGCGTTAAAATATCTGCGTTTTCACTGTCATATACATCATTTCTATAATAGGTATAATCATCATTGGATGGATCGGATAACATTTTATCTTTCACCGCAGGATCTAAAATTGGATTATTTTTAACCCAATTGACATAGGTTTTATAGTTGGATGCCTCAGCTTCATTATTCCAACCGTCTAATCCAATGTCTTGGTATTCCAAACTAGTAGGACTTGGATCAAATGCATTTACCACTACATTTTGTGTAGAAACACGAGCCCATTGTGTGATATCAATATTATCAGTAGAAGTTGTTGTAGCAATAGGTAAACCGTTTTCAAATTCTTTACGAGAATCCGGTAATACATCCTCTGAAATATTTCCTAGATTAAAATATAGATCTCCTCCCGAATGTAGCGAATTTGGATCCACTTTTTCTGCATCTTCATTAAACGGATTTAATATCCAAAATTGGATATATTCAACGTTTGACAACTCAAAATCATTGGTGCTCAAAGAACGCATAATTCCACCCCATTTGGATGCAGGATTTTGAAAATGACCTAGTTTATCTAATATCGAGGTAGAATCATAATTATAAATACCACGCTCTTTTGGATAGTATGCCAAATCTAGCACTGGAATATTTTGGAAGGTACCTGTTTGTTGCTGTAAGTTTGGAAATATCTCTTTTTGATAGACCACACGCATTCTGCTATCCGATAACATTTGCGGATTATCGATTATATGTTTAGGAGTTGTCGAACCTGCTTGATAAAACATTGGATCAATCAAATACCAAGCAATATTGGCACGTCTAAATCCTGCACTTAAATCTTTATTAGCTGCTTCTGGAAATAAATCTGGCTGGTATTGAGGAATAGATGCTAATTTCCAAGCAGTTTGTGTACGTAAATCAATTGTACTTTGACTTCCTTCAAAATCATCTACATACGATATCCCTGTTGCCGAAATTGCTCTAGGTGTTCCTGGAATTAAATGTGCCACTTCTCCTGTAAAAGAAATGGAAGATTTAGCACGTGTAGAAAGAATTGGTAAAAAATCTACCGCTTTTGTTAAAAAAGGAAGATCGTGTTTAAATGCAATATCCAAACCAATCATATTATTTTTAAAGGGTTCGGAACCAATGTCTACTTTTTGGGTAATTGGTCGTTCGGTCATGCGCATCCACGTAGCACCTAAATTAAAGTCTTTGTTAAAACGATAATTCAAATGGGTTCCTAGCATCGATCGGGCCTGGAAACCAAAAACAGAGTTACTTTCAACGGAAACTTTTATTGGTGTATTTGATTCTAACACTCCAGTATTCAATATTTTAACACGACCTAAATTGTAATCCACCGAATAATCAGTACCCTCAACTAATTTGATTCCACCCGCAGTAACAGAAACTGCACCTTGTGGTACATTTAAAGCATTTAAAGGAATATCTGAACTTACGGAAGATTGGTATTGCCCTTTAAAAATGAACCTATTCTTGGCTGGAAGTTGTTGAGCTGCCGTTTTTGTGGAATCATATAATTCCGTAAACGCAATTTTATCTACAGTACTGATTGGTATACCTTTCGCTAACATCTTTTGTCGCAATGTTTGACCAAATGGCTCTATCGTAGAAAAATAAACACGTCCATTTTTTGGATTGATGGTTCCTCCATTATCTGCCTTATTTCCATTGAAACTTACGGGAGCAAAGTCAAATAATCCATCTGAAAAAGGTTGGTTGTTGACATTCATTTTGTCCATCCCCAACAAGGAAACCAACTGTTCTTTGTCTAAACCATCGTAAGGGAAAAAGTTAACCGGCAAACTTGTCGCTGGATTATTATACATCACATCCAACCGAAACCCATTTCTATCCAAGGAATAAGCACCAATTGAATAGACATTTTTCATCATCAAATCCCAAATTTTATTAGTTGGATTGGTCAATGTTGGTTTCAATAATTTCAAGAAAAGTGCAGATTTACCATCTACACCATCTGTAGAAAATTGTCCTACTTGGTAGGTTTTTCCCTGATACGTATATTCGTAAGCAACCGCCAATACCTCATCATTAATAATAGGTTGATTTAAAGAAATATACCCTAACAATGCATTGTAAGAAAATTCTTGATCCGTTAATTTCCGTGCGTTTTCAACCTTTTCGTATTCTACGGTTTGCTTAAATGGTCCTGGCGCGGTTACTACATTAGATAAAGTCGTCACTGCATTTGAAAACCCTTTTATCTGATCTTGGGTCAACAACCAAGCATACAAATCATTCGAACTATTATCTGGAAAAATAGAAGAAGAAAAGTTAGTTGGACCTGGATTTGTACCTTGCACATCTTGCGGTAAGGCTTCCCCTAAATCCGTAAATGCGACAATATTACGCGTATTCAACGTACTATTTACCCGATTTGTTAACCACACTTCCATCCGTGTGATGTTAATTTGCGAATTTACGATAGGTAATTGCGCCATGGCAGTATCATACGCATTTCGAAAGTAATGACTAATAAAATAATGGCGATTTGATTCGTAATTATCGGCAGATAATTCAAAATTTTGAATTTGTGCTTTTCCAGAAACATTGATTTCTGTTTTTTTTCCTTTAGAGGATGCAATCACATTATCAATGGTTAATTTCCCAAATTTCCATTGTGTCTTTACCCCAAATAAAGTCTGTGAACCTTGAATTAAGGAAGTGGTTAAAGGTAAGGATACATTACCAAGTTCAATTTTTTGTATAATTTGATCTTCATCTCCTGTATAACCAAGTTTGGTAACATTCTCAAAATCGAACGAAGCCTGGCTATTGTAACTTGTACTTAATTTTAGTTTGGTTCCAATTTGACCAACCAAGTTGATTTGCATATTCTGCTGAAAATCAAAACGTGTCAACCTTCTTTGCGCTACGGGTAAAATAGGATTATCTAGACGTGAGTGATTTAAACCCATCGCTACTTCGACAGAACCTTGTGGTTTGATGGTGATTTCATCCGAACCAAAAAAGTTAGCGAATCCTTTTCCTCCTACCTTTATTGGTGGCACTAAAGGCTGACCAGATTCTGTCTGTGCATCTATTTTATCCTTCCAGTTATTTGCTAACGATTTCTTACGTTCATATTCTAAATACTCCTTCAAAGTCATCATCGAAGGATTACGATAATTGATTTTTATAGAGTCACCTAATGTTTCTTTAAAAATGTATTTGCGTAAAATAGGATCATAAACGATGGTTTGTTTTACCTTGCTTGGATCTCCTAAATCAAAGCGTTGTGGAGCTGTTTCGGAAGGATCATACGTTTTCTTTATTGGAAAAGGTAAGGGCTTAATAGAGTCTTGGGCAAACAAACTGCCATAAAACAAAGATAGCAAGGTAATAATAATCACCTTGCTACAATCTTGTGTATAGCACTTAATACGTTTACTCAATGTTTATAAAATTTTAAGGGCTCCTTTAATAATTTGTTCTACCGATTCATCGCCCTGACTAACCTTTTCAATCGCTTTTTCCGCATTCTTTTTATCAAATCCTAAAGAAACCAAAGCAGTTAACGCATCAAATCGATTTGTATTGTGTCCAGCGGAAGAAATTTGGGCAGAAAAACTCATTTTCACCATTTTATCCTTTAAATCGATAATCACCCGTTGTGCTGTTTTCACACCGATACCCTTGATACTTTGGATCGTACGTACATCTTCTACCTGAATTGCATGGGCTATTTCTTCCGGAACCAAGGAGGACAACATAATCATCGCGGTATTTGGACCAATGCCAGATACCGAAATTAAATGATTAAACATTTCACGTTCTTCTTTAGTAACAAAACCATACAACAATTGTGCATCTTCACGCACAATAAATTGCGTGTAAACCTTAATCGCTTCTTCCGAACCGATCGCCGAAAATGTATTTAATGAAATTTTTACTTCATAACCCAAACCGTTACATTCTATAATTAGCGTCGTTGGATTTTTTTCTATTAATTTTCCGTTTATGTGCGCAATCATCTATTATTTGTTTTGAGCATCTACCACTGCAACCTTCACCATGTTAACGATTTCACGCACAGAAGCACCCATTTGAACCACATGTACCGATTTTTTCAAACCAACTAAAATTGGACCAATTGCCTCACCTTCAATCATTTCCTGTAACAACTTATAGGCTATATTTCCAGAAGATAAATTCGGGAAAATCAAGGTGTTAACTTGCTTATTTGCCAACGAAGAGAACGAAAATTTCTCATTCATCAAATCGTTGTTTAACGCAAAGTTTGCTTGAACTTCACCATCTACAACAAGTGACGGATATTTTTCATGGAGAATATCTACCGCCTGCGCCATTTTAATCGAATCTTTCCCTGGAGACGATCCGAAGTTAGAATAACTCAACAACGCAATTTTTGGAATCACTTTAAATTTACGAATTGTTTTCGCTACGTTATTTGTGATTTCCGCAATTTCTTCCGCGGTAGGATCCATGTTTATAGTCGTATCCGCTAAGAACAAAGGGCCTCTTTTTGTCATCAAAATGTACAAACCAGCGATTGTTTTCACATCTTTTTGCGTGCCGATTGTTTGTAAAGCAGGTCTAACCACATCTTTATAATTACGTGTTGCTCCAGAAATCATAGCATCCGCATCACCGGTTTCTACCATCATAGCACCGAAATGATTTCGTTCACGCATGATTTGAATAGATTCAAATTCGGTAAATCCTTTACGTTTACGTTTTTCGAAAAATGCTTTTCCGTAAGCTATGCGACGCTCTTGTTCCTCTTCCGATTTTGGGTCTACAATTTCAAATTCGGTAAATTCTAAGGCATATTCATTAATAATTGCTTCGATACGTTTTCTGCTTCCTAACAGTATTGGGAATGCAACTGCTTCTTCACTCGCAAACTGCGCTGCTTTTAATACTTTATAATTATCTGCTTCCGCGAAAACTACACGTTTTGGATTACTTTGCGCTTTTACGGTAATATTTCGTAATAACTTATTATCTAATCCTAAACGGTTTTTTAATTCCATTTCATACGCATCCCAATCTTTTATTGGATTTTGTGCCACCCCTGAGTCCATCGCTGCTTTTGCAACAGCAGGAGCCACGTAATAAATCAAACGTGTATCTAAGGGTTTTGGAATAATTTGTTCTCTACCAAATGAAATACTTTTATCCCCATACGCTTCGATTACTTCTTCCGGAATTGTTTCTTTCGCTAAAGATGCAATCGCTTTTACAGCTGCCAACTTCATTTCTTCGTTGATCGTAGTTGCGCGAACATCCAATGCACCACGGAAAATGAATGGGAACCCCAACACGTTATTCACTTGGTTAGGATGGTCGGAACGACCAGTTGCCATAATGATATCTTTACGCACCGAAACAGCATCTTTGTAAGAAATCTCTGGTTCCGGATTCGCTAAAGCAAAAACAATTGGATCTTTTGCCATCGAAGCAATCATTTCTTTCGAAACTAAATTTCCTTTCGACAAACCAAGAAAAACATCAGCATTTACAAACATTTCTTCCAGAGATTTATCGCCAGTTGTATGTTGACCAAATATTAACTTATTGTCTTCTAAATCTTTTCTACCTGCATGTAATAAGCCTTTACTATCATACATGAATATTTTTTTCACATCTGCACCTAAAGAAATGTACAATTTAGCACAGGACATAGCGGCTGCACCGGCACCAGAAATAACAATTACTACATCTCCGATTTTTTTGTTTGCTAACTCTAATGCATTCAATAAAGCTGCAGAAGAAATAATCGCAGTACCATGTTGATCATCATGCATAATAGGAATATTCAATTCCTCTTTCAAACGTCGTTCAATCTCAAACGCTTCAGGCGCTTTAATATCTTCTAAATTGATTCCACCGAATGTAGGAGCAATTGCCTTCACTGTTTGAATAAATAATTCTGGATCAGATGCATCAACTTCAATATCAAATACATCGATGTCTGCGAAAATTTTAAATAAAACTCCCTTACCTTCCATTACAGGTTTTGATGCCAAAGGCCCTATATTTCCGAGTCCTAAAACAGCAGTACCATTCGAAATTACAGCAACTAAATTTCCTTTGGCTGTATATTTATAAACATCTTCAGCGTTTTCAGCAATTTTAATACACGGTTCTGCAACTCCAGGTGAATATGCTAAAGATAAATCACGTGGCGAAGCATACGGTTTTGTAGGGATTACTTGCACTTTTCCTGGACGACCACTGGAGTGGTAATCTAAAGCGTCTTGTTTGCGAATTTTTGCCATAATCTGTTGGATATTTTTCACAACAAATGTAAGAAAAATCGAGGATTAATGATTAAAAAAAAGAAATAAAAAAAGGGTAAAAAAAGAGGATTGAAAGCTACAAATCAGTGTCTTACTACAAATCTAGCAGTTTGAACTAACACTTCATTTGCATAAATATTTACGATGTACACATTATTTTTAAAGTCAGATAAATCGATTTTTTTGAAACTATCTAATTCATCTGCAAAAATTTCTGTACCCAATGCGCTGAAAATTTTAATGGTACCTTTCGTTAAACCTCCTTTAACGTTAATGTTTAAAAATTCAGAAGCTGGATTAGGAAACACAGAAACAGAGATGTCATCATTATCTACGATTTTACTGTTTGATTGTGCAAACAACCCAACAGAAAGAAAAATAGAAAGTGTAATGATAAAAAATTTCATTTCTAAAATTGATTTATTCAAATATATAAAATAAAGTTTGAAAAACAAACAATTAACAAAAAAAATAATATAATATAAAAATCGAAAGAAAATAAATCGACAACTTTATGGATAATTTAAAAAGAAAAAAATGACATTATTCTTGCCGATTAAAAAATTAATTCTAATTTTGATTAAATAATAATCGTAATTGTTTAAAATATAAGCATGAAATAGCCCTGTAGAAAATCAAATAAAAGCCTCAAAAGGCGAAATCAATATAACCTTTAGAAATAAAATTAAAAACATATGAAACATTTAAAATTAAACGACAAAGCGCCAGCATTCGAAAGTATTGACCAACATGGAAATACATTTTCATCGGCAACATTAACAGGAAAAAAGTTTGTTCTATACTTCTATCCGAAAGATTTAACACCTGGCTGTACAGCTCAAGCGTGTAACCTGCGTGATAACTATACAGAACTTCAAGCACAGGGAATCGAAATTATTGGTGTTAGTATGGACGATGTAAAATTACATACACGTTTCATAGAAAAATATGAACTACCTTTTACTTTATTAGCAGATACCGATCGCAAAGTAATTGAAACGTATGGCGTTTGGGGATACAAAAAATTTATGGGTAAAGAATATGACGGAATTCACCGTACGACATTCGTTGTTAATGAAGCAGGAACGATTATCGGAATCATTGACAAGCCAAACACAAAAGACCATACCCGCGAAATTTTAGAAATTTATGCAAATTATAAGTAGAACGTAAAAAAATTACGTTTTTCAGAGCATACCTTTGTCAAAAGAAACATTAAAAAGAACGAAATAAATAGTAAAAACAAATTAAAAATAGAGATCATGGCAAAAGAAGCAAACAAAGAGGTGAACTTGGAAAAATTGAAAGCACTTCAACTTACAATGGACAAACTAGACAAAACCTATGGTAAGGGAAGTGTCATGAAATTAGGAGATTCACCGATAGAAGAAGTGGAAGTAATACCTTCCGGATCAATTACTCTAGATCTAGCTTTAGGGGTAAATGGTTTTCCAAAAGGTAGAATCGTGGAAATCTACGGACCAGAATCATCTGGTAAAACAACATTAGCAATTCACGCTATTGCGGAATGTCAAAAAAATGGTGGTATCGCTGCATTTATTGATGCTGAACACGCATTCGATCAATTTTACGCGAAAAGATTAGGAGTAGATATCGATAACTTATTAATCTCTCAGCCGGATAATGGAGAACAAGCTTTAGAAATCGCGGATAACTTGATCCGTTCAGGTGCAATCGATTTGATCGTTGTGGATTCTGTAGCAGCATTAACACCAAAAGCAGAAATCGAAGGTGAAATGGGTGATTCACAAATGGGATTGCAAGCACGTTTGATGTCAAAAGCATTAAGAAAATTAACTGGTTCTATTTCAAAAGCAAAATGTTCTTGCATCTTTATCAACCAATTACGTGATAAAATCGGTGTAATGTTTGGTAACCCAGAAACGACTACTGGTGGTAACGCATTGAAATTCTATGCATCTGTTCGTTTAGACATTCGTCGTGCAGCACAATTAAAAGACGGGGAAGAAGTTATCGGTAACCGTGTGAAAGTAAAAGTGGTTAAAAACAAAGTTGCTCCACCATTCCGTAAAGCAGAATTCGACATTATGTATGGAGCTGGTATTTCAAAGGTAGGTGAAATAATCGACCTTGGAGTAGATTTAAATATCATCAAGAAAAGTGGTTCTTGGTTCTCTTACGGAGAAACGAAATTAGGTCAAGGTAGAGACTCTGTGAAGTCCATCTTATCCGATAATCCAGAACTAATGTTAGAATTAGAAGGTTTAATCAAAGATGCACTACGTAAACCTGAGGCACAAGAACTAGTATTAGGAGAGTAAGTTTCAAAACCAGTAGCGAAAAATGCATTGTTTCACTACTGGTTTTTAACGCATCAAAATCCGAGCTGTTTGTTCGGATTTTTGCGTTAATACAATCTGTTTGTCTATAGTTACACGATCTATTGTTTGTTGATCATAATGACGAATAGTCACCAATTCAAACCCTTCTTCAACCGAAATAACGAAATCTTTTTCTAAAATTTGAAATAAATTTTTGATCACATTTTGTTTATTGTCAATTACAAAATCAAAACTAATAGCAGAGTTCTGCATTAAATTAATTTGCACACCGGCTTGTGATAAAACTTCAAATAGATGACTTAAATTTTCTTCTGCGATAAACGAAAAATCTTTTGGAATAATACTCACTTTTATTTGATCCATTTTAAATATAAAAGAGGGTACTAAATGATCAAATTCAGTCGAAGCAGAAATTTGAGTGCCATCCGCATATGGATCTATAAAAGATTTCACATACAAAGGAATATTTTTATTCTGTAAAGGTTTTATTGTTTTTGGGTGAATTACTGTAGCCCCATAATACGCCAACTCAATCGCTTCTTGGAAAGAAATTTGATTCAATTTAATTGTTTCATCAAACCACTTTGGATCAGCATTCAACATCCCTGGAACATCTTTCCAAATCGTAACGCTTTTTGCCTCTAAACAATATGCGAAAATTCCAGCAGAATAATCAGAGCCTTCTCGACCAAGGGTGGTAGTTAAACCTTCGGTCGTAGAGCCTATAAAACCTTGGGTAATTATAGTGTCGGATGATTTTAATAAAGGTTTAACAGCTGTTGAAATTAGTTCTTGTGTCTTAACCCAATCTACAGTAGCATTACGGTATGTATTATCGGTACGAATACACAAACGAGCATCGAGCCAAATAGCTTTTTCTGTTTGTTCTAATAAATAACTCTCCACAATTTTAGTAGAAAGAATTTCTCCCAAAGAAACAACTTGATCGTATACAAAATCATAGTTTTCAGAAATAGGTTGTTTCAATTTAGCTAATAAATTTTCAAATAATCCATCGATAAAAGTATTTAAACGTTCATGTTGACCCGGAAATAATTTTAAACAAATATCAACATGAAATTGGTACACCTGATCCACTAGATAACGGAACGATTCATTGTTTTTTGTCCACAAGGCATCAACAATTTCTTCCATTGCATTCGTTGTCTTTCCCATTGCAGAAACAACAACTAATTTTTTGTCTTTTGGAAATAAGGAAATGATTTTAGCAACATTTTTTACCGCATCCGCATTCTTTACAGACGCTCCACCAAATTTAAAAACTAACATATAACAAGAACATTACAAATTAAAATCAGATAAAATAACCAAGTATAAATCAACTACTTCTTCCACTTAAAATTACGATATTGAACAAAAACAAAACGTAAAGTCATAAAAAAAGTATTACACGGAAAATTTGTAGTTACTCGACTTAAAAAATTATAGCCTGTTTGCATGTGAAGTTGCCCGATTTTATACCCTACTACCGGTGCAATACCTACTGCGTTGTGGGTGTAATCTGTTCTGAAAATTGCGTTTGCACCATAGGTTAAATTTAATCTTCCAGCTTTGTACCAATAACCCAAATCATATCCGAGTAGATTATTGGAAAAATTGTAATTAAATCCCAGATGCACCGAATGTGTCGTTGGACGAATCCATTTAATATTCTTATGTTGGTACTCTGCTCCAAATTCAATGCTAGAGAATTTTCCTTGTTGTAATCCAAGATAAGGACCAAACTTGTCTACATCCAATTCCAAGTCCGTAATGTCCAGCTTGTGCATAAATTGAAGTTGCTGGGCGCTTAATGCACACGAAAAAAAGAATAACAAAAAAATAAAAATCTTATTTTTCATGCCTAAAATAAAGATTTCGTAATGCGATAGAATCCGTAGTTTCAATTCCTAAACTATCTGCTAAAAATTTTGCCCGTTGAACGTCATTAACCGTATAACTCGAGGTGTCCGATTGCATCGCGTTTTTAAGAAAAATTGCACTTTCCTTTAAGGACGGAATCGTGGTGGTGGAAACCTTTAATATTGGTGTATATAATAGAGACTCTTGTTTCACTTTAGCTGGGAAAAAAGATAGTTTTTCATCGTAGGACTCTAAAATCACTAATAAAGTACTCAACATGTATACATACTTGAGCAGTGAAAAAAATACACCAGCAAATTTATTCAGTGGTGTGAGCGCTGTAATCTTAATTAGTTTTTCAATGGTTTTACCCAAGAAAAACACCATCGCACCAACTGCTAAAAATGTAATAGTAAATGCAATAATTGGCAAATATTTTGAGTTCAATCCTAGATACTCACGAAACAAACCAGCCGTAAAATCAGAAAAATGAATCCCAAAATATATTCCAACAAAAAGTGCTAAAAGGGTAAATACCTCAATGATTAATCCATGCTTAAACCCTTTCCAAGCAGCGTAAACAAGTGGTATAATCAATAAAATATCTATCGAATTCATTCCGAAAATTTAGTCAAAATTAAACTATTCTAGTAAATCAAGAAGTTGGGAAATAAAAACTTCTACACCAAAATTTGTTAAACAAAAAAAGGTTGTTTCAAATTGAAACAACCTTTCGTAATAAAAAATCAAGTATTAGTGATTTGCTAAATAATCTGCAACACCATCAAAAGAAGCTTTCATCCCTTCGTCTCCTTTTGTCCAGTTTGCAGGACAAACCTCTCCATTTTCTTCGAAGAATTGTAAAGCATCTACCATACGAAGTGCTTCATCCACATTTCTTCCTAAAGGGAAGTTATTAACCAATTGGTGCATTACAACACCGTTTTTGTCGATCAAAAACAATCCACGGTAAGCGATCATTGGTCCAGTAGCATATAAATTACCATCTACATCGTAATCATATTCACCAGCTAAAACGCCATACGATTCAGAAATAGTTTTGGAAGTATCTGCAATAATTGGGTAAGTTACACCTTCAATTCCACCTTTGTTTTTTGGTACTTGTAACCATCCCCAGTGAGATTCTTCTGTGTCTGTAGAACAAGCAACAACTTTTGCTCCTCTTGCTTCGAACTCTCCTAATTTCGCTTGGAAAGCATGTAATTCAGAAGGACAAACAAATGTAAAATCTTTCGGATAGAAAAATAAAACAACTGGGTTTTTTCCTACGTATTGGTCTAATGAAAAACCAGAAACAACTTCACCACCATTAATAACTGCTCCAGCAGAAAAATGAGGTGCTTTTTTACCTACTAATACACTCATGTTAATTTATTTTTAGATTTAATTTAGCGTGTTATGCATACAAATTTACAAATTGATTTGTGGATAGACTAAAAATAAATAGGAAAACCTTCGAATAAATTTTAACCCTAACGTTACCAAATAATTCGCGCTGTTTTTTATTGTTTTAAGAACATTTTCCTTTATTTTTGCGACTTACATTAGTTAAAAAACATGAAGAAAATTTTAGTTATCGGTGCAGGAGGACAAATTGGTACAGAATTAGTACTAGAACTTCGCAAAAGGCATGGTGTAAATCATGTGATTGCTGCGGATGTAAAGGAAGAATGCACAGATGCACTAAAAGATGGTCCATATGTAAAAATGGATGTGTTAGATAAAGAAATGGTGCAATCTTACATCCGTAAAGAAAGACCAGATGACGTATATTTATTAGCAGCTTTACTTTCTGCAACTGCGGAAAAACATCCTGAATTTGCTTGGAAACTAAACATGGAAGGCTTATTTACAATTTTAGATTTAGCAAAAGAAGGAGCAATCCAAAAAATATTTTGGCCAAGTTCAATCGCGGTATTTGGACCTACTACGCCTCGTGTTGAAACCCCACAATATACTATCATGGAACCTACAACGGTTTATGGCATCTCTAAATTAGCAGGAGAACGTTGGTGTGAATATTATTACAGTAAATTTGGTGTGGATGTTCGCTCCATTCGTTACCCAGGTTTAATTTCGTATACAAGTCTACCAGGTGGCGGAACAACCGATTATGCAGTAGATATTTTCTATCACGCAAAAAAATCAGGGGAATATACTTCCTTTTTAAATGAAGACAGCGCACTTCCAATGATGTATATGGAAGATGCAATTCGTGCAACAATTGAGTTAATGGATGCACCGAAAGAAAACGTAAAAATCCGTTCTAGCTATAATTTAGCAGGGATTTCTTTCACTCCGGAACAATTAGCGCTTGCTATTCAAGAAAATTTGCCTACATTTAAAATGAAGTACAATCCAGATTTTCGTCAAGCTATCGCGGATAGTTGGCCAGATTCGATTGACGACGCTGCTGCTAAACACGATTGGGGGTGGAAAGAGAAGTACGATTTGAAGGCAATGGTTGAAACGATGCTCAAAAATGTTGACCCTTCAAAGTTAAATTAATATATTTGCTAATTAAACTTTTGAGATTTTAGCGTTACATGATTCATTTTAAAGTAACAAATTCCTTTTTCTTAAAACTATGCATGCTATGTATGGTGTTTTTTAGTGGAGTAACATTTGCTCAAAAAATCAATAAAAAAGACGACCAAGGAAAAAAACAAGGGCATTGGATTTATTTAGGTAAGGATAGACCTGGTACTGGTTTTCCAGAGGATGGAAAGGTAGAAGAAGGAGATTATAAAGATGATCGTAAGGAAGGTATTTGGATTAAATACCACACCGATGGAAAAACTCCAAAATTAAAAGGGGATTACGAAAACAACCGACCAAAAGGTAATTATACCAAGTACTATGAAAATGGGAAAGTCAAAGAAGATGGTAGGTTTGAACGTGATTTATATTTAGATACCTTAAAACGCTTTCACGAAAATGGGCAGTTGGAATACATTGCTAAATATAATCCATCCGGAAAAGAAGAAGGGAAGGTAGCCTATTACTATGCAAATGGACAAGAAGAATTTGTGTACATTTCTGACAACGGAAAACCAACTGGTAAAGCAACACGCTATTATCCGAATGGGGATATAAAAGAAATTATCACATTTAATGTAGACGGTGGTGTGGATGAAGGTGGTATCGTGAAAAAGGAACCTGTTCGACCAATGGTAAATGTGGAAGATCCTGGCGCATCTAAGGTAACTTCTAAACCTGTAGTTTCTCCAATTGTACAAGATAATGGTGGTAAATTTAATCCTAACGGATATAATAAAGTATACAATAAAAATAGGGACATCTACCAAGATGGTATCTTCAAAGATGGTCGATTATTTGACGGAAAACTTTACGTATATGATTCCGATGGAATTTTGTTAAAAGTGCAAATCTACAAAGAAGGTAGATACCACTCGGATGGGGTATTAAACTAACAAAAAAGCCAACATTATTCATGTTGGCTTTTTTGTTAGAATGACTTTCAATTAGTCAACACACGCTAATGCTTGAGTAATATCCGTAATCAAATCGTTATAATTCTCTACACCTACCGATAAACGAATTAACTTTTCTGTAATGTGCATGATACGTTTATCTTCCATAGGAACATCTGCATGTGTCATCGTTTGCGGATGCTCTGCAAGACTTTCTGTTCCTCCTAAACTTACTGCTAATTTGATTAGTTTTAATGAATCCAAAAACTGGAATGCTTCTTTTTCTCCACCAACAATGTCAAAGGAAATCATTGCTCCATTAGACGTAAATTGTCTTGCTAAAAGTTCTTTGTCTTTCTGACTTTCCAAAAACCCTAAATAATACACCTTTTCTACTTTTGGATGCGCCAACAAAAAGTCAGCAACTTCTTTTGCATTTCTTGCTTGTTCATCCATACGTACTTTCAATGTTTCTAAACTACGCATGAGTAACCAGCCTGTCCATGGACCAGCCATATTTCCTAAAAAAGTACGTAAGCCTTTTACTCTTCCCATCAATTCTTTCGAACCCAAACAAGCACCAGCAATAACATCGGAATGTCCTCCAATATATTTCGTTGCAGAATACAATACCAAATCCGCACCATGTTTTAACGGATGTTGCCAAATTGGACCCATGTACGTATTATCCACCGATAAAACAATCGGTTTTTCTGGTGTAGTAAAATAGTTCTTTACTTCAGCACATAATTCGATATCAATCAATGCATTTGTTGGGTTTGCAGGAGTCTCAATATGAATCATAGTCAATCTATCTGCTCTTCCTGATTTTTTAACTCGCTCTATGATTTCTTCTTTCGTATCCGTAGCGTAAAATCCAATGGATTGAATGTTTAACTTTTTCAAAAAATGATTGATAAAATGGTCTGTTCCACCATAAACTGGTCGTGAATACAACAATAAATCGCCTGGCGCCATGAACTCCATCAATGCAGTAGAAATAGCCGACATACCGCTTTCAAAAACTGCACAATCTTCAGCACCATCCCATAAACACAAACGGTTTTCCAGAATTTCCAAGTCTGGGTTGTTTAATCGACTATAAATCAATCCTAACTCTTCCCCTTTATCTTTTTCACGTAAACCATACGCTAATTCAAAAAAGCGTTTTCCTTCCATGGCGGAATTGAAAACAAAGGTAGATGTTTGAAATATTGGGCATTTTATTGCTCCCTCTGATAAGGAAGGTTTATAGCCGTAGCTCATCATTAAACTTTCAGGCTGCATTGATTTATAATCCATAATTTTTCTTTATTTTTAATTAAAAGTATTTGAATTGACTAATATGTATATAATCAAAAGAAAAATATTCTTTAATAATGAAAAATTTGTCTTTTTTATACTTTTAAGATCTATAATACAATGAGAAAATAGTAAACTATACTACCATGTTACAACTAGATAAGATCGATTTAAAAATTGTTGCTGTTTTGAAAGAGAATTCAAAATTGAGTTACAAAGAAATTGCGGATAAGATTGGTTTAAGTACTACTCCAACCTACGAACGGATAAAGCGCTTGGAAAAAAATAAAATAATACTCCAATATACCATCCTGGAAAATAAAACCTTATTACATAAAGGAATGAAAGTTTATTGTCATGTTTCTTTGAAATCCCACCATTTAGAATCAATAGAACTTTTTGAAAATCAAATTATTAAATTAGAAGAAGTAGTGCAGTGTCAACATATTGCTGGAGATATGGACTACCTACTATTTGTAGAAGTGAAAGACATGGATGCATATCAAGTGTTTTTAAGAACTAAACTGGCATCTATCCCTAATATCGCAAATGTACAATCGTCCTTTGTGATGAAAAGTTTGAAAAATTGATACTGTATATTTTACCATAAACTTTAATACTTTTATTGAAAGAAAATTTCTATGAAAAAAGAAAACTACATCCCATTCAGCAAAGAAATCTTATTGGAAAAACAATTGGTGCAATCTTATTCCAACGAAACGGATGCAACAAATTTCAAACGCCTATTT
Organism: Crocinitomicaceae bacterium; assembly: GCA_044232905.1. Taxonomy (GTDB): domain Bacteria; phylum Bacteroidota; class Bacteroidia; order Flavobacteriales_D; family Crocinitomicaceae; genus CANHVK01. The sequence continues at coordinate 268,953 of JBIIKZ010000001.1, forward strand.
CATATACTAGAACACTATTTTCATTACGAGGGATTTGGATTAAACCAACAACTCAAACTCAATTACGCACATTTTGATCCGGATCGTTTACCAGAAGAACGTGCGTTGTATGCCAATAAAAGCAATCTTAAAACGTTTCATACCGTTTTCAAAAAGGTTCTCGAACGTGGAAATTTTGAGAAAATCGAAGATGAAGTGCTACACAAAGCAATCAATGCATCGGATTTAGTTGGACTTAATTTACATATAAACTTTGACGACTACAACGAGTATTATTTATACGCCCGTGGATTAACTAAAACGAGAGAACACGTAAAGCGTTTCTTATTTTGGAAAAAAGAAGTGGAAATCGAATACTACGATCGCGTTGTTATTTACCTACATTATAAAGATTCAACCTATTTTGAATCAAAAAAAATAAATTCAAAATCCTTACACTTCGAACCAAATAGCATCGTTCTTAAAATTTTTAAGCGCGTACCTAAAAACGACTTAGAAACCATTTTTCCGAATGCAGTTCCGAAGATGTCGTTAACGGATAAGTTACTTCTTTGGATACCGGCAATCGGTGGTGGAGTACCTATCCTTTCCACGAAAGTTATTCCTGCACTGATGAAACTTGGAGCAGCCTATAAAGGAGGAAATTTATTGGATTTGAAAGGCTTAAAAACAACTTTACTACAAAGCGGTATTGCATTAGTGGTACTTGGAGTATACTTGTTTAGACAATATAAAGGGTATCAAAACAAGAAAAATAACTTCCAAAAGATGTTAACCGATTCCCTATATTTCAAAAATTTGGGTAATAATGGAGGCGTTTTTCATTCTTTAATTGACGCTTCCGAAGAAGAAGAAATGAAAGAAACCATGTTGGCCTATTCGTTCTTGTTGCAAAATAATCAACCTACAAGTGCAGAAGTACTCGACCAACAAATTGAATCCTGGTTTGAAAAGGAATTTAAATGTCACCTTGATTTTGATGTCAAAGATGCGTTAGCAAAATTACAACACATTGGTTTGGCTGAGGAACATACTAATCACTGGACAGTTTTACCGATGGAAAAGGCGTTAAAACGTGTGGATGAAATATGGGATGGGATTTTTGAGTATAATTGATGTAATACAATGTCACCTCCCTTTCCCGAAAGCTTTCGGGACCCTCCTCAAGGAGGAAAGCGAATTAACCAACAAGTAATCCAAACAAGGTCGGATTATTATTCAAGTATTCAAAGGTAAAATTCAAGGCATTTAACCTATCGCAAATTCCTTGGAAATCTTCTTTGTTTTTCAACTCGATACCAACGACTACCGGACCACTTTCGCGGCTATTTTTCTTGGAGAATTGGAAATAGGTAATGTCATCTTCTTGACCCAATACCTCGTTCACAAATGCTTTTAATGCCCCTGGACGTTGCGGAAACTGAATCATAAAATAATGTTTCAATCCTTCGTATACCAAGGAACGTTCTTTGATTTCTTCGGTACGTGTTATATCGTTGTTACTTCCAGAAACGATACACACCACATTTTTCCCTTTGATCTCTTCTTTAAAAAAATCTAAAGCAGAAATTGTCAACGCACCAGCTGGCTCAACCACCATTGCCTCTTCGTTGTACAAACTTAAAATCGTGGTACATACTTTTCCTTCTGGAATGGTTATCACTTGATTTAATACATCCTTACAAATTTCAAAATTTAAATCACCTGCGCGCTTAACCGCTGCGCCATCTACAAACTTGTCGATGTGGTCTAAGGTTGTAACGATTCCTTTTTCTATGGATGTTTTCATCGAGGGCGCTCCCTCTGGTTCCACACCGATAATAATGGTGTTAGGGCTTAATTCTTTAAATACCGTACAAACTCCAGCAGCTAATCCACCGCCGCCGATTGGAACGAATAAATAATCGATTGGTTCTTCCGCGTCTGCTAGTACCTCTAAGGCTACCGTTCCTTGACCGGCAATTACCATCGGATCATCGAATGGATGAATGAATGTTAAGTTGTTTGCTTTGCCATAAGTTACTGCCTCCTGGTATGCATCATCAAAAGTATCTCCCGACAAAACGATTTTAACTTTCGATTTTCCAAATAATTCTACTTGTCTAATTTTTTGTTTTGGCGTGGTGGAAGGCATATAAATGGTCCCTTGAATTCCCAACACCATGCATGAATAGGCAACACCTTGCGCATGATTCCCAGCACTCGCACATACTATTCCGTTTTGTTTTTGTTCTTCGGAAAGATTACACATTTTGTTATACGCTCCACGTAATTTGTACGAACGAACCAATTGTAAATCTTCCCGTTTTAACAAAATATTCGAAGCAAATCGATCAGAAAGGTTTAAACTTTTCATCAACGGAGTTTTGTAAGCTACGCCTTCTAATTTACTTTTTGCTTCTTGAACGTGTTGTAATGTAATCATTTTTGGAATTATGAATTATGAATTATAAATGATGAATTGGATGATGAATTAAACAACTCATCATCCATAACTCATAATTTATAATTGATTTATCGCTTTCATGTCTGTCATTGCGGCACGTAATACATCTCCTACTTTTTCAATCGTATGAGAACGTAATACCTTATTTACAGCAATGATTTCTTTGTTGTCAACGCCATTATCTTTTCCGTCGTTGAAATTTTTACCGATAACATCTGTATCCACTTTTGCCATGAAATCAGCTAATAATGGTTTACAAGCATGGTCAAATAAATAACAACCATATTCTGCTGTATCCGAAATTACGCGATTCATTTCAAATAATTTTTTACGTGCAATGGTATTTGCGATCAATGGTGCTTCGTGTAATGATTCGTAATAAGCAGACTCTTCTTTGATTCCTGTTTCTACCATTACTTCGAATGCTAATTCAACACCTGCTCTTACCAAGGCAACCATCAATAAACCATTGTCGAAGAATTCTTGCTCCGTAATTTTTGCAGTCGCTTCAGATTTCTCAAATGCTGTATCTCCTGTTGCAGCTCTCCACATCAATAAGTCTTTATCGTTGTTCGCCCAATCCTCCATCATTGTTTTAGAGAAATGTCCGCTCATGATATCGTCTTGGTGTTTTTCAAACAATGGACGCATGATTGCTTTCAACTCATTCGATAATTCAAACGCTTTAATTTTTGCAGGATTCGATAAACGATCCATCATTGCAGTAATACCACCTTGTTTTAAAGCTTCGGTAATTACTTCCCATCCGTATTGGATTAAAGTAGAAGCGTAACCGCTTTCAATTCCTTTTTCAATCATTTTGTCAAAACAAAGGATAGATCCTGTTTGTAACACCCCACAAAGAATGGTTTGTTCTCCCATTAAATCCGATTTTACCTCTGCAACAAACGAAGATTTTAAAACACCTGCTTTGTGTCCACCTGTACCAGCAGCGTATGCTTTCGCTAAGGTCCAACCTTTTCCTTCTGGATCATTTTCTGGGTGAACAGCAATCAATGTTGGTACACCAAAACCTCTTTTGTATTCCTCACGTACTTCTGTACCAGGACATTTTGGAGCAACCATGATTACGGTAATGTCTTTACGAACTTGCATTCCTTCTTCCACGATGTTGAATCCATGCGAATACGATAAGGTAGCACCTTGTTTCATCAATGGCATAATTGCAGAAACGACACTTGTATGTTGTTTGTCTGGCGTAAGGTTGATTACTAAATCCGCAGTTGGAATTAATTCTTCGTAGGTGCCAACTTCAAAACCATTGTCTGTAGCATTTTTCCAAGAAGCACGTTTTGTTTCAATTGCATCTTTACGTAAAGTATATTTCACGTCCAAGCCTGAATCTCTTAAGTTTAATCCTTGGTTTAATCCTTGTGCACCGCAACCAACGATGACAATTTTTTTACCAATTAAAGCATTTACACCATCTGCGAATTGGTGGATGTCCATAAATTCACAAACCCCTAATTGGTTTAATTGTTCTCTTAATGATAGAGAGTTAAAATAATTTGCCATACTAATTATTATAAAATGATTTTCTCGTTATTCATATCTTCTATGTGTTCTTCCAATGTTTTCATTGGTTTAGAAATTGCTACACGTCCTGAGCGAACAAACTCTAACAAACCAAATGGTTTCAACTCGGTGAACAATTCTTTGATCTCATCTGGGTAACCTGTTTTCTCCAAAATCGTAAATTCAGATTCGATTGTCAAGATACGCGCATGGTGTGCACGTACAATACGTTCTGCATCTCCTCCGCTTGCTAATGCAATTGTTGGTAATTTGTACAACGCGATTTCTTGGTAAACCACTTCCTCATCCGAATGGTAAAATGCTTTTACTACATCGATTTGTTTTTCGATTTGTGAAACTACTTTACGAACTGTTTCTTTCGGTTCGTTTACCACAATCGTATAACGGTGGATTCCTTCAATCTCCGATTCCGAAGCGGTAATACTTTCGATGTTAATATTTCTTCGTGTGAAAATAATCGTGATACGATTCAACATCCCCACGCTATTTTCTGTAAATACGGATATATTATATGTGTTACTTTTCATCTTTTCTTATTTTAAACGAATTTCAGATACGGAAGCACCTGTTGCAACCATTGGGAATACATTCTCTTCTTGTTCCACTACTACTTCTAATAAGTAAGCAGCTTTACTTGACAACATCGTGTCTAAAGCTTCACTTAATTCGGTACGTTGGTCTATTTTTTTCGCTTCGATGTCGTATCCTTTCGCAATTTGCGTAAAGTTTGGATTCACGATATCCGTAAAAGAATAACGTTTTTCAAAGAACATTTCTTGCCATTGACGCACCATTCCAAGGAAGTTATTATTCAAAATCAAAATTTTAACATCGATCTTAAACTGTAAAATCGTTCCTAATTCTTGGATGGTCATTTGGAAACCACCGTCTCCAATAATTGCTACAACTGTTTTGGATGGGTTACCCAATTTTGCACCTATTGCAGCTGGTAATGCAAATCCCATGGTACCTAAACCACCAGAAGTGATGTTTGTATTATTTGCTTTGTATTGGTAATAACGCGAAGTAACCATTTGGTGTTGCCCTACATCTGTAACGACAATTGCTTGTCCGTCGGTTTTTTCAGAAAGCATATTCACTACTTCCGCCATTTGTAAACGGTCGTGTTTTGGATGAATGGCATCTTCGATAACTGCTTCCACTTCTAATTTTTCCGCATCTCTAAATTCTTGTATCCAAGCTTCGTGTGTGCGTTTTTCTACCTTCGTAGTCAATAATGCCAATGCCTCTTTTGCATCTGCATGTACTGAAACTGCATTCGTTACAATTTTATTTAACTCCGCGAAGTCGATATCAATATGGATAATTTTTGCTTGTTTCGCATAACGACTAACATCTCCTGTTACACGGTCATCAAAACGCATACCTACTGCAAGAATAACGTCTGCTTCATTTGTTAAAATGTTTGGTGCATAATTTCCATGCATTCCTAAATACCCAACATACAATGGATGATTTGGTGGAAAAGCACCCAAACCTAATAAAGTAGAAGCAACAGGAATTCCTGATTTCTCCGCAAACTCCAACAACTCTTGTTCAGCATTTGCCAACGTAATTCCTTGTCCAACTAATAAATATGGTTTTTTAGCAGTATTTAATAACGCAGCTGCATCGTCAATTTTAGTAGGATCCATTACTGGATTTGGGAAATAACTACGAATGTCTTTACACGCTTCGTAATTAAAGTCCATCATTCCAAATTGGGCATCTTTGGTAATATCTACCAAAACTGGGCCTGGACGACCAGAACGCGCAATAAAAAATGCTTTTGCTAAAGCCGCTGGAATATCCTGCGCTCTTTTTACTTGTACATTCCACTTGGTAACTGGCATCGAAATACCGATTACATCCGTTTCTTGGAATGCATCTGTTCCTAACAAATGTGATGCTACTTGACCTGTGATACAAACCACAGGTGTAGAATCAATCATTGCATCTGCTAAACCTGTAATTAAGTTAGTTGCTCCTGGACCAGAGGTTGCAAAACACACACCACATGTTTCGGACGTACGTGCAAAACCTTGTGCAGCGTGAATTGCACCTTGTTCGTGACGTACCAAAATATGTGTTACTTTATCACTGTAATCATACAACGCATCGTAGATCGGCATGATTGCACCTCCAGGGTAACCAAAGATTGTGTGAACTCCTTCTGCAACTAAGCTTTTTATTACGGCTTCTGAACCTGTTATCTGACTCATAATAGTTATTTATTTGGTAGATTTAAATATGTATTTTTCTATCTCTATATTTTTTGGTTTATCTTTAATTTATTTTTACTTCTTACCGTACCCTGAGGTTCTCGAAGGGTAGGCATCGAGTGCCTCAGCCTACTTATCCGTGATACATCCTTCAGAAGCAGTTGCAACGCATTTTGCATATTTATACAAAACACCTTGTGTTGCTTTTAAGGATGGTTGTTTCCAATTTTTTCTTCGTTCCGCTAATTCTTCGTCGCTTACTTTTAAAGTTAGCGTATTGTTTACAGCATCAATCGCAATGATATCTCCGTCTTGCACCAATGCGATGTTTCCACCGTCAATTGCTTCCGGTGTAATGTGTCCAACTACGAACCCGTGCGTACCACCAGAGAAACGTCCATCAGTAATTAACGCAACGCTGTTTCCTAAACCGGCACCCATAATTGCAGATGTTGGTTTTAACATTTCTGGCATTCCAGGACCACCTTTAGGTCCACACATACGAATTACAACTACCGAACCTGCTTTAATACGTCCATCGTTTAATCCATCGATTACTGTAAATTCATCTTCAAATACAACTGCTGGTCCTTCAAAAAATTCTCCTTCGTGTCCACTAATTTTTGCAACGGAACCTTGAGGAGCTAAGTTACCATACAATACTTGTAAATGACCAGTCTTTTTAATTGCTTTATCAATTGGTAAGAAAATTACTTGACCTAACTGGAAACCTGGTAATTCTGCTAAATTTTCAGCAACTGTTTTTCCGGTTACAGTCAAACAATCCCCATGTAACATCTCATTTTCCAACATGTACTTCATCACCGCTGGAGTTCCTCCTACATTATGTAAATCTTCCATCAGTGATTTTCCAGAAGGTTTTAAATCTGCCAACAAAGGAGTTTTATCACTCAATTTTTGAATATCATCGATCGTTAATTTGATTCCTACAGAATGTGCCATTGCAATTAAATGTAAAACCGCATTGGTAGATCCGCCTAAAACAATTACAATACGAATCGCATTTTCAAATGCTTTCAACGTCATGATATCGCGCGGCTTGATATCTTTTTCTAACAATACACGAATGGCTCTACCCGCCACATCACACTCATGTTTTTTATTTGCACTCAACGCAGGATTTGAAGAACTATACGGTAAACTCATACCTAAAGCTTCAATTGCAGACGCCATGGTATTTGCTGTATACATACCACCACATGCACCTGCACCAGGACATGCATGTTTAATAATTCCTTTAAAATCCTCCGGTGTAATTGTATTATTCATCTTTTTACCCAAGGCTTCAAAAGCAGAAACAATGTTTAATTGTTCCCCTTTCCAATTTCCTGGAGCAATTGTTCCACCGTAAACCATAATTGCAGGACGGTTTAACCTTCCCATTGCGATTAGTGAACCAGGCATGTTTTTATCACAGCCCATCACTGCGATTAATCCATCATAATATTGAGCACCACAAACTGTTTCAATGGAATCCGCGATGATATCCCGAGAAATTAAAGAATAACGCATACCATCTGTACCGTTTGACATACCGTCACTTACGCCGATGGTATTAAAAATCAATCCTACTAGATCTGCTTCTTGCACCGACTTTTTAATGTCTTTGGATAAATCATTTAAGTGCATGTTACACGTGTTACCTTCATAACCCGCACTTGCAATACCAACTTGTGCTTTACGCATATCATCATCCGTCAAACCAATACCATACAACATTGCTTGTCCAGCAGGTTGGGTTTCGTTTTGGGTGATGTTTCGGGAATATTTATTTATACTCATAGATATAATGTTAAAAACGAAAAGAAATCAATTTTTAAATTCGTTATGCTAACTCTAGTTCTTTGTTTACTACTAAATTCATGTAATTTTTCTGAATAATAGCGCCTTTTGTATCTTTCCATGCTTTTGGGAAAACATACTCATCTACCGATTCAATTCCTGCAACTTCCGCTGCTGTTCCACAATAGAATGCTGCATCTGCTGTTTTAATTTCTTCCGGTGTAAAGAATTTTTCTTCAATTTCGATTCCTAATTTTTTCGCTAAATCAATCACTGTTGCTCGTGTAATTCCTGCTAAAATATTTCCTAGAGGTGCCGTAAATAATTTTCCGTCTTTTTCTAAAAAGAAATTAGCTCCAGGACCTTCCGCAACATTTCCATGCATATCTGTCAATAAAGCTTCGTCGTAGCCATTTTGTTTTGCTTCCGTAGATGCTAAAATAGAATTGATATAATGACCTACAACTTTTGCTTCTACGTGACACGATTTAGGGTTTGGACGCTGGAAAGAAGAAATACCTAAACGCAATAATTTATCTCCTAATAATTTACCCCAATCCCAAGCCATGACAACTACATGTACTTCATCGGTTGGTAATAAAGACATATTTGCACCTAAATATACCAATGGACGAATATACGCGTCTTTCAAATTATTACGTTTCAAAACTTCATAGGTAATTTCCTCTAATTCTTGCCACGTATAATTTAACTTAATATGCATTTTCTCCGCAGAATAATGCAAGCGCGCGTAATGTTCTTTTGCTTTAAAAATTTTAGTTCCTTCTGCTGTGTCATACGAACGAATACCTTCAAACACACCATTTCCATAATGCATCGTTTGGTTGTACAAGTTCACCCCAGAATCCGAAGCTTTTACATATTTTCCATCTAAAAAGATAATTGTTTCGTCGTTAAAATACATAGTTTAAATTTTAATTTTTTGTCAAAAAAAAAGCCTTTCTGTGGTTAGACGAGAAAGGCTTAGTATATCTATAATACCCTATCTCGTCAGGTTGTCCAGACAATAATAGTGTTGATAATAATGACAGTGTTGTTATACATACTAATTCTACTTTTTACAAGCGTAGCAAATATATAAAATTTAGAATAAATAGTATGAAATTATAGAAAATAAATTTTATTAAGTAACAAATTGTGACTTCAAATTACTTTTTATATTTCTATAATTCTAACACCAAATTATTTTTAGTGTCATACGGTTTAGTAGTTGGAAATTTTAAAAATTGTTCGGATAACTTAAAAAAGTTTATCACACGTTCTGCTGGAGAAAGTTTTAAAAATGCTTCCTCTTGTAATTTTTTACTTTCTTCTTTAGTAGTAAAACAAATCTCCATCGAATAAAGATATCAAAAAATTTCTACCTTTAACCTATGCAATTCAGAGATATCATTGGTCAAGATGAACTAAAACATCACTTCATACAAGAGGTGAATGAAAATCGTATTAGTCATGCGCAATTATTTTTAGGTAACCTAGGTTTTGGTGGATTACCATTAGCATTAAGTTTTATTCAATACTTATTTTGTCAAAATAAAACGCCACAGGATAGTTGTGGATCCTGTCCTTCGTGTCGTAAAATTCAAGAATTACAACATCCAGATGTTCATTTTTCATTTCCAGTTGTTCAAGCAATTGATAAACGGAGCGATTCCTTTTTAAAAGAATGGCGAAAAATGATAAAAGAAAATGCCTATTTCAATTTGAATCAATGGTCAAGTTATATCGATGAGAAAGGAAGAAAACCAATTATAGGAACGGAAGAGAGCGGGGAAATTATCAAAAAATTGAGTTTAAAATCTTATGAAGGTGGTTATAAAGTCATGGTAATTTGGATGGCGGAAGAAATGAATACAACTTGTTCTAATAAATTATTAAAGATTTTAGAGGAACCTCCAAAAAATACCCTATTCATTTTATTAGCTGAATCACAAGATGCGATGCTTCAAACGATTTTATCCCGAACCCAAATTGTAAAAATTCCACGTGTATCGATCGATGATTTGAGTAAACATTTAGCTACTAACAATTCTATAACAAGTTCAGATGCCATTTCAATTGCAGCGCAAGCAGAAGGTAATTATATAGAAGCATTGGATTTATTAGGTACACACGAAGAAAAAGACCAGAACCGTGACTTGTTTATAAAAATGATGCGGGTGAGTTATAAAAAATCGGTCATCGATATGTTAGACTGGTCCAACGAAGTTGCTATTCTAGGAAAAGAAAAACAAAAAACTTATTTGAAATATGCCTTACACATGTTTCGTCAAAGCTTATTGAAAAACTATACGCAAAATCAATTAACCAGAACTTCTAAAGAAGAAGATGAATTTCTATCTAAATTTTCAAAATTCATTACTGGAAATAACATTCAAGATTTTATGACACATTTTAACGATGCACATTACCACATCGACCGAAATGCAAATCCTAAAATTTTATTTACAGAATTATGCTTTAAAACAATGCGCTATATTCACTTTGCATAATTAAATTATAATTCACACCTTATAATTTATACTACTTAAATCGTATGGATTCTTCCAAACAAATCATCTTTGTACGAACCTCCAATTGGTAGAATGTGATTATCATTTTCCAAACGTAAATTTGGTAATTCAATACTTTCAATTTTATCTAGACGAACAATAAACGAACGATGAATTCGAACGAATTCTCTATTACCTAACTTACTTTCTATATCCTTCATCGTTGTGTGAATTGTAAATTTCTTTTCTTCCGAATGTAAAATCACATAATCCTTTAATGCCTCTACAAATAAAATTTTCTCTTTCTTAATTTTCACTAGTTTACTCGAAGCACGTACATAAATTTCATTGGAAGAAATATCGCCATTTTCAACAATCGTGGATAATAAATCACGCTCACGCTCCACTTCCATTTCTTTCGTATGTTTATAAATAGCTAATTCAATAGTTGTCTGTAAATCCACCACTTTAAAAGGTTTAAGTATATAACCATACGATTCAGCACGTTTCGCGCGTTCTAAAGTTGCCGAATCCGCATAAGCAGTCAAGAAAATTACTGGTATCTTATATTCTTTTCGGATAATTTCTGCAGCTTCTATACCACTATCCCCTCCACGCAACATGATATCCATCAAAACAATATCAGGATGGTTTTCTTCGATTAATTCAATCACTTCAGACACATCACTTGCTAAACCTACTACTTCATAATTGATTCGTTCCAAACTGTGTTTAATGTCTTTTGCAACTATTAATTCATCTTCCACGAT